>JAUYNR010000054.1 GCA_030698225.1 Oxalobacteraceae bacterium | reverse complement strand
GTATTGCGCTCAACCTACTGAAAAGCGACACCACCACGAAACTCGGCATCGCCAATAAGCGACTGAAAGCAGGTTGGAACGTGGATTACCTTGGCAGGTTACTGGGCCTAAACAACTGACCCTTCATGCAATCGCCCTGCGTTACGTCATTGCCGCGCTTGAAAGAAACCCTGAAATTAGGGTAAAATCTCCGGCTAGC
Organism: Oxalobacteraceae bacterium; assembly: GCA_030698225.1. GTDB lineage: Bacteria > Pseudomonadota > Gammaproteobacteria > Burkholderiales > Burkholderiaceae_D > AVCC01. The sequence goes on along the minus strand of JAUYNR010000054.1, from coordinate 53,702 downwards.
TTGTTTTACAAAGAGCTAATATTTTGAAAAATCGCGAATCCGGTCGAGAAAGGGTGCCTCAAGATGAGGTGGCTGACCGGATTCCAGACCTAACCCTGGAGATATTATGTCCGTTACTATGCGTGAAATGTTGGAAGCCGGTGTGCATTTTGGCCACCAAACCCGTTTCTGGAATCCGAAGATGGCTCCGTACATCTTCGGTCACCGCAACAAAATCCACATCATCAATCTGGAAAAGACTCTTGGCATGTACCAGGAGGCAATGAAGCATATCCGTCAATTGTCGGCAAACCGCGGCACAGTCCTGATGGTTGGCACCAAGCGTCAGGCGCGTGACATCATCGCCGCTGAAGCGCAGCGCGCCGGTGTTCCGTTTGTGGATCAGCGCTGGTTGGGTGGCATGCTGACCAATTTCAAGACAATCAAGACATCAATCAAGCGTCTGAAAGACATGGAAGCATCGATTGCCGATGGTTCGGTCGAAAAATTGAGCAAGAAAGAAGCACTGATGTTTGATCGCGAGATGATCAAGCTGCAAAAATCGATTGGCGGCATCAAGGACATGGGCGGCATTCCGGATGCGATTTTCATCGTTGACGTCGGCTACCACAAGGGCACAATCACCGAAGCCGCAAAACTTGGCATTCCTGTCATCGGCGTGGTCGATACCAACCACTCGCCTGAAGGCGTGGCTTATGTCATTCCAGGTAACGACGATTCTTCCAAGGCAATCATGCTGTATGCCCGCGGGGTAGCGGATGCGATCCTGGAAGGCCGTGCCAATGCAGTCAACGATGTGGTTGAGGCGATCAAGGCCGGCAGTGGCGATGAATTCGTCGAGGTCAGCGAGCAGGCATAAGCCCTTCTTCTGAATTTCCGGTCGTCAGGAAAGGGGCAACAATGTTCGCCCCTTTTTTTGATTGATTTTTTTGAACGTATCACGAATATCGACGTCCGATAGGGCGTGAATTGAGTTAGGAGATTAATATGGCGGCAATTACCGCGGCGATGGTTGGCGAGTTACGTGCAAAAACCGATGCCCCAATGATGGAGTGCAAAAAAGCACTTACTGAAGCAGACGGTGACATGACAAAAGCAGAAGATATTCTGCGTGTCAAACTGGGCAGCAAGGCATCCAAAGCTGCTTCGCGCATTACGGCCGAGGGTGTTGTGACTACCTACATTGTAGGTAACGTGGGTGCAATGATCGAAGTCAACTGCGAAACCGACTTCGTTACCAAGAACGATGATTTCATCGCTTTCGCCAATGCCTGCGCCAAACTGGCGGCAGAAAACAACCCTGCCGATGTCTCTGCCTTGTCAGCGTTGCCGATGGGCGAGCAGACAGTCGAAGAATTTCGTTCGGCACTGATCGGTCGCGTTGGTGAAAATATGTCGATTCGTCGCTTTGTCCGTTTTGAAACGCCTGTCAAGTTGACATCGTATCTGCACGGCACGCGCATCGGCGTCATGGTCGAATTTGATGGCGCTGATGAGCAAGTCGGTAAGGATGTTGCGATGCATATCGCGGCGATGAAGCCGGTTTCATTGTCTTCTGACCAGGTGCCTGCGGAATTGATCGAAAAAGAACGTTCGATTGCCAGCCAGAAGGCTGCTGAAGATGCCGTCAAGGCGCAAGCTGACGGCAAAGCGCCGCAGTCGGCCGAAATTGTAGCCAGACGTGTTGATGGTTCCGTTCAGAAATACCTGAAAGAAGTATCTTTGTTCAATCAGTCTTTTGTGAAAAATGACAAGCAAACCGTTGAACAAATGCTGAAAGCGGCAAATACAAGCGTGAAATCATTCGCGATGTATGTGGTCGGTGAAGGCATTGAGAAAAAACAAGATGACTTTGCGGCAGAAGTTGCGGCCCAAGTCGCAGCAGCCAAACAGGCGTAAGCGAGAATAAGCGGGCCGAAAGGCCCGTTTTTCTGGGCCGGGATAACAGCCGGCAACTGCACATGCGGCGAACCCCATTTGATGATTCGCCTATCGGCCATCATTCAACGGCGTTCAACGGCACAATGAATAATCATCCGGACAACCAAAAGGAAATCAGCTCATGACAAAACCTGCCTACAAGCGTGTCCTCCTCAAGCTATCCGGAGAAGCACTGATGGGCGATGATGCCTACGGCATTAATCGCGCGACAATTGATCGCATGGTTGCGGACGTCGCTGAAGTTGCAAGTATGGGGGTCGAACTGGCGATTGTTATCGGTGGCGGCAATATTTTCCGAGGCGTGGCTCCGGGTGCACAAGGCATGGACCGTGCCACCGCCGATTATATGGGGATGCTGGCGACGGTCATGAACTCTCTGGCGCTCGCCGATGCGATGCGCCAAGCGGGACTTATTGCGCGCGTGATGTCCGCCATCAGTATCGAACAGGTGGTTGAACCATATGTTCGCCCCAAGGCCCTTCAGTATCTGGAAGAGGGAAAGATTGTCGTATTTGCCGCAGGTACCGGCAATCCATTTTTTACCACCGATACTGCTGCAGCATTGCGTGGCTCTGAAATCGGCGCCGACATCGTGCTGAAGGCCACCAAGGTTGATGGCGTTTATACCGCCGATCCCAAGCTAGATCCAAATGCGGTGCGCTATTCCACAATCACATTTGATGAGGCGATTGCAAAACATCTGCAAGTGATGGATGCAACTGCCTTTGCTTTATGCCGCGATCAAAAATTGCCGATAAAAGTGTTTTCGATAATCAAGCCTGGTGCATTGATACGAGCAATTATGGGCGAAGACGAAGGAACGCTGGTTCACGTTTAATTTCATTTCCACCACGATAGTGCACTTTGTCGACTGCACTTGCAGTGTTGCGTACCGTTCACGATTGCAGTGAAAATAGAATAAGATTTAACCTTTGAAAAAGAGGAATGCAGATGGCCATACCTGACATTAAAAAAAATACCGATCAAAAAATGCAGAAATCGATAGAGGCGCTGAAGGCTGATCTCGCCAAAGTGCGCACAGGACGCGCACACCCTGGAATTCTTGACCATATCCAAGTGGACTACTATGGCAACCCCACCATGTTGACCCAGGTCGCGAATGTGACCTTGATCGATGCACGCACCATCGGTGTTCAGCCCTGGGAAAAAAAGATGGTTGCGGTGGTTGAAAAAGCGATTCGTGAATCCGATCTCGGACTGAACCCTTCGACGCAGGGCGATATGATTCGCGTACCGACGCCGGCCTTGACGGAAGAGCGTCGCAAGGAAATGGTGAAATTGGTAAAAAATGAAGCGGAAGATGCAAAGATCGCCATTCGCAATATACGACGTGACGCCAATGAGGCATTGAAGAAATTACTGAAAGATAAGGCGTGTTCGGAGGACGACGAACGTCGCGCTCAGGATGAGATACAGAAACTGACGGATAAATTTGTTATGGATGTTGATAAATTGGTAGTGGAAAAAGAAAAGGAAGTGTTGACGGTATAACCGAAAACAGAATTCCCTCACGACAAGACAATCCTATTTCTAATAAAGCCATGACACAATCGAGTTCCACGCAACAAGTACCGGTAGTGTCCGCGGTGCCCAATCATATTGCCATCATTATGGATGGCAATGGCCGGTGGGCGACCAAGCGTTTCCTGCCGCGCGTGGCTGGACACGCCAAAGGTGTCGAAACGGTACGAAACATTGTTGAGGCTTGCATTGATCGTGGAATCGGATTTCTGACCCTGTTCGCATTCAGCTCCGAGAACTGGCGGCGCCCGGCAGACGAGGTGTCGCTCTTGATGCGCTTGTTCATCACCGCACTGGACCGGGAAGTTTCCCGGATGCATGCGAATGGAATCCGACTCAAGGTGGTGGGCGATCTCAGCCGATTTGAAGTCAAGCTGCAGGAGATGATTTCCCAAGCCGAAAGAAAAACGGCGGAAAACACCCGTCTGACGGTCACAATATGCGCTAATTACGGCGGTCGCTGGGATGTGACGCAAGGCTTCAACAAATTACTGGCCCTTAATCCGGAAGCAACCGCGTTCAGTGAAGATCAGTTGGCGCCCCATCTGGCAATGGCTTATGCACCGGAGCCGGACCTGTTCATTCGGACTGGCGGCGAGCAGCGCATTTCGAATTTTCTCCTATGGCAACTTGCATACACAGAACTGTACTTTACCGAGACTTTCTGGCCTGATTTTGATTCAAAAAAACTGGATGATGCGATTGCATCTTATCAACAGCGTGAGCGCCGCTTCGGACGCACAAGCGAACAGTTGCTTGAGAATAAGAAGGCTTCCTGATGCTTAGAATGCGGGTGCTTACCGCACTGGTATTGTTGGCGGTGTTGCTGCCAGTTTTATTTTTTAATAACTTTCCCGCATTTGCTGTAATTGCCACGATTTTTTTTGCCGCAGCGTCATGGGAAAGTTTTCGGCTAGCCGGCAACACCCATCCTATGATGGTCGCGATATTCTGGACTGCGGCGTTTGGAATCATTCTTGCGAGTGGCGCTGCAAGCGGTGCGGCTCCATTGTTCGCATCCTGTGTCGCACTCTGGTTGCTTGTCTTTGTACCCTTGCTGTCGAAGGGCTTGCCCCCTTTGCAAAGCGTTCGCAGCCGATTCCTGGCCGGTTTTTACAGTATTGCCATACTTGGCTGCTTTGTTGCGATTGTCGCTGCGTTTCAACACTCGCCGCTTTTTTTGCTTTCTATCATGGCAATTGTCTGGACTGCGGATATCGGCGCCTATTTTTCTGGCAAGGCTTTTGGCCGGCATAAACTGGCGCCGTCGATTTCTCCGGGAAAATCCTGGGAAGGTGCTTTCGGCGGCTGGATTGCAGTCATGCTGGCAGCCGCGATTTCGACCCGCATCCCGGCAATGCAGGATACTTTTGCAGCGAGGGTATATGAACATTCGGGCCTTATCGGTTTCCTGGCATGGATGACATTACTGGTCGCGTCCAGTGTGGTTGGTGACCTGTCTGAATCGCAGTTCAAAAGGCGCGCGGGCATGAAAGATAGCAGCAATCTGCTGCCGGGCCATGGTGGCGTGCTGGACCGGATCGACGCCTTGATCCCTGTTTTTCCGCTGGCCGTACTCATAGATGCATGGTTATAGCATTGGTGTTGGAATAGAAATCATGCAAAGAATTACAATTCTCGGATCTACCGGTTCCATTGGCGTATCGACGCTGGATGTGGTTGCCCGCCATCCTGATCGTTACTCGATTCATGCGTTGACAGCGCATACCAGCGTTGATGCGCTGTGTCGCCAATGCGAGCGATTCAAGCCGCGCATTGCAGTGGTCGGGTCAGCACAGGCGGCAAAAATTTTGTTGCAGTTGCTGCAACAAAAAGGCCTGAAAACACAGGTCGAATTTGGACCAGCCGCGCTGGCAGCGGTATCTTGCGATCCTGACTGTGATGTTGTGATGGCGGCCATCGTGGGTGCTGCCGGGCTGGCGCCGACACTGGCGGCAGCCCGGGCCGGTAAAAAAATACTGCTGGCAAACAAGGAGGCGCTGGTGATGGCCGGCCGGCTTTTCATGGATGCGGTGCAGGAGAATGGCGCCACATTGCTGCCGATTGACAGCGAACATAATGCGATTTTCCAGTGCCTGCCGAAGAATTTCCGTCGCGCACCATCCGAACAGGGGATCGCCAAGGTATTGCTGACCGCATCCGGTGGTCCGTTTTTGAATCGTCCGGTAGAGACGCTTGATGCGGTGACGCCAGCGGAAGCCGTTGCGCATCCAAATTGGGTCATGGGCAGGAAAATTTCGGTTGATTCGGCTACGATGATGAACAAGGGGCTCGAAGTCATCGAGGCGCATTGGCTGTTTGGCGCCTCAGCCGACCAGATCGAGGTGGTAATTCATCCGCAAAGCGTGATTCATTCAATGGTTTCATACATCGATGGTTCTGTGCTCGCGCAGTTGGGCAATCCCGACATGCGCACTCCGATTGCACATGCTCTTGCCTATCCGGAGCGCATTGCGTCCGGCGTGGCGCATCTGGATTTGACTAGTATCGGGCAACTGGATTTCAAAAAACCGGATCTTAACCGGTTTCCCTGCCTCAAACTGGCGTTTGACGCATTACGTGCAGGTGGTTCGGCACCGGCAATTTTGAACGCCGCCAATGAAGTTGCAGTCCAGGGTTTTTTGGATGGCCGTACCGGATTTCGTACGATAGACCAACTGATTGCACGTGTAATGGATGTATTGCCATGCATTCAGGTGGACAGTATTGAAGACTTACTGGAGCAGGATTCCGAGGCGCGCAGAATCGCCTCTACCTACATGAACTCATGAACTTACTGCAAACGCTGATTGCTTTTGTTTTTGCCCTTGGGATACTCGTTATTATCCATGAGATGGGGCATTTTTTGGTCGCCCGCCTGTGCGGGGTGAAAGTGCTGCGTTTTTCTGTCGGGATGGGCAAGGTGATTTTTTCGCGCCGTTTCGGTGTCGATCAAACCGAATGGGTAATTTCAGCACTGCCGCTTGGCGGTTACGTGAAAATGCTGGATGCTCGCGAGCAGAATCTGGACGCATTGCCTGCCCCGGATAGGCAGCGCGAATTCACCAGCCAGAATGTCTGGAAGCGCATTGCCATCGTTGCTGCCGGGCCTATTGCCAACTTTATTCTCGCAATACTGTTATTCGCGTCGTTGTACGTACATGGCATTCCTGAGCCTGTTGCCAAAATCCGAATTGTTCCGGAGCAATCCGTAGCATACAAGGCTGGATTGCGCGGTGGCGAACATGTCACTGCAGTTAATGGCGAGGCAATAAAGCTATGGTCTGACTTGCGTTGGAGCATGGTGCAGTTAGCCATCGGGAAAAACGCGGCTAGGCTGGATGTCAGCCGACCTGATCCGGCAAATCCCAATGGAATGCTGCTCGATACCGTTACCGTGCCGCTGAATAGCTTGACCCCAGAGGATCTGGAGGGCGATTTCTTAGGACGACTGGGCATCTCACTTGCAAGGCCGCCCGCCGTGTTGGGGAAAATCGTGCCGGATGGCCCTGCCATGCAGGGCGGACTGCAAGAGGGAGACTTAATCCTGGCAGTCGATGGCAGACCAATAATCGATGGCTTGGCTTTTATAGACATGCTGCAGGATTCTGCCAATAAGCCATTGACGGTGACGGGACAAAGGGCAGGGCGCGAATTCGCTGCAACAGTAACACCGGAAGGGCAAACGCAAGGCGACCGAACCATCGGTAAGATCAAAGCTGAAGTTTCGATGACTCCAGACATGGTCACCGTGAGTGCGACGCCGGTTGGCGCCATTATCAAGGGTGCCAACCGGACTTGGGACACTGGCGTGCTGACGCTTAAAATGCTCGGAAAAATGTTGGTGGGTGAGATTTCGCTAAAAAACATCACTGGTCCCATTACCATCGCCGACTACGCAGGTCAGACTGCAAGGATTGGAATTGTCAGCTATATCAGCTTTATCGCATTCATCAGCATCAGTTTGGGGGTGATGAATTTGCTCCCAATCCCGGTGTTGGATGGTGGGCTTTTGCTGTATTATTTCGTGGAAGTTTTGACCGGACGCCCTGTTTCTGCGCGTTTTGGTGAAATTGCCCAGCGGGCCGGGATGGGCATTTTGATGACATTAATGCTTTTAGCGGTCTTCAATGACATCGTGCGCCTTATTTCCTGAGTTGATGATGATTTTGCCCAAGGGCACTCGCAAAACAAAAATATTCATAATCGGTACCCAATGAAATTAAACTCTGAGCTTTTTTCGATTCCAGTTTTTCGCCGTAATCTACTCGCTGTTGCCGTCCTTGCCCTGTGTTCCGGGCACGTTTTGGCGATTGAACCATTCAAGGTAAAGGATATCCGCGTAGAAGGAATTCAACGTACTGAGGCCGGCACCGTGTTTAGCTATCTGCCGGTGCGTGTTGGTGAAACCTTCAACGATGAAAAAAGCGTGGCCGCGATCAAGTCTCTGTATGCAACCGGTTTCTTCAAGGACGTGCGGATTGAAGTCGATGGCGAGGTGTTGGTCATCATGGTCGAGGAGCGCCCTGCGATCGCCGGCGTGGAATTCTCCGGCACCAAAGAGTTCGACAAGGAAATGCTGACCAAGGCCTTGAAAGAAATCGGCTTGGGTGAATCACGTATTTTCGACAAGGCTTTGGTGGATCGTGCCGAACAGGAATTAAAGCGCCAATATCTGTCCAGGGGTTTATATGGGGTTCAAATTACCTCTACCGTCACGCCGATCGAGCGTAACCGGGTAACGATCAATTTCGCAGTGGACGAAGGCGATGTTGCCCGTATTAAACAGATCAATTTCGTTGGGAATAAGGCGTTTGGCGACAAGGAATTGTTTGATCAATTAAACTTGACAACTCCGGGTTGGTTTACCTGGTATACCAAAGCCGACCAATATTCGAAACAGAAACTGGCCGGCGACATTGAAGCGCTGAAATCCTTTTATCTGAATCGCGGCTATATCGAGATGCAGGTGGAGTCGACGCAAGTCTCAATTACGCAGGATAAAAAAGAAATTTTCATTACCATCAATATCAACGAAGGGGAAAAGTACACTGTCTCCGACGTTAAGATCGAGGGCCAGATGTTTGGCCGCGAAGCTGAATTCAATTCCTTGTTGACCTTGAAAAAAGGCGACGTCTACTCCGGCGAGAAGCTGGCGGCAAGCACTGCCAAGATATCGGAACGGATGGGAAACTTTGGTTATGCCTTCGCCAATGTCAATGCCAATCCGCAAATCAATCGCGAGAAAAAGGAAGTGGCGCTGACGATTCTCATGGATCCGGGCAAGCGTGTCTATGTTCGGCGCATTAACCTCGCCGGCAACACAAAGACCCGCGATGAGGTGATACGACGCGAATTCCGGCAATTTGAGGATGCCTGGTATGACGGCACCAAAATCAGGCTTTCGCGGGATCGGGTCGATCGCCTGGGCTACTTCAAGGAAGTGAATATTGAAACGCCGGAAGTGCCCGGCAGCACCGATCAGGTCGATGTCAACATGTCGGTAGTGGAAAAGCCGACCGGTAATCTGCTGTTGGGCGCCGGTTTCTCCAGCAGCGAGAAGCTGACGCTGACAGGCTCGATCCAGCAAGCCAATGCCTTCGGCACCGGCAATACGATAGGACTGGATGTCAACACCAGCAAGCGCAATCGCACGGTAGCATTGTCACAAACCAACCCGTATTTCACCAAGGATGGTGTCAGCCGCAGCTATGAACTGTTTTACCGGACAACTCGCCCGGCAGATACCTATACATACGATTACAAAGTGGTGACATCGGGCGGAAGTGTGCGATTTGGGGTGCCATTCTCCGAACTTGATACGGTGTTTTTCGGCATCGGCGCAGAACGAACCTCGGTCCAGACTTTTGCTGATCCGATCATCAGCCCGCAGAAGTGGAAAGATTTCGTCCGGGAGAACGGTACTGCCGATGCGGATGGCGCTGGAAAAGCCACTACCACTTCGTTCCCATTAACTGCGGCATGGCAGCGTGACGGGCGCGACAGTGCGATAGCCCCCAATAAGGGGCGCTATCAACGCGCCAACCTGGAATTGTCTGCGGTCGGCACCTTGCGTTATTATCGCGCGGTGTATCAGGATCAATATTTCCTGCCGATTGGACGCAGTATGACGCTGGCATTGAATGGCGAAGTGGATTATGGTCGTGGGTTCGGCGGCAAGAAGTATCCGATATTTAAAAATTTCTATGCCGGTGGCATCGGATCGGTGCGCGGCTATGAAGGTTCGTCACTGGGCGTCGGAACCAATGTTGATTCCATAACCGGCGAATCGCTGGGCGGCTCGACCCGCTTGATTGCGAATGCCGAACTGCAGTTTCCATTTCCGGGCTCCGGAAACGATCGGACCTTGCGCTGGTTTACATTTTTCGATGCAGGCAACGTGTTTGCGGAAGGGCAAAAGATCCGTCCTTCGGATTTGCGCGCATCGGTGGGTGTCGGCTTGAGCTGGATATCGCCGATTGGTCCGTTAAAATTGAGTTATGGCAGACCTTTGAATGCCGAGTCTACGGATCGGGAGCAGAACTTCCAATTCCAACTGGGCACCGGATTCTAATTTTTTACGACCTAAATAATATGACGGACCTGGTCGTTTAACACCTGGAGAACACACTTGAAGTTTCTAACCACATCATCATCAAAAATCATTGCCGCTGTATTGCTATGCCTGGCCGTAAATGTGCAAGCGCAAGAGACCAAGATCGGACTAGTCAATTCCCAGCGCGTGATGCGTGAATCGGCCCCGGCCAAGGCGGCGGAAGCAAAAATCGAACAGGAATTTTCAAAGCGCCAGAAAGAATTGGTCGATTTCTCCGCTCGCATCAAAAATCTGGCAGGAAAACTCGACAAGGATGCGGCGGTGATTTCCGAATCGGATCGGGTCCGGCGTCAGCGCGAATTGAGCGACATGGATCAAGACTTTCAGCGCAAGCAGCGTGCATTCAGCGAAGATCTGAATCTGCGCCGCAACGAAGAAATCGCTATCGTCGTTGAGCGTGCCAACAAGGCGATCAAGCAGGTTGCAGAGTCCGAAAAATACGACATCATTTTTCAGGATGCTGCGTACTTCAATCCGCGTATCGATGTCACCGAAAAAGTGCTGAAGATACTCAATAACAAGTAATTTCATGAAAATACCACGATGAGCATTCGACTCGGAGCTTTGGTCGAGCGCTTGGGTGGGCAATTGATGGGCGACCCGAACACGGAAGTGTTCGGCATTGCGCCTTTGGATGACGCAAACGCGTCGCACATCACATTTCTCTCTAATCCCAAGCTTCGGGCACAGGCGTCGCATACGCAAGCGGCCGCCATTATTCTATCGGCTGAAAATGCCGAGGCAATCGGCGCCGACTATCGGGGCGCGCGGATTGTGGCAGACAATCCTTATGCGTATTTTGCCAGGGCTGCGCAATGGTTTGCATCCGAAAACGCGCATCCGCCGGCGGCCGGCATCGATCCGACTGCGCATGTGGATGCCAGCGCCACGATTGCGCCGACCGCATTCATCGGCCCGCACGTGACGATTGAGGCAGATGCCTGTGTTGCCGAACATGCGGTGATTGACGCCGGTTGCTTTGTCGGACGGGGCGCCAAAGTCGGTGCCGGCACCCATTTTTTTGCGTGCGTTACATTCCATGCCAGATGTGAAATCGGGCAGCGCGGCATCGTCCATTCAGGAGCGGTGATCGGCACCGATGGTTTCGGTTTTGCCAATGACGGCGGAGCGTGGATCAAGATTCCGCAAACCGGCCGTGTGATGATCGGCGACGATGTCGAAATCGGCGCCAATACCTGCATCGATCGCGGCGCCCTGGCCGACACCGTCATTGAGAACGGTGTCAAGCTGGATAACCAGATCCAGATCGGTCACAACTGCCATATCGGCGCGCACACCGCGATGGCCGGTTGTGTCGGCGTAGCCGGCAGCGCCAAAATCGGCAAATACTGCACTTTCGGCGGTGCTGCGATGGTGCTTGGTCACCTGAGCATTGCCGACAACGTGCATATATCTTCCGGCAGCATGGTCTCGCGCTCGATTCTGGAGGCCGGCCAATACACCGGTTTCTACCCGCTGGCCAAGAATGCCGACTGGGAAAAATCCGCTGCCATCGTGCGCAATCTGGCATCGATGCGGGAAAAAATGCGAGGCCTGGAAAAAACCGTGCAATTGCTTACACAATCACTTACAGACAAGAATAAAGAACAATGAATACCCTCGATATTAACCAAATCAAACAATATCTGCCGCACCGCTATCCGATGTTGCTAGTCGATCGAGTGCTGGACTGGGAGACCGGCAAGCGCATCACTGCGATCAAGAATGTCACGGCCAATGAAGAGTTCTTCAATGGCCATTTTCCGAACAAGCCGGTAATGCCGGGCGTGTTGATGATCGAGGCGATGGCACAGACCGCAGCGATTTTGTCGTTTTTGACGATGGATATGAAGCCGGACGCAGACACCATCGTGTATTTCCTCGGTATCGATGGCGCGCGTTTCAAGCGGCCGGTGGAGCCGGGCGACCAGCTCAGGATGGAGGTCGAAATCCTGCGCGTGGCGCGCGGCATCTGGAAATACGCGGCCAGAGCTACAGTGGATGGCCAACTGGCGGTCGAGGGCGAGCTGATGTGCACCATGCGTAGTGCCGCCGATGCGAGCAAGGCTGCGGGGAAGTAATGGCGGGGATTCATTCCACTGCACTGGTTGATACAAAAGCGCAACTGGATAGTTCGGTCGAGATCGGGCCGTATTGCGTCATCGGACCGGACGTCAGTATCGGCGCCGGCACCAGGATCGGCCCGCATGTCGTGATTGACGGCCATACCAGCATCGGGCGCGACAATGTTTTTTTCCAATTCGCCTCGGTCGGTGCTGCACCTCAGGACAAGAAATATGCGGGCGAGCCGACCCGGCTGGAGATCGGCGACCGCAATACGATTCGCGAATTCTGCACGCTCAACCGCGGCACCGCGCAGGATGCCGGGGTCACCCGGCTTGGCAATGACAACTGGATCATGGCTTATGTCCATATCGCGCACGACTGCCAGTTGGGCAATCACATCATCCTGGCCAATAATGCGACGCTGGCCGGGCATGTGCATCTGGGCGACTGGGTGTTTCTCGGCGGCTTTACCACCGTCCATCAGTTTTGCCGCATCGGCGCGCATGCGATGACCGCGTTTACCGCCGCGGTCAGCCAGGATGTGCCGCCATTCGTGACTGCAGCCGGCAATCGTGCGGTGCCGGCCGGAATCAATAGCGAAGGTCTCAGGCGGCGCGATTTCAGCAGCGAGCAGATCATGGCGATCAAGCGCGGCTATAAATTGATCTATCGCGCCGGCTTGCCGCTCGACGCGGCCCAGTCGGCGTTGCTGGAAGAAGAATCGAAAACCCCGCAAGCCGCACCGTATTTGCGCCTGATGCGCGAATTCATTGCATCTTCCTCTCGTGGCATCATCCGCTAACACCACCATTGCGATGGTGGCCGGCGAGAGCTCCGGCGACCTGCTGGCGGGCCGGTTGCTGTCGGGCCTGCGGGTGCATCTGCCGCAAGCCCGGATGCACGGCATCGGCGGCGCCAAAATGGCCGAGCATGGCTTTGTCAGCGATTGGCCGATGGAGAAACTGACGGTGCGCGGTCTGTTTGAAGTGATCCCGCGCTATCGCGAGATCAAATCGATCCAGAACGCCTTGCGCGATCAGCTGTTGGCTGAAAAACCGGCGGTTTTCGTCGGCGTCGATTATCCGGGTTTCAATCTCGGCTTGGAAATGCAGCTAAGGCGCGCCGGCATACCGACCGTGCATTTCATCGGCCCGCAAATCTGGGCCTGGCGCGGCGGGCGCATCAAGAAAATCGCCAAAGCGGTGTCGCACATGCTGGTGGTGTTTCCATTCGAGGAAGCGATCTATCGCCAGGCCGGCATCCCTGTTACCTATGTCGGCCACCCGCTGGCAGAGGTAATCCCGCTGCTGCCGGACGTAGTGGCCGCCCGTACTGCGCTGGACTTGTCATTGGCTGCAACGGTGGTCGCGATACTGCCGGGCAGCCGCATGTCGGAATTGAAGTACAACACCGCAGCCTTTATCGGCGCGGCTAAGTTGCTGGCCCGGCGCGAGCCCGGCTTGCACTTTGTGGTGCCGATGGCAGGCATGCGGCAGCGCGAATATTTTGTGCAACTGCTGGCCCAGGCCGGCTTGGCCGATGTTCCGCTGCAACTGGTCGACGGCCAGTCGCATACGGTGCTGGCAGCGGCCGATGCGGTGCTGGTGGCTTCCGGCACCGCGTCGCTGGAAGTGGCCCTGTTCAAGAAGCCGATGGTCATCGCGTACCGGATGATGCGTGCTTCCTGGGAGATCATGCGTCACATGGGATATCAGCCATGGATCGGGTTGCCGAATATATTGGCGCGGGAATTTCTGGTGCCCGAACTGCTGCAGGATGCAGCCACGCCCCAGGCTTTGGCGGACGCGCTCTGGCAGCAACTGACCGATGCCAATCTGCAAGCATCCTTGCGGCAACGCTTTACCGACATGCATTATTCGCTGCTGCGCAACACTGCCAAGGAAAGCGCACAGGCTGTGTTGTCGGTGATGGCTACCGCACAGAAGTAATACTAACTGCCGTATTTTTTACTGCCGCAATAAACATATGCGGAAGTGACAGTATTTTTTGCCATACTCCCTGATTTATTATTTTTCCGGATTAATTTATAGTGAGCACAGTGCAAAACCCCGAACAATCCGTATTTGCATTTGATGTCGAAGATGCGTTGATGTGCGGCGTCGATGAAGCTGGACGCGGTCCGCTGGCGGGCCCGGTGTTCGCAGCCGCCGTCATTCTCGACCCGGACAACCCGATCGCAGGCTTGCGCGATTCAAAGAAACTGACCGCGGCGCGGCGCGACGCGCTGGCGCTCCAGATCAGGCAGCATGCGCTGGCCTGGTCGATTGCCCAGTGCTCGGAGGAAGAAATCGACCGGCTGAATATTCTGCAAGCCACGATGCTGGCGATGCGCCGTGCAGTCGATGGGCTATCGGTCCAGCCGACGCTGGCGCTAATCGATGGCAATCGCTGTCCGGCGATGATGATGCGCTGCGAGGCGATCATCCAGGGCGACGACAAGGTGCCGGCCATTTCGGCCGCCTCGATTCTGGCCAAAACCGCACGCGATGCCGCATTGCTCACGCTGCATCAACAATTTCCGCAGTATGCATTTGACCAGCACAAGGGCTATCCGACTGCCTTGCATCTGGCCCGGTTGCGCGAACATGGGGTGTCGCCAGTGCATCGCAAATCGTATGCGCCGGTACGCGCATTGCTCGCTGCGGAGCATCCATGAAGCCGATTTCTTCACGCGATAATCCGCTCTATAAGGAGCTCAAGCAACTGGCGACCAGTTCGCAAGCCAGGCGCCGGGCCCAGCGCACGCTGCTCGACGGCGTGCATTTGTGTGAAGTCTATCTGGCGCAGCTCGGCGTGCCGCCCTTGTGCGTTGTCAGCGATAGCGCGCTGTCGCTGCAGGAAGTCGCACCTATCCTGCTGCGTTGCGAACAGGGCGGCGCGCAATGCATCGTGCTGCCCGACGCGCTGTTCAAAACCATTAGCCAGGTCGAACATGGGGTCGGTCTGCTGTTCGTGATCGGTACGCCGGCGCGCGATGCGTCATTGCGCTTGTCGGGCAACGCGGTGCTGCTGGACCGATTGCAGGATCCGGGCAATCTCGGCTCGATTCTGCGCAGCGCCGCAGCAGCAGGAATTACCGATGTCTTTTGCAGCGCCGGCACCGCCTTCGCCTGGTCGCCGAAAGTATTGCGGGCCGGGATGGGCGCGCACTTTCTGCTGCGCATTATCGAAGATGTCGATCTGGTGCAATTATTGCAATCTGCAACCATAGCGGTGCTGGCAACCAGTTCCCATGCAGAAGCGACCATTTACGATATCGATTTACAGCAACCTGTGGCCTGGTTGTTCGGTCACGAAGGGCAGGGAATTTCCGACCAGTTGACGGCCCTGACCACACACCAGGTCGGGATTCCGCATCTCGGTCGGATGGAGTCCCTGAATGTGGCAGCCAGTGCGGCAGTCTGTTTTTTTGAGCAACTCAGGCAAAGACGCTAATTTTAAGACGCGCAAGCCTGCGTGCCTGGGCTACTGGTTACACACGACAATATTTTCCCGACTCCTCAGTAGACCCGCTTCTCCAGTTTCACTTCCTGCAAAATCGTGCTCGAGATCTCTTCTATCGATTTGGTGGTGGACGATAACCAGCGGATTCCTTCCCGCTTCATCATCGCCTCCGCTTCGTTGACCTCGTAGCGGCAGTTTGCCAGGGCCGCATACTTGCTGCCGGGACGGCGCTCGTTGCGGATCTCGCTTAATCGTTCCGGCGTAATGCTCAGGCCGAAAATCTTGGACTTGTACGCCAGCAGGGCCGAAGGAAATTTGCCGCGCTCAAAGTCTTCCGGTATCAGCGGATAGTTCGCCGCCTTGATGCCGTATTGCATCGCCAGAAACAGGCTGGTCGGGGTTTTCCCCGATCGCGATACGCCGACCAGGATCACGTCGGCGGTCGACAGGTTCTTGTGCGACTGGCCGTCATCGTGGATCAGCGAGAAATTGATCGCCTCGATGCGGTTTTTGTATTCTTCCGAATTGGCAATGTTGTGACTGCGACCGATGGTGTGGGTCGATTTGACCCCGAGTTCCTGTTCCAGCGGACCGACGAAGGTCTGGATCAGGTCCATATACATGCATTTGGTATTGCGAATGATCTGCGAAAGGTCGCCCTTGACCAGCGTGGAGAAAATGATCGGGCGTTTGCCCTCCTGCGCAAAGGATTCATTGATTCTGCCGGCAGCGCGATGCGCCTTGTCCAGATCGTCAATGAAGGGCAGGCGCACCTGCTTGAAGCGCAGGTTGAACTGGGTCAGCACAGCATGGCCGAAAGTTTCGGCAGTGATGCCGGTGCCGTCGGAGACGAAAAACACGGTGCGATCGAATGCTGCAGGCTGAATGATCAGGGTATCTGGCATGGGTCCTTAACAGAGTGGTTGCGCTAAAAATAGAGTGCTTGCAGATAAAAACCAATCGCAGCATGTAAAATGGGCAGATTGGGTTTAATCGAGTTGCTCTCAGAAGAATAACAAAAAGCAGGGATCAATGAAGATGCGCACGAAGATTTCTTATCATCAAACTAGAGGTTGTTATGTCCAACGCAATACTTGCAGAGCTGTCCACGGAGGCCACTTACGTAGCTTCATTTGAACATTTGCGGATGACGGATGTCGACGCCGTCGGCGGAAAAAACGCATCATTAGGCGAAATGATCAGCCAATTGGCAGGCGCGGGAGTGCGCGTGCCGGGCGGCTTTGCCACGACCGCCCAGGCTTTTCGGGATTTTCTGTCATATAGCGCAAACGGCGGCCAGACGCTGGCCGACCGCATTGCGCAGCGCTTGTCCAGCCTGGACATCGACGATGTCCGGGCCTTGGCCCAGGCCGGCGCCGAAATCCGCCAGTGGATCGTCGATACACCGTTCCAGCCACGGCTTGAAAATGAAATTAACGATTTTTATCAACAACTTGTAGCTGATTCGTCAAGTGAAATGTCGTTCGCGGTCCGGTCCTCGGCAACCGCTGAAGATTTACCAGATGCATCTTTTGCCGGCCAGCAGGAGACTTTCCTGAACGTGGTCGGCATCGACAATATTCTCGAAGCAATGAAGCATGTGTTCGCTTCGCTGTATAACGACCGCGCCATTTCCTACCGCGTCCACAAGGGATTCACGCATGCCGAAGTGGCCTTGTCTGCCGGCGTGCAGCGGATGGTGCGCTCCGACCTCGGCGCGGCTGGCGTGATGTTCACGCTCGATACCGAATCGGGCTTCAAGGATGTGGTTTTTATCACCTCCAGTTACGGTCTGGGCGAAACGGTGGTGCAGGGCGCGGTCAATCCGGACGAGTTCTATGTCCACAAGCCGATGCTGCAGCTGGGAAAATCGCCGGTGATTCGCCGCAATATCGGTTCCAAACTGCTGAAGATGGAATTCACCGGAGAAGCCAAGGCCGGCCGCTCGGTCAGGACCGTGGATGTGCCCATCGAACTGCGCAACCGCTATTCCCTGAACGACCAGGAAATCGTTGAATTGGCCAAATATGCTGTCATCATCGAAAACCATTACCAGCGACCGATGGATATCGAGTGGGGCAAGGACGGCCGCGACGGCAAGTTGTACATCCTGCAGGCGCGCCCGGAAACGGTAAAGTCGCAACAGAAAGAAACCGATGCCCAGCAGCGCTTCAAGCTCAGGGGCACCGGTACGGTATTGGCTTGCGGTCGTGCGATCGGGCAGAAAATTGGTGCCGGTCCGGTGCGCGTGATTCACGATTCTGCCGATATGGAACGGGTCCAGCCCGGCGATGTCCTGGTCACCGACATGACCGATCCGAACTGGGAACCGGTAATGAAACGGGCGGCCGCCATCGTTACCAACCGCGGCGGGCGCACCTGCCACGCGGCGATCATTGCGCGTGAGCTGGGCGTTCCTGCGGTAGTCGGCTGCGGCGATGCGACCGAACTGCTCAAGGAAGGCACACTGGTCACGGTATCCTGTGCCGAAGGCGATGAAGGCAAAATCTATGATGGCCTGCTGGAAACGGAAGTCACCGAAGTGGCACGCGGCGAATTGCCGAACCTGCCGCTGAAGATCATGATGAACGTCGGCAATCCGCAACTGGCGTTTGATTTTCAATCGATTCCGAATGCCGGTGTCGGCCTGGCGCGGCTTGAGTTCATCATCAACAACAATATCGGCGTCCATCCGAAGGCGATTCTGGAGTATCCGAATATCGATGCTTCGCTGAAGAAGGCGGTTGAATCGGTGGCGCGCGGTCACGCTTCGCCGAAGGCATTTTATGTCGACAAGTTGGCCGAAGGAATCGCCACTATCGCGGCCGCTTTCTGGCCAAAGCCGGTGATTGTGCGGATGTCCGACTTCAAGTCGAATGAGTACAAGAAACTGATCGGCGGCTCGCGTTACGAGCCGGACGAAGAAAATCCAATGCTGGGCTTCCGTGGCGCTGCGCGCTATCTGGCCGACGATTTTGCCGAAGCATTTGAAATGGAATGCCTGGCGATGAAGCGGGTACGCAACGAGATGGGCTTGACCAACGTCGAGATCATGATTCCTTTCGTGCGCACGCTGGGACAGGCCGAAAAAGTCATCGGCTTGCTGGGCAAGAACGGCCTCAAGCGCGGCCAGGATGGCTTGCGCGTCATCATGATGTGCGAAGTGCCATCAAATGCGATTCTGGCTGAACAGTTCCTCGAGCATTTTGACGGCTTCTCGATCGGTTCCAACGACCTGACCCAGCTCACGCTGGGCCTGGATCGGGATTCCGGCATGGAATTGCTGGCAGCCGATTTCGATGAGCGCGATCCCGCGGTGCTTGCCTTGCTCTCGCAGGCAATTGCCGCCTGTCGCGCACAAGGGAAATATATCGGGATCTGCGGTCAGGGTCCGTCTGATCACCCGGATTTTGCCGAGTGGCTGATGAAACAGGGTATTGAGTCGATTTCGCTCAACCCGGATACCGTGATCGACACTTGGCAGGCGCTGGCTGCGGTCAAGTAAATTTATTGTAAGACTGAAAACGCGAGCCAAGTGCTCGCGTTTTTTTTGGCTTATGATGGGTCTGTTTCCATAGGCCAACT
This sequence comes from Oxalobacteraceae bacterium, assembly GCA_030698225.1. Lineage (GTDB taxonomy): Bacteria > Pseudomonadota > Gammaproteobacteria > Burkholderiales > Burkholderiaceae_D > AVCC01. The sequence continues at coordinate 34,486 of JAUYNR010000054.1, read as the reverse complement.
GACCTTGATGATTGATTTTACGCTACACACAAAAGGAGTATCCGATGGATGACTGGATGATCTGGTTTGGCATGGCGGGAATTCTTGTCATTTCAGAAATATTCAGCGGCACGTTTTACCTGCTGATGATTGCCTTGGGGGCGCTGGCGGGTGGCGCGGCAGCTTTGGTCGGCTTCGTTTTTTCGCTGCAAATGGCGATCGCGGCAATTGCGGGAGCAATCGCCACGTATTTATTGCGCAAAAGCAGTTTTGCAAAGCAGCGCAAACTGCCCGCCGCACGCGATCCGAATGTCAATCTCGATATCGGGCAAACCGTGTATGTCGGACAATGGCGGGGCAATAGTGCGCGCGTGATGTACCGAGGTGCAATGTGGGACCTCGAACTGATGCCGGGCGCAGTGGCAGTTGCAGGCACTTTTATCATTCGTGAAATACGTGGCAGTCACTTGATTGTCGATAATACCGTTACCTAAAGGACGCACCATGGCATTTGATTTCGGCAGCATTTCCCTCATCCTGTTCGTTCTGGCGATTATTTTTGTGGTCAAGACCATCAATGTGGTGCCGCAGCAGAATGCCTGGGTGGTCGAGCGTTTTGGCAAGTACCACAGCACGCTGGCGCCAGGCCTGAACATCGTTTTGCCGTTCATCGACCGCGTCGCCTACAAGCATTCGCTGAAGGAAATCCCGTTGGATGTTCCCAGTCAGGTGTGCATCACAAAAGACAATACGCAACTGGAAGTCGATGGCATCCTGTATTTTCAGGTGACCGACCCGATGCGCGCTTCGTATGGTTCTTCAAACTACATCGCCGCCGTGTCGCAACTGGCGCAAACCACGCTGCGTAGCGTGATCGGCAAGATGGAACTGGACAAGACCTTCGAAGAACGCAATCACATCAATCAGAGCATCGTCAGCTCAATCGATGAATCGGCAGCGAACTGGGGCGTGAAGGTATTGCGCTACGAGATCAAGGACTTGACGCCGCCCAAGGAAATTCTGCATTCGATGCAGGCCCAGATTACTGCCGAGCGTGAAAAACGGGCCTTGATCGCCGCTTCCGAAGGGCGCAAGCAAGAGCAGATCAATATCGCAACCGGTGAGCGCGAAGCATCGATTGCCAAGTCAGAAGGCGAAAAGCAAGCGTCGATTAACCGGGCAGAAGGTCAGGCCAAAGCGATCGTCGCCTTGGCCGAGGCGAACGCAGATGCAATTCGCAAGACTGCGGCGGCGATCCGGGAGCCGGGTGGCGCGGATGCGGTGAATCTTAAGGTGGCCGAGCAATATGTCAGCGCTTTTGCCAATCTGGCCAAGACCAATAATTCGATTATCGTTCCGGCTAATATGAGCGATATCAGCGGTTTGATTGCCAGCGCGATGCAGGTCGTCAAGTCACAGCAGAAATCCTGATGGATGGTGGCAGCCAGGTCCGGATTGACTGCCAATCTGAATGGCTACCCGGATCATGACCATATACACGCTCTTGTATTAAATTCAGTCGCAATAAAATACTGCGGAAAATGCCATATTTTTTGGCATACTCCGCCATATTTTATATTGCTTTCAGATCGCCTGTTTTGATGCTTAACGCCGATGCGTTTTCATGATTTGCTGTTGCTCACGCTGCCAATCGCGCGTTTTTTCAGTGTCGCGCTTGTCGTGCTGCTTCTTGCCCTTGGCCAGCCCGATTTCGCACTTGACGCGCCCCCGCACGAAATGCAGGTTGAGTGGCACCAGGGTGTAGCCGGAGCGTTCGACCTTGCCGATCAGCTTGCTAATTTCGGCCGCATTGAGCAGTAGCTTACGCGTGCGCAAGGCTTCCGGATGGACATGGGTGGATGCGCTCAGCAGTGCGCTGATATGGGCGCCGAACAGGAAAATTTCGCCATCGCGCACCACCACGTAGGCTTCCTTGAGCTGCACCCGTCCGGCGCGTATCGCCTTGACTTCCCAGCCATGCAGGACAACACCAGCTTCGAAGCGGTCCTCGATAAAGTAGTCATGGAAGGCTTTTCTGTTATCAACTATGGTCATGTGATGGGGCGGCGAGTCGGTTAAAATTCGTGTAATTTTATCAAATGGTTGAGATTCGATGGCAGTTGTACACAAATCAGTGATTGTAGGTTATAGCGCCGAGCAGATGTTCGCGCTGGTCGACAAGATGGAGGATTATCCACGCTTCCTGCCCTGGTGCGGCGGTGTCGAAGTCCGTGGGCGCGAAACCGACAGGCTGGTTGCGACCATCGCCATACATTATCATGGCATCAAGCAGTCGTTCACAACGGAGAATATCCATACCCAGCCGACATCGATAAAAATGTGCTTGCTGGAAGGTCCGTTCAAGCATTTGCAGGGTGCCTGGGTATTCAAGCCACTGCGCGAAGATGCCTGCAAGATTGAATTCGACTTGCAATATGAGTTTTCCGGCCGGATTCTGGAGAAAATCATCGGACCGGTATTCGGCATGATTGCCAACAGTTTCGTCGATTCGTTTTGCAAGAGGGCGGAGACTGCGTATGGATAAGCCAGCAGGTAATTTACAGGTGCAGGTGTGTTACGCCAAACCTGAAATTCAGCTATTGCGCGACGTCAGTGTGCCGCCTGGCACCACTTTGCAGGCAGCAATCGTGCAAAGCGGAATTCTGGATGAGATGCCGGAAATCGACTTATCGACTTGCCGTGTTGGTGTTTACTCTAAACTCAAGACTTTGGAAGCAATCTTGCGGGACGGCGACCGGGTCGAGATTTATCGGCCGCTGATTGCGGACCCGAAAGAGTCGCGCCGCCGGCGCGCCGATACGAAATCGAATGCTAACTCCGTGCCGTAAGGGCTGGTCGCCGCCAAGCATTCATTTGCATTCGCTGAGAATTCTCTTGGTGTCGCGCGATTCCTGGGCGCGCTGCGCATCGCTCAGATACGCACGCTGACCGTCTTTTTCCTGCCGCGAGATGCGCTGGCCGGAATCGAGCGCTTTCTGATAGGCGCTGGCGCGTTCACAATTCTTGCTCTTGTCAGCCGCGTTCTGCGCTTCGTCGGCAGATTTCTGGTCTTTTTCAGCTTGTTCCATCCTGCGCTTCTGGAAGTCGGCGTTTTTTTCAGCGGTTGTCATCGGCAGCTTCGCTTTTGCCGTTGTCTCTGTATTGTCGCTCCCGGCTGAAACCGCTCCCTGGGCCTGGGCCCGACTTGCTGCGCCGGGAAATTTCAGGATCCGGCTGTTTGGCACTGCAATCGGCGGCGGCATGTCGGAATACTGTTTTCCCCCTTTATCGTCGAGCCAGACATACTGGGCAAGAGCATGGGGCGACAGGCCGAATGCCAGGCTGGCAATGGTGAATCCGGTGATGCGTTTGAGGTACAGGTGGTTCATTGTCAGCCTTGCTGATTCAGGCAACCGGAGGGTTGCTGGATGGTGGTCTGATGAAAGCCGGGGAGAAAACAAGAATCTGAACCGGGGGATTATGGTGCTGATTTACATCTTATAATTCATTACAGCCATAACCATACTTTCAACCGGAAATATTATATAGAAATACAGTGCAATGGAAAGTAAATGGTTGGAGGACTTCATTTCTCTGGCGCTAACCCATAGCTTCAGCCGCTCGGCAGAGCAGCGTCATGTTACGCAATCGGCGTTTTCGCGCCGCATTAAATCGCTTGAAGCCTGGATCGGCACCGATCTGATCGACCGCACCTCCTTCCCCACCAGCCTGACGCGGGAAGGGCATTTGTTTTATGAGCAGGCCATCGCCATGCTCGGCCAGATCAACGATGTCAGGGCGTTGTTGCGCGAGAATCGGTCCAACACCCAATCTTCAATTGATTTTGCAGTTCACCATACGCTTGCGCTGACCTATACGCCCAAATGGCTGACAAGATTGAAATCCGGCATCGGCCCGTTCAGTGCGCGGCTGATGGCATCCAATGTGCATGATGCAGTGATGGTGTTATCCGAAGGCGGTTGCGATTTGCTGCTGACTTTTTACCATCCGCTGCAACCGCTGCAGCTTGATGCCACCCGCTATGACATGATGATAGTGGGGTGCGAAAAACTGTGCGCCTACAGCCGGTGCGATCAGGCAGGCCGGGCAGAATTCGCATTGCCAGGAAGTGCCAATGCACCGCTGCCGTACTTGTCCTATGCCAGCACTGCCTATCTCGGCCGCATTGTCGACTTAATCCAGGCCGATGCCATCAATGCGCTGCATCTGGAAAAATGTTATGAGACGGGGACGGCGGAAGCCTTGAAGATGATGGTGCTGGAAGGTCATGGCATTGCATTCCTGCCGGAGTCAGCAGTCGTTCACGAACTCGCGCAGCAGCAACTGGTGCGCGCCGATAGCCCGCAACTGCGATGGGAAACCGATATGGAAATTCGCCTGTACCGCGAAAAGTCCACGATCCAAAAACCGGGCAAGCGCCTGGTTGCGCAGTTATGGGATTACCTGCAGCCACATCAACTCTAACGCCGAGCTTGCGATCAGGTTTGCTGGCGTTTTCACTCCCCCGCACATGTCAGTCATTGTTTGCATAGCCCTATGCAAACAATGACTGACCCATCCGTTGAATTGAATATATATTCGTTCCGGTCTAACCGGGGTTCGGGGTTTTGAAAAATATGCTCTGATCCGGCGAGAAAATAAAGCGATTCAATTCATTGGATTCAATACTAAATAGGGGAATGGACGATGCGTACGAATGGAAAATATGTGGTCAAGGCCGGCCTGCTGGCTGTCTTGTTCACTTATGCGGGACTTGCCGCAGCTGCTACCACCTTGGTGTATTGCTCGGAAGGCAGTCCGGAAGGCTTTAACCCGCAATTTTTTACCACCGGCACAACCTTCGATGCCTCGTCGGTGCCGATGTATAACCGTCTGGTCGAATTCGAGCTTGGCACGACCAAGGTCATCCCTGGACTGGCAGAGTCCTGGCAGGTGTCTGCTGATGGACTGAGCTACACCTTCACGCTGCGCAAGGGCGTCAAATTCCATGGCAATGCCAAGTTCAAGCCCACACGCGACTTTAATGCGGACGATGTCCTGTTCAGCTTCAACCGCATGGCCGACCCCGCACATCCATTCCACAAGGCCGCGCAAGGCCAGACATTTGCCTATTTTGAAGACATGGGAATGAGCAAAATCGTCGACAAGCTGGAAAAAATCGACGACAGGACCGTGCGTTTTACTCTCAAGCATCCGGAAGCGCCGTTCATTGCCAATCTGGCGATGGACTTTTCCTCGATCCTGTCTGCCGAGTACGCGAACAAGATGGCGGCAGCCGGTACGCCGGAAGTGATCGACCGCGAGCCGATTGGTACCGGCGCGTTCGTGTTCGGCTCTTACCAAAAGGATGCAATCATCCGCTACAAGGCGTTCGATCAGCACTGGAAGGGGCGGGCGAAGATCGACAACCTGATTTTTTCGATCACGCCTGATGCATCGGTACGATACGCCAAGCTCAAGGCCGGCGAATGCCATGTGATGGCGTATCCCAAGCCGGCCGATATTGCGATGATGAAGGCCGATCCGGCGATCAAATTGCTGTCGCAGGAAGGGCTGAACATCGGATATATCGCATTGAATGTCGAGAAGAAACCCTTGGACAACAAGCTGGTGCGCCAGGCTCTGAACATGGCCGTGGACAAGAAAAGCATTCTCGGTTCGGTCTATCAGGGTGCCGGTCAGGCAGCGGCAAATCCGATTCCGCCGACGATGTGGTCCTATAACAAAAAAATCAAGGACTATTCGTATGACGTCGAGAAGGCCAAGGCTATGCTTGCCAAGGCCGGTTATCCGAACGGCCTGGAAATAGAGCTGTGGTACTTGCCGGTGTCGCGCCCCTACAATCCGGACGGCAAGCGCATGGCTGAACTGATCCAGTCCGATTGGGCCAAAATTGGCGTCAAGGCCAAACTCACCACGTACGAATGGGGCGAGTATAAAAAACGCAGCAAAGTCGGCGAGCAACAGGCGATGATGTTCGGCTGGACCGGTGATAACGGCGATCCGGACAACTTTTTTGATACGCTGCTCGGCTGCAACGCGGTCAAGGGCGGGGGCAATGTGGCACGCTGGTGCAACAAAGAGTTTGAGGGGTTGACCCAGAAAGCCAAGGTCACCGCAGATCAGGCAGAGCGGACCAAACTGTACGAAAAGGCACAGGAAATAGTCAAGGAAGAAGCGCCGTGGATTACGGTTGCCCATTCAATTGCCTACACACCAGTGCGGAAAAATGTCATCGGCTTCAAGATGGATCCGACAGGTCACTTTAATTTCAACAAAGTCGACCTGAAGAAATAAAGCTTCTGCAAGTGACTAGCGTCATTTCCCACGATATGGTTATGCCGTGTTGCGGGTGTGATGCTGTCAATCTGCAGCGCCGTACCCCTAATTGACTATCGAACGGGACCCCCCCGATGTTTGGATTTCTCCTGCGCCGCATAGGTCTGGTCATCCCGACCTTCCTAGGTATTACCCTGCTGGTGTTTTCGCTGATTCACATGATTCCCGGCAATGCCGTCGAAGCCATGTCAGGCGAACGCGGCATGGACGCCGCACGTTATGCGCGTCTGCTGCATGAGTTCGGCCTCGATCAGCCGCTGTACATGCAATATTTTGAGTATTTGAAAAATGTACTGAGAGGAGATCTCGGATTTTCGCTGTCAACTCATGAGCCGGTATTCAAGGAGTTCATCACGCTGTTTCCGGCCACGATAGAGCTATCGATATGCGCGATGCTGCTGGCATTGGTGGTCGGCATACCTGCCGGCATATTGGCCGCGCTCAAGCGCAATACGTATCTCGATTATTCGGTGATGGGATTGTCGCTGACCGGATTTTCGATGCCGATTTTCTGGTGGGCGTTGCTGCTCATCCTGCTGTTTTCCGTCACGCTGGGCTGGACGCCGGTGTCGGGCCGGATCGACATCCTGTTCGATCTGCCGCCGGTTACCGGATTCATGCTGATCGACAGCTTGCTGTCGGGCGAGGATGGCGCCTTCAAATCGGCGCTTTCGCATCTGATCCTGCCTGCGATTGCGCTGGGAACCATTCCGCTGGCCGTGATCGCCCGCATGACGCGCTCGGCGATGCTGGAAGTCTTGCGCGAAGATTATGTCCGTACCGCACGTGCCAAAGGCTTGTCGAAATGGCGCGTCATCGGCATCCATGCACTGCGCAATGCGCTGATTCCGGTGGTAACCATCATCGGTCTGCAAGTCGGCACGCTGCTGGCCGGCGCGATTCTGACCGAAACCATATTTTCATGGCCTGGCATCGGGAAGTGGCTGGTCGGGGCAATTCAGCGCCGCGATTATGCGGTGGTGCAGGGCGGCATCCTGATGTCTGCCACCATCATCATCATTGTCAATCTCTTTGTTGACGTGCTGTACGGCGCCATCAATCCACGTATCCGACACAGCTCATGAGCAATTCGATATCTGTTTCCCGTGCCTCCAATGCCCCGCCGCATCCATTGCGTGAATTATGGGATTACTTTCGGCAGAACCGCGGTGCCTTGATCGGGCTGTTTGCCGTCATCGGATTGGTGCTGCTGGCGTTGCTGGCCGATCTCATCGCACCGCATTCGGCAATTGCGCAATACCGCGAAGCGACCCTGGTTCCGCCGATGTGGCAGGACGGCGGCAGCAGCAAGTTCATCCTGGGCACCGACGCGGTCGGTCGCGACATGTTGTCGCGCCTGATCCATGGCACCCGGCTATCGCTGTTCATTGGATTGGTATCAGTTACCTTATCCCTCAGTATCGGCATCGTGCTCGGCCTGCTTGCCGGTTTTTTCCGGGGTGGAATTGAAGTCGCCATCATGCGCTTGATGGACATCATGCTGGCCTTGCCCAGCCTGCTGCTGGCGATTGCGGTAGTAGCCATCCTTGGGCCTGGCCTGATGAATGCGATGTACGCGATAGCCATCGTGATGCTGCCGCATTTTGCCCGCCTGACCCGTGCCGCGGTGATCGGTGAAGTATCGAAAGACTATGTCAGTGCCTCGCGCATCGCCGGTGCTGGCAACCTGCGCCTGATGGTCAATTGCATTTTGCCCAACTGTGCGGCGCCGCTGATCGTGCAGACCACGTTGGGATTTTCCAGCGCCATTCTGGATGCGGCAGCACTCGGTTTTCTTGGTCTCGGTGCACAACCTCCGACCCCTGAATGGGGTTCGATGCTGTCGAGCGCGCTAGAATTTATCCAGAGTGCCTGGTGGGTGGTGACTTTTCCTGGTTTGGCGATTCTGGTTTCCGTACTGGCTTTTAACCTGATGGGCGATGGATTGCGCGATGCGCTCGACCCGAAACTGAAACGATAAATCATGGCACTCTTAGAAATCAGGAACATGAGCGTACAGTTCGGCGCAGAAAACGCACCCTTCATGGCAGTCGATGGCCTGGACTTGAATATCGATCAGGGGCAAGTGGTTGGCATCGTCGGTGAATCCGGCTCCGGCAAGAGCGTCACTTCGCTCGCGCTGATGGGATTGATCGATTATCCGGGTCGCGTTGACGCTGAACGGATGGCGTTCGATGGCCGCGATTTGCTGAAAATGCCCGAAGGCGAACGGCGCAAGTTGTTGGGCAAGGATATCGCGATGATATTCCAGGACCCGATGACCAGCCTGAATCCGTCCTTTACCGTCGCCTACCAGTTGATCGAGACTTTGCGCGTGCACGAAGGCGGATCGAACAGGGAGTTGCGGGCCAAGGCATTGGCGCTGTTGAAGCAGGTGGACATCCCGGATGCCGAGCGCCGCCTGAATGCTTACCCGCATCAATTGTCCGGCGGCATGAGCCAGCGTGTGATGGTCGCCATCGCGATCGCCTGCAATCCGCGCTTGCTGATTGCCGACGAGCCAACCACCGCGCTCGATGTTACGGTACAGGCGCAAATGCTTGAATTACTGCTGCAGTTGCAGCGCGAACGTGGCATGGCCCTGATGCTGATCACACACGATTTGAGCGTGGTCGCACAGACGGTCAAGCAGGTGGTGGTGATGTACGCGGGGCAGGTGGTCGAAACCGGAAGCGTGCCGGATATTTTTGATGCTCCAAGACACCCCTACACACAAGCATTGCTGGCAGCGCTGCCGGAACACAATATCGGCCGCAATCGTCTGCAGGCACTGGCTGGCGTCGTGCCCGGTCAGTACGACCGGCCCGAAGGTTGTCTGCTCAGCCCGCGCTGCTCTTACGCTACCGACAAATGTCGCCGGCAGCGTCCCGAATTGATCGGTGCATCAGGCGCACAGGCGCGCTGCCATTTCCCGCTTGATCGCCAGGGCCTTCCCACCAACGGCTGGCAAAAGGTCTGATGATGACAAATCCACATGTTCTACTCGAAGCAAAAAATCTCAGCAAGCACTATCCGGTGTCGCAGGGATGGCTCAAGCCGAGGGTGATGGCGCGTGCGCTCGACGGCGTATCGTTTGCGCTAACTCCAGGCAAGACGCTGGCGGTAGTGGGCGAATCCGGCTGCGGAAAATCGACGCTGGCACGCCAAGTTGTGATGATCGAGGCGCCGACCGGCGGCGAATTGTGGATGGACGGCATTAATATTGCAAATGCAGACAAGGCGGCCCGCAAGCATGTCCGTCCCATGGTGCAAATGGTGTTTCAAAATCCCTATGCCAGTCTGAACCCGCGCAAGAAAGTGGGTGCCATCCTGGAAGAGCCGTTGGCGATAAATACCGGCCATGCCAACGCGGAGCGTACTGAGCGGGCGCAGGCGATGATGGCCAAGGTCGGCTTGCGACCTGAGCATTACGGCCGTTACCCGCATATGTTCTCAGGTGGACAGCGTCAGCGTATCGCGATCGCCCGTGCGCTGATGCTCAATCCCAAAGTCATTGTGGCCGATGAGCCGGTGTCCGCGCTGGACGTATCGATTCAGGCCCAGGTATTGAATCTGCTGATGGATTTGCAGGAAGCCAGCGATGTAGCCTACCTGTTCATCTCGCACAATTTGACCGTAGTCGAGATGATCGCCGACGAAGTGCTGGTGATGTATCTGGGCAAAACGGTCGAGCACGGCAGCAAGCATCAGATCTTTAGCCGGCCGCTGCATCCGTACACGCGCGCCTTGCTCGCCAGCACGCCACGCATCGATCCGGCCCAGCGCCAGAAAAAAATCATTCTGAGCGGCGAATTACCATCGCCGCTGGCGCCCCCGCCAGGTTGCCCTTTCAATAATCGTTGTCCGCATGCGACCGAGCTTTGCCGATTGGAGATTCCGCAGCTGCTGCCTTTTGAAGGCAGGATGGTCGCTTGCCACCATGTCGGGGAAATTGCCTGATTTAAAGAATTACTAATTGCTTGAATTGCGTCGCGGATATTTTTTGGCCGGGGAGCGGAAATTCTGCATCGTGTGAAATAGAATTTTGTAATGGAAAACGTTTTTTAAGCGGATTTCTGTATAATTCTGTTTTGCGCCAATAGGAATTAAGATGCGTTTACTTCAAAAAGCACTCACATTCGATGACGTGCTGCTCGTACCGGCTTATTCAAACATCCTCCCCAAAGACACCTCCCTGAAAACGCGCCTGACGCGCAACATCACATTGAACATGCCGCTGGTTTCGGCCGCAATGGATACCGTGACTGAAGCGCGGCTGGCGATTGCAATGGCGCAAGAGGGCGGCATCGGCATTATTCACAAGAACATGACCGCTGCCGAGCAGGCGCGAGAAGTCGCCAAGGTCAAGCGTTTCGAGTCGGGCGTGTTGCGTGACCCGATTACCATTCCGCCCACCATGCGTATCCGCGACGTGATCGCGCTGTCGCTGCAGCATGGCATCAGCGGTTTTCCGGTGGTCGAGGGCAAGACCGTGGTCGGGATCATTACCAACCGCGACTTGCGTTTTGAAGGCGAACTGGACGCGGAAGCGCGGGACAAGATGACTCCCAGGGACAAGCTTGTATATGTCAAGGAAGGCGAGGACCCGGTCGAGGCCAAACGCCTGATGAACAAGTATCGCCTGGAGCGCGTACTGGTGGTCAATGATGCATTCGAATTGCGTGGCCTGATTACAGTCAAGGATATTCAGAAGGCGACCGAGCATCCGTTTGCCTCCAAGGACGAACACGGTAAGTTGCGGGTCGGTGCGGCAGTCGGAGTCGGTCCGGAAAACGAGCACCGGATTGACCTGCTGGCCAAGGCCGGGGTAGATGTCATCGTGGTCGATACCGCGCATGGCCATTCGCAAGGCGTGCTTGACCGTGTCAGATGGGTCAAGACCCATTACCCGATGGTCGACGTCATCGGCGGCAATATCGCCACCGCAGCCGCAGCCAAGGCACTGGTCGAATACGGTGCCGATGGCGTCAAGGTCGGCATCGGTCCCGGCTCCATCTGCACCACCCGCATCGTGGCCGGTGTCGGCGTGCCGCAAATAACTGCGATTGCCAATGTGACCAAGGCTTTGCAGGGCACTGGCGTACCGTGCATAGCTGATGGCGGGATTCGTTATTCGGGCGATATTTCCAAGGCCCTGGCGGCCGGCGCTTCCTGCGTGATGATGGGCAGCATGTTTGCCGGCACCGAAGAGGCTCCGGGTGAGGTGATTTTATTCCAGGGCCGCAGTTACAAATCCTATCGTGGCATGGGTAGCCTGGGTGCGATGGCCGACGGCTCGGCCGACCGCTATTTCCAGGACCCCGCCAACAACGCCGACAAACTGGTGCCGGAAGGTATCGAAGGTCGGGTCGCTTACAAGGGCAGCGTCCTGGCCATCGTGTATCAACTGGTCGGCGGCATTCGCTCATCGATGGGATATTGCGGTTGCGCCACCATCGATGAATTGCGTGAAAAGGCGGAGTTTGTCGAAATCACCTCGGCCGGCATGCGCGAGTCGCATGTGCACGATGTCCAGATCACCAAGGAAGCGCCAAATTACCGTGCGGATTGAATCCGTGGTCGGTATTGGTTAACCCTCTGCTTGAACAGGAAGCTCCATGACGATGACGCATCAAGAGAATATGGATGAGCTGATCGGGGCCAATACCGTACCGCTGGATGCCTCCGGATACAGCATTCATCAGCAGATTTTACGGATTCGGCGCATCGGCAAGCGTTTGTTCAATGTTTCAAATTGCTTTGTCAGCATCACGGACTTCATGGCAGGTGCCGCCGAATCCGGGCGCTCGATGGAATCGATTGAAGCGGCTTTTGTGGACGGCTTGCCGGCTCCGCAGGCTTTGTATGTGGCAAACGATACCCGTCTCGACGCATCGCTGCGCCAGCATCGGCTGGTTGTGGGTGCTCCGTACATCCGTTTTTATGCGGCGCAGCCGATCACCGATGCGCAGAACCAGGTTATCGGCAGCGTCTGCCTGGTCGATTATGCGCCACGCACCTTCAGTCAGGAGGACGGGCTGCTTCTGGCCGACCTGGCTTCCCTGTTCGAGCGTGAGCTGCGGCTGAATAACGCCAGCGCGACACAACTCGATCTGATCAAGAAAAATCGTAATTTGCGACGGGAATCCCTGACCGATCCCCTGATCGGCACCTGGAACCGCGCTGCCATCACGCGTGCATTATCGGTTGAGATGGTTAATTGCCGTCAGGCGCAAAAACCGTTGTCGATGGTTTTTGTCAATCTGGATCATTTCAGGAGCATTAATGAAGAACATGGTCGCCCCAGCGGCGACACATTGCTGCTCAAGGTGGTCAGCCGTCTGCGTTCCTGCATCCGTCCCCACGATGCACTGGGTCGCTACGACGGCGATCAGTTCATGGTGGTCCTGCCCGGCGCTTCGCATCTGATTTCACTTGCGGTGGCGGAGCGGATGCGCCTGGCCATCATGGCGCACGCAGAAATGATCGGTGCCGCCAAACTGCAGTTGACGGTCAGCGCCGGCACCGTATCGACTGACACGTTTCCCGCCGCGAGCCAGGAAGAATTGATCGATCATGCGGAAAAAGCGCTGCTTGCCGCTAAAAAAGCAGGCCGTAATTGCGTTGTCCAGGCTAGTCCTGGCGAACTCTCGTTTAATGTCCTTTTGTAAAAGCGTCCTCCATGCACTCTAAAATTCTCATTCTCGATTTCGGTTCACAGGTCACCCAACTGATTGCCCGCCGCGTGCGCGATTCGGGTGTTTTTTCTGAAGTTTTTCCTTATGACGTATCGGATGAGTTCATTCGAAACTACGGTGCGGCCGGAGTGATCCTGTCGGGCGGGCCGAATTCGGTGATGGAGGGCGACACGCCGCGTGCTCCGCAGGCGGTTTTTGAGCTGGGCGTGCCGGTACTCGGCATTTGCTACGGCATGCAAACCATGGCTGCTCAACTCGGCGGCCAGGTCGAAAACGGCCTGGTGCGCGAATTCGGCTACGCGGAGGTGCGGGCTCGCAGCCATACCGCCCTGCTCAATGAAATCAATGACTTCGTGACCACCGAGGGCCATGGCATGCTCAAGGTATGGATGAGCCATGGCGACAAGGTGATTCAGATGCCGCCCGGCTTCAAGCTGATGGCATCGACCGACAACTGCCCGATTGCCGCGATGGCCGATGAGGAACGCCACTTCTACGCATTGCAATTTCATCCGGAAGTCACCCATACCGTGCAGGGCAAGGCCATCATCGGTCGTTTCGTCCACGAGATTTGCGGCTGCAAATCCGACTGGAACATGCCGGACTACATTGCCGAAGCAGTCGCATCGATCCGCGAACAGGTCGGCCAGGACGAAGTCATCCTGGGCCTTTCCGGCGGCGTCGACAGCAGCGTTGCTGCGGCCCTGATCCACCGCGCGATCGGCGACAAGCTGACCTGCGTGTTTGTCGACCACGGCTTGCTGCGCCTGGATGAAGGCAAGATGGTGATGGACATGTTCGGCAAGAACCTCGGCGTCAAAGTGATCCATGTCGATGCCACGGCAGAGTTCATGGGCGCGCTGGCCGGAGTGACCGACCCGGAAGCCAAGCGCAAGATCATCGGGCGCGAATTTGTCGAAGTATTCCAGAACGAGTCCGGCAAGCTGCAGAACGCCAAGTGGCTGGCGCAGGGCACCATCTATCCGGACGTGATCGAAAGCGCAGGCAAGGGCAAGAAGGGCCACACCATCAAGAGCCACCACAATGTCGGCGGCTTGCCCGATACGATGAATCTTAAATTGCTGGAACCTTTGCGCGAACTCTTCAAGGATGAAGTGCGCGAGCTGGGTGTCGCACTGGGCCTGCCGCACGACATGGTGTATCGCCATCCGTTCCCCGGGCCCGGCCTGGGCGTGCGCATCCTGGGCGAAGTGAAGAAGGAATTTGCCGACCTGTTGCGCCGCGCAGATGCCATTTTCATCGAAGAATTGCGCAGTACCGTAGATGAAATCAGCGACAAGAACTGGTACCAGTTGACCAGCCAGGCCTTTGCGGTATTCCTGCCGGTGAAATCGGTCGGCGTGATGGGCGATGGCCGCACCTATGAATACGTGGTGGCGCTGCGCGCAGTCCAAACGCAGGATTTCATGACTGCGCACTGGGCGCATCTGCCGCATGACTTGCTGGGCAAGGTATCGAATCGCATCATCAATGAAGTGCGCGGCATCAATCGCGTGGTCTACGACATTTCCGGCAAACCGCCGGCGACGATTGAATGGGAATGATCCCGGCCGATTGAACGCATTTTCCGCATGTCCGCAGGACGATGCGCCGCCTCGAGCGGGGCATCGTCCTTGTCCTTAGCGGAAATGCCTTCTGCGCGTTACAATTCGTGCCGCAGCGCAGCAGGTACGCTCTTGGTCCTGCGGCCAAATGGATTCAGCCATTTTTATCCGAATTGAAGAACGCAGTGACCTACAGCATCAAAGAAATCTTTTATACCTTGCAAGGCGAGGGCGCGCATGCGGGGCGGCCTGCGGTATTTTGTCGCTTCAGCGGCTGCAACCTGTGGTCGGGACGCGAGGCCGACCGCACCAGCGCGGTATGCCGATTTTGCGATACCGATTTTGTCGGCACCGACGGCGAGCAGGGTGGGAAATTTCCTGACAGCGACGCGCTGGCGCGCACGATCGACAGCCTGTGGCCGCAGGATTATCCGGCTGATCAATACAAATACGTGGTGTTCACCGGCGGCGAACCGCTGCTGCAGCTTGATGATGCTCTGATTGCCAGCATGCACGCACACGGATTTACCATCGCCATCGAGACTAACGGCACCATAGCAGTGCCAGACGGGGTCGATTGGATCTGCGTCAGCCCGAAAGTGGGATCGGCATTGGCAGTCGCGCGGGGCAATGAGATCAAGGTCGTGATTCCACAAGCCGGGCAAAACCTTGCCGACTATGCGAGGCTCGATTTCGAACATTTTTTCGTGCAGCCCATGGATGGGCCGGACATTGCCGCCAATACCCGGCTGGCAATCGAGACCTGCAAGCGCAATCCGCAGTGGAAGCTCAGTATACAAACGCATAAACTGCTCCAGATCCCCTGATTTTGATGAAATACACACCATGTTGACGATTACCCGCAAGCTGGAATTCGATGCCGGCCACCGCATTCCCGACCACAAGAGCCAGTGCCGCAATCTGCACGGACACCGCTATACGCTGCTCATCACGCTGGTTGGCGCGGTGGTTGAAGCAGACGGGCAATCCGATAACGGCATGATCATGGATTTTTCCGACATCAAGGCGCTTGCCAACACCCATCTGATCGATCTCTGGGACCATGCGTTTCTGGTGTACCGCGGCGATACCGCGGTCAGGCAATTCCTCGACAGCATGCCGGATCACAAGACCGTCGTACTGGAGCGCATACCGACGGTCGAGAATCTGGCCAGGGCAGCCTTCGATATCCTGAAAAATGTGTACCAGGACAGATACGGCACCGGCTTGTCCTTGAGCAAGATCACGCTGTATGAAACGCCCAATTGCTGGGCCGAAGTAGACGCTAGCGACAGCCGGAATGGATGACACGTTTTTCATGGAACAGGCGCTGCAGCAGGCGCACCAAGCCTGGGCCTTGGGCGAGGTACCGGTCGGCGCGGTGCTGGTCAGGGATGGCGAGATCGTGGCTGTCGGCTTCAATCAGCCGATTGCTGCGCATGATCCGACCGCGCATGCGGAAATCATGGCCTTGCGCGCTGCCGCCCAAGTGCTTGGCAATTACCGCTTGCCCGGCTGCGATTTGTACGTGACGCTGGAGCCTTGTGCAATGTGCGCGGGAGCGATGATGCACGCGCGCCTGTCGCGCGTCATTTTCGGCGCACCGGACCCGAAAACCGGCGCTTGCGGCTCGATCATCGACTTGTTCGCGCAGCAAGAACTGAATCACCACACTGAAGTCGCCGGTGGTGTATTGGCGCAGCAATGCAGCACACTGCTGAAGGATTTTTTTGCACAGCGGCGCCGGATGCAGCAAATCAAGCCTGTGGAAGCCCGATGACGACTGATTTCACTGTTGCCGCCCGCAATGTCGGCGTCGCCCTCGTCGCGCCCAGCGGTTATCCGGCCGACGACGCGGCAATTGCGCGCGGGATTGCGCTGCTGCAGGCGCAAGGCTGCCAGGTCCACAATTATTACGACCCGGCAGCGAGTTACCAGCGCTTCGGCGGCACGCCGGCATCCTGCCAGGCGCAACTGGAGGCGGCAGCCGCCAATCCGGAAGTGCAGATCATCATGGCCGTGCGCGGAGGCTACGGCCTGTCGCGCCTGTTGCCTGCGCTGGACCTGGCGCAACTGGCCGCCAGCGGCAAGATCTTCGTCGGGCACAGCGACTTTACCGTGCTGCAGATGGCCTTGCTGGCGCAAACCGGTAGCGTCAGCTTTGCCGGCCCGATGCTGTGCAGCGACTTCGGCCGCGAGGATGCCAGCGTCTTCACCATCGCCCATTTCTGGGATTGCCTGCGCTGCGACTCACACCGGATCACGGTGCCGGCAGCAGGCAATCCGGCGGTGGACACCGGCGGAACCCTGTGGGGCGGCAATCTGACGATCCTGAACCATTTGCTCGGCACGCCGTATTTCCCGCAGATCGAGGACGGCATCCTGTTCATCGAGGACATCAACGAACATCCATACCGAATCGAGCGGATGCTGCTGCAACTGCTGCATGCGGGCGTGCTGGCGCAGCAGAAGGCCATCATCCTGGGCGACTTTTCCGGCTACCGCGTCACGGACTACGACCGCGGCTACGACTTCGACGCGATGCTGTCGTATATCCGCGCCCAACTGACAATTCCGATTCTGACCGGCCTGCCTTTCGGGCATGTGGCCGACAAACTGACCTTGCCGGTGGGCGGCCACGCACAACTGGCGTCGGATGCAGCATCGTTCCAACTCACCCTTGCCGCATATCCGGGAATTGCGCGTTAATCAGGGAATAATGCCTGTTAAATATACTAATGTAGGTATATTTTTATCCGGTAGTGATTACCTGCGGTAAACGATATATTCCTGAAAAATATCCTCGAGTATATCGAAATCGGCATTCCAGAATGCTTTTTCGGCGCGGTATATACGCGTTCGCGCTAGCATACACCGGACCAAACCAAAAATAAGCGCTGCTGGATACAGCAATGACAGTCGGCAGCCTGTATGGCCAGTTGGAGTTGGCGGCGCTGAGCGGGATGAATACATTGGCGCTGAACAACGCTTGAGAATAGAATAAAGGTTTCTTAAATGAAACTTTGGAGGGCTGTATGGGCGATTATCCGAGCGGTAGACGAAAATCTGTGGGGGGTGGTTATGGAGCCGAAGGCGTTGAGGACATTGACGTGGAAGAGAAGTTGCACAACGTCCTCAACCTTATAGAGAGGGACGGGATTACGCTCAGCTCTGACGCCCCAGATGCGCACAAGTTCGAACTACTGTTGGAGTTACTTGGGCCTGAAGGGGTAGTGCGTCGCAGTAACGCGGCCGATCCCCAGCATGGGTGCTGGGCTTGCCATGAATTTAGGCGCACTGGACTTACATGTATGATTTGTCAGGGCAGTCACCCGCATCGCGGGTGGCTTATATGTGCATGTGGGGCCTGCCAAAAAGAGGGGTGCGGGGGTGCGGCGCTCCGGTACGAGGTAATTGAAGCGGTAACGCGCGACGTGTCGGGCGACTCAGAGAGGATGGATTACTAACATGAGGCTCATATTACTTTGCTTGTGTTTGACAGCAAGCTCAGCCTGTATGGCGCAGGTCTACAAGTGCGCGGGGAGTACCGGGAAGACGGTATACTCCGACACACCCTGCTCACCCGCAGCCGAGAGAATTAATGCCTCCCCCAGTAGTAGTGGTTTTTCTGCACCCAGGAAAGTATCTTCGGCTGATCAGCCTATGGACATCAGCAATGCGCCCCTCGAATGCAAATTTAGATCCTACAAATTTGGCGACGACAAGGGGAAGTTGCTGGCTGACAACGCGAAAGCGGAGTGCATGCGGAACATCGAGCGGAAGAAGGACGGCCGCGGCCAAGAGGCGTCGCTTGAGGCATATAACTTCTGGAAAGACCATAGCCAAATGACGGCTGCCAAGCGCAGTTCCTCCAAGACAGTAAACTGCGTGCCGAACGGTTTTGGCGGGATGCGGTGTAATTAGCCGGAGTGACCTATGAACGGAGGGTTTCTAGCCCCGGCGGTGATTTGTACTTACTGTGGCCACACGAGGATAATTACCGGCGGACTTCAGGCCAGGATGGACCGCACCAAAAACCCTTCGCTTAGGCTAAGATGCACATCATGTCACCGAAGGAACGCGAAGATCAGCTACGCTGTTGACAAGCGCCTTTACTACAGTGAGGAGGAGCTGGAATTCATCAGGGAATGTGAACAGGCGAAGCGAGAGCATTTTACTGTTGATGTGGACGCCTATGAGCCGATGCTACCTCTCGGATTCGGCGGTAACGATGATGCCGATTATGTAGTACGCCCGTATGCCGCCCCGAACGAGACCGGAGATTCCATATGAAGGTCATAACATTTTACTTATGTTTGATCACCCATCCCTCTGGGCGCAATCGTCCGATACTTACCGTCTGAACGACCTGATTAACAAGACGAATTAGTCGTATCTCTAAATTTCTGGCACATCACCCGGCTATCCCATATCTCGCGACACACCGCGGCCAGCCCAAAATAAGCGCTTGACTTACAAGGTATAATAAGCAGTTATTTAGTTCACGTTTTTAAAGGTTTCAGCAAGTGTTATCTACAGCAAACATCACCATGCAGTTCGGCGTCAAGCCGTTGTTCGAGAACATTTCGGTCAAATTCGGCGAGGGCAACCGTTACGGGCTGATCGGCGCCAACGGCTGTGGCAAGTCCACCTTCATGAAGATTCTGGGCGGCGATCTCGAACAGTCTGCCGGCACCGTCATGCTTGATACCAATGAGCGGCTGGGCAAGTTGCGCCAGGACCAGTTTGGATTTGAAGAGATGCGCGTGCTGGATGTGGTGATGATGGGCCATACCGAGATGTGGGCGGTGATGGCCGAGCGCGATGCGATTTACGCCGATCCGGAAGCCACCGACGACGACTACATGAAGGCCGCCGACCTGGAGGCGAAATTCGCCGAATACGATGGCTATACCGCGGAATCGCGTGCCGGCGAACTGTTGCTGGGTGTCGGCGTGGCTATCGAGCAGCACCAGGGACCGATGAGCAACGTCGCGCCCGGCTGGAAATTGCGGGTATTGCTGGCGCAGGCGCTGTTCTCCAATCCTGACATCCTGCTGCTCGATGAGCCGACCAACAACCTCGACATCAACACCATCCGTTGGCTCGAAGACGTG
Source organism: Oxalobacteraceae bacterium (assembly GCA_030698225.1). Lineage (GTDB taxonomy): Bacteria > Pseudomonadota > Gammaproteobacteria > Burkholderiales > Burkholderiaceae_D > AVCC01. The sequence continues at coordinate 14,767 of JAUYNR010000054.1, read as the reverse complement.
CTCAACGAGCGCAATTCGACCATGATCATCATTTCGCATGACCGCCATTTCCTGAATCAGGTCTGCACCCATATGGCCGACATGGATTACGGTACATTGAAGGTGTATCCGGGCAATTACGACGATTACATGTTTGCTTCCACGCAGGCGCGCCAGCAGCAGCAATCGGTCAACACCAAGGCGAAAGAAAAAGTCGCCGAGTTGCAGGATTTCGTGCGCCGCTTCTCCGCCAATAAATCGAAGGCGCGCCAAGCCACCTCGCGCGCCAAGCAGATCGAGAAGATCAAGGTCGAGGATCTGAAACCATCGTCGCGCCAGAATCCGTTCGTGCGCTTCGACGGCGAGAAAAAACTGCATCGTCAAGCGGTCGAGGTGCAGGGCCTGAGCAAGAGTTACGACCACACGATTTTCAAAAACGTCAACCTGATGGTCGAAGCCGGCGAACGCATTGCCATCATCGGCGCCAACGGCGTCGGCAAGACCACCTTGCTGCGCTGCATCGGCGGTGATGTATGCGGGCTGCAGCCTGACAGCGGTTTTGCAAAATGGGCCGAACATGCGGATGTCGGCTACATGCCGCAAGACCCGACCGAAAACTTCGCCAAGGACATCAATCTGACCGACTGGATGGGACGCTGGACCAAGGAAGGCGACGATGACCAGGCGGTGCGCTCGATTCTGGGCCGCCTGCTGTTTTCCGGCGATGACGTGAAAAAATCGGTGACAGTCTTGTCCGGCGGCGAAAAGGGCCGCATGACCTACGGCAAGCTGATGCTGGGCCGCCATAATGTGTTGCTGATGGACGAGCCGACCAACCATATGGATATGGAAACCATCGAGTCGCTCAATATCGCGCTGGAAAAATACGCGGGCACGCTGATCTTCGTTTCGCACGACCGGGAATTCGTTTCCTCGCTGGCCACCCGCATCCTGGAAGTCAAGGAAACCGGAATCGTCGATTTTCTGGGCAATTACGAGGATTACCTGCGCAGCCAGGGCATTGATTAATCGCTGCGGCTGATCTGAAAAAGCGCACTGTGTCTTAATTCACAGTGCGCTTTTTTCATTTCGGGCTGTCAATCATGTGAATGTAACCGTTATCGTGCAACTCCTGAATGCTATGTTCGTCCAACCCGAGACCGGATACTTTTTCCAGCAGATCCGCGCTGCTGTGCTGGCCGTCGATCATCACCAGCAATGCGCGCAATCGTTGCGCCAAGCGATATTTACGCGTGACGATCTCTTCGCGGCCTTTTTGGGTTTTGTCGAAAATACGATTGTTCATATGATCAGGTTCAGGCTGTCAGTCATTGCCATGCCGGCGCGATTTGAATGCTTCGCAGAGCATTTCATCTCGAAAACGAGAGTAAAATTCGGGCTGCTGCCGAATCGTGTTGCATTGCAGCGAATAAATACGATCCAAAGCATAGCAGACCGTGCATCGCAGGTATTGATTTCAGTCATTTCCTTGCGATATCGGGTGCCCTGTTTTATCGCCTTGTTTTATTGCGTCCCGGGCCGATATCAATTGTATTGAAATAATCACCGTCAACCCTTTTACACTGACCACATTGGCCAAGCCGCATATGCAAACTCAAGTGATCAAACCCGTTGAATTCGAGCACCCGCAAATGGAAACCGGTTCCAGTTGTACCGCGCAGGCCTGGGCCCGCACGCCAGCCGCACCGTCGCCGGCCGAGAAAACCGCGCTGAAAGAACGCATCAGGCGCTTGCTCAAGGAGCGCGATGCAGTGCTGGTGGCCCATTATTATGTCGACCCGGATATTCAGGACTTGGCCGAAGAAACCGGCGGCTGCGTCTCGGACTCGCTGGAGATGGCGCGCTTCGGCCGCGATCATCCGGCCAAGACGCTGGTGGTCGCCGGCGTGCGCTTCATGGGCGAAACCGCGAAAATCCTAAGCCCGGAAAAACGCGTGCTGATGCCGGATCTGGACGCCACCTGCTCGCTCGACCTGGGTTGCCCGGCAGACGAATTCGCCGCCTTCTGCGATGCCCATCCGGACCGCACCGTGGTGGTGTATGCGAATACCAGCGCGGCGGTCAAGGCGCGCGCCGACTGGATGGTGACATCCTCGATCGGGCTCGACATCATCGCCCACCTGCATGCGCAGGGCAAGAAAATCCTGTGGGCGCCGGACAAGCACCTGGGCGGCTATATCCAGAAACAGACCGGTGCCGACATGCTGCTGTGGCAGGGCTCGTGCCTGGTGCATGACGAATTCAAGGCAGTCGAACTGGAATTGCTGAAGCAGCAATATCCGCATGCCAAGGTGCTGGTGCATCCGGAGTCGCCGCAGGCGGTGGTGGCGCTGGCCGATGTGGTCGGTTCCACTTCGCAAATGATTGCAGCCACGCAAACGCAGGGTACCGACACTTTCATCGTTGCAACTGATAACGGCATCCTGCACAAGATGCGCATGACCGCCCCGGGCAAGACTTTCATCGAAGCGCCGACCGCCGGCAACAGCGCCACCTGCAAGAGTTGCGCCCATTGCCCGTGGATGGCGATGAACGGGCTGGCCAACCTGGCCGATGCGCTGGAAAACGGCAGCAACGAAGTTTTTGTCGATCCGGAAATTGGCCGCAAGGCGGTGCTCTGCATCGACCGCATGCTCGATTTTGCAGCCAAAAAGAAAGCCAATGTGCGCCCCGGCGCCGATCTGGCGCAGGAATCCAAGTTGTTTTCAGGGATAGGACCGGCATGAGCACACTGACTAACCGATTTGCCCCGATGGGCCCCGATCTGGCGGCCGCCTTTGAAGAGAATATTCGCATCGCGCTGGAAGAGGATATCGGCAGCGGCGACGTCACCGGCCTGCTGGTGCCCGAGCATGAGTGGGTCGAGGCCCGCGTGCTGGTGCGCGAAGAGGCTGTGTTATGCGGTGCGCCGTGGTTTGAAGGAGTGATGCAATCGGTCAACCCGGGCATCCGGATCGAATGGCGTCATGCGGAAGGCGACCTGATGGCTGCCGACAGCACAGCCTGCGTGATCGAAGCGCCGGCGCGCGCACTGCTGACCGCAGAGCGCAGCGCGCTGAATTTTCTGCAACTGCTGTCGGGCGTGGCCAGCGCGACGCGGCGTCATGTAGCGGCGGTCGAAGGCACCGGTGCCGCCATCCTGGATACGCGCAAGACTTTGCCGGGATTGCGGCTGGCGCAAAAATACGCGGTGCGGGTGGGCGGCGGCCAGAACCAGCGGCTGGCCTTGTACGACGGCATTTTGATCAAGGAAAACCACATTGCCGCGGCCGGCAGCATCGGCGCGGTGATGGCTGCAGCGCTGGGCTTGCGTTCCGGGGTGCCGATTCAGATCGAGGTCGAATCTCTTCAACAGTTAGAAGAAGCGCTGGACGCCGGCGCCCGGTCGGTGCTGCTGGATAATTTCAGCACCGATGCGATGCGGGAGGCGGTGCAAATCACCGCCGGGCGCGCGTTGCTGGAAGCATCCGGCGGCATCAACATGACGACGCTGCGCGCGATCGCCGAAACCGGCGTCGACCGGATCTCGATCGGCGGTTTGACCAAGGATGTGCGGGCTACCGATTATTCGTTGCGGATTGTCGGGAAGCTGTCGAGCTAGTCAGAAATTTCATTATTTATTGGAGTATGCACTAAAACATAGCATTTCCCGCGTAAGAACATTGCGGCATAAAAAATGCACGGCGCAGTATGCGACCGTGCATTTTTTATGTCGAACGGGTTCCTAACGCTGTTTCGGCGACAATACGCTCGGCAATGCCTTGGGCAGCGTGCTGGGGTAGTCACGGCTGAAATGCAAGCCGCGGCTCTCGCTGCGGAGCAGCGCGCTATTAATGATCAGCGAAGCGACTTCCACCAGGTTGCGCAATTCCACCAGATCGTTGGTGATGCGGAAATTGGAGTAGTACTCATCGATTTCCTCCTTCAGCAGGCTGATCCGGCGTTGCGCACGATTGAGGCGCTTGGTGGTGCGCACGATACCGACGTAATTCCACATCAAGCGGCGCAATTCATCCCAATTATGCGAAATCACGACCTCTTCATCGGCATCGGTGACGCGGCTTTCATCCCATTGCGGCAACGATTGATCGATAGTCCTGGGCTTGCGATCGATCTCCAGCGCGGCGGCGCGGCCCAGCACCACGCACTCCAGCAGCGAATTGCTGGCCAGCCGGTTGGCACCATGCAGGCCGGTATATGCGCTCTCGCCGACCACGTACAAACCTGTAATATCGGCTCTGCCATGCATGTCGGTGACCACGCCGCCGCAGGTATAGTGGGCCGCTGGCACTACCGGGATCGGCTCTTTGGCGATATCGATACCGAGTTCCATGCAACGCGCATAAATGGTCGGGAAATGTTCTTGCAGGAATTCCGGGCTCTGGTGGCTAATGTCCAGATGGACATAATCGAGGCCGCGTTTTTTCATCTCGAAATCTATCGCGCGGGCGACTATATCGCGTGACGCCAGTTCGGCGCGTGCGTCATGTTCCGGCATGAAACGCAGGCCGGCCGCTGCGCCGGCTTCAGGCGGCAGCTTGAGCAAGCCGCCTTCGCCGCGCATCGCTTCTGAAATCAGGAACGACTTCGCATAAGGGTGATACAGGCAGGTCGGATGAAACTGTATGAATTCCATGTTGGCCACCCGGCAACCGGCGCGCCAGGCCATCGCAATGCCGTCGCCGGTGGCAGTGTCCGGATTGGTGGTGTACAGATACACCTTGCCGGCGCCGCCAGTGGCCAGCACGGTATGACCGGCGGCAATCGTGATGACCTGGCCGGTGACGGCATTTTGGACATACAGTCCGACACACTCCGGCGCTGACGATTTCTGGTCCAGTTTGTCGGACGTAATCAGGTCGATCGCATAATGGTTTTCCAGCAGCGTGATATTCGGGTGCTTGCGCACTTTTTCTTCCAGCGTGACCTGTACCGCATGACCGGTGGCGTCGGCCGCGTGGATGATGCGGCGCTGGCTATGGCCGCCTTCGCGAGTCAGGTGGTAGCCGAGTTCGGCACTGCCGTCGCGGGTAAATGGTACGCCCTGGGAGATCAGCCAATCAATCGCTTCCCGCCCGTGCTCGACGATGTTGCGGGTTGCTGCCTCGTCGCACAGGCCGGCACCGGCAATCAGGGTGTCTTCTATATGTTGCGCGTAACTGTCACCGGAATCGAGCACGGCGGCAATCCCGCCCTGGGCCCAGTTGCTGGCACCATCCAGTAGATGCCGCTTGGTAACGATGGCGACTTGATGGTTTTCAGCCAGGTGCAGCGCTACGGAAAGGCCGGCCAGGCCGCTACCGATAATGACGACATCAAATTTCATGTGGGCAATAAGTGAGTTGTTTACGGAACTATAACGGATGTGGCGTCAATCCTGCCATTGTTCTGATTAATCCATCCGGACATATTCGGAGGTATTTTCCATGCACTTGCGTGGTGCGGGCACGGACAGCCATTTTTCGACTTCCTGCGCGTCAATCGGTGGCGAAAACAGGAAACCTTGCCCGATGTCGCATCCCAGTCTGACCAGTGCAGTGACCTGTTCCTGCGTTTCCACCCCTTCTGCGACGATATCGAGCGCCAGGGTCCTGGCTAATGCGATGATCAGGCGGATGATTTCTTTCTCGCTCTTTCTTTTTGCGATGCCGGTCACGAAAGCCTTGTCGATCTTCAGCGTATTAATCGGCAATTTTTGCAGGTACGCCAGCGAGGAATAGCCGGTGCCGAAATCGTCCAGCGCCAGACGCAATCCCAGTCGCTTGAGCAGCGTCAGGTTTTCTATCACCTGCAGCGGACTTGCCATGACCGAGGTTTCGGTCAGTTCCAGTTCGATGCTGGCCGGCATCACGCCCGATTCTTCCAGAATGCGCGTGACTTCCGGCAGAAATGCGGTTTGCAGCAACTGGCGCATCGAAACATTGACCGCAACGGTCACGCCGGCGCTTTCCGGAAATGCGGTTTGCCAGTGCTGTTGCTGTTTGCAGGCCTGCTCCAGCACCCACAATCCGATCGGTACGATGAGGCCGTTGCTCTCCGCAATCGGGATGAATTCGGTCGGCGAAATTTCGCCATACTGCGGGCTGTTCCAGCGCAGCAGCAGCTCCAACCCCTTGAGGCTGCGGTCCTGCATCGACACTTTCGGCTGATACAGAATGCTGAATTCATTGCGTTCCAGCGCGAAATGCAAAGCGGCGTCCAGCTGAGCGCGCCGGGTCGAGATGTCGCGCAGCGAAGCGTCAAAAATTACGATACGGTTGCGCCCCAGTTCTTTGGCTTGATACATCGCAGCGTCGGCATCGCAAATCAGGTCAGAGGGGCTGGAGTGGTCGTCGCGCATCTGGGCGATGCCGATGCTGACACCGACCTTGACGATAACGTCATTGACGATCAGCGGCACGGACAGCACTTGCAACAGCGCCTCGGCTTTTTCAATCGCGTCAGTCAGTGTAGCCTTGACCAGAATCACGAATTCGTCGCTGCCGAAGCGGCCTGCAAAATCCGTATTGTCGAGCTGCGCGTCGAGCCGTTGCGTGATTTCCAGCAGACATTTATCGCCGAACTCATGGCCGTGGATGTCGTTGACGTTCTTGAAGAAATCGAGATCGCAATACAGCACTGTGAATACGTCCTCTGTGGTGCGGAAACGAACAATGCTCTCCGCAATGCTCTGCAGCGTGTAACGGCGATTGGCCAGGCCGGTCAAGGGGTCGTGCAACGCCTGGTATTTCAGATGGCTTTCATATTCCTTGCGATGGGTGACGTCGTGCATTCTATTGAGGATGCCAATAGTCTTGCCATTGCTATCGCGCAACGGATATTTGTTGGACATGAACCAGCGCGGCGCCTCGTTTTCCCACAGGCCTTCGATTTCAATACTCTGCACGGACTCGCCGCTTTGCATGATCCTGGCATCATGCAACTGGCTTTCATGCGCGAGTTGCCGGGCAATATGCTTTTGCATATCCGTGCCCTGCATCAGCATCACATCGTGATTGGTCTTGCCGCGCAAATCATCTTCCGACAGGAAACCAAAACGGTGCCGGAAACTGTGGTTGCTGATCGTGAAGCGCCCCTTCAGATCGGTGGCGTACATCATCGACGGGTTATGGTCCAGCACCGCACGCAGCAACGTGCGCTCGTTGTAGAGTTTCTGCTCTGCCATCTTGCGCTCGGTAATGTTGATGATGTTGAAAACGAAGCCATTGATGGCATTGTCATGCAGCATGTTGTAGCCATAGGTTTCCAGCCAGACCCAATGGCCATTCTTGTGCTGCAGCCGGTAGCGGATAAAAATGGTGCTGTTCGGCAATTTTTGCAATGCGCACAAATTTTTCCGGTATGCAGCCAGATCGTCCGGATGGACCGCAGACGGCAGGCCGTTGCGTACGATCTCGTTCTGCGTAGTGCCGATGATTTCCTTGATGGCCCGATTTACGAACAGCACCTTGAGGTCGGCATCGGTAATGATGAACACATTCTGGGTTACGCGGGCGATGGCATTGAAACGCGCCAGATTGACGCGCGATTTGCGTGTGGTGACTAGGTGAAAGCGCAGCACTTCAGACAGCAATACGGCCAGCGCGCCGGCAAACAGGATAACCAGAAGCTGGGATAGCAAGTCGGCGGCCGCTGCGCCTGAAAACAGATTGAGTGCCAGGCCGGTCAGGCCGATCGCTGCCACCAGGCCTATCATCAACCTGCCGCTCAGAATCAGAGGGAACAGGCAAACCATCATGATCAGCCAGGGGAATGCCATCCCGGATGGTGGCAGCGCCAGCGTGATCACCGCCAGCAGCGTCGCGCCACACTCGATCAAGCCGCGCCGGCGTGTTAAATCCTTTGCCGTACTGGAAAACAGGCGTTGCAGTGCAAGCAACAGCAACAGCGCCAGAACAGCCGTCGACGCCAGGTGTGCGTAAGTTCGCAGATTGTGCTGCCAACTCAGGGTAAATCCTCCGTGCAGCAGCGCCGAGGCGTAAAGAACCGGGGACAGAACGCGAAAAACGTCACTGCCGGTGATGGTATTCTTCGATTTCAGAAAGGATGTCATCGGCAGCAGACGGCAGCGCGGCGGTCAACTTTTCCGTCAGCTTCTGCGGTACTGTCAATTACTTGGAAAAAATACGGAATTTCAGACAAGCTGATTTTCGCAATATCTGGGGTTAAAGGTGTGCCGAAGCGCGTAAGTGATTTCATCTATATAGCAGGTGCGGGTGTTCATTAACTTAATAACAATAGCAAATTCACCTCGATTTGGACAGACAAAACTGACTTCAGCTAACACATTCTTGTCTTCATTTCTTCCTGATAACGGCATTCCACAGTCGACTATTAATACAGTGCAATGCTGTGGATATACCATAGGGAAAAGAATGTGTCTCGCGAGCATTTTTCGACTGGGCTGTTGCGACCGGAAAGTCCTGACATTTCGCAAGCGCAAGCGCGAGTGTCTGCGCTACTGTCATACTTGGGAGCCATGCGCAATACTACCGATACCGGCACCTGCACCGGATTGACTGCAGCAACAGTGCTGCAGCGCCAGAGTAGCGAGGGCTGGAACGAACTGCCTTCGGCCAAGCCGCGCTCCCTGTTGGCGATTGCCTGGGAGGTGGTGCGCGAACCGATGTTGATTCTGCTGGTTGCCTGCGGCAGCATTTACCTGTTTCTGGGCAGCCGCGAAGACGCCTACATTCTGCTCGGCTTGGTATTCGTTGTCATGGCCCTGAGTTTTCTCCAGCAGCGCAAGAGCGAGCGGGCGCTGGAAGCCTTGCGCGACCTGTCCAGCCCACGCGCGCTGGTGCTGCGCGACGGTCGGCGCCAGCGTATCGCCGGACGGGAAGTGGTGCGTGGCGACATCATCATTCTGACAGAAGGCGACCGGGTGCCGGCCGACGCCATCCTGCAGGATAGCCAGAGCATGACTGTCGATGAATCGCTGCTGAGCGGCGAATCGGTGCCGGTCAGGAAGCAGGCCGGCAGCATCCGTTCCGAAGCGTCGGGCCAGGCTGTGACTGATGCGATAGGCCAACCCGGCGGCGACGATCTGCCTTATCTGTTTTCCGGTACGCTGATCGTGCAAGGCCGTGGGCAGGCGCAAGTGGTGGCAATCGCCGAGCAAACCGTGCTGGGCCGCATCGGCCGCGCCCTCCATGCGCTGGAAGAGGAGCCCAGCCGGGTGCAGCGGGAAACCGCGCAGGCGGTCAAGCTGGTCGCATTATCAAGTATCGTCCTGGTAGTCTTTCTGGCGGTCTGGTATGCACTCACACGGGATAACTGGCTCAACGGCCTGCTGGCCGGTCTGACGCTGGCTATGGCACTGTTGCCGCAGGAGTTGCCGCTGATCCTGACGATTTTTCTCGGGATGGGTGCCTGGAGAATTGCCAGGAAACAAGTTTTGACGCGGCGCATTTCCGCCATCGAAATGCTGGGCGCGGCTACCGTGCTGTGCGTGGACAAGACCGGCACCCTGACCCAAAACCGGATGGCGCTGGCGCAGATCATGGTCGATCGCGCAACCCATGCATTTGACGCTGCTGCCGGCGTCAAGCCGGAAGATTTAGCGGAGATTTTTCACGAAACACTGGAATTCGCGATGCTGGCCAGCCATCGCGACCCGTTCGACCCGATGGAACAGGCGATCCAGCAGGCGGGCCAGAGCGCGCTGGCAGGCACCGAGCATATTCATCATGGCTGGACGCTGGTGGAGGAGTACCCGCTTTCGCCCGCATTGCTGGCAATGTCGCGGGTCTGGCAATCGCCCAACCGGGCGCACTACGTGATCGCTGCCAAGGGCGCGCCGGAGGCCGTGATCGACCTCTGCCATCTGGCGCCGCAGCGTGTGGCAGACATTACCGCACAGGTCAATCAGCTGGCGCAGCAGGGATTGCGGGTGCTGGCGGTAGCCAGGGCGTCGTTCCAGCACTCCGATCTGCCGGCGATCCAGCATGATTTCGCGTTTCGCTTTCTCGGCCTGATCGGGCTGGCCGACCCGCTGCGACCCTCGGTTCAGGATGCCATCAGGCAATGCCACGCGGCCGGCATCCGCGTGATCATGATTACCGGAGACTATCCGGCCACCGCGCAGAACATCGCCCGCCAAAGCGGCCTGGATGCAGCCGATGGCCTGATCACCGGGGCCGAACTCGATGCGCTGGATGACGTGCAACTGCAGCGCCGCCTGGCGCAGGCGAACATCTTTTGCCGTGTGATGCCGCAGCAGAAGCTGCGGCTGATTTCGGCGCTCAAAGATGCCGGTGAAATCGTCGCCATGACCGGCGATGGCGTGAATGACGCGGCGGCGCTGAAGGCAGCCCATATCGGCATCGCGATGGGAGGGCGCGGTACCGATGTGGCGCGCGAATCGGCCGCACTGGTGTTGCTGGATGACGATTTTTCGTCGATTGTGGCGGCGGTGCGACTGGGCCGACGCATCTTCGACAATCTGCGCAAGGCGGTGGTGTTCGTCGTCGCCGCGCACATTCCGATTGCCGGCATGTCATTGCTGCCGGTGATGCTGGGCTGGCCGCTGATATTTCTGCCGGTACACATCGTATTCTTCGAGTTGATGATAGACCCGACCTGCTCAGTCGCATTCGAGGCCGAGACAGAAGAGTCCGATGTGATGCAGCGTCCGCCGCGTCCGCCTGAAGCCAGGATTTTCGACCGCAAAATACTGATGATCGGGGTGCGCCAGGGCTTGGTCCTGCTGGTGCTGCTGCTGGCGGTGTATCAACTGGCGCAATTTGGCGGCCTTGGCGACGCGCAGTCGCGGGCGATTGTATTCACCGCGATGATCATCGGCGACATCGGTCTGATCTTCATCAACCGCTCCTGGACGCTGCCCTTGCGCAGCGCCTTGGCACTTCCCAACCCAGCCCTGTGGGGGATCGTCGCCGGCGCGCTGCTGATCCTGTTGCTGGCGCTGTCGGTGCCGGTGCTGCGCGAACTATTCCACTTCGGCGCGCTATCTTTGATCCAGGTCGGGTTGACTGCGCTGGCGGTCGCTACGATATTGGGAGCGCTGGCCCGTTTGCGGCTGTTTCGCTAAGGCTGCGGAGCGGACGACGGCCGGTAACCTGCTTTCGCTCGTCATGTTAATATTTATTTCAAATGCCTCTTTAGTCCGGGAATGGGAAAACAATGAGCAAGATCGTACTGCTGGAAAAAATTCACCCGAATGCGCTCGCGCATTTGGCTTCGTTCGGGCTGACCGATGTGGTGCAGATGCCGGGCGCGCTGTCGGGGCCGGAGTTGCTTGCCGCACTGGCGGACGCGGATGCGGTCGGCATCCGTTCGCGCACCCATCTCACCGCTGAAGTGTTGGCGACCTTGCCCAGATTGAAAACCGTCGGCTGCTTTTGCATCGGCACCAACCAGGTCGATCTGGCTGCGGCGGCGATGCACGGGGTGCCGGTGTTCAATGCGCCGTATTCGAATACCCGTTCGGTGGCCGAGCTGGTGATTGCGCAAGCGATCCTGCTGTTGCGCCGCATTCCGGAAAAGAACGCCCGCGCCCATCGCGGGGTCTGGGACAAGAATGCGCAGGGCGCGTTTGAAGTCAGGAACAAGGTAATCGGGATTATCGGCTACGGCAATATCGGCGCCCAGGTCGGCATCCTGGCCGAAAGCGTCGGCATGCGGGTGATCTATTTCGATCCCGAAAACAAGCTGCCGCTGGGCAACGCGACTCCGGTGTTCTCGCTGCAGGCATTGCTGGAGCAGGCCGACATCGTCACCTTGCATGTGCCCGGCTTGCGCAGCACCGAAAACATCATGAATGCCGAGCGCATCGCGCAGATGAAGCCGTCGGCGGTACTGATCAATGCATCGCGCGGCAACGTGGTCGATATCGATGCGCTCGACCGCGCATTGCGCGACAAGAAACTGGCGGGGGCGGCGATTGATGTATTCCCGCTCGAACCCAGCAGCGAGAAAGAACCGTTCGTCTCACCGTTGCTCGATCTCGACAATGTGATCCTGACCCCGCATATCGGCGGCAGCACCGAAGAGGCGCAGGAAAACATCGGCCTTGAAGTCGCCGACAAGCTGGCGCGTTTTCTGCTGGCCGGCACCACCAAGTCGGCGGTCAATTTCCCGGAAGTTGCGCATCAGGACAAGGGCGCTTTCAGCCGCGTGCTGCACGTGCATCGCAACGAGCCCGGCGTGATCGCCCGCATGAACCTGCAGTTCGCGCAGTTCGGCCTGAATATCGTCGCCCAGCAACTGCAAACCCGCGGCGCGCTCGGCTATGCGGTCACCGACGTGGATGGGCCGATTCCGCAGCCATTGATCGACGCGCTGCAAAAAGATGCGGCAACGATACGTTGCCGGCGGGTTTGATTCGAGAAATGTATTGCGGGATGAAAATATACAGCGGCATGTATTTTTTCATGCCGCAGTTAAATTATGAGGGAAATGCCATGTTATTTTGCATACTCCGGATAAATTGATGTTAGCGATGTTCTCGTGTGTGCCATAGCCGCAGCACGTAGATAGTGGATTCCTGGATTTCATAGCGGATTTCATAATGTCCGGCGAGAATCCGTCGGACTTCGCGCGGCTCGAACTCTTCCAGTTTTTCACCGATACGCGGATTCATCAGCAGACTAGACGGCGCGGTGGCAATCGCCTGCACAGTGCGCGCAGCGGCCGATTTATTCACCGAAGCCAGGAAGTCATACAGCCGCGCCAAGTCAGAGAGTGCTTTGCTCGTCCACTTCAATTCCATCAACGAGGCACCGGCAGCGGCTGGGGCGTGCCGAGGCTATCGGCCCACGCCTGCACGGCCTGATGGTCGATGACGCGTGCGGCGTCCACATCGGCTAACGCCTCGCGGGTCAAACGGCTGCGTTCCTCTTCTTGGTCTATCCAGGCCGACAACGCCTGCTTGACGATCCATCCGCGCGAGCGTTCGAGGCGAGCGGCCAATTGATCCACTTTTTCGGCCAATGGCAGCGGTATGTGGGCGGTCAGCACTTTGGTATCTGTCTGTGCCATAGCTTTTCCTTTTGCGTTTAAGTCATTTTTAATCATAGTGATTAAAAATGACTTATGCAAGATGACGTGTCCGATTGATGTCATCCATGAAACGACCTCGAGGAAGTCGGTCATTTCACGGTTTACAGCCTAAATCGGCAGCATTTCGAGGCTCTCCACCTGCCCAGACAACAGACTGGCCGGCTGGATTTTCGAGGCCGGATTTTTGACCGCCGGCAGCATCGTACCGGTGTCGCGGTAGCGGCTGTGCCACGCAAATGCGTTTTCCAGCACATGCGGGGTTTGTCCGCCGCGCAGATTGGCTTCGGCTACGTAGTCGTTGAGAATTTGCCGGTACGGTTCGGCCACGCACTGGTTGATGATGACCTGGGCCCGTTCGCGCGGCGCCAGGCCGCGCAGGTCTGCCAGGCCGATTTCGGTGACCATGATGTCGACATCATGCTCGGTGTGGTCGACATGCGACACCATCGGCACGATGCTGGATATCTTGCCGCCCTTGGCCACCGATTTGGTGGCAAATACCGACAAATAGGCATTGCGCGCAAAGTCGCCCGAGCCGCCGATGCCGTTCATCATGTGGGTGCCCTGCAGATGGGTCGAATTGACATTGCCGTAGATGTCCGCTTCCAGCGCGGTATTGATGGCGATGATGCCAAGCCGGCGAATCACTTCCGGGTGGTTGGTGATTTCCTGTGGGCGCAATACCAGCCGATCCTTGTAGCGGGCGATATCGCCAAACACTTGTTGGCTTTTGCCGGTTGACAGCGTAATCGAGGAACCGGAAGCGAAATCGAGCTTGCCGGCATCGAACAGGTCGAAGGTGGAGTCCTGCAGCACCTCGGAATACATCGTCATGTGTTCGAACGGGCTATCGATGAAGCCCATCATCACCGCGTTGGCGATGGTGCCGATGCCGGCCTGCAGCGGCAACAGGCTCTCGGGCAGGCGTCCCACTGCTACTTCCTGCTTGAAAAAATTCACCAGATGGGCGGCGATGGCGGCGATTTCCGCATCGGCCGGCAGGATGGTAGAGGAACTGTCTTGCTCGTCGGTAATGACGATGGCGACGATTTTTTCGAGTGGAATCTCAATTGCCGTGGTGCCGATCCGGTCGTGCGGCGTCATCAACGGGATCGGTTCGCGCTGCGGCCGGTGTTTGGGTATGAAGATATCGTGCAAACCTTCCAGTTCCAGCGACTGGGTCAGGTTGATTTCGACAATCACCTTTTCGGCCAGAATCGCGAAACTGGCGCTGTTGCCCACCGAGGTGGAGGGAATGATGGCGCCGGTTTCGGTGATCGCAATGGCTTCGATGATGGCGACGTCGATCGGCGCGATTTGCCGGGTACGCAGCATTTCAACCAATTCCGACAGATGCTGATCGATATACATCACCTCGCCGCGATTGATGGCTGCGCGCAGCACCGGATCGGCCTGGAACGGCATCCGGCGCGCCAGCGCACCGGCCTCGGTCAATGCCTTGTCGACATCATGACCGAGCGAGGCACCGGTCATCAGCGTGATTTTCAACTGCTCGTGCCGGGCCCGTTCAGCCAGTGCCAGCGGCACCACTTTGACGTCGCCGGCGCGGGTAAAGCCGCTCATGCCACCGTGTACCCACTCGGCGGCTGTGCGCGCCGGCGTGAAATATTCCTAAAATTGCCGGTTTAAAAATGTCTGTGGATGTAGAGGTGGCAGTGGCTTGTTTTGTGCGCTGTGCCCAACGATTCAAGGCGCGAACAGGTATGCAAGCTTCCAGGCCTCATGT
>JAUYNR010000049.1 GCA_030698225.1 Oxalobacteraceae bacterium | reverse complement strand
CAATACCGTCATCGCCGGCGGCGCCTACGATTTCGGCGTGGTCAAGATCAATGCCGATTATGCCAGGGCGTCGACTACCGACGAGAGCAATCTGCGGGTCGGCGCTTCCGCTCCGCTCGGTTCCGGCGCGCTGAAGGCGGCTTTTACCCGGGCCAAGAATTCCGATCTCGACAAGCAATACGGTGTGGGATACTGGTACAGCCTGAGCAAGCGCACTATGGTGTTTACCGATGTCAACCGCAAGAAAATGACGGCGGGCAACGCGATCAATGCATTCGACGTCGGCATCACCCACAGCTTTTGAGCGCCTGGTGCGGCGGTGGTAGGGTCAGTGTGAGAAACGCCTTTACTCGGTAATGCGGCTGCACTTGTCCTGACAGCCGGGAGTGAGGGTTTGGCGCCATGCATCAACGATGGACGGCGCTTTTGTATTGATAGTTTTTATTGATGGTCATTAGTGCCTGCTTCTGGTGGACTGCCTGCCAGTGGCGCCGCCCGACCCAAGCGCTCAACGCATCGATCTGCGGCCATTTAAGCATTGAAGTCATTGCTGCCAGTCCGGCGCACGCTTGTCGATGAAGGCCTGCAGGCCTTCCAGCGCCGCCTGGTCCATCATGTTACAAGCCATGGTTTGCCCGGCCAACTGATACGCGGCATCTATCCCCATTTCCAGCTGCCGGTAAAATAATTGCTTGCCCATCGCGACTGCGACCGCGGGTTTGGCCAGGATGCTGGCAGTCAGCGTGGCGACTTCGGCATCAAGCTGTTCCGGCGCCGCCACGCGATTGACCAGGCCGCGCGCCAGCGCTGCCTGGGCGTCGATGAAGTCGCCGGTCAGCAGCATTTCCATCGCCTGCTTGCGCGATACGTTGCGCGACAGGGCGACCGACGGCGTGGCGCAGAACAGGCCCAAATTGATGCCCGACACCGCAAACCGGGCCGCGCTGGAAGCGACTGCCAGGTCGCACATGGCGACCAGCTGGCAGCCAGCGGCGGTGGCGATGCCCTGCACCCTGGCGATCACCGGTTGCGGCAGTTGCTGGATAGTCAGCATCAGCTTGCTGCATTGCTTGAACAATGCCTGGTAATAATCCAGCTTGGGCGTGGCGCGCATCTGCTTGAGGTCGTGACCGGCGCAGAACGCCCGGCCCTCGGCGGCGAGCACCACGACCCGCACCGCGTCGTCGCTGGCAATCGCATCCAGCATCGCCTGCAGCGCCGCCATCATCTGCTCGGAGAGTGGATTGAATTGCGCCGCACGGTTCAAGGTCAGCGTGGCAATGCCGCCGCTGTCGCTGCGCAGTACCAGCGCAACCTCTGCGATTGATTCCGAATTATCCATCCGAGCCCCTCTCGATTAAATATATACTTACCGCTGTATAAATTTATAATCCAATGAATACATGCGGGAAATAGGCAGTTTTAATGCATACCCGCGCATATACTGAAATCAAAAATCACCTTCCTCTGGCTCGTCATCCTGGTCCATAATCCGCCGCGATTGCCCCAGCAGTACCGGAGCCACATAGGTGGCAAGCAGATGGGCGCGACTGTCCGGCGTCTCCAGGCTGATGCGCCCGAGCGCGCCGGTGCGGTAGTCCTGCAACAGAATATGCGCGGCTTTTTCGAAATCCCAGTCTCCGCCCTTGAGCCGGAAACCGCGCCGCAGCGCGACCCCTTCGACCACGCTTACCGCGTCCATCCCCTCGATTTTCAAGCCGTAACGCGTTGCCAGCAATTGCGGATAGCGCTGCAGCAGGATTTCGGCGAGGAAAATAGCGACCTCATCCTCCATCAAGGCATTGACGCCGATCGCATGACTGGCGGCCAGCATCAGTCCGTCGGTCGGATGAGCGATTTTTGGCCACAGCATGCCGGGCGTATCGGTCAGGATCATGTTTTTGTTCAGGTACAGCCGTTGCTGCACCTTGGTCACCGCCGGCTCGTCGCCGACTTTGGCGACGCGCCGCTTGAGCAAAGCATTCATCAGCGTCGATTTGCCGACATTGGGAATGCCCATGATCATCATCCGCAGCGCCTTGGTCGGTACGCCGCGATGCGGCGCCTGCTGCAGGCACAGAGCCGGGATCTTCAGCACATCGGCCGGATTTTTGCAGGACAGCGCGACCGCGCGCACGTTTTTCTGGCTGTTATAAAAAGCCAGCCAGGCCTGGGTCGCCACCGGATCGGCCAGATCGCTCTTATTCAGGATTTTCAGACAAGGACGCTGCCGGAACAGGCGCAACTCTTCGACCATCGGATTGCAACTGGCTTGCGGGATGCGTGCATCGAGCACTTCGACCACCAGATCGGTGGTTTCCATGGTTTCCGCCGCCTTCTTGCGGGCGGCGTTCATGTGGCCGGGGAACCATTGTATGGACATGCGGAGTCAATTCTTGCGAGATAAACCGCTATTGTACGGAGTTGTGGCGTTCTCCATCAAAAATCCGGCTAGTCGGGGCAGCGATGCTGAGGTTATGTTAATCCAGTCCGGCCAGCACCCGCAGATGCGCGACCACGCTGCACCCCAGCGCAGACAGGTTATAGCCTCCTTCCAGGCAACTAACGATGCGCCCGCCCGCATGCAGTTTGGCGACATCCTTGATCTGCCGGGTGATCCACGCATAATCGGCTTCCAGCAGATCCATCTGGCCGATATCATCATCCCGGTGGGCGTCGAAACCGGCCGATATAAAGATCATTTGCGGCCGGTATGCGTGCAGCGCCGGCAGCCATTGTTCGGCAATTAACCTGCGCACCAGTGCGCCTCCTGTGCCGGCCGGGAGCGGAATGTTGATCGCATTGGCGCAGCTGCTGTCGGTCCCGCTGTAGGGGTAGAACGGATGCTGGAACAGGCTTGCCATCAGCACCCTTGGTTCATTGGCAAATGCTTCCTCGGTACCGTTGCCATGATGGACGTCGAAATCGACGATGGCCACGCGTTGCAGGCCATGCACTTCCAACGCGCGCCGGACAGCGATGGCGACGTTATTGAACAAGCAAAAACCCATCGGCTCGGTCGGCCGGGCGTGGTGGCCGGGTGGGCGGATCGAGCAAAATGCATTTTCAATCTCGCCTGCGATGACCGCATCGGTGGCCGCGACCGCAGCGCCAGCAGCGGCCAGCGCCGCTTTCCAGCTGAACGCATTAAGCGAAGTATCGCCATCCAGCGGGAAATAACTGGCCTGGCCGCTTTGCAGCTGCGGCACGTTATCGCGCACCAGCGCGATCGCCTCCGGCGTATGGACGCGGCCGATGTCAGCAATATCGGCGGCCGGCGCCTGGCGATATTCCAGATAAGTGTCGATGCGACTGGCAATCAACTGGTCTTCAATTGCCTGCAGCCGGGCCGGCGACTCCGGATGCCAGCCGCCCATTTCATGGAGCATACAATCGGGATGGGTATAAAAAGCTGTAGTCATGGATGCAGGACCGCCCGCTACCGCCGGGCATGACATTCTCGAATGGAATATTATTGACAGATAAATGGCGGGATGCATCTGACACACAGATACTGACGCAATCCCGTCTCACCGTTTACACTCTGTATTTTACGCCGCCAAACCGGATATCGATGTTTTTCCAACGCCAGACAGTCGCACTTCGACTCTGATGCGAGCGTTGCCTCCGAACCACAATCCACCCTGCACCAGCCGATGAAATTTCCCAGAACACTGCCGTACTTCGCCTTCCTCGCTACCCTGCCCATGCTGCTCGCACTGGGATTGGGAGCACACTCCGCCGATACCCATGCAGGCCAGCCCGGCGCGGTGCGCAAGATCGCACTAGCGGAGGACAGCCAGGGGGAATTCGTTAATTTCGGAGAGTGGAAAGAAGTCACAGGTTTCATCGATCAAATGGTTGAAAAGCATGGTTTCGACAAGGCCGAACTACAAGCGATACTGGCCCAGGTGAAATATGCGGAAGCCGCGATCGAGCTGATAAAACCGGCGCCGCCGGGGCGTCTCAAGAATTGGCAAGCTTACCGCGCACGCTTCGTGGAACCGATACGCGTAAATGCCGGCGTGCAGTTCTGGAACGACTATGCCGGTGATCTGGAGCATGCCGAAATACAATATGGCGTTCCAGCGGAAATCATCGTCGGCATCATCGGCGTGGAAACCGTATATGGCCGCAACACCGGAAATTTTCGCGTGCTCGATGCGCTTACCACCCTCGCCTTCGACTACCCGAATACTCCGACCCGCATCGCGAGAATGGATTTCTTCCGCGGAGAGCTCGAAAATGTCCTGTTATATGCGCGCGAATCCGGCATCGACCCATGGTCCCTGACTGGATCGTATGCAGGAGCGATAGGCTGGCCACAGTTCATGCCCGGCAGCATTCGGGCCTATGCGGTCGATTTCGACCAGGACGGCAAGATCGATTTGCGCAACTCGCCAGCGGATGCGATTGGCAGTGTGGCCCATTATCTGACGATGCATGGCTGGAGACGCGGTTACCCGATCGTTTTCCCGGCAACTATTGCGCCGTCAACCGGTAGCGACCAGCGCTGGACATCATTCATCGGCCAGGGTCTGCAGGCAAAATACACGTTCGATGCATTGGCAAGCGCAGGCGTAGTGCCCGCTCCGCAGGTGCCAGCCGATTTGCTGTACGGCCTGGTCGATTTGCAAAACGGTACCGAAGCGACTGAATATTGGCTGGGTACCGACAATTTTTTCGCCATCACGCTGTATAACCGCAGTTTCTTTTACGCAATGTCGGTGATCGAACTTGGCCGTACCGTCAGCGCCATGCGCAACCGCTAGCAGCGCATGACTCGGCTGGCGTCAATCCGGATATACCCGATACTTAATGCAATATTGACAACAATCAAATCGCAGCATTATCTATCTGACAAAATATTTCCTGAGTGAAGGGAATTTTTCCAGTTTTTTGACAGTCTGACATATGTTTTTGTAGATATTTTTCTCAAAATGAGATTAATATCACGGGCATTTTTGCCATTGGGGATTAATTGCAGGCGCATCAAAGTAATTGCCTTACGGAAATTTTTTACTATATTATTCTTATAGCAATAAATTTTCCGGGAATTTCAAAGCATCGTTGTCGTGATATTTACGTTACTGTAGAAGCAATAATAAGAGCATGGAAAAGCAATCTGCACTGCCATTCAGTTGTATCTGAAAAATTGTTTTTAAATGTAAATTTGCTTACGATCTTACACAGTCTCACGGTATTACTGCACCGCGATGCATGAATAAGCAGATTACTTGTTGCGCGTCCATCACCATAAAACTTAAAAAATGAAAGACCAAGATCATGACCACTCAAACAGACAATGACACCGGCAGCACAGCGCTCATGGACCAGTTTGAATACAATCCAAACCGTCTCCTGGATACGTTGATAGAAAAACTGCATCTGAAAAACGACGCGGCACTTTCCAGGGCACTGGAAGTTGCGCCGCCAGTGATCAGCAAGATTCGCCACCGCAGATTGCCGGTCGGCGCATCTCTGTTGATAAGAATGCACGAAGTGAGCGATTTAAGCATCCGCGATCTGCGCTACCTGATGGGCGATCGCCGCAACAAGTTCAGGATCAGCGACAAGCAGTTCAAACCAAAAGAGACGGCAGAAGCATAATCCACGGCCGGCTGCAGTGGCATGCGTATGATCGCAGGACCGACGTGCTATCAGTCCTGCGTCCGGGACAACCGGATGCAGGATGCTCATGCAATGCAGAACTGCGCATTTACCGAAGGGTCGCAGCGTTGCTAACTGCCAGCCGAGAATGTTTCCTGCTGTCAGGCGGGGAAAACCCCCGTCGAGAGATAACGATCTCCGCGATCACATACGACAAATACGATGGTCGCATTCTCCACCGTTTGAGAAACCCGTAGCGCGACTTCGCAAGCTCCGGCGGCGGAAATGCCGCAGAAAACACCCTCCTCGACCGCCAGTCGTCGTGCCATGTGTTCCGCTGCTGCCTGGCTTACCGATTCAATTTGGTCGACTCTGGATTTGTCATAGATTTTTGGCAGATAAGCTTCCGGCCATTTACGGATACCAGGGATCTGCGAGCCCTCTTCCGGTTGCGCGCCAATAATGCGCACTGCGTCATTTTGTTCCTTCAAGTACTGCGACACGCCCATGATGGTGCCGGTGGTGCCCATCGCACTCACAAAATGCGTCACGCGTCCTTTAGTATCGCGCCATATTTCGGGACCGGTTGTTTCATAATGGGCGCGCGGGTTGTCCGGGTTGGAGAACTGGTCAAGGATAATGCCATTGCCGTCTTTCTGCATCTGCAGCGCCAGGTCCCTGGCATATTCCATGCCGCCGATCTTGGGCGTGAGCACCAATTGCGCTCCATAAGCGGACATGCTTTGACGCCGCTCCATGCTGAGGTTTTCCGGCATCAGCAAGATCATCTTGTAGCCTCGAATGGAAGCCGCCATCGCAAGCGCAATTCCGGTATTGCCGCTGGTGGCTTCGATCAGGGTATCGCCGGGCTTGATCTCGCCGCGCTCTTCGGCACGCTTGATCATCGACAAGGCGGCCCGATCCTTGACCGAACCGGCCGGATTATTGCCTTCCATCTTGCCCAGGATAACGTTATTTCGACCGGCAGTATCTGCGCCCGCGATCCGTTTCAGTTCAACCAATGGGGTGTTGCCTATCGTGTCTTCTATTGTCTGGTAACGCATGGGGTCCGGTCTATCACATCAACAAAGCTGTATTTTAATCCGAGTCATGCCAATACGCGCTGACTGGTCGGCAAATCGGGCGACAATAAAAAACCCCGCAACTTGCGGCTGCGGGGCTTTCGGGGAAAATCTGCGGTTTATTTGGCTGGCGCAGCGTCGGACTTGGCAGTAGTTGCGACCACTTTGGCGGGAGCATTCGACTTGTTCAGGCCATTGATGGTGAGACCTGCTGCTGACAGCTTGGCGGAATTTTTGTCGCCGATACCCTTGACCCGCTTTTCAAAATCCGGCCAATCCTTAAAGTCGCCGCCCTTCTTGCGCTCGTTCAGAATGTTCTTGGAGGTGGATGGTCCTATACCCTTTATCCCGTCCAATGCCGCCTGATCTGCCTTGTTGATGTCGACTTGCGCGAATGCAAAACCCATCGTTGCGATTAAACCGACTACACCCAGCAATAGTTTTTTGAACATTTCAATTCCTCTTTAGTAGGCTGATGATGATAAAAACAGTCAAAATAGCACTGGCAAAACATACTTGCAAGCAACTTTATAGACTATACAACAAGTCTATAAAAAATAAACCATGGATCGCTCCGTCAGGGATTTTAATCGATCAATTCATCGATGGAGACGGTGGCCGTACCCAATTTCGCGACCACGATGCCACCGGCCCGGTTGGCGTAGGAGACCGCCAAATCCAGCGGCAGTCCGGCGCCCAGCATCACGGCCAGCGTGGCGATTACGGTATCTCCGGCGCCCGAGACGTCATACACTTCGCGCGCCATGGCCGCCACATGCGACACACCCCGAGCCGAATATAGCGTCATGCCTTCTTCCGAGCGGGTCAGCAACAGCGCCTCCAGTTGCAGCTCGATGCGCAATTGCTGGGCTTTGGCAGTCAGCTCGGCCTCTCCTTTCCAGGCGCCGACGATGGCGCGGAACTCGCCCTTGTTGGGTGTCAATATAGTAGCCCCCGCATAACAGGAGAAGTCCTCGCCCTTCGGATCGACCAGCACCGTCTTGCCGGCCTGCCGCGCCAGCCGGATCATCGCGGCCACATTAACCAAACCGCCCTTGGCGTAATCGGACAACACGACCACATCGTAGCCTGACAGCAAGCTGTCAAACTGTGCCAGCTTGTCGCGCAACGCGCCATCCGCCGGCGCTTGCTCGAAATCGATCCGCAGCAATTGCTGCTGGCGCCCGATCACGCGCAATTTGATGATGGTCGAAGTCGCGGCGTCGCGCTGCAGGTAGTTGTCAATCGCAGCGTCATCCAGCAGGCGCGCAATCGCATCGCCTGCTTCGTCCTGCCCCACCACGCCCAGCAAGCCTGCGTTTGCACCCAGCGCGGCCACATTGCGCGCCACGTTGGCGGCGCCGCCCAGGCGCTCTTCGCTTTTCGCCACATGCACCACCGGCACCGGCGCTTCCGGCGATATCCGGTTGACGTCGCCGAACCAGTAACGGTCCAGCATCACATCGCCGACCACCAGAATCCGTGTCGTATTCAGTCCCGGCAGTTTCATAGCGCATTTCCGTTAATGGTCAACACCGAGCGTCCGATACGTTCGGCCAGACAGGCTCCGGTGACCAGGCCAACATAGCCGGTGCCGATAATCATAATTTTCATAAACTTAGCTGGCAGGTTTCAATTGGATCACGCAGGAGGCCGGATCGGGATGCGACGGCAAGCATCCGATCATGCCGATTTCTGTTCATCCGCCCATCCGGATGCTTTTTAGAATATTATACTGATCTATGTATTATTTAAAAGCCAATAAAACAATGCGGGCAATTAAGTATTTTTCAATATACCCAGCATAATTTAAAAAATGCAGGTGCCGGAAAATTCCATGAATACAGCGCCAGTCTAATTCATCACGTTGAGTTCTTCGGTGCGGCGCGGCGGATAGGTTTCCCAACGATTGCAGCCCGGGCATTGCCAATAGAATTGGCGTGCCTTGAAGCCGCAATGGCTGCATTGATAGCGCGCCAGCTTTTGTGCATAACCGTGCACCAGGTGCTTGACCATCGATAGCTCGGGCCGGATTTCCGGCCTGGCATCCATCAGACGTGCATCGAGCAACTTGTCCAGGCCGAGCAAGGTCGGCGTGCGGCGCAATTCATCGCTGGCCAGCTGCTTGGCAGCTTCCACCCCATGCAATTCCAGTACCGCCTTGAAAACCACTTCCAGCAAGTCGATCGACGGCGCTTCGGCCAGATAGAACTTCAATAAATTGATGCCCTCCTCGGCCCGCCCGACACTGCGATATCCATCCATCAGACGCTGCGCCACCAGTGCCACATGCGGCACGCTCTGCTGCTCGACCCGGCGCCAGGCCAGCAATGCGCCTTCGAGATCGCCTTTGGCCTGCGCCACATCGCCGATCAGCAAGGTGGCGCGCACGCTTTTGCGGTCCGCGGCCAGGGCCTTTTCCAGCAAGACCAGCGCGGCATCCGGATGGGTATGGACCAGTTCGTCCTGCGCCATTTCACAGAAGAACTGGGCGATTTCCTTTTGCCGTCCGCCGGCGCCGGATTGCTGCAATCCCTGCGCCGCTTCAATCGCGCGCGGCCATTCTTTTTCGCGTTGAAAAATTTCCAGCAACGCGCGCCGCGCTTGCGCCCCATAGGGTGTTTCCAGCAATTGATTGAAGGTTTCTTCGGCCCGATCCAGCAATCCCGCCTTCAGGTAATCCTGGCCCAACTCAAACAGTGCCTGCAAGCGATGTTCCTGCGGCAGGTCCGGCCGCGCCAGCAAATTCTGATGCACCCGGATCGCTCTTTCGGTTTCGCCGCGACGGCGAAACAGGCTGCCCAGCGCAAAATGCAGTTCAACGGTTTCCGGATCGAGCTTGACGATTTCGATGAATGCATCGATAGCCTTGTCCGGCTGCTCATTGAGCAGAAAGTTCAAACCCTTGAAATAGCCGCTGGGCAAACTGCGCGATTCCGACAACAATTGCTTGATATCCACGCGCGCTGCGATCCAGCCCAGTCCGAAAAAAATCGGTATCCCGAGCAACCACCAAATTTCAAATTCCATGTAGGTTCAATCTTGTCATGACTCAGCGATGCAGCATGCCGTCCGGTTGTGGCGGCTGGCTGCGCGACAGTTCGCGCGCCGCGCCCTCCTTTTCCATTGTGACGATGGCCTTCTTGCGCCGGCTCAAGTCCCGACGCTGGCGCAATATCGTGGGCGTCATTGCCAGCACGCCGAAAATGGCGCCGCTGACGAAAAAACCCAGCAGCATCAATACCAAAGGCGCCCGTATTTCATAGTCCAGAAAAAATCGCAATGCGACTTCCTGCGTATTCTTCAGGGCAAATCCGAAAAAAACAATGAACAGCAGACCCGCAACTATTCGAAAAATGAACTTCATTGCACGGTTCCCAAAAACATGGCTGGCTGCGCGGGAATCGCGCAGCCAGCAAGATAAGCGAAATTGTACGTGAAAAAAAACGGCATCCGTAGATGCCGTTTCGATTTATCTGCAATTGACTCAGTCTTCCCTGATGGGCTGGCCCACCATCGCATCCACACGCTCGCGCAACTGCTTGCCGGGCTTGAAGTGCGGCACCCGTTTTTCGGGCACCATCACCTGATCGCCAGACTTCGGATTGCGCCCGATGCGCGGCGGCCGGCTATTCAGCGCAAAGCTGCCGAAGCCCCGGATCTCGATGCGCTGTCCGGTTGCCAGGGCATCGATCATTGCATCAAGAATGGTCTTGACCGCGTAATCCGCATCCTTGGCAACCAGTTGCGAATAACGCTCGGCCAAACGGGCTATCAACTCCGACTTAGTCATTTAGCGATCGACAATCAGTTCTTGTTATCGAACTTCGCCTTCAACAGCGCGCCCAGGCTGGTGGTGCCGGAAGCCGCATTGTTGTCGGTTGTCGCTGCCATCTTGTGCATCGCTTCCTGGGTTTCGACATTGTCTTTTGCCTTGATCGACAATTGGATGCCACGCGCTTTGCGATCGATGCTCAACACCATGGCTTCAACGGTGTCGCCGACTTTCAGGTGGGTACCGGCATCTTCAACGCGGTCGCGCGAGATTTCGGACGCGCGCAGATAGCCTTCGACTTCTTCGGACAACTGGATCACTGCGCCTTTAGGCTCGACCGATTTGACGGTACCCGTTACCAGGGACCCTTTGTCGTTCATTGCAGCGAAGTTGTTGAATGGATCGCCTTCGAGTTGCTTGACACCGAGGGAAACGCGCTCGCGCTCGACGTCGATCGCCAACACGATGGCTTCCAGTTCGTCGCCTTTTTTGAAGCGGCGTACTGCCTCTTCGCCGGTTTCGGTCCAGGACAGGTCGGACAAATGCACCAGACCATCGATGTTGCCGGCCAAGCCGATGAATACGCCGAAGTCGGTGATCGATTTGATCGCGCCGCGGACTTTGTCGCCCTTCTTGTGGGTGATTGCGAAATCATCCCAAGGATTGGACTTGCACTGTTTCATGCCGAGGCTGATGCGACGACGCTCTTCGTCGATTTCCAGCACCATGACTTCGACTTCATCGCCCAGCTGGACAACCTTGTTCGGAGCCACGTTCTTGTTGGTCCAGTCCATTTCGGATACATGCACCAAACCTTCGATGCCTTGCTCGACTTCAACGAACGCGCCATAGTCGGTCAAATTGGTGACTTTACCGAACAAGCGCGTGCTTTGCGGGTAGCGACGTGACAGGCCGGTCCATGGATCGTCGCCCAGTTGCTTGACGCCCAGCGAGACGCGGTTTTTCTCTTGATCGTATTTCAGGACCTTGGCAGTGATTTCCTGGCCGACGGTCAGTACTTCGGACGGGTGACGCACACGACGCCATGCCAGATCGGTGATGTGCAGCAAGCCATCGATGCCGCCCAGATCAACGAATGCGCCATAGTCGGTGATGTTCTTGACCACGCCGTTGACGATGGTGCCTTCTTTCAGGGTTTCCATCAGCTTTTGACGCTCTTCGCCCATCGACGCCTCGATTACCGCACGACGTGACAGCACGACGTTGTTGCGTTTGCGATCAAGCTTGATGACCTTGAATTCGAGCGTTTTGCCTTCGAACGGTGTGGTGTCCTTGACCGGACGGGTATCCACCAGCGAACCGGGCAGGAACGCACGGATACCGTTGGTCAGAACGGTCAGGCCGCCCTTGACCTTGCCGTTGACTGTACCAACGACGATCTCGCCCGATTCCATCGCTTTTTCAAGCGCGAGCCACGATGCCAGACGTTTTGCCTTGTCGCGCGACAGGATGGTGTCGCCAAAGCCGTTTTCGAGAGATTCGATCGCAACTGAAACGAAGTCGCCAACCTTGACTTCGAGTTCGCCTTGATCGTTTTTGAATTCTTCAACAGGGATGAAGGCTTCCGATTTCAGGCCGGCGTTGACGATGACGAAATTATGGTCAAGGCGTACGACTTCAGCTGAAATCACTTCGCCGGAGCGCATGTCCTGGCGGGACAGCGATTCCTCGAACAGGGCAGCAAAACTTTCCATTCCAGTGGATTCGGTGGAGGTTGTAGCAGTAGTCATAGGTTTTTTACAGGTTATCCAGCAGGGGTCGCGACGGGCAACTTAAACTGGGTTAGGTTTATCAACACCGCACAGAAATTTGCGTCATGGGCGGCAGCAACGGCACTACAAAATTACAAAATAATACATATCAGGCGCGCATCAAAGCAATATTTGCGCATACCAGCGCAGCACTTGCGCCACCGCCTGATCCGCGCTCATGTCGGAAGTATCGAGCAAAAACGCGCCCTCGGCGGGCTTGAGCGGTGATGTGGTGCGCTGCATATCGCGCGCATCACGCTCGATCAAGTCCCTGGAGAGGTCGATAATACTAGCAGAAAAACCCTTGTCAATCAATTGCTTATACCGCCTTTGCGCGCGCGCATCAACGCTGGCAGTCAGGAATATCTTCAATGATGCATCCGGGAAAATTACGGTGCCCATGTCGCGTCCGTCGGCCACCAGCCCGGGAGCCTGCCGAAAGCCCAGCTGCAGGCCGACCAGTGCCTGCCGCACCGCCGGCAGGGCGGCGATTCTGGACGCCGCATTGCCGACTTCCTCGGCCCGGATCGCATCGGTGACGTCGGCATCCGACAGCCGCACGACAGCGCCGGCAAAGCTGCACCGCAGCGCCGCTGCCAGCGCGGCGATTCGCTCCTGATCCGACAGCGGGATGTTGCTGCGCAATGCCGACAGCGCGGTGAGCCGGTACAGCGCGCCGGAATCCAGATAATGCCAGCCGAGCTGCTGCGCCACGCGTTGCGCGACAGTGCCTTTGCCGGAGGCGGTGGGGCCGTCGATCGCGATCACGGGAATACGGGGCTGATTCATCACAATTCCTGGTTGGGGTATATGTAAAAACACTGCCTTTACCGCACATAGACAGTGCGTTATCAATAATACTGGCTATCAGTTATATATCCGCGAACAACGTCAAAACAAGTCATTGCGCGCGATGCCGGCGAACGCCTCGAAATAATCGGGGAAGGTCTTGGCCACGCATTTCGGGTCGTTGATGCGCATCGCGGCACCGCTGCGGGCGGCCCCGTGCAGGGTTGCCAGCGAGAAGCACATCGCCATCCGGTGGTCGTCGTAGGTATCGATGGTGGCGGCGCGGATCTGCGCCGGCGGCGTCACCCGCAAGTAATCCGGGCCCTCTTCCACCAGCGCGCCGAGCTTGCGCAGCTCGGTCGCCATCGCGGCAATGCGGTCGGTTTCCTTGACGCGCCAGCTGCCGATATTGCGCAGGATGCTGGGTCCGTCCGCATACAGCGCGGCGACTGCGATGGTCATCGCGGCGTCCGGAATGTGGTTGAAATCCGCATCAATCGCCTTTAACACGCCCTGCGATTGGGCTTCGATCCAGTTTTCGCCCATGGTGATGGTGGCGCCCATCTGCTGCAGCGCTTCGACAAAACGCACGTCGCCCTGAATGCTGGCAGCACCGACGCCTTCGACCCGCACCGGGCCGCCGGCAATCGCACCCGCCGCCAGGAAATACGAGGCCGACGATGCGTCGCCTTCGACGTGGATCGTGCCCGGACTCTGGTAATGCTGTCCGGGAGCGACGGAAAACGATTGCCAGCCGTCGCGCTCGACCAGCACGCCGAAGCGCCGCATCAGATTCAATGTGATTTCGATATACGGCCTGGAAATTAGTTCGCCGGTGACTTCGATAGTGAGCGCATGCTCGCGCGCGATGAACGGCGCCGCCATCAGCAATGCGGTCAGAAACTGGCTTGAGACGTTGCCGCGCACGCTCATGCGCCGGGCATCGATATGGCCGCGCTGGATATGCAGCGGCGGGAAGCCGGCGCTGCCGGTGTAACTGATGCGCGCACCGATCGCATTGAGCGCATCGACCAGATCGCCGATCGGGCGCTCATGCATGCGCGCCACCCCGTGCAGCGTGTAGTCGCCGCCGATCACCGCCAGTGCGGCGGTCAGCGGACGGATCGCGGTGCCGGCATTGCCCATGAACAAGTCGGCCTGATGCACCGGAGGCATGCCGTCGACGCCGTACACGGTGTAATTCTGCGTCGCATCCTGCTGTTCCCAGCGCACGCCCAGCTGCCGCAGCGCACCCAGCATCACGAAAGTGTCGTCGGATGCCAGCAGGTCGTTGATCCGGGTTGCGCCGCCGGCCAGCGCGGCCAGCAGCAGCGTGCGGTTGGAAATGCTTTTCGAGCCGGGCAGGCGCACCGTGCCCTGCGCATGCATTGCGGGCGCCAGATCCAGATGCGCCGGATAATGCTTCGGATGCTGGGCCTGCATGCTACTGTGTTTGATGGTCTGCTTCATTAGTCGCCGCCTTCCTTGTTCTGTTTTTCTGCCGTTTCAATCGATGCCGCCCAGCGCTGGCGGGCCTGCTGCGCATTGGTGAAGATCGCTTCCAGCGCGCCGCCGTCACCGCTTGCCAGCGCGCCGCGCAAGTGCGTCAATTGGACCATGTAGGCATCCAGTTCGCCCAGCAGCGCGCCCTGGTTGGCCAGCGCAATGTCGCGCCACATTTCGGGCGAGGAGCCGGCAATCCGGGTGAAATCGCGAAAGCCGCTGGCCGCGTACTGGAACAGCAGGTCCGCATGCGGCTTGCGCGCAATATCATCGACCAGCGCGTATGCCAGCAGATGCGGCAAGTGGCTGACCGAGGCAAATACGCGGTCGTGCTGCTGCGGCGTCAACTGGTGGATGATGGCGCCGCATTGCCGCCAAGCCGCGGCGACCCGGGCCACGTCGTCCGGCGCATTCTCGGGCAGCGGTGTCAGCACCACTTTCTTGCCGACGTACAAATCTGCCAGCGCCGCTTCCGGACCGTTCAATTCGCGTCCGGCGATCGGATGGCCCGGCACGAACTGCGCCACCTTTGCACCCAGCGCGCGCCGCGCTGCGTTCACCACATCGGTCTTGGTGCTGCCGGCGTCGGTGACGATAGTGCCGGCCTGCAAATGCGGCGCGATGGCATTCAGAATCGCCTCGGTCTGGGCTACCGGCGCCGCAATCAGGATCAATTCGGCATCCCGCAGGCAGATTGCCAGCGCGTCGGAATCAGCGCTGCTGGCACTATCGATGATGCCGAGCTCGATGGCGCGCGCCAGCGGTGCGGCGCTGCGGCCGACGCCGACAATCTGCGCTGCCGCAGCCGCCCTCTTGAGTGCCAGCGCAAACGAGCCGCCGATCAGCCCGACACCGAAAATAACGATTTTCTTGAACAAGGGAATGACTCTAAATTAGGGATCATGCCAATGAAGGCGGATCAAGCACTTGCGCCGAATCCCCTCCGACATCCATGGAATTGAAAAATAACGGGAGTATATTTAAAAAAACTATTGTTCCCGCATAGATATAGCGCGTCTTTAAAAATACATATTCCAGTATGTATTCAGCAAAAATCCATGCAATAGATGCCGGAATCACTCCGGCAGGCCGTACTTAGGCCGCTGCCGCGTCAGAAAAGGGGCCGATGATTTCAGGCACAAAAAGGATAGGAACCCAGCACCTTGAAAAAAGCAGCATTCTGTTTCAGCTCGGCCAATGCGCGGGCCACCTTGTCATCCTGCAGATGGCCCTCGATATCGACATAGAAATAATATTCCCAGGTGCCCATGCGGGCCGGACGCGATTCAAAGCGCGTCATTGATACGCCATGCCTGGCCAGCGGCGCCAGCAGATTATAGACAGCGCCCGCCTTGTTCGGCACCGACAACACGAGCGAGGTCTGATCCCGTCCGCTGGGGCTGGTCTGCAAGCGGCCGATCACCGCAAAGCGGGTGCGATTGTGCGGGTCGTCCTGAATGTGCGCATTAATGATTTGCAAGCCGTACTGCTGACCGGCAATCTCGCTGGCGATGGCGGCGGTGCCCGGCTGTTCCGACGCCAGCCGCGCCGCCTCGCCGTTGGACGCGACCGCGTGGCGTTCGATATTCGGATAATTCTGGTTCAGCCAGGCCTGGCACTGCGCCAGCGCCTGCGAATGGGCGCAAATCCGCACCACCCCGTCCATTGTCCCGCTCAAGGACATCAGGCTGTGATGGACCGGAATCGACACCTCACCGCTGATCGAAAGCGTTGTTTGCAGCAGCAAGTCGAGGGTTCGGTTGATCGCCCCTTCGGATGAGTTTTCGACCGGCACCACGCCGAAGTCGGCGGTGCCCGCTTCCACCGCGCGGAACACTTCATCGATCGACGGACAAGGCATGCCTTCGACCGCGCGGCCGAACTGCTGGTATACCGCTTGCTCGGTAAAGGTGCCGACCGGACCGAGAAAGGCGACCGTGACCCGATTTTCCAGCGCCCGGCAGGACGACATGATTTCGCGAAAGATGGTCTGCACATCGGGACCGAACAAGGGGCCGGGATTGCGTTCGGCCACCCGGCGCAGCACTTGCGCCTCGCGCTCCGGACGAAATACCGGCGCATTGGTTTCGGCTTTCAGATGACCGACTTGCTGCGCCAGGCGGGCCCGCTGGTTAAGCAATTCCAGTATCTGCTGATCGATCGCATCGATCTGCACACGCAAGGGCTGGAGTTTATCTTGGCTCATATTTTCTGTATCTGATGCAGCATGCGGGCCGCGGGTCGTTATCAATCACTCGACAAACTGCTAGACGTGCCGGCTCTCGAATTGTTTCATGTAAGCCACCAATTCCTGCACGCCCTCGATCGGCATCGCGTTATAAATCGAAGCCCGCATGCCGCCCACCGACTTGTGTCCCTTGAGCTGCAACAAGCCGCGTTCTTCGGCGCCGGCCAGAAATGCCGCATTGAGTGCAGCGTCGCACAGCGCAAACGGGATATTCATCCTGGAGCGACAATCGGCAGCAATCTTGTTGCTGTAAAAACTGCTGGCATCGAGAGTGTCGTATAACAATTTGGCCTTGGCGATATTGCGCTGCTCGATCGCGGCCACGCCGCCCTGGCGTTTGAGCCACTGGAACACCAGGCCGGCGATGTAAATCGCATAAGTCGGCGGCGTGTTGTACATCGAATGGTTGTCGGCCACCACTTTCCAGTCAAATGCGGAAGGGCAAAACGGCAATGCATGGCCGATCAAATCCTCGCGCACGATGACGATGGTCAGGCCGGCCGGACCGATATTCTTTTGCGCGCCGCCATAGATGACACCGTATTTCGACACATCGATCACGCGCGACAGGATGTGGGACGACATGTCGGCCACTAGCGGCGCACCGTTGGTGGCGGCCGCGACGTCCGGCACGAATTGGTATTCGACGCCATCGATGGTTTCGTTGCTGCAAATATGCACATACGCGGCATTTTCCGACAAGCGCCAGAGATCGCGCGCAGGAATCGCCGAGAAATGGGCCGCCTCCGACGACGCCGCGACATTGACGTTGCAATACTTCTTCGCTTCCTTGATGGATTTGCTCGACCAGGAGCCGGTATTGATGTAATCCGCAGTCGCGGGCTGCGGCTTGCGGCCGAGCAGATTCATCGGGATGATCGCGTTTTCGGCAATCGCCCCGCCCTGCATGAACAGAATCCGGTAATTATCCGGCACCGCCAGCAGTTCGCGCAGGTCGCTTTCGGCCGCCGCGATGATGGACATGAATTCCTTGCCGCGATGGCTCATTTCCATTACCGACATGCCGCTGCCATGCCAGTCGAGCATTTCGGCAGCAGCCTGCTGCAGCACTTCTTTCGGCAGCACTGCCGGTCCGGCGGAAAAATTGTAGATATGCGTCATGCCTCGCCCGGTTCCTCGCTATCGACTTCGCTCTCGACATCGGACTCCACGATGCGCTGCAGGCCGCGCAACCGGGTGCCGTCTTCGACCGCGATCAGCGTTACCCCTTGCGTCGCACGGCCCATTTCGCGGATTTCGGAAACGCGGGTGCGGATCAAGACGCCGCCGGTGGTGATCAGCATGATTTCATCGCTGGACTCGACCAGGGTGGCAGCCACCACCTTGCCGTTACGCTCGCTGGTCTGGATCGCGATCATGCCCTTGGTGCCGCGGCCATGACGGGTGTACTCATGGATCGGGGTACGCTTGCCGAAACCGTTTTCGGTGGCGGTCAACACGCTTTGCTGCTCGTTCTCAGCCACCAGCAGTGCAATCACCTGCTGGCCCTCGTCCATATTCATGCCGCGCACACCGCGCGCGGTGCGGCCCATCGGCCGCACATCGTTCTCGTCGAAGCGCACCGCCTTGCCCGCATCGGAGAACAGCATCACGTCATGCTTGCCATCGGTCAGCGCAGCACCGATCAGGAAATCGCCCTCGTCCAGATCGACCGCAATGATGCCGGCCTTGCGCGGGTTTTTAAAATCATGCAACGGGGTTTTCTTGACAGTGCCAAGGCTAGTCGCCATGAAGATGTAGCGGTCTTCCGGGAAAGTCCGGTTTTCGCCCGATACCGGCAACACCATCGTGATCTTCTCGCCTTCCTGCAGCGGGAACATGTTGACGATCGGTTTCCCGCGCGAATTGCGCGAGCCTTGCGGGACTTCCCATACCTTGAGCCAGTACAAGCGGCCGCGGTTCGAGAAGCACAAGATGTAATCGTGGGTATTGGCGATGAACAGTTGGTCGATCCAGTCGTCTTCCTTGGTTGCCATTGCCTGCTTGCCGCGGCCGCCGCGTTTCTGCGCCTGATATTCCGACATCGGCTGCGACTTCATGTAGCCGGTATGCGACAGCGTAACCACCATGTCCTGCGGCGTGATCAAATCTTCGGTTTCCAGATCGGTTGCATTGAGTTCGATCTGCGAACGCCGCACGTCCTTGTTGCCTTCGCCGTATTCGTTTACGGCCAGGTTCAGTTCGTCGGTGATGATGATGGTCACGCGTTCCGGCTTGGACAGAATATCCAACAGGTCGGCGATCTGCGCCATCACGTCCTTGTATTCATTGACGATCTTGTCCTGCTCCAGCCCTGTCAGTCGCTGCAGGCGCATCTGCAGGATTTCCTGCGCCTGGTCGTCCGACAGCTTGTACAGGCCGTCTTTCTGGATACCGTAGTGTTTCGGCAAATTTTCGGGACGGAATGCCTCGACGCCGCCGGTGTTCTCGGCCCCGGTGCGCGCCAGCATTTCACGCACTACCGAGGAATCCCAGGCACGCGACATCAATTCCAGCTTCGCGATCGGCGGCGTCGGCGCCGCCTTGATGATGGCGATGAAATCGTCAATATTGGCCAGCGCAACAGCCAGTCCTTCCAGCACATGCCCGCGTTCGCGCGCACGGCGCAGTTCGAACACGGTACGGCGTGTAATGACTTCGCGCCGGTGCGACAGGAAGCACTGCAGCATCTCCTTCAAGTTCAGCAGCTTCGGCTGACCATTTACCAGCGCCACCATATTCATGCCGAAGGTATCTTGCAACTGCGTCTGCTTGTAAAGATTATTCAGCACAACTTCCGGCACTTCGCCGCGCTTCAATTCGATCACTACCCGCATACCGGATTTGTCGGACTCGTCGCGGATATCGGAAATGCCTTCGAGCTTCTTGTCGCGCACATGCTCGGCGATACGCTCGAGCAAGGATTTCTTGTTAACCTGGTACGGCAGTTCATCGATGATGAGCGCGGTGCGACCTTCCTTGCCGAACTCTTCGAAATGCGTCTTGGCGCGCATCACGACCCGGCCGCGGCCGGTACGGTAGCCGTCGCGCACACCGGACACACCATAAATAATGCCGGCGGTCGGAAAATCCGGTGCCGGGATGATCTCGATCAGCTCATCGATGCTGCAATCGACATTGCGCAGCAGGTGCAAGGCACCCTTGATGACTTCCGTAATATTGTGTGGCGGGATATTGGTTGCCATCCCGACCGCAATCCCGGATGAACCGTTAATCAGCAGATTCGGAATCTTGGTCGGCAGTACCGATGGCTCCTTTTCCTTGCCATCGTAGTTAGGCACAAAATCAACGGTATCTTTGTCGATATCAGCCAGTAATTCATTGGCTATTTTGCCCAGGCGGCATTCGGTATACCGCATCGCAGCTGCATTATCACCATCGACCGAACCGAAATTGCCCTGCCCGTCAACCAGCATGTAACGCAATGAGAAATTCTGCGCCATCCGCACCAGCGTATCGTAGATCGACTGATCGCCATGTGGGTGATATTTACCCATCACTTCGCCGACCACGCGCGCGCATTTCACATAGGGCCGGTTCCAGACATTGTTCATTTCATGCATGGCAAACAACACTCGCCGATGTACCGGCTTCAAGCCGTCGCGCACATCAGGCAAGGCACGCCCAACGATCACGCTCATCGCGTAATCGAGGTAACTCTTGCGCATCTCTTCTTCAAGGGAAATCGGGATTGTTTCTTTGGCGAATTGATCCATTGGCTGTTCGGCTGATCTTTGACTGGGTTAACACAATATGATGCCCATCCTGAAGGCATTGTTACAACAACTGGTCGGAGCTTGTAAACGAGTAATTTTAGCATGTGCCGGTTTCCCCATGGCGTTTAGAGGACCGGCATTGCGATGTGATATTTCCACGAAATACGCCTCCCATCCATAAAATATGTTTAAATACCGCCGGATGTTTCAACCACACATACGAAGAAATCGCAATTAAGGAAGTAGCATGCTCAAAAAACTGGCCCTAGGCCTTGCGATTGGCTCAACAGTCATCGGCGCGAGTGCCCAGACATCTGACATTAAAGCCAAAACACCAGATAGCGCATACTTGCAAGACAGCAATGGAACAGTAGTGCGTAGCGCCTATGGCCTTTGCTGGCGCACAGGCAATTGGCTCGCCGCAGATGGAGTTCTGGGATGCGACGGAGAACTGTCCCCCCCCATTGCGAACCCTACTGCACCTGCCATTGCAGCGCCGCTCGCGCAAGAAATTTTGCCTGGCGCCCGACCAGAACCTAAACGATGTGACTTCATGGCAACACTGGAAAACGACCAGACTTTTCAATTCAATAGTGCAGTCCTTGCGAAGGCCGCAAAAAAACGGGTCGACGATAAAGTTCTACCCGGACTCGCGAGCTGCACCATTACTGAATCAATACGCATCACCGGCCATACTGATTTACTCGGATCACGAAAATATAATCAGCAATTATCCGAAAAACGCGCCGCCAACCTGGCTGCTTATCTGGCAAGCAAAAATATCGTTTCCGCCATTAACATAGTAGGCGCAGGCGCAACACAACCAGTAAAAACCTGCAGCGAAAATTTGTCTCGCAAGAAGCTTATCCAGTGCTTGGCGCCCAACCGGCGATTAATCATTGAAGTTAAAGGTCTGTCAACACAATAATAATTGTGTCCAACTTAACAAACCATTTTTGGCAGGGCGCTTCATATAATTTCCCAACTGAAAAATTCCCTTTTCTATCGTTGTGAAATCGCAACGAATGGTCAAAAATTCACCAAAGTCAATTTAACAATCAACGCAGCAAAGCAAAGCCTGTGTCAAAATGAAAACCGGACTATTGCATATGGTTAATTTGTAACTGTGATAACCTGCTGCAAGTAGTAATTTATTTCTAGATGTTGTAAATTTGTAGCGCAGTTTTTATCTGCGGATATCTCACCCGAGAGGAAAAAATATGAAAAAATTAGTAAAACTCGTCTTCGCTGCATCCGCAGTCCTGTCTATTTCCGCATCTGCACAAAGCACGCAGGATATTCAGGCTAAAACACCAAATAGCGCATACGTACAAGACAGCCGCGGTGTAATTGCACGCAACCCATTCGGCTTGTGCTGGCATGCCGGTTACTGGACTCCTGCCGACTCGGTCCCTGGCTGCGATGGTGAAATTGTTAAAGCTGAAGCACCGGCTCCTGCGCCTGTTGCGGAACCTGCGCCTGCACCCGCACCTGTTGTCGCGGCTCCAACAGCAGAAAAAGTTACTTTTGCAGCGGATGCATTCTTTGATTTTGATAAGTCCGTATTGAAAGCGGACGGCAAAGCGAAATTGGATGACCTGGTCTCGAAACTGAGCGGTGTCAATCTGGAAGTTATCATCGCTGTTGGCCATACAGACTCAGTCGGATCCGATGCTTACAACCAGAAACTGTCGATTCGCCGCGCTGAGGCAGTTAAGGCTTACCTAGTATCCAAAGGTATTGAAACCAATCGCGTATACACCGAAGGTAAGGGCGAGAAGCAACCTGTTGCCAGCAACAAATCTGCTGCCGGTCGCGCTCAAAACCGCCGCGTAGAAATCGAAGTTGTTGGTACACGTAGCAACTAATCGATTTTGTCGATTAAAAAACCCCGCAAACGCGGGGTTTTTTTATGGCGCTAACAATCGGGCAGACTACTATGAATCAGCACAAAATTTATTTTACAATGCCTGCATATCAACACGTTTACAACGTTTACAGCTATCATGTCAGCTATGAATGCTGACCCTCTCGAACTACAAAAATTCAGCGATCTCGCTCACCGCTGGTGGGATCCAAGCTCGGAATTTCGCCCTTTGCATGCAATCAACCCACTTCGCCTGGAATGGATTAATAGCTGCGCCCCATTAGCCGGGAAAACCGTTGTCGACATAGGTTGTGGTGGCGGCATTCTGTCAGAGTCAATGGCGAATAAGGGCGCCAATGTGACCGGGATCGACTTATCCAAAAAGGCCCTCAAGGTTGCCGATCTGCATAGCCTTGAATCTGGAGCGAAGGTTCGCTACGAATTGATTGCCGCAGAAGACCTGGCTGCAAGAGAGCCCGGCAAATACGACATAGTGACATGCATGGAAATGCTTGAACATGTACCTGATCCAGCCTCAATAGTTCGCGCCTGTGCCTCCTTGGCAAAACCCGGCGGCCACGTATTTTTTTCTACCCTTAATCGCAACCTGAAATCCTATCTGTTCGCAATTATTGGGGCAGAATACTTACTGCGCCTGCTGCCAAAAGGTACGCATGATTATGCAAAATTTATTACGCCCGCTGAATTATCGCAATTCATTCGAAATGCGGACATGTCTGTCGATGCGTTGAAGGGCCTGACATACAATCCTGTAACCCAATTGTATTCACTCAATCACGATGCCAGCGTCAACTACATGATGGCCTGCACTCGCGCTGCGTAACAAAATTTTACCGATAGGCAACTACGACCAAATTATCGCAGGTGGCCTTCCCTTGACTATACATATGCCACCAATCCCACGCGCCATCCTGTTTGATCTCGATGGAACTTTAGCCGACACTGCGCCGGATCTGGCTGCGGCAGTGAATCTGCTGCGTACATCACGGGGACTAATGCCTGCAACGTACGAATCGCTGCGTCCAGTTGCATCATCCGGTGCGAGAGGGTTGATCGGCGTGGCATTCGGGCTCAAACCTGAAGATGCAGGCTATGAAATATTGCGAACTGATTTCCTAAACAATTACGCAGCAGCGCTGGCAGTGGAAAGCCGTCTATTTGATGGCGTAATCGAGCTGATCAAGGGCTTAAATGAGCACGACCTGGCTTGGGGAATCGTAACCAACAAGGCAGCGCGTTTCACAGATCCTTTGGTTAGCCGGATTGGCTTGCACGAAGCCGGTTGTGTAGTGTCCGGCGATACGACGCCACAACCCAAACCACATCCGGGACCACTACTCGAAGCTGCCAGGCGTCTTGGCATTGCCCCACAGGATTGTTGGTACATAGGCGATGACATTCGCGATATCCAGGCCGGGCAGGCGGCCGGCATGCATACCGTCGCGGCAGCATGGGGTTATTGTGGCGCGTTTGCGCCACGCTCATGGGGCGCCGATCTGATTGTGAATACACCATTACAATTATTGGAATGCATCCAAAACAGATGTCTGGCCTAACAAACATGCCAGACTCCAAGAAGAAAATGTCAACCGCTTCGGCTAATTTTTGATATCGACGGTGGGTTTTGGCAGTTTGCCTAACACACCCCAGCCGAGTAAATGACCATCTCGTTCGATCCCGAAAGCGCAATCGAACCCGTGTCCATGAACCGCACCGACGCGAAAAACAAGATTCCTATCCAGCCCATCGCACGCACCTCACACTTCTGACAAGCGCACGCCATGCACTGGGATGGCTTGGCGATTTCCAGCGGTCTGACATTTATCATCAATATCTTGAAATTTTGCACTACCGAGCCAATTTTTGAAATAT
Organism: Oxalobacteraceae bacterium; assembly: GCA_030698225.1. Lineage (GTDB taxonomy): Bacteria > Pseudomonadota > Gammaproteobacteria > Burkholderiales > Burkholderiaceae_D > AVCC01. The sequence continues at coordinate 46,905 of JAUYNR010000049.1, read as the reverse complement.
TTTGGCCATAGCGATAATCTACCAATGTCAACGAGAGCAATATTTCACATCAGGCATGCCGCGATGAGGATGATGCGGCCAAGGGCCGGTCGAACGACAGGGACTGAATCCATGAATAATATTTCCGGGCAAACCGAGAAGTTCGCTCGCGTCCGTCCCGAGCGTAAGCTGAGTCTGATAGCTCCCTTGCAGGCCAAAGGTGAGTTGGTTGCCATGGCCGGCAACCGCTTCAACGACACCCCTGCGCTCGAGACTGCCGATCTGGCACTCACCGATGACAATTTCGCCACCATTGCCCGTGCCGTGGTGTGACCCTACTGCGACTATGGCTTATACAGGAGAATTGAATGAGCTTACGAGAGCGTATACGACGCCATATGCCGACTCGGGATCAGATTCATGGTAACCGCTGGCTCGCCTGGCTCGGTCCTTGGCTGCATCAACCCAAGCTTTGGCACTGGTCGCGGCGCGGGGTCGCCATGGGTGTGGCGTTGGGCGTGTTCTTCGGCCTGCTTACCCCCATTGCGCAGATTCCGCTCTCGGTAGCCGCCGCCGTGATACTGCGTGCCAACGTTCCGGCCGCCGCCGCAAGCACCCTCATCACCAATCCGCTCACCTTCGGCCCCATCTACTACGGCGCCTACCGACTGGGCGCCTGGGTGACCGGCGATACCGTACCGGCGAACGCCACTGCTAGCGCCATCACACCGGAAAGCGATGGCGACGTCAGCTTGTGGCAACGCATTGCCGCCCTGGGCAAACCGCTGCTGGTGGGCGTATCCATCACCGCCGCGCTGATGGGGTTGGTTACTTACGGACTGATTACGCTGATCTGGCGATGGCGGACCTTATCCAAGCGACGCAACAGGACACGCTCATGAATCTGCTGCGCGGCGGAGCACCTCCGTGTAAATAAAGTGCCCCGACGTTCGACGTTCGACGATCGGCACGAAGGCACTGCGGTCGCTTAGGGCGCGGTTCGCGCCTGAATCCGTGATCTGCGGCCATAGAAATCTGCGTCGAATCGAGGGCGGGAGCTTAGCTACCGCCTGTTGTGCGCAGCTTGCGCTAAGTACTTGATTGCATCAGAATTACAGTTCCAATTAGAAGCTACGGCAGTAAATAGTTAGCCGTCCGGAGCATTTATGGCCGAGGTTCGAATCCTCTCATTCCGACCCGGTTATCGGGCAATTTCCTTGTGCAATTCTTTTTAACGGCAAACCATTGAATTCCGTTCCGCTATGGGTGCAGCTGCTTACGCTTGCCCTTCTGATATGTTGTTCCGCCTTTTTTTCCATTTCCGAAACCTCCCTGATGGCGGCCAATCGCCATCGGCTGCGTCATCTGGCACAACGCGGCAGCAAGCTAGCCGGCACCACGCTATGGTTGCTGGAACGCATCGACAAGGTGCTCGCGCTGATTCTGATCGGCAATACCGTCGTCAATGCGCTGGTGGCGGCCCTGGTGACCGCGATGGCAATTACCGCCTTCGGCAATGACGACAAGGTAATCACGATGGCTACCGGCGTGGTGGCTTTCCTACTGATCATCTTCGCCGAGATCGTCCCCAAAGTGATAGGCGCGACCTATCCGGAGCGCATCATCCTGCCGGCCAGTTTCATCCTCAAAATCTTGCTCGCCATCGGCAAGCCGGTAGTCTGGTTTGTCAACCTGTTCGTATCAGGGGTATTCAAGCTGTTTCGCATCAAGACCGGCGCCAACGCGCCAGAGCAACGGCTGTCGCCGGAAGAATTGCGCTCGATCGTGCTGGAAGGCGGCAATTTCATCCCACAGAAGCACAAGAGCATCCTGCTCAACCTGTTCGACCTGGAAACCATTTCGGTCGAGGACGTGATGACGCCGCGAGCCCAGATCGAAGCACTGAACCTGTCAGTCCCGGTGGAAGAGATCAAGCACCAGTTGGTGACCTGTTATCACAACAAGCTTCCGGTATATGAAGGCGAAATCAACAAAATCGTGGGCATCCTGCACATGCGCAAAGCGGTAGCCTTGCTCAGCCAGGAACAGGAATTAACGGTGGAGCATTTTCGCGCACTGCTGACCGAACCTTATTTTATTCCGCAAGACACCGGCGTATTTAACCAGCTGCAGTACTTCCAGGAAAATCACGAGCGTCTTGGCATCATCGTCGATGAGTACGGCGAAGTGCAGGGACTGGTAACGCTGGAAGACATCATTGAAGAAATGATCGGCGAATTCACGACGTCCACGCCGGGCGCCACCCGCGCCGACAACTTCCGATGGGACGAACACGACGAATGCCTGCTGGAAGGCGCCACTGCGCTGCGCGACATCAATAAGCGGCTGGGATTGGAACTGCCGCTGGATGGGCCGAAAACGCTCAACGGCTTGCTGCTGGAATTATTGCAGGATATTCCTGATGCGAATGTCAGCGTCAAGTTTCCGAAATGCATAATCGAAATCATCCAGGTCCAGAACCAGGCGATCAAAGTGGTCAAGCTGATACGCCGCATGCCAAAAAACCGCGCGGCCAAGAAATCATGACTCTTCGGCAGCGCGGTCGGAGGCGTAAAAAGCCACACTGCCATGGCAATGCCTTTACAAGTCAGATGCTTGAAGGCATCATCTAGCCGCCTACTTCACTGTTTTTTTGCATCTTTTCCCGACTGAATCTCTTATGGCAGCAGCGTCTCCCCACAGCATCGTCCCCCTCCCCATGTCAGGACTGGCCAGGGCATTGGTGCAGGCAGGGCATCTATCGACATCGCAAGCCGAGGCTCTGAACAAGAAAGCATTTTCCGAAAAATCCCTTTTCATCGATGTGCTGCTGCAAAGCGGCCATATCGAGAAACGTGCACTGGCACTGTTCTGCTCAGAAACCTACGGTTATCCGGCACTGGATCTGTCTGCGCTCGATATCGCAGCGCTGCCGGAAAAAATCATCGATGACCGGCTGATGCAGGGGCAGCGCGTAATTGCATTGGCCAAACGCGGCAACAAGATCACGGTCGCGATCTCGGACCCGACCAACATGCAGGCTTTCGACCAGATCAAGTTCCAGACCGGCCTGATCGTCGAACCGGTAATCGTGCAGCACGACATGCTGCTGCAACTGCTGGAAAAATTCGGGCAGAATGCCGAGCAAAGCCTGAACGAGCTGATCGGCGACGATCTCGATATCAATTTCATCGAAGACGACACTGCCGCCGCGACGGACGCGGTCGGGACCGACATCGACGATGCCCCGGTTGTCAAGTTTTTGCAAAAGATATTACTCGACGGGATTAATCTGGGCGCATCCGACATCCACTTCGAACCGTTCGAGAAGTTTTACCGGATCCGTTTCCGCGTCGATGGCATCTTGCGCGAAGTCGCGCAACCGCCGCTGGCGATCAAGGAAAAACTGGCCTCGCGCATCAAGGTCATTTCCAGGCTCGATATTTCCGAAAAACGCGTGCCGCAAGATGGCCGCATGAAACTGGTGGTATCCAAAACGCGCACCATCGACTTCCGGGTCAGCACTCTGCCAACCCTGTTCGGAGAGAAGATCGTCATGCGTATCCTGGATGCGACTCAGGCCCAGATGGGGATAGATGCGCTGGGCTACGATGCGGATCAGAAGGAAACCCTGCTCAACGCGATCCAGCGCCCTTACGGGATGGTGCTGGTGACCGGCCCGACCGGCTCGGGCAAAACGGTGTCGCTGTATACCTGCCTGAACGTGATCAACAAGCCCGGCATCAATATCTCGACCGCTGAAGATCCGGCCGAGATCAACTTGCCCGGAGTCAACCAGGTCAACGTCAACGACAAGGCCGGCCTGACCTTTGCGGTGGCCCTGAAATCCTTCCTGCGCCAGGATCCGGATGTGATCATGGTGGGCGAGATCCGCGACCTGGAAACCGCGGATATCGCCATCAAGGCCGCGCAGACCGGTCACATGGTGTTTTCCACGCTGCACACCAACGATGCGCCGTCGACGCTGACGCGGCTGATGAATATGGGCGTGGCGCCATTCAATATCGCCTCTTCGGTGATCCTGATTACCGCCCAGCGGCTGGCGCGCCGCCTGTGCAACTGCAAGCAGCCGGCAGCAATCCTGGATGAAGTGCTGTTGCAGGCCGGCTTCAAGGAAGCGGATCTGGACGGCAGCTGGCAACCGTTCAAGCCGGTCGGCTGCGAACGCTGCAGCGGCAGCGGTTACAAGGGCCGGGTCGGGATCTATCAGATCATGCCGATTTCGCAGGAAATCGAATGCATCATCCTGTCGCAGGGTTCGGCCCCCGACATAGAACGCCAGGCGGCGCTGGAAGGCGTCAAATCCCTGCGCCAGTCGGGGCTGATCAAGGTCAAACAGGGTTTGACCAGCCTGGAAGAAGTACTCGGTTGCACTAACGAATAACAGGAGATAGCAGATGGCAACCGCATCACGCAATAGCGCAAGCGCGCGTCTGAACAAGGATGCGATTTTTGCCTGGGAAGGCAAGGACAAGAGCGGCAAGTCGGTGCGCGGCGAGCTGCGCGCCGGCGGCGAAGCGGTAGTCAGCGCCACGTTGCGGCGCCAGGGCATACTGGTCACGAAGATCAAGAAAAAAAACTTCCGCAGCGGCAAGCGGATCAGCGACAAGGACATCACGCTGTTTACCCGCCAGCTGGCCACCATGATGAAGGCCGGCGTACCGCTGCTGCAAGCGTTTGACATCATCGCCAAGGGCAACGCCAATCCGTCGGTATCCAAGCTGGTGCAGGATATCCGCGCCGACGTCGAAACCGGATCGAGCCTGAATCAGGCGTTCCGCAAGTTCCCGCTGTATTTCGACCCGCTGTTCTGCAATCTGGTGGGAGCCGGCGAACAGGCCGGGATTCTGGAAGACTTGCTGACCCGGCTGGCGGTGTACAAGGAAAAAACCATCGCCATCAAGGGCAAGATCAAGTCGGCCATGTTCTATCCGGTATCGATTCTGGTGGTAGCCTTCGTGGTGACCGCGGTGATCATGATCTGGGTGGTGCCGGCTTTCAAGGATGTATTCAAGAGTTTCGGCGCCGATCTGCCGGCGCCGACCCTGTTCGTGATGGCGATTTCGGATTTCTTCGTCGAATGGTGGTATCTGATCTTCGGCCTGATCTTCGGCGGCCTGTATCTGTTTTTTCAATCATGGAAGCGTTCGCTGAAGGTGCAGCAGACCATGGACCGGCTGTTGCTGAAGGCACCGATTTTCGGCGCAGTGATCCGCAAGGCCACCATCGCGCGCTGGACCCGCACGCTGGCCACCATGTTTGCCGCCGGCGTGCCACTGGTCGAGTCGCTCGATTCGGTCGGCGGCGCCTGCGGCAATGCAGTCTATCTGGACGCCACCAAGAAGATCCAGACCGAAGTCAGTACCGGCACCAGCCTGACCGCTGCAATGCAAAATTCCGAAGTGTTTCCGAACATGGTCACGCAAATGGTCTCGATCGGCGAAGAATCCGGCTCGCTCGACATGATGCTGGGCAAGGTCGCCGATTTCTACGAGGAAGAAGTCGACGATGCGGTAGCCTCGCTTTCCAGCCTGATGGAACCGTTGATCATGGTGGTTCTGGGCGTGCTGATCGGCGGCCTGGTGATTGCCATGTACCTGCCCATCTTCAAACTGGGGGCGGTGGTCTGATGCAGGAATTTGCCTTCTTTGCGGCGCCCGGGAATTCTCTGGGTGCCGCGCTGGCCAGCCTGTTCGGCCTGCTGATCGGCAGTTTTCTGAATGTGGTGATCTATCGCATGCCGAAGATGATGCAGCGCGAATCGGACAATTACGTGGCGCACGAAAGCGGCCTGAGCCTGCCGCACGCCGACCGTTTCGACCTGATGCTGCCGCGTTCCGCCTGCCCCCATTGCGGGCACCGGATCAGTGCGCTGGAGAACATCCCGGTGATCAGCTATCTGGTGCTAAGAGGCAAGTGCGCGTCCTGCCAAGCGCCGATTTCGGCCCGTTATCCGGCCATCGAACTGCTGACCGGCGCCTTGTCGGCGCTGCTAATATGGCGTTTCGGCGCCGGCCTGGCCGGCCTGTCGACGCTGCTGTTCGCCTATCTGCTGATTGCGATGACCTTCATCGATGCCGATACCCAGCTGCTGCCCGACGACCTGACGCTGCCGCTGCTGTGGGCCGGCCTGCTGGTCAACCTGAACGGCACCTTCGCGCCATTGCCGGACGCGGTGATCGGTGCCGCAGCCGGCTATCTGGCCCTGTGGGCAATCTATTGGCTATTCAAGCTCGCCACCGGCAAGGAAGGCATGGGTTATGGCGACTTCAAGCTGCTGGCCGCACTCGGCGCATGGCTGGGCTGGGGCATGCTGCCGATGATTATCCTGCTATCGTCAGTGGTCGGCGCCACCGTCGGCATATTCCTGATTGTTTTCACCAGGCGCGGCCGCGACAACCCGATCCCATTCGGCCCTTATCTGGCCGCCGCCGGCATGATTGCTTTACTCTATGGCAAATCAATCGCCGCCGGCACGCTCGGCTTCCTGCTCTAGGCGCCGCTTGCGACGACATACATACAAGGCCATGTATTTTCAATGTGCCAATGAAATATTGCGGAAATAATATGTTTCTTAAATATACTCCCTGTTATAGATAATCATACGAAAATCCTTCTCCTGCTCCTGAGGCATCCATGAAGAATCGCTTTTCAGTCGGATTAACCGGCGGCATCGGCAGCGGCAAGAGTACGGTGGCCGATCTGTTCGCCGAGCGCGGCGCCGCCATCATCGATACCGATCTGATCGCACATCGCCTGTGCGCGCCGGATGGCGCTGCCATCGCCGCGATTCGGGCTCAGTTCGGCAGCGCCTTCATCGGCGCCGACGGCGCGATGGACCGGAGCGCGATGCGCGCCAAGGTGTTTTCCGACCCGGCCGCCAAACAGCGGCTCGAAGCGATCCTGCACCCGCTGATACGGGCCGAGACCGAACGCGCCGCGCAACAGGCCGAGGGCGACTACCTGATGCCGGTGGTGCCGCTGCTGGTCGAGTCCGGCGACTGGGTCCGGCGCGTGGCGCGGGTGCTGGTCATCGATTGTCCGGAAGCGCTGCAAATCCAGCGCGTGATGCAGCGCAACCGCATGAGCGAGGCGCAAGTGCGCGCGATCATGGCGCAGCAGGCTACACGGGCGGCGCGCCTGGCAGCGGCCGACGACGTGATCGTCAATGACGCCGACGCCAGCGCGCTGGCGCCGCAGGTCGAGCGCTTGCATGCGCTGTACTTGTCGCTGGCGGCTAAATATTCTCAGCATTTGTAATTTGCGCCCGCATCGTTCAGAATCACATAACCATCAACCTTTACCGGGATCCGCTTTGATTGTTTACGAATACCCTTTCAACGAGCGTATTCGCACGTTGCTGCGGCTGGAAGACCTGTACGAAAAATTCACTTTTTTCCTGCATCAGGAACATGCGCTGCAACACCATGTTGCCCTTTGCACGATCTTCGAAATGCTCGAAGTCGCCGGCCGCGCCGACCTGAAGTCGGATCTGCTGCAGGAACTGGAGCGCCAGAAGCACACGCTGCTCGGCTTCAAAAGCAATCCGAATGTGGAAGCCCGGCGGCTCGATGAAATATTGCTCGAACTCGATCGCATCAGCACCACCCTGATGGCCGCACAAGGCAAGACCGGGCAAAACGTGCGCGAAAATGAATGGCTGATGAGCATCCGCGGTCGCACCATCATCCCCGGCGGCGCCTGCGAATTCGATTTGCCTTCGTATTACGCCTGGCAACAGCGTCCGGCGCAACAGCGGTTTGACGATATATCGAAATGGTTTTCGCCGTTGCTGCCGCTGTTCGAGGCATTGAGTCTGGTGTTGAGACTGTTGCGCGAATCGGGCAGCACCAGCAAGATCATCGCGCAATCAGGCACTTACCAGCAAATGCTGCAGGGCAAGATTTACCAGATGCTGCGCCTGGAAATCGATGAAGAACTCGGTTGCATCCCCGAAATTTCCGCCAACAAATACATGCTGTGGATCCGCTTCACCTGCCAGGACGGCAACATGAAGCCCAAGGCATTCGAAGGCGACGTGCCTTTCGAACTGACCCTGTGCAATTTTTGACTGCATCAACGCCTACTAATCAATGACTACTTTTGTGAATTGCCCGACCTGCGGCTGCAAGGTCGAATGGGCCGAAAAAAACCGCTTCCGGCCTTTTTGCTCGGAACGCTGCAAGCAGATCGACCTGGGCGCCTGGGCCGAGGAAAAATACACGATTCCTGCCGTCAATCCTGCCGAGGATGTCGATGACAACGGAAAACTGCAGCCCTGACGGCCGCGATGTCACGCCTGCTGGTTTTTGCGCAACTGCTGCTGATCGTCCTGATTGCCGCTCCCGGCAATATTCCTGGTAATGCGCCCGAACTCACCGCAATCAGCATCGCGCTGTTCATGCTGGGTCTGATCGCAGCCGGCGCCGCACTGGCCGTGATGCCTGCGCGCACCTTCAGCGTGCTGCCGGAACCCAGGAGCGGCGCCGCACTGGTCACGCGCGGCATCTACCGCCATGTCCGGCATCCGATGTACCTGGCGGTGCTGCTGTGCGGCTTGGCCGCCTGCCTGGCGTATGGATCGGCAACAAAATGGAGCTTGCTGGCGCTGCTGGCGGGCGTGCTGGCCATCAAGATCCGGCGCGAAGAGAATTTCTTGCTGGAACGCTTTTCCGATTACGCCGATTATCGACGCCGCACCAAGGCAATCATTCCATTTCTGCTGTGACCGGGTAACGCAAGCGGTCCAGCCACTCAAGCAGCGGAATGGTGGCCGGCAACAACGGCGCAACCCCGACGCTGCCCTGCCACGCGAATGCCTGCCCTTCCAGGCTCTGCGGCGCGCCGCGCCATGCGCGGCTGAGGTAAAAATGCAGCCGCACATGGGCATGCGGATAGACATGCTCGACGCCGCACCAGGGCTCGGCGCTCAGTATCTCGACCCCCAGCTCTTCGACGAACTCGCGCTTGAGCGCATCCAGAATCGATTCGCCCGGCTCCACCTTGCCGCCCGGGAACTCCCAATAGCCGGCGTACGGTTTGCCGGCCGGGCGTTGCGCCAGCAAAACATCGCCATTCGGCTGCATGAGAATCCCGACCGCGACCGCAATCGGACTCTGACTGGATTCAGCCATCAAACCATCCTTAAAAAATACTGAATACTGTATTTAGCAATACCGCAATGAATATATGCGGAAAATGCAGCATTTTTATGCATACTCCGTCACTATTGCATTTTTCCCGCATGATCCCGGGCGAACTGCCAAGCCACGCGGCCGGAGCGCGAACCGCGCTGCAGGGCCCAGCGCAGCGCATCGGCGCGGGCCGCTGCGATCTGGCCGGCGTCGCAGCCGAACGAGCCCAGCCAGTGCGCGACGATCTCCAGGTAATCGTCCTGCCTAAACGGGTAAAACGATACCCACAGGCCGAACCGCTCCGACAGCGAAATCTTTTCCTCGACCGTCTCGCCCGGATGCAAATCGCCATCGTCGCTGCGCTTGTAGCTTTCGTTGTCGGCCATGCGCTCCGGCAGCAGGTGGCGCCGGTTGGAGGTGGCGTAGATCAGCACATTGTCGGATTGCCCGGCGATGCTGCCGTCGAGCGCCACTTTCAGCGCCTTGTAGCCGCTCTCGCCTTCCTCGAAACTCAGGTCGTCGCAAAAGACGATGAAGCGCTCGGGCCGTGTGGCAACCAGGTCGACGATGTCCGGCAAGTCGGCCAGATCGGCCTTGTCGACCTCGATCAGGCGCAAACCCTGGCCTGCATAGCGGTTCAGGCAAGCCTTGATCAGCGACGACTTGCCGGTGCCGCGGGCGCCGGTCAGCAACACGTTGTTGGCCGGACGACCTTGCACGAATTGCCGGGTATTCTGTTCGATCTGCTGCTTTTGCGGCCCGATATTGTGCAGATCGTTCAAATCGATGCTGGCGATATGCGCTACCGGCTGCAGAAAGCCGACGCCTTGAGCGGCCCGTTTGCGCCAGCGAAACGCGGTGGCGCGCCCCCAGTCGGTGGCGTGCGCAGGCGGCGGCAGGATGGATTCCAGGCGCGCCAGCAAGCCTTCGGCGCGGATCAGAAATTGGTCGAGTTGGGTCATGAACGGTAATCGGCGTTGATGGTCACGTAGTCGTGCGACAGGTCGCAGGTCCAGACTGTGGCAGCCGCTGCGCCGCGCGCCAGAGTAACGCGCACCGTGATCTCGCTTTGCTGCATCACGCGCTGGCCATCCTGCTCCAGGTAATCCGGATTGCGGCCGCCATTCCTGGCGACCCAGACATCGTCCAGATACAGGTTCAGCTGATCGACATCGAGATCGTCGACGCCGGCATAACCGATCGCGGCCAGAATCCGGCCCAGGTTCGGGTCGGACGCGAAAAAGGCGGTTTTCACCAGCGGCGAATGGGCAATCGAGTAGGCGATCTTGCGGCATTCCTCGGCGTTTCTGCCCTGCTCCACCGTGATCGTGATGAATTTGGTCGCGCCTTCGCCATCGCGCACGATCGCCTGCGCCAGCTGTTGCGAGATGCCGGTCACCGCCTGCGCCAGCGCCGCATAGGCGCTGGACCCGATATCGTTGACTTCCAGCGCGGCGGTGCCGGTGGCGATCAGCATGAAGGAATCGTTGGTCGAGGTATCGCCATCGATGGTGATGCAATTGAACGAGCTGTCGGCCGCCTGCTTGACCAGATGATCGAGCACCGGTTGCGCCACTTTCGCGTCGCAGGCCAGAAAGCCCAGCATGGTTGCCATGTTCGGCTTGATCATGCCGGCGCCCTTGCTGATGCCGGTCAGGGTGATGGTGACGCCATCGATCACCACGCTACGCGTCGCAGCCTTGGGCTGGGTGTCGGTGGTCATGATCGCTTCGGCGGCGTTGAACCAGTTATCTTCACGCAGATTACTGATGGCTTGCGGCAGGCCGGCTTTGATCCGGTCCACCGGCAACGGCTCCAGGATCACGCCGGTGGAAAACGGCAGAATCTGGCTCGGATCGCAGTCCAGCAGAGCAGCCAGCGCAGCGCAGCTAGCGTTGGCGTCGGCCAGGCCGGGCGCGCCGGTGCCGGCATTGGCATTGCCGGTATTGATCAGCAGCGCGCGGATCCGGCGCCCGGTCTGCGCGGCTGCTGCCAGATGGGCTTTGGCGACCTGCACCGGCGCCGCGCAAAAGCGGTTGGTGGTGAAGATGCCCGCCACCGTCGCGCACTCGGACAAAAGCAGCACCAGCAAATCCTTGCGGTTGGTTTTTTTCACGCCCGCTTCGGCATGGCCGAGCAGGATGCCGGCGACGGGTTTGAGATCGGCGGCGAGCGGCAGAGGGGAGTTGACGGCCATGTTGTGAGCACTCTAGGGAAAGACGAAAATCGTATTGTAATCGTTATGCCGCCACCGGCGATGGCGCAATGCCGCCAGTGGCTGAGGCTGTTGCCGCATTGATCGCAGATGCACCTGAATTTAAGATTGTTCGGGTTTGCCCCGCCAACGGATACCAATCCGCGATGCCTATATCTTGTGCGTCGATAGCAGGATGCTGGTTTCCGTATTCGCTATGCCCGGAATCAATCGGATGCGGCCCAGCACGGTATTGAAGGCTTCGAGATTATCTGCACGCAGTTCCGCGATGATGTCCCAGCGGCCGTTGGTGGTGTGCAAGGTGTGAACGCTCGGCTCGCCGCGCAACGCCTGCAACACGCCCACCGCACAATTGCCCTCGACAGCGATATGCATCCAGGCGCGTATCCGGTGCAGCTCGGCCTCCGGCTTGAGCCGCACCGTGTAGCCGACAATCACCCCGCTGTTTTCCAGTTTGCCAATCCGGTTTTGCACGGTGCCCCGGGAAACATGCAGCTTCTTGGCAAGGGCGATAACAGAAATGCGGGCGTTGTCGCGCAGCAAGGCAAGTAATTGACGGTCGGTGTCATCCATGATGTGAGCAAAGTGCCAGTTGAAGCTGGCATTTTGTCATATTTCGCAGCAAGTCTAAGCATTTATCCGTCTGTTCATTGGCATGCTCGCGCCTGAGAATAGCCGTACTGCCACTCTTGAGCGACAGGATGGAGCGCAGCAGCACGCGCACCTGCTCAGCAAGCAAGGGCTTTATTGCATTCAATAACAAAACTGGAGAAACAAGATGACCCGATTTATCGATGTTGCCGACATTCAACAACTGGTGAGTTCCATCGGCGCCGAAAAATTCATCACCAGCCTGGCCCAGTACATCCGTGCCGACTATTTGCGCTGGGAAGAGTTCGAGAAATCCGCCCGCGTGGCCAATCATGTGCCGGGCGGCGTGATCGAATTGATGCCGACCTCGGACCGTACGCTGTATGGCTTCAAATACGTCAACGGCCACCCGAAGAATACCGCGCAGAACATGCTGACGGTGATGGCGTTTGGCGTACTGGCCGAGGTGGAGACCGGCTTTCCGCTGCTGTTCAGCGAATTCACCATCAGCACCGCGCTGCGCACCGCTGCCACCTCGGCTCTGATGGCCAGCGTGCTGGCGCGGCCGGAATCGACCGTCATGGCGCTGATCGGCAATGGCGCACAAAGCGAGTTCCAGGCGCTGGCCTTCAAATCGATCGTTGGCATCACGGAGATCCGCGTGTTTGATATCGACCCGGCGGCCACCGCGAAGTTCGTGCGCAACATCGCGCACATCGACGGCCTGACCATCGTGCAGCCACAATCCGTGCGCGAAGCAGTGCGCGGTGCCGATATCGTCACCACCGTCACCGCAGACAAGAACTACGCGACCATTATTACGCCCGACATGGTCGAGCCCGGCATGCACATCAATGGCGTCGGCGGCGATTGCCCGGGCAAGACCGAGCTGCATGCGGATATCTTGCGGGCCGCCCGCGTGTTTGTCGAGTTCGAGCCGCAAACCCGCATCGAAGGCGACATTCAGCAGCTTCCCGCCGATTTCCCGGTGACCGAAATGTGGCGCGTGCTCAGCGGGCAAGTTGTCGGCAGAGAAAGCAAGGAGCAAGTGACCGTATTTGATTCGGTCGGTTTCGCGATCGAGGATTTCTCCGCCCTGCGCTATCTGTACGATCTGGCGCAAGCGCGCGACATCGGGGCGCAGATCAATCTGATTCCTGACCCGGCCAATCCGAAGGACCTGTTCCAGTTTGTCGCTGCGCCGGCCACCACTCTGACCCACGATAACCAGTTTCCGGTGTCCCCGATGGGCCTGAATTAATTTAGGCAGCCCTCACCCCCAACCCCTCTCCCGCTCGCGGGAGAGGGGAGCGAAGTGAGTCGCTATGCGACTTTCACGCTAAATAAGCAATGCACCGGCCCCGCGCCAGATGAGAGCGAAAGATGACAAGCAACCTCAACACGAAGATTAAATCGATTCAGGCGCCCGCTGCGGTGGTGATGATCCGGCCGCATCGTTTTCATCCAAATCCGGAGACCGCCGCCGACAATGCCTTTCAGCGCACCGATGCCACCTGGTCGGCACAAGCGATTGCCGACGCCGCCCGTGACGAAGTCACTGCCGCGGCCGCGGCGCTGGAAGCGGCCGGCGTACGGGTGCATGTGTTTGACGATTTTGGCGCGCACGAAACACCCGATTCGGTGTTTCCGAACAACTGGTTCTCGACCCATTCCGGAGGGCATGTCGCGATTTATCCGATGTATTCACCGAACCGTCGCCGGGAGCGCCGCATCGACGTGATCGACTATTCCGGCCTCGAATGTGACGGCCTGTTCCTGGAAGGCACCGGCGCGATGGTGCTGGATCACCTGGATCGTGTTGCCTACACCGCGCGCTCGAACCGCGCCAACGCGGTGGCGCTGGAACGCTTCTGTACCCATTTCAATTTCGAGCCGATGGCGTTTTCCTCGGCCGATGCTGCCGGTTGCCCGATCTATCACACCAACGTGCTGATGTGCATCGGCACCGAATTCGCACTGATCGGACTGGACATGATCACCGAGCCTGTGCGGCGCAGCGAAATCCGCGCGCGCTTGCAGCAGACCGGGCGCGAGGTGATTGCACTGGATGAACATCAGATTGCCGAGTTCGCCGGCAATGCGATCGAGCTCTCCACCAACAGCGGACGCGTGCTCGCGATGTCGGCCCGCGCAGCATCGAGCTTGCGGCCGGAACAGATCCAGATCATCGAGCGCTCGGCCCGCATCCTGTCGTTGTCCGTGCCGACCATCGAGATGGCAGGCGGATCGGTGCGCTGCATGCTGGCGGGCATTCATTTGGCCCGACGCTAGATGAATGCACCATCACCAAGCAGGCAATCCCGGCCGAAGAATGGCTCTTTCGCTTAAAGGCGCGGCGCTAGCTAGAGTTCTGAATCGAATCGGCTGACGCCGATCCAATGAAAAAGACGGGCAAGCCCGTCTTTTTTTCTGTGAAACAGTCCGAATGGCCTATATCGGACTCATGCCAGCTTGCCGTGGCACTGCTTGTACTTCCTGCCGCTGCCGCAAGGGCAAGGGTCGTTGCGGCCGGCCTTTGCGAACGCACTCGGATTCGGCCGCTGCGCGCCTGGCTCGGACTGAGCGGTGGGCGCCAGCAAGTCTTCCGGTGCCGCGTTCGGATCGAAATCCGCGTGCTGGAAATGCACATTCTCGACATGCGATTGCGCCAGATCCTGCTCCGCCGCATCGATCTCTTCACGCGACTGGATGTGCACCGTCATGATGATCTTGGTCACATCGTTCTTGATCAGATCGAGCATCTGGCCGAACAATTCGAACGCTTCGCGCTTGTATTCCTGCTTCGGATTTTTTTGCGCATAGCCACGCAAGTGGATGCCCTGACGCAGGTGATCGAGCGCGGCCAGATGTTCGCGCCAGTGCGAGTCTATGCTTTGCAGCATCACGCTGCGCTCGAAACCGGCAAACGATTCCCGGCCGACGATGGCGATCTTGGCCTGGTACGCGGCGGTGGCAACCTGCAGGGTACGCTGCAGCAATGCGTCATCGGTCAGGTTCGGCTCGGCTTCCAGCATCTGCGTCAGCGGCAAGTCAAGCTGCCATTCGTCGGCCAGAACTGACTGCAGCGTCTTGATGTCCCACTGCTCTTCCATCGACTCGGCCGGAACAAAGGCACGGAACAGGTCGGTAAACACGCCGTTGCGCAGTGAAGCGATCAACTCCGATACATCGTCGGACTCCAGCAGTTCGTTGCGCTGGGTGTAAATCACCTTGCGCTGGTCGTTGGAGACATCGTCGTATTCCAGCAATTGCTTGCGGATATCGAAGTTGCGCGCCTCGACCTTGCGCTGCGCCGACTCGATCGAACGCGACACGATGCCGGCCTCGATCGGCTCGCCTTCCGGCATCTTCAGGCGGTCCATGATGGCGCGCACCCGGTCGCCGGCGAAGATGCGTAGCAGCGCATCATCCAGCGACAGGTAAAAACGCGAGGACCCGGGATCGCCCTGACGTCCGGCACGGCCGCGCAACTGATTGTCGACCCGGCGCGATTCGTGGCGCTCGGTACCGACGATGTGCAAGCCGCCGGCCGCCACCACCTGGTCGTGCAGCGCCTGCCAGCCGTTGCGCAGGGCCAGCGCACGCGCCTGCTTGTCGGCGTCGGCTATGGCGGGATCGGCTTCGATGGTCAGAATCTGGTTTTCGACGTAGCCGCCCAGCACGATATCGGTGCCGCGACCCGCCATATTGGTGGCGATCGTGATCGCCTTCGGACTGCCGGCCTGGGCGATGATTTCGGCTTCGCGCGCATGCTGCTTGGCATTCAGCACGTTATGCGGCAACTTGGCCTGGTCCAGGATGCCGGACAGCAATTCGGAATTTTCAATCGAAGTGGTGCCGACCAGCACCGGTTGCCCGCGCGCATAGCAATCCTGGATGTCCTTCAGCATCGCCTGATATTTTTCTTCCGCAGTCTTGTAGACCTGATCCTGCCGATCCTTGCGCTGGTTCGGCTTGTTTTGCGGAATCACCACCGTTTCGAGAGAGTAAATCGACTGGAATTCGAAAGCTTCGGTGTCGGCGGTACCGGTCATGCCGGCCAGTTTTCCGTACATGCGGAAGTAATTCTGGAACGTGATCGACGCCAGGGTCTGATTTTCGTTCTGGATCTTGACGCCTTCCTTGGCTTCGACTGCCTGATGCAGGCCGTCGGACCAGCGTCTGCCGGTCATCATGCGGCCGGTGAATTCATCGACGATGACGACTTCTCCGTTCTGCACCACGTAATGCTGGTCCTTGAAATACAGCGCATGGGCGCGCAGCGCTGCATACAGATGATGGACCAGCGAAATGTGGGTCGCGTCATAGAGCGAGCCGCCTTCGGCCAGCAGACCCATCTCGGTCAGGATCCGCTCGGCCTTCTCGTGGCCGGCCTCGGTCAGCAGCACCTGGTGCGCCTTCTCGTCCTTGGTGTAATCGCCCGGCACTTCGACCTTGCCCTTGCCGTCCGGCGTATCTTCGCCGATTTGCAGGGTCAGCATTTGGGGCAGCTGATTGATTTTGTGATACAGGTCGGTGTGGTTTTCCGCCTGTCCCGAGATGATCAGCGGAGTGCGCGCCTCATCGATCAGGATCGAATCGACCTCATCGACGATGGCGAAGTGCAGGCCACGCTGGACCCGGTCTGCCGCATCGAACACCATGTTGTCGCGCAGGTAATCGAAACCGAACTCGTTATTGGTGCCGTAGGTGATGTCCGCCGCATACGCGACCTGCTTGCTGGCGTGATCCATCTGCGACAGGTTCACGCCGGTCGACAGGCCGAGCCAGCCGTACAGCCGGCCCATGCCTATGGCGTCGCGCTGCGCCAGGTAATCGTTGACGGTCACAATGTGCACGCCATTGCCTGCCAAGCCGTTGAGGTAGGACGCCAGGGTCGCCATCAGGGTTTTGCCCTCGCCGGTGCCCATTTCTGCAATCTTGCCCTGGTGTATCACCATGCCGCCGATCAGCTGGACGTCGAAATGGCGCATCTTGAGTACCCGCTTGCTGGCTTCGCGGCAGACGGCAAACGCTTCCGGCAGCAGATCGTCGAGTTTCTCACCGCTGGCAATGCGCTCCTTGAAAGCCGGAGTCTTGGCCTGCAATTGCGCGTCCGAGAGTTTTTCCATCTCCGCTTCAAGTGCATTGATCTCGCGAACGGTTTTTTGGTATTGCTTGAGCAGGCGCTGGTTGCGACTGCCGAAAATCTGGGTCAGTATTGACATACTTGGATTCTAAAAAAGCACCGGGAAAATGACTCGATGCATCTGCACTGCGCATCTGCACTGCAAAACTGCTGGCATCGGGCCGGACTATGTCTAACATTGGATTTTAGCATGCGATTTTTGGCATATTGGGCCAACCCGGACGGAAACAATGGTCAGTACCCTTGCCGGAAAACGCAAGCCGGCGCCAAAAACTCATTTTCCGCGTAGCGCCACCGCCTTTGCCAGATCGGCTCCGGCCGCAAGAAACTTGTTCGGATCCTGCGCCACGCCCTTGACGCGTACCTCGAAGTGCAGGTGCGCGCCGGTCGAGCGACCGGTCGAGCCGATGTCGGCCACATGCTGGCCGCGCTTGACGATGTCGCCGAACTTCACCAGCAGGCGCGACGCATGCGCATAACGGGTGACGATATCGTTGCCGTGATCGATCTCCAGCATGTTGCCATACTGGTTATGATACTCGGATGCTATGATCACCCCGCCTGCCGCGGCCACGATCGGCGTGCCGGTCGACGCCGGAAAGTCGATGCCCTCATGAAAGCTGCCGCGCCCGTTAAACGGATCGAAGCGCACCCCGAAACCGGAAGCAACGTAATTCACCTTGACCGGCTGGATCGTCGGCAGCAGTTTCGACTGGATCTTGTCGGTCATCAGGGTCGACTCCAGCACATTCATGTAATCGACCCGATGCTCGACGTCGCTCGCCATCGCATCGAGCAATTTCTGAAACTCGGCCACGGTCAGGTCCGGTCCGGTTTGCAGCTCCAGGCTGGACGGCGCCGCACCGCCGCGACCGGGCAATGCCTTGAAGTTGAACTCTTCCGGCTTGATGCCGGCCAGACCCTGCACCCGTTCGCCGAGCGCATCGAGCCGCACCAGCTGCGCCTGCATCTGGCCCAACCGCACTGCCATGACAGCCAGGTTCTCCTTCAGAAACTTGTCTTGCCGGGCAGCCGGGTCGCTCCCCTGCTGCGCCACCAATCCGAACAAAAACGGGGATGAAATATCCGCCGCGAAACGCAATGTCAGCGCATGCAGCAGAACGGCGCCGACTGCGGCTGCGGCCAGAAAGCCCAATACCGCCAGTAGCAGATGCTTGTTGGTCAGGGTGATGGATCTGGCCTGGGCCAGGCGCGGGTGCAGCAGAATGACTTGCATATCGATCCTCGATGGTGCGCCGGATATGGTAAGGTTCCGCGGATGCGTTCACCCTCCTATACCCCATACCAGCGCAGCGCCCGTCCACAGCAATCAGCGCGCACGCCGCTGGATGCGATGGGCTTTTTACGGGTGCACGACAAGATGGCCGCGCTGCTGCCAACCGTCACCAGAATGGCGACGCTGCAGGCAGATTGCGCGGCGGCGCTACCCGCGATGTTCGAAGCCTGCGCCATCCTGCAATGCGAAGCCGGCCAACTGGTGCTATCGACGCCGAACGCCGCACTGGCTGCCAAACTCAAGCAACAGTTACCGAAACTGCAGGATTTTTTGCTCAAGCGGGGCTGGCAGATTACCGCGATACGGCTCAAAGTGCAAGTTGTCGCAAGCCTGGATAAAGCCATCCCGGCCAAGCAATTGACACTGCCCGAGCCGGCACGCTCGGCGTTGGCGGTACTGGCCGGTACGCTGGAAAATTCGCCCCGCAACGCAGCGCTGATAGCCGCAATCGAAGCCATGGTGCGGCGCAACCGCGACTGATAGCGACCGCCTAATTTATTGAATTAACAGGGGTATGCTTAAAAACACGATGTTTCCCGCATTATTTTATTGGCAAAAATAAAATACATTGCCTTGTATTGCCATACCGCCGGAGCGGAGCCGGTATCGCCTACCAAATCCAGAACATCAACACCCAGTTGATATCGACCAATGCCAGCGCCAGACTGAATACGCCCAGCGCGGCCCAGCGCTGCGACGCGCTAGCCGGGTACTGGCGGGTGACGCCTGCCGCCAGCCAGAACGACCACAGACTGGCGCCGATCAACAGCAACAGCCGCAGGTCGCCGACCCAGGACACCGGCACCCCATCGTTCTTGAGCAGATTGACGGTCAGCGCCGACAGGCCGAGAAACACGCCGCCACCGGCCAGCGGAATCAGTGCCTGGCTGAGATGATGAAAGCGCTGGCGCTGCCATGGCCCCAGCAGGCGGCTGGCCAGGCCGATGATGGCGGTCAGTGCGCCGCCCATCAGCACGCCCATGCCCAGAATATAGCCGGTCACCAGCGCGCCGTCGAGCCACGAGAATACATCGCGCAGTGCCGGATAATTGGTCAGCAGCCACCACGGCGCGTTCTCCGCGAACGGCCACAGGATGTCGCGCTCGATCAGCCATGCGGCGATCCATTGCTTGACCACGATGAAATGCGGATTGACGGTCCACTGGAAGGCGCCCAGCGCGATGCCGAGCAGGCCGAACAGGATCAGCACGCTTTGCCAGCCGGTCGCCAATTGCGCACCCAGCTTGACCACCTCGTGATTCGGAGCCCGGGCGCTGAGCACGACGGCGTCGCGATGGCCGCTGCAACGTCCGCACATGTGGCAATCGCTGGCGCCTTGCATCTGGCGCATCGCCACCAGCGGCGCGCAATTGATCGGCACAATCGGGGTCACGCTATGGTAAGACTTGCGCCAGGCTGCGGCATTGACCTTGTTATGCATCGGCGCCAGCTTGCTGAGCAACTCGAAAACGCCGTTGACCGGGCACAGGTATTTGCACCAGACCCGCTTTTCGCGCCCGTACAGATAGCCGACGATGACGGCGGCCGCGGTGGAGCCGCCCAGCACCAACAACACCGCCTTCGGATATTGATAGACGCTGACCAGCTGGCCGTACAGCGTGGTCAGGCTGAACGCCACGAACGGCCAGCCGCCCCAGCGCATCCAGCGCGGAATGCTGCGGTTGCGGCCCCTGCCGCTGGCCCACTCGGTCAAGGCGCCCTCCGGGCACAGCACGCCGCACCAAGCCCGCCCGACCAGCACCATGCTCAACAGCACGAACGGCCACCAGATACCCCAGAATATGAACTGGGCAAAAATGGTCAGATTATTGACGATGTGCGCGCGTTCGTCAGGCAGCGGCAACACCGCCGGCAGCACCAGCAGCGCGGCGTAGAAGAGCACCACCACCCATTGCACGCGCCGGATCAGACCAGCGTGGCTTTGCAGCCAGTGTCCCAGCGGGGCCAGCGCCAGTGCACTCATGCTGCAATCGCGGGACGGCTTGAGCGCAGCATCCAGCGGATCGCCAGCCAGTAGCCGGCGAAGACCATCAGGCTCAGCAGATCCGGACGGGCGCGGTAACCGGTGAACGACGACACCAGACTGCCCGGCAACGAACCGTCATCGAGCAAGCGGCTGGTATCCCAGACCTGCGCCACGATCACCGGCAGCAGTTGCACACCGATCAGTTGGTCCACTGCGCTCAGCAGCAGCGCACATGCCAGCAGCAACAGCAGGACTTCGGTGGTGCGAAAGAATGCACGCCATGAAACCAGCTTGCCGCCCAGTTGCAGCAGCGCAAAGGTAACGCCGGCCAGCAGCGCGCCCAAACCCAGCGCCAGCCAGAACGAGGCCGAGGCGAAGCCATTGCCGCCCATGGCCAGACTCGATACGAACACCACCGTTTCGCTGCCCTCGCGCGCGACCGCGATCGCCGCCAGCGAAAACACGCCCCACCAGTTTTGCGTTTGCACGCTGGCGCTTAGCGATTGCTCCAGATCCCGCTTCAGGCGCGGCCCATTGCCGCGCATCCAAAACACCATCTGCACAATCAGTGCTGCCGCAACCAGCAGCATGCCGGCCATGAAATACGCATGTCCTTCCTCCGACAGCAGATCATCCATCGCCTCTATCCCCAAGCCCAGCAGAAAAGCCCCGGCCAAGCCGGCCAGCACGCCGCCCCACAGATACGTCAAGCCGCGCGCGCCGGCCGGGTGATGCGACAGCCATGCATACAGGATGCCGACTACCAGCATCGCCTCGACGGTTTCGCGCCAGATCACGAACAGGATTTGAGTGAAATTTTGCATGATTGGATATGGAAAAGACTTACTTGGCGACTATGCTGCCCTGCCCGACATTGAGATGAAAATCATCGAAGTACTTGTACTCGCCGGGCTCCAGTGGATAAATCACGACAAACGATTTTCCGCCCGGGTTTAAAGCTTTTTCCTTGCGTAATTGCCTGCTTTCGAACTCGATCGCCTCGGTGCCGACGTTATGAATTTCCAGCTTGAATTTCTTGCCGGCCGGCACCTGCAACACCTTCGGCGCGAACACGCCGTTATTGCAATTCAATCTGAAGGTCAGCAAATCCTCACCGGCAAAAGCCGCGCCTGCGAATAGCAGCGCGGCGCAAAATACTGCGAATTGCTTGAACATCCTGCCTCCGAAACCATGGTCATCTGGCCGGATCACTGATCCGGCCTGCATCGATCAATAGCCGCCTTTTTTGCCGGTGCCGGCAAAGGCGAAATCGTAGTTCAGGTCAAATGACTTGAACCACGGCGCAACCCCGGTTTCCTTGTCGACATGACGGCCGAAATGGGACTGGGCATTGGCCGACGGCGGCAACACAGTCAGCTTCAGCTTGTATTTGCCGGGACCGGACAGCTTCACGTTGTCGCCATAATGTGGGCCGTCGCTGGCCAGCATCGGCATCATCTCGCCGGCCGCCTTGAAATTGCTGCCGACCTTGCTCAGTTCGTACTTCACGACCAGATACGGAACCCAGTCGCCTTCGGCATACGCGTTCGGATTGTCCTTGACCGCATGGATATCGGCTTCGAGGTGGATATCGGTAGATTCCACCTTGCCCATCATGCCCTCTGGCTCCATCTTGATAGGCTGTAAATACACCGCGCCGATTTCCATGCCGTGCAGAATCTGGTGCTTGCCGATCGGCGTTTCGGCCGCGTGTGCGGCGCCAATTAATGCCAAACTGGAGAACAGCAGGGTGGCCAGGGATTTTTTCATGATGTGCTTACCTTTATTACAGTTGTCGAATGGAATAATTCTAGCACAACAATAGGAATCATTCTCATTTGTATTTGTATTTTTTTGCGTATCCAAAGCGTCCGGCGCGCCAGCCGAACCAGTCAGCGCCGTCTCTTTGGCCGGAACACGCTGGCATCGGCGTAAAACGCGGCATCCTGCGCCGGCCACCACCCCGGCACGCCGAGCACCGGCAGCGGCGTGAAATCGGCGGTAGTCAAGCCCTGCCTGGCCAGTTCCTGCGCCACCTGAAAGTCGATCCAGATGCGGCGATGCGCTTGATCCAATGCAAAATATGCGTCATCGACCAGCACCACACGGGTGTGCGCAGTGATCGCCTTGTACGGCGTCACCAGCTTTTCCATCAATGCATGGCCGAACAGCCAGACTTCGGCCTCGCTGCCGAAATCGGCGCGCTGCCCGACCAAGGCATCGCACCATCGATGGCTGCGCAACGCGTCAAGCAGCGCCCGGCCCGGCGGCGCATCGCGCAACACCAGTAGTGCTGCATTCTCATCGAAAATGGTGGCGCCATCGCGCGCCGCGCCGCGCGCCTTGCCGACACCGGCCTGCGCGATCTGCGCCGCCTGCAGCGCATTGAGCTGGCGCTTGATGAGCGGGAAACTCAGCCAGACCAGCGCATTGAAAAAATCATGCAGATTCTCGCGCGTCGGCACGCAAGCGGCAGCGCTGATGAACGCCTCATAGGCAGCGCCGGCAGGCAGACTTTCCTGCGGCACGAACGATAGCGGCAAGCCGCGATGATTGCGCAGCCGCTTCATAACGGCCTGCGCATTCAATGCGGTGCGCCAGTCCGGCGCATTGATGATATTCAGGGCGGCGGCGTGGATCGACCCATACCAGGGTCGGGACCAGTCGATGAGGGCGTAAAAGGGCGGCAACATGCGGCGTCATCCTTGCGGTGGCATTTTAAATTTAAACGGGAGTATATATTTAAATACTGACTCACCCGCATAGTTTCACTGCGGGATTTAAAATACCAAGTCCAGTATGTTTTGCGCGATGGGGCCCGCACTGCGCTTGCCTGGCGGCATCAAGCGCATCGAGATCGGAAATCCTCGGCGCATTAATGGCGGCTGAGGCTGCAATTTTATACCGGATACGCATGCCAGCAAGTAGGCTAAGCGCGCGGCGGCAAACAGGTGGAGAACGACGAAAAACTCCCGCGCGACGACACCAGTCGATGCATCGCGCGGGAGTTCAATTGATACTGACAATCAGATTTGCAGTAGCAAATCTATTTAGCATTCATTGCTTATGATGCGTTGAAAATAGCTTCTTCGTCTTATCTGCCATACATATCGTCGCTTCCCGATTTAAAGTCTTTCATGTGCTCTATTGCTTCAGCTCTTACCTCTTCACGCGTGAGACCCGAATAGCGCGAACCGGCGACACCATGTGCGCCCGGCCGAGCCCATTCATCGTAATACCCACGTTCACCCGAATGCATCAACAAGCCGTCTTTACGAGCTTGCTCCAGTTCAGCCCGCACTTCTGCGCGGGATTTGGTCGACGAAGCGATCGGTTCGTCAGAGGGACGATCTGCGAAAGTTGGACCGACAAAGGCGATCGCGGACAACGCAATCACCGCAGCGATCAATGATCTGGTTTTCATGATAGCCTCCAACCAGTTTAAAAAACACCTTTCTTGGCGACTCCACTAACATTATGCGCAGCGCGCATCAATCGGAAGAGCCGTCCCCAAGCTTGCAATTGCACCATTCTTTAAGCCAACCGCAAGCCATTCTTTAAACATACATTTTTCACCGAAGTAAAATTACAACTCCTTTCAAGAATCCGCTCCTACTCTTCGATCAAACAACTTCCGAACCATCGCAGTTACGATTCTTAATTGAATTTTAGGTCGAAAAATACACAATGCAAGCATTAATCAGCACTAAATACCGAGGCTTCAAGTGCTTTCCCGGAATCCACCTGTTGATCGAATCTGCACAGAATCATGAAATTTTGCAACATGTCCAGCAGAAAATAATCTCCCTAATCCCGACTCGAACCTGCCGCACCCAGCAACTGTTGCGCTGCGACGGGCCGATCCGATGCCGGCGCTTGCGGCCCGACTTTGGCAAGCTTGTATTGAGCCGCCTCAGGTGCATCGAAATGGAACATCCGCATCGCAAGACGGGTGAATTCCTGGTGCTCCGGGGGCGTTCTGCTGTGCCAGCTGGCAAGGTAATCATAAAAACCCACATTCCCCTGCATCACTTCGGGATTGAGGAAAGCGACCGCCTGCCAGTCCCGGTTATGCTCAAGGACGGGCAGGAACAGATTGGCGATCAATTCGTTCTTGGCACGCAGATGAGGGTTTCCAAGCAGCAGCGGGCCATTTTCCCTGAACCATTGCGCCAGTGACGTGTTGGCAGGCAGCTGGCGATGCGGCTCGTTGAACACCCGTCGGGCAAACTTGCTTAGAGTGGGTGCGTATCCCTTCCATTCCGGGCGCGGCGGCGACTGCTCCCAGCGCGCGGACAGTTGCCTCAAGGTATACAGTGAAACGGTCTCGCACAGTGTTTCCTCGAACCACAGGTGGGGTGCATTTTTAGGCGGCGCGTGATTCTCGTAGTTGGCGAGGATATGAAACAGCTCGTGCGAGAATTCATAGATGTATTCTGCCCAGCGCTGGCCCTTGGCCGCCAGATGGACCTGGTATTCGTTTTTCGGCCCCTTTTGGTAAAACACAATCGGACCCTGCTGGGTAGGCGAGACGATGATCGGATTAAGCTGCCGTTCCGGAAAATGCGTGAGCAATGTGTCGGCGACCGCGTACAGCAGGGCTTCGATTTCCTCCGGCTTCGCGCCGCCCCACTCACCTTCCTCGACCCGGATCGCGAGCCTGCGCTTGGTCTCGGCACCTTTGCTGGTGCCGGCTTTTCGCTGCTGGTCGACTCTCAAGTCGGCAGCACGAACGCCCTGCGCGCTCAACATGGACAAAGCAATCGATGCACACAAGACAACCCGTTTCATGTTTACCCCACAAGTATCAAATAACAATTTACGCCACCCAAAAATCAGCCGCGTCCACGGCATTTCAGACTAATCTCATTATCAATATAGTCCATTATCGGCACCCGATTCAAGTTTCACCACCAGCTTGCCGGCACCGGCGATGCGAACACGGGCGACAGCTCGCTCACAGCATTTAACACGAAGCAATATATTTCCAAGGCGCAATGCACGATGATATTATCGGCCGACATAATCCACATCCTTCATGGGCAAGGCACTGGCCTGGAGCCAGCGCTCGATGCGAGCAAGTGAAGGCATGAGTATATTTAAAATACAAATAAGAATATGCAGCAGCTATCATGAATATGATGATACTCCGGTATTTTTATCAAGTTATGAGGCTCCGAAGCGGTTGCGCATGGTGTGCGAACAGGCGCGGCATTGGCTAATTTACAGCTTCTCAAAAGGTGTGTGTGGGTATCCGGCTAAAAATCCTGCTAACTTTCATGATCTGCTTTGGACTGATGGCAGCAATCAGCCTGACCTTGCTGGGAAGGAGCATGAATGCGAGTTACGATGCGATCGAGCGTCGGGATCTGACCGCCAGTATGGAACGGGTGCTGCAAAGCATCGAATCGGACCTCCATCACTTGAATACGCTGACCCGCGATTGGACTGTATGGACCGAGATGTACGATCACGCCAGCCAGCCCAATCCCGCCTGGGCGAAGGAAAACATCGGCTTCAACGCGATGGAGCCGGCCAACCTGTCGTTGATGATGATCTATGGCGCGCATGGCCAGTTGATATCGATGACCACGTTCGACAAACAGGGCGGCGAGTTGCAGCTGCCGACTCTGCAAGCAAGTCCCTATCCGGCATTATTCAAAACGGCTGCGCGAAAATCCCGTTGCGGACTGATGAAGACAGACGCGGGCTTGATGCTGACTTGCTGGGCGCGCATTACCAGAAGCGATTCCAGTGGCAACTTCGTTGGAACGGTGGTCACCGGGCGCTTGCTGGACCAGTCCCTCAAATTGCAACTGCGTGAACAAACCAGGTTGCCGTTCGATTTGCATGCATCCCGGAACCTGCCGCCAGGCTTGACACTCTGGTCCGGCATGCTGTCGCCCGGAGCGCTCGGGACCGGTGATTTTTCGACTTCGCACGATTCCAGTGCATATCACCTCTACTACCGCTTGCAAGATCTATTGCAGCACGATGCTGGCCTGATCACCCTTGACATGCCGCGCGAAGTGCACCAGCAAGGAGAGCGCCTATACCGGCAAGTACAGCAACAACTGGTGTGGACTGCATTGATCATGGCCATTCTGCTGGCTGTGGCCGTGCATTTTCTGTTCGTTCAACGTCTGCGCAAGTTCACCAATCAGCTGGTCGAGCTTACCGAGAAAACCGCCTGGGACAGACGCATCGACATCAAGGGGACGGACGAGCTGGGAATTCTTTCCAGCAAGGTCAATATGCTGTTGCGCATAAACGAGTCAAAAATCAAAATTCTGAAAGAGCTGACTCTAACCGATACGCTTACCGGGCTGCCCAACCGGAGGGCCTTCGATGCCAGGCTGGCACTGGAATTTTCCCGGGAACGGCGCAATGGCCGGCCATTGTCCATGCTGATGCTGGATGTCGACTATTTCAAGCTTTACAACGATCACTACGGGCATCCGGCGGGCGATATTGCGCTCAAGGCGGTGGCGGCAGTTCTGGAATTGTCGCTGTGCCGCAGCGCTGATTTCGTGGCCCGCATCGGAGGCGAGGAATTCGCCATACTGCTGCCCGAAACGGATCTTGACGGCGCCAGAAAAATGGCGGATCGGATCCGAATGCAATTACAGGAAAGCAGCATCCCGCATGCCGATTCCCGCACCGCAGCACACCTGACCGCCAGCGTCGGGATTGCAGTCGCCGGCAATGAAACGCCCGATGCATTTGTGAGTCGGGCCGACCGGGCGTTGTATGCCGCCAAGCGTGACGGCCGCGATTGCGCCTATTGCGATGAGCGGGAAGCCGCCCTGCCGGAGCGCTGATCTGCAGTCTCAATTCACAGCAGTTTCCAGTGGATGCTTTCACCGCCGTTCAAGGGCACGATGCTGGCGTCGCCCAGCGGCAACTCTGCCGGCACGGTCCAGCTCTGGCGCTGCAGGATCACGCTGCCGGCATTGCGCGGCAAATCATAAAATGCCGGGCCGTTGAAGCTGGCAAAGGCTTCCAGCTTGTCAAGCGCGCCGGCTTGGTCGAAAGCCTGCGCATACAGTTCCATTGCATGCAAGGCGGTGTAGCAGCCGGCGCAACCGCAGGCGCTTTCCTTCAATCCTTTCGGGTGCGGCGCCGAATCGGTGCCGAGGAAGAAGCGCGCAGCGCCGCTGGTGGCCGCCGCCACCAATGCCTGGCGATGGATTTCGCGCTTGAGTATCGGCAAACAATAGTAGTGCGGACGGATGCCGCCGCTGAAGATTGCGTTGCGGTTGTACAGCAGGTGATGGGCGGTGATGGTGGCGGCGATCGGGCCGTCCGCATCACTCACATACTGCGCGGCATCCTTGGTGGTGATGTGCTCGAACACGATTTTCAGTGCCGGCATCGCCCGTCGCAGCGGTTGCAGCACGCGTTCGATGAAGACCGCCTCACGGTCGAAAATGTCGATCTCCGGATCGGTCACCTCGCCATGCAGCAGGAACGGCAGGCCGATCTCCTGCATCGTTTCCAGCGTTTTATAACAGTTGGCCAGATCGGTCACGCCGGCATCGGAATTGGTGGTGGCGCCGGCCGGATACAGTTTGACCGCATGGATGAAGCCGCTGTCTTTGGCGCGCCGGATTTCGTCCGGCGGCGTGTTGTCGGTCAGGTACAGCGTCATCAATGGCTCGAACGCCAGCTCCGCCGGCAAGGCGGCCAGGATGCGCGCGCGATACGCGGCCGCTTGCACGACGGTGGTGACCGGCGACTTCAGGTTCGGCATCACAATCGCGCGACCGAACTGGCGCGCGCTGTGCGGCAGAACGGACGCCAGCGCCGCGCCGTCGCGCAGATGCAAGTGCCAGTCGTCGGGCCGGGTGATGGTGAGTGTATTGATTGGTGTAGTTGTCATGGCGGCGCTTTTTTATGGACTGCCGCCATTTTACCCGCCTAACGGCCATGGCCGCCCTCTCCCCCAACCCCTCTCCCGCCTGCGGGAGAGGAAGGCGAAGTGAAGCGCTACGCGACTTTCACGTTAAAGAATCAGGATCACCCGATAATCGTTGACGTTGGTGCGGGTCGGGCCGGTGACTACCAGGTCGCCCAGCGCGGAAAAATAACTGTAGCCGTCGTTGCCGGCCAGCATTTCCGCAGCGCTGATGCCCAGCGCCGCGGCGCGCATTGGCGTATCCGGCATCAGCACCGCGCCGGCATTATCCTCGGTGCCGTCGATGCCGTCGGTGTCGGCTGCCAGCGCATACACATCAGGCATGCCACCCAGTTCCAGCGTCAGCGACAACAGGAATTCGGCGCAGCGCCCGCCGCGGCCAGCCTCGTTACCCGGGCGCAGCGTGACCGTGCATTCGCCGCCGGAAATCAAGGCCAGCGGCGGGCGGAACGGCTGCTGATGGTCGCGGATTTCGCGCACCAGCGCCGCATACACCTTGGCTACCTCCGATGCTTCGCCGGTGACGGTGTCGCCCAGCACGACCGGCGCGATGCCGCGCTGCCGAAAAAATTCGGCCCCTGCCTGCAGGCTCTGGTGCGCGGTCGCGATCACGGTATTACGCACGTGCGCCAGCGCCGCACTGCCCGGCTTCGGCGTTTCATCGACTGCACCATGCACGCCGGCCTGCAGATGCGCCAGCACGCTGGCCGGTGCGCCGGGCACATAGCGACCGAGAATGTCGAGCGCATCCTGATAGGTGCTGGCATCAGAGCAGGTCGGGCCGGATGCGATCGCGCTCGGATCGTCACCGGTCACGTCGCTGATGATCAGTGCGGTAACCGGCGCCCGGCACGCTGCGCCCAGCCGTCCGCCCTGAATCTGCGACAGGTGCTTGCGCACGATGTTCATCTGGGTGATCGGCGCACCGGAATGCAGCAGGGCCTTGGTCACCGCCTTCAAATCCGCCATCGGCACCGCGGCGACCGGCAGCGACAGCAAACTGGAGCCGCCGCCGGACACCAGCACTATCAAACGGTCATCCGGCGTCAGTGCCCGCACCTGCGCCAGGATTTCCGCTGCCGCGCCCTCCCCGGCCGCATCCGGCACCGGATGGCCGGCTTCGATCACCCGAATATGTTCGGTCGGCATCCCGTGCGCATAGCGGGTGACGACCACTCCTTCCAGCGGCGCGTCGTGCGGCCACGCCAGTTCGACTGCGCGCGCCATGCTGGCGGCAGCCTTGCCGGCACCGACCACCAGCGTACGGCCTGGCGGCGGAGCCGGCAAAAATGCGGCGACGATGCCCAGCGGATCGGCGGCGGCAACCGCGGCGTGGAAACTATCAATCAGAAGCTGGCGCTGGTTCATATACTAGATATTGTATTTTTTATGCCGCATATTTTATATGCGGAAAATGCATTGTTTTTTATCATACTCCCGTTAACGTCGCAAGCCACAAAGGCTTGCGAGGTTCGATTTACGGAGCGGTCAGTGGATGATTTTCGCCAGGAAGTCTGCGGCGCGAGCGGAACGCTGTGTATTGAAGAATTCGTCCTTGGTGCAGTCTTCGACGATGCGGCCCTGGTCCATGAAGATGACGCGGTTGGCGACCTTCTTGGCGAATCCCATTTCGTGCGTGACGACCATCATCGTCATGCCTTCGTGCGCCAGGCCGACCATCACGTCCAGCACTTCGTTGATCATTTCCGGATCGAGCGCCGAAGTCGGCTCGTCGAACAGCATCGCCATCGGGTCCATCGATAGCGCGCGCGCAATCGCCACCCGCTGCTGCTGGCCGCCGGAAAGCTGGCCGGGGAATTTATCCTTTTGCGCAATCAGGCCGACCCGGTCCAGGTATTTCAAGCCGCGCTCGCGCGCTTCATCGACGCTGCGCCCGAGCACCTTGATCTGGCCGATGGTCAGGTTTTCGGTAATCGACATGTGCGGGAACAGCTCGAAACTCTGGAATACCATGCCGATTTGCGAGCGCAGCTTGGACAAGTTGGTCTTCGGGTCGCCGACCGAGACGCCGTTGACGGTGATCTCGCCTTTCTGGAACGGCTCCAGGCCGTTGACGGTCTTGATCAGCGTCGATTTGCCGGAGCCGGACGGGCCGCAGACCACCACCACGTCGCCTTTTGCCACCGAGGTTGTGCAGTCGGCCAGGACCTGGAAATTGCCGTACCACTTGCTGACGTTTTTAAGTTCAATCATCTTGTTTCTCCTAATTTCTGAATGCGGTATCAAGTGTCTGGATGCTTCGCGCGTTACTCTGTCAGCGGATGATCGCGACCCTTTCCTGTAACTTCTTGACCATTAGCGACAAGCCGAAACTCATCACGAAATACACCACGGCGACGAACAAATACATCTCCACCAGGCGGCCGTCGCGCTGGGCGATCTTCGACGCAACACTGACAAAGTCGGGCACCGATCCCAATACGTACACCAGCGATACGTCCTGGAACAGGATGATGGTTTGCGTGAGCAGGATCGGGATCATG
The DNA here is from genome assembly GCA_030698225.1 of Oxalobacteraceae bacterium. Classification (GTDB taxonomy): domain Bacteria; phylum Pseudomonadota; class Gammaproteobacteria; order Burkholderiales; family Burkholderiaceae_D; genus AVCC01. Next base: position 16,110 of record JAUYNR010000049.1, on the reverse strand, counting down.
TTGCGAAACGCCTGCGGCAACACGATGTTGCCCATCATTTGCCAGTAATTCATGCCGATCGCATAGCCGGCCGCGACTTGGCCGCGTGGAATCGACTGAATTCCGGAGCGCATGATCTCGCAATAATAGGCCGCCTCAAACAGCACGAAAGTTATCAGCGCCGATGCAAATGCGCCGACCGGAATCGGCTGGGAAGCACCGGTGATCCAGGCACCGATGTACGGCACCAGAAAGTAAAACCAGAAAATCACCAGGATCAGCGGAATCGAGCGGATCAGGTTGACGTAACTGGTAGCGACAAGCGCTAGCGCCTTGTTGTGCGACAAGCGCATCATTGCCAGCAGGGTGCCGAACAGGATGCCACCGAGCATCGCAAAGAAAGTCAGCGTCAGCGTAAACTTCATGCCGGTGGTAAACAGGTAATACCAGGAACGTTGAATAACGTCAAAATCGAAATTTGCCAACATGATTAATGCCCTCCTGCGCCGTTACTGCTGGCGGCAATGAATCCCGGCACCGCCGTCTTATGCTCGAGCCAGCGCGCCAGAAACAATGCAAACGCCGACACAATGATGTAAATGATGGTTGCTGCAGTAAGCGACTCGAAAGTCTGGAAAGTGAATTCGCGCATCGAGTAGGCTGCCGCCGTCAGTTCCACCAGGCCTATGGTTAACGCGACCGAACTGTTCTTGATGATCGCCGCAAATTCATTGGTCAGCGCCGGGATGATGATGCGAAACGACATCGGCAGCAGCACATAGCGATAGGTTTGCGGCAGGGTTAGCCCGAGCGCGGTTCCCGCCATTTGCTGGCCGCGCGGCAACGCATTGATGCCGGTCGAGACCTGGATCGCGACCCGCGCCGAGGTGAAAAATCCCAGCGCCAGAAAGGCAGTGATGAAGGATGCATTCGGCATCGATTTGAGCGCATTGCCGACGCTGCTCGGAACCAGTTCCGGCATCACGAAATACCACAGGAACATTTGCACGATCAGCGGGATATTACGAAATATTTCGATATAGACGTTCGACAAACGCACCAGCCACTTGTTGGGCATGGTGCGCACGGTGCCGACCACGGTGCCGATGATCAGCGCCATGATCCAGGCGCTGACAGCGGTGGCAATCGTCCATTGCAGACCGGCCAACAGCGTGTCCATATAGGTGTGTACGCCGTCAGGAGATTCTTGCCAGTAAATGCTCCAGTTCCAGGGGTAATTCATTTTGTATCTCCTCTTTGATGGGAGTGGGGCCAGCATTGCCGCGGTGTTATCCGGGTTTCAGCGCACGTGCCACAGCGGTTAAATCCGGGTTGAAACAAAAACGGGAGGCTCGCGCCCCCCATTTTCCTGATAGAAAATATCCGAATTATTTTTTCTTGACAGATTTCATCTGCGCTTCCGGCACCACAGCGTAGGCGGCAGGGTCGGGAGAATCGGTCGGTTTGGCAAATGCCGTCTTCAATTCCGCACTCATCGGCACATTCAGATTGATGTTTTTTGGCGGGATCGGAGACTGGAACCATTTGGCATAAATCTTATTGATCTCGCCCGATTTGTAGACGTTGGTCAATGCGGTATCGACCGCTTTCTTGAACTCTGGATCGTCGCGGCGCTCGATAATGCCGTACGGCTCGACCGATAACGCTTCGGTGCTGATCGCATAATCGGTCGGCGCCTTGGAGCCGGCTGCCAGCGAAAACAGCAGGATGTCGTCCATCGCAAACGCCACCGCACGGCCGGTTTCCACCATCAGGAAGGCCTCGGCGTGATCCTTGGCTGCCAGGATATTCATGCCAAGACCGCGCTCGCCATTGAGTGCGGTGATTTGCTTCAGGTTCGAAGTGCCGGAGGTCGAGACGATGGTCTTGCCCTTCATGTCGGCCAGCGTCTTGATGCCGGACGACTTCTTGGCCAGCAGGCGGTTCGAGGTGATGAACATGGTCGGAGCGAAAGCCACGACGCGCTGACGTTCGGCATTATTGGTCGCGGAGCCGCAGGCCAGATCGATGGTGCCGTTCGTGATCAGCGGGATCCGGGTGGCTGAAGTAACCGGGACCATCTTCACATTCAGCGCGGTCATCCCAAGCTGCTTCTGGATCGCGGTGGCCGCTTTCATGCACAGGTCGATCGAATAGCCCTGATAGGACTGTTTGTCATCGAGGTAAGAAAATGGAATCGAAGAGTCGCGCACACCCAGGGTGATGGTGCCGCTATCCTTGATTTTCTTGAGCGTACCGGTCAGCTCTGCTGCCTGAACCGCACCTGCCAGCAGGCCGGCGCCGATGAGGGCGGCAACACATTTCGTCATTGTATGAATTTGCATGAATCTGACTCCTTGAAAATACTTCAGTGATATGGATAACACCTGATTGCTCAGTATCTGCGTACTGATGGTTCTATTGTATAACTCCCGGCGGGAGTGTCTTTCTTGCGAAACAACATTAGTTTACCCACCAGCAGAGATGAAACCAGTGGCATGGTAGATGCTCGGTGCACGATGTGCAACAAGCATTTTTCATGCCGCCAGCCGGTGAGGAAAACTTATGCCGAATCAAAAACGCTGTATATAAGGGTTAACACGTAGGAAAATTATCCGACCGCGTTCGGCCCCTGCTTACGGGTACAGGCCGCGCACTTCACGTGCCTGCAGCACGCGCGTACATGCGACGATGAAGGCGGCGGTACGGAACGAGGTCTTGTGCTGTTCAGCCACCTGCCAGATCGAAGAAAATGCTTCGCGCATGATGCGGGTCAGGCGCTGGTTGATTTCGTCTTCGCTCCAGAAGAAGCTGGAAAAATCCTGCACCCACTCGAAGTAACTAACGGTTACGCCGCCGGCGTTGGCAACCACGTCCGGCACAATCAGCACGCCCTTCTCATGCAGGATGTCATCGGCCTCCGGCGTGGTCGGGCCATTGGCGCCCTCCAGGATGATCTTGGCGCGAATCAGGTGTGCATTCGAGGCGTTGATCTGCTGCTCCAGCGCGGCCGGTATCATGATGTCGCAATCGACGCCCCAGAACTGCTCGCTCTTGAGCACCGCTTCCGCAGCAAAACCTTCGACGCTGCCGTTCTCCACCACATGCGCCAGCAACGCCGGCACATCCAGGCCGCGCTCGTCATATACGGTTGCAGCATGATCTTGCACCGCCACCACCCTGGCGCCGGCTTCCGCGAATAATCGTGCCGCGGTGCCGCCGACGTTACCGAAACCCTGAACCGCAATCCGCGATCCCTTGATTTCCATTCCGCGTTTGAGTGCCGCCTCGCAACCGACCACATACACGCCGCGCCCGGTCGCTTCATGCCGGCCCAGACTGCCGCCGAGGGAAATCGGCTTGCCGGTAACGACCCCGGTTGCGGTGCCGCCCACGTTCATCGAGTAGGTGTCCATCATCCACGCCATGGTTTGCTCGTTGGTGTTGACGTCGGGTGCCGGAATATCCTTGGTGGGGCCGATGATGATGCCGATTTCACTGGTGTAGCGGCGCGTCATGCGCTGCAACTCGCCCTTGGAAAGCGTCTTCGGATCAACCCGGATGCCGCCTTTAGCGCCGCCGTAAGGAACGTTTACCGCAGCATTCTTGACCGTCATCCAGGCCGACAAGGCCATCACTTCGGACAGCGTCACATCCTGATGGAATCGCACCCCGCCCTTGCCCGGACCGCGCGACAAATTGTGCTGGACCCGGTAGCCCTCGAAGTGGGCGACGGTGCCGTCGTCGCGCTCGATCGGCACATCGACGATCAGGATGCGCTTCGGACGCTTGAGGGTTTCCACCCAGCGCGCCAGGGAGCCGAGGTAGGGCGTGACGCGATCGATTTGCTCGAGATACACGCCCCAGGGACCTAAATTGCTGGGGTCAAGATACGATGGAATAACGTGCTTGCTGGACATGGTGGTACCGCTCCTTGAGTGTTTGGGCGCCGGTTTGCAAGCGGATCACTTGCTGTAGACAAGGCGATGCAGCATCGTAAAGGAGCGCTCGCGGGCTAGGCAAATGCTTTGTATGCATGTAACTATGCAATATGCACATAGATTCATATAGGAGATATGTGCTAGTTCAGCGTCGCTGATATTTTTCCGGAAATGCCCGCATTGGCAAGAATATCAGCCCGGCGATTGTCAGCTGGGTTTGCGCCGTGATCTTGGCGGCGTTTCCGACTGGCTGCGCCGCAGCAGATACTCCCACAGCCGTGCGACCAGCGGCTTGCCCGGATGCAGTTCGGACGGGCGCTCGCGATACAAGCGGATCTCCATCTCGACCTCCCATTCGCCGCTGCCGCCGTCGGCGCGCGCCAGGCGCTTGTCCTTGAGCTCGCGCGTCACTGCGGATTCCGGCAGAAACGCCACCCCGCGCCCTTCCAGCGCCATCATCTTCAAGCCTTCGGCCATGTCGGTTTCGTAGCATTTTTCCAGATGCAGGACGGTTTTTGCATTGGCCAGAATCAGCTCCACCATGCGGCCGAAATAGGCATTATTGGTATACGACAGGAACGGCAATGGCGCAACGCTGCTGCCGGGCAGCAGAAATTTCGGCACTGCGGTCCGCACTGCCGTTTTATCGCAGCGGGAATACGCGCGCAGCGATTCGCGTCCCAGCGTGAGCATGTCGTAGCGGCTGGTGTCGAGCTGCAGCGGCTGCAGCGGATGGTGGTAGCAGAGCAGCAAATCGCAGCCGCCCTCGACCAGCGTCATCACCGCATCATGCACATTGAGTGCAATCAGACGCGTGCTGATCTGGCCGAAACCGGATTCGAGCGCGGTCATCCACTTCGGCATATAGGTCAGCGACAAGGTGTGCGGCACCGCGAAATCGATCGTGGTCAGGACCGCCTTGCGCTTGCCGCGCAACATCGCCCGCGCATTGTTGATCTGCCCCAGCACCTCCAGCGACTGCTCGTAAAACACTTCGCCGGCCGGCGTTAGCCGGGTCGGGTACGAAGTGCGGTCGATCAGATCGGTGCCCAACCACGATTCGAGCGACTGGATGCGGCGCGAAAACGCCGGTTGCGTGACGTGGCGCATTTCGGCGGAGCGGCTGAAACTGCCGGTTTCCGCCAGGGAAATGAAGTCTTCAAGCCATTTGGTATCCATAGTCTAGACCGCAGCCATCTGCGCATGCTCCGGCGACGAGGCCAGCAATTCGTCCTGGCGCGCCTGCTGGCGCTGCCACATCTGCGCATAGGCGCCGTCCGCAGCCAGCAAGGCGGTGTGGGTGCCGCGCTCGATGATGCGGCCGTGATCGAGCACCAGTATCTGCTGCGCGTCGGCGATGGTGGACAGCCGATGCGCGATCACCAGCGTGGTGCGGTTCCTGGCGATCTCTTTCAGCTGCGCCTGGATCGCCTGCTCGGACTTCGAATCCAGCGCGGAAGTGGCTTCGTCGAAGACCAGGATCGCCGGATCTTTCAGCACGGTGCGGGCAATCGCGACCCGTTGTTTTTCGCCGCCCGACAGCTTCAGTCCGCGCTCGCCGACCTGGGTCGCGTAACCGTCCGGCAGGCTTTCTATGAAGTCGTGAATATAAGCGGCCCGGGCCGCGCTGATGATCTCTTCCTTGCTGGCGCCCGGCTTGCCGTAGGCGATGTTGTATTCGATCGTGTCATTGAACAGCACGGTATCCTGCGGCACGATGCCGATCGCCCGGCGCAACGAGTCCTGCGTCACGTCGCGCAGATCCTGGCCATCGATCGTGATGCTGCCGGCGTTCAGATCGTAAAATCGGAACAGCAGCCGCGACAGCGTCGATTTTCCCGATCCGCTGTGCCCGACCACCGCAGTCGTGGTGCCGGCCGGGATCGCGAAATCGACATCGAACAGGATCTGCCGGTTCGGCTCGTAACTGAAGTCGACATGGGCAAAGCGCAGCTCGGCGCCGTTGACCTGCAGCGGTTTGGCGCCGGCATTGTCGGCCACTTCGCGGTTCTGCTCGAGCAGCGCGAACAGGCGCTCCATGTCGGCCAGGCTTTGCTTGATTTCGCGGTAAATCACGCCCAGAAAATTCAGCGGAATATACAGCTGGATCATGAACGCGTTGACCAGCACCAGATCGCCCAGCGTCATCGTGCGGTCGATCACGCCCTGGGTCGCGCGCCACAGGATCAGCGTGACCGCGCTGGCGATGATGATAGCCTGGCCGGTGTTGAGCACGGAAAGCGTCGTCTGCGATTTCACCGCCGCGACTTCGTAGCGCTGCAAGCCGTCGTCGTAGCGACTGGCTTCGTAATCCTCGTTGCCGAAATACTTGACCGTCTCGTAATTGATCAGCGAATCGATCGCCCTGGCGCTGGCTTTCGAATCCAGATCGTTCATCGTGCGGCGAAAATGCGTGCGCCATTCGGTCACCAGCACGGTAAAGATGACATACGAAACCAGCGCGACCGTGGTGATGACAGAAAACCAGACGTCATAATGCAGCGCCAGGTAGCCGATCACCAGCGTGATTTCGATTGCGGTCGGCAGGATATTAAACAGCGTAAACGACACCAGCGTCGAGATGCCGCGCGTGCCGCGCTCGATATCGCGCGTCATGCCGCCGGTCTGCCGGTTCAGGTGGAAGCGCAGCGACAGCGCGTGCAAATGCCGGAACACCCGCAACGCGATGGTGCGCACCGCCCTTTGCGTGACCTTGGCAAAGATGAATTCGCGCAATTCGGTAAACAGCGTGGTCGCCATCCGCAGCACGCCATACGCCACCAGAATCCCGAGCGGCAGCACCAGCAGCGTCTGCGGATCGGTCGGACTGAGTGTCAAGCGGTCGATCAGTTGTTTGAGCACCAGCGGCACGCCGACGTTGGCCAGCTTGGCGCCGACCAGAAACAGCAGCGCGAAAATCACCCGCCATTTGTATACCCACAGGTAGGGCAACAGGGTTTTCAGCGTAGTCCAGTCGTTGCGGGGACCTTGCTGGACGGGAGGTGGCGGTGAACTGGAGTGACGACGCATGGCACAAGTGGCTCTTTTATGATTCAATCAGGGATGCTGTTGCGCGATGAATGCACAGCCTTGAATTGTAGCCCTTCCGAGAAAATCCATGACGCCGACACCAAAAAACAAAACTCCAACCGCAATCTACCAGGGCCTGCCTCCCGGCATCATGCCGACGCTGCGGGTGATGCCGATACCGTCGGATGCGAATATCCACGGCGACGTTTTCGGCGGCTGGATCATGGCCCAGGTCGATATCGCCGGCGCGATTCCTGCCACCCGACGCGCCAATGGCCGGGTCGCGACGATCGCGGTGAATTCCTTCCTGTTCAAGCATCCGGTGTTCGTCGGCGATCTGCTGTCGTTCTATGCCGAAGTGGTGAAGGTCGGCATCACCTCGGTTACCGTCAACGTCGAAGTGTATGCGGAGCGCAACCGGCTGGAAGCCGAAACGGTCAAGGTCACCGAAGCCACGCTGACCTACGTCGCCACCGGCGAAGACCGCAAACCGCGCCCGATTCCGCCGCTGGAATCGCTGACAAAGGCTGGCGCAGACGCTGATATATAAAAATATACTGGCTTATGTATTTTTAAATACGCATTGATCATATGCGGAAAAGCATATGTTTTTGCATATACCCTGCAAATAATATACATTTCCGATAAAAAACCGCCTTAAAAAAGGCGGTTTTTTTGATGGTACGCGCCACCGCTCAAGCGGCCTCTTTCTCGTCGCGCAGTTCGCGCCGCAGGATTTTTCCGACGTTGGTCTTCGGCAGTACGGTGCGGAACTCGATGTACTTCGGTCGCTTGTAACCGGTCAGCTGTTCCTTGCAGAAGCGCTGCAGTTCCTCGAGCGTCAGCGACGGGTCCTTGCGCACCACAAACAATTTCACCGCTTCGCCCGAATGTTCGTCCGGCACGCCGATGCACGCGCATTCCAGCACGCCCGGGTGCTCGGCCACCACACCTTCGATCTCGTTCGGGTAGACGTTAAAGCCGGACACCAGGATCATGTCTTTCTTGCGATCGACGATGCGGGTATAGCCGCGCTGGTCCATGATGCCGATATCGCCCGATTTGAAGAATCCGTCCTGCGTCATCGCGCGCGCGGTTTCGTCGGGGCGCTGCCAATATCCGACCATCACTTGCGGGCCGCGGATCGCGATCTCGCCGGCCTGGCCCAACGGCACCGGCTGGCCGTTGTCATCGAGAATGGCGATCTCGGTAGACGGGATCGGCATCCCGATGGTGCCGGAGAATTCGGTACTGACAGCCGGGTTGGCAGTGGCAACCGGCGAGGTCTCGGACAGGCCGTAACCTTCGGCAATCTGGCAGCCGGTGACCTTGAACCATTTATCGGCGACCACTTTTTGCACCGTCATGCCGCCGCCGCTTGCGACCTTGAGACCGGAAAAATCGAGTTTATCGAAGCCGGGAGTATTCAACAGCGCATTGAACAGTGTGTTTACTGCCGGGAAAATATTGAACTTGTATTTGGACAATTCCTTGACGAAGCCGGCGAAGTCGCGCGGATTCGGCACCAGGATATTCAGCGCGCCGATGCGGGTGCCCAGCAGGCCGCAAATCGTCAACGCGAAGATGTGATATAGCGGCAACGCGCATACCATCGTCAGTTGCTCAACGCGCGGCTCTTTCGCCAGCGCCGGCTGCAGCCATGCCTCATTTTGCAGCACGTTGGCGATCACGTTGCGATGCGACAGCATCGCCCCCTTCGACAGGCCGGTAGTGCCGCCGGTGTATTGCAGGAATGCGATATCGTCGTGGTTGAGCTCGACCGGACGCAGGCTCAGGCTGGCGGCGTCGGCCATCATCCGGTTGAAGCGGATCGGGTTCGGCAGGGTGTACGCGGGCACCATTTTCTTGACCTTGCGCACCACGAAATTGACGATGGCGCCCTTGATGCCGCCCAGCAGATCGCCCATGCTGGCCACCACCACATGCTTGATGCCGGTTTTGGCGATCACATGCTCCAGCGTGGTGGCGAAATTTTCCAGGATGATGATGGCTTCGGCGCCGCTATCCTTGAGCTGATGCTCCAGTTCGCGCGCGGTGTATAGCGGGTTGACGTTGACCACCGTGTAGCCGGCGCGCAGGATGCCCGCGATCGCCACCGGATACTGCAGCACATTCGGCATCATGATCGCGACCCGCGCGCCTTTGGCCAGGCCGCGGCCTTGCAGCCAGGCGCCGAGCTTTCTGGAAAGCGCATCGACTTCTCCGTAAGTGAGGAACTTGTCCATGCAGACGAAGGCGTTGCGCGCTGCATATTTGTGAAACGCCTCGTCGAACAGATGCGCCAGCGAGCGGTATTGGGTGAAGTCGATTTCGCTCGGTACGCCTGCCGGGTAGTGCTTCAGCCAGATTTTATCCATGATCAGCCCCTCGTCTCGATTGTTGTTGTCAGATTCCGCAAAAAGCACGGTTGTTTCTTTTTATTTTGCAATCCTATCGGTCGCGGCGTGCCAGCGCAAGCCCTTTGCACAGTAACAGAGCGATCTCTCTACTGCGAGTCGGCTTTTAGCATGATGGAGGCAAGTCCCCGCAAGCGCCGGTGGCGCTCGTTCCGGTCGAGATTGGCCAGGGCCTTGACGTCCGCATAAAAACGATCGAAACGATTATCCTTTTCCAGCAGGGTGCGAAACCCCGGCACCAAATCATGATAGGTCGCCACCGCAGCCAGGTGGGCATTTGACAGCGGCTCTGCAAACCAGCGGTCGTAACCGGCATAACCGTCCCACGACTGTTTCAGGGTCTGGTATTCGTCCTGCAACGCCTGGAAGATTTCGGCTTTGCGCAGCAGTTTTTCCGTATTGGAGACTTGCCCCGCGTAGTTGGCTTCCAATGCCTGTCGGTGCCGCAGCAGCAATGCTAGAAAGTCCCCCTTGCGCGCCGCATGCACCGCATACGCCTGGCGCATTTTGGCGTCGCCATGCAGGTCCAGCCAGCGCTGCAAGCCGGCCTGTTCCACCGTGGTCGCAAATGATTCGTTGAACGCCGAGTCGCCCGGCGCATACGCCACCTGATGCGCCAGTTCGTGGAACATCAGCCGCGCCAGTTCGGCATCCGGATAATGGATGAAAGTCGAAATCACCGGATCGCTGAACCAGCCCAGAGTCGAGTATGCCGGCACACCCGCGACCTGGACGTCGTAACCCGCGGCGCGCAAGGCCAGCGCCTCGGCCTGGGCTTGCGCCTGTTCGTAATAGCCGCGATAGCTGACGCAGCCAGCCACTGGGAAGCACCATTGTTTCGGCTTCAGCGACAAGGCGGGGGTGGCGACCACGTTCCACAATACGAACGGGCGCCGCAGCGCGGCGTAGGTGGTGTAGCTGGCGTTATCCGGCAAGCCCAGTTCGCGCACCGCAAAGGCGCGGATGGTCCTGGCGGTGGCGAGTTTGTTCTTCAGGCTCAGGTCGGCTTGCGGGTCGGCCAGCCAATCGTCGATCGGCCGCGCCGCAGACAGCAGCACGGATTGTCCATGTGCGGCTTGCACCATATAACCCAATTGCGCACAGCCGCATAGCAAGCCGCTCAGGGTGAGCAGGACCGCCATGCGCATTTTCATGCTCAGTTTCACACTTTTTCGACCTCCACCAGCACGTCGTAGAAAGTTGGCCCGCGTCCCATGTCGGTCAGGCGCTGGCTGGTAACCTGGTTCACGTTCTTGCCGTCGGCCGCATATTTTTTCCACCAGATCGACAGCCCGACCACCAGCCCGGCGCGCACCTTGTCGGTGATGCGCACCCGGCACACAAAGCTGCCGCGGTCGTTGAAGATGCGCACGCTGTCGCCTTGCGCAATGGCGCGCGCCGCGGCGTCGGTAGGATGCATGTCCAGGCGCGGTTCGCCTTCGGTGTCGCGCAGGCTTTGCACGTTGACGAAGGTGGAATTGAGGAAATTGCGGGCCGGCGGCGAGATCATCGCCAGCGGATAGCGCGCGGCCAGCGCCGGATCGCTGGCCACCGATTCGTGCGGCGCGTTATAGCCCGGCAGCGGGTCGAGGCCGGCGTCGGCCATAGGCTGCGAATACAGCGCGCATTTGCCGGACGCGGTCGGAAAGCCGCCATGCGCGAACGGCGCATCCGGCATCCGCATTTTTTGCCAGCCCTGCCGCTTCAGTTGTTCCCAGTAAGGGCCGGCGACACGCGCGTCGTCGGCGCGGAATGCCTGTGCCGCGATGACGTCGTCGCTGTCCTGGAAACACGGTTCCGAAAATCCCATGCGCGCCGCCAGCAGGCGGAAAATCTCGGCATTCGGCTTCGCCTGGCCCAGCGGCGCTATCGCCGGATTGTTCGCCATCATGTACATGTGGCCGTAGGTCGAATGGATGTCGACATGCTCGAGCTGGGTGGTGGCAGGCAGCAGGATGTCGGCGTAATCGGCAGTGTCGGTCTGAAAATGCTCCAGCACCACGGTAAACAGGTCGTCCCGCGCAAAGCCCTGCGCCACCTTGCTGGACTCCGGCGCAACCGCCACCGGGTTCGAGTTGTACACGATCAGCGCTTCGATCCTGGGGCCGAACTCGGTGCTCGCATCGCGCAGCAAGTCGTCGCCTATGGTCACCATATTGATGCTGCGCGGGGTGCGCCCGGCCAGCAAATCGGGCCGCTCCAGCGCCGCACGATCTTTCGGGAATGCGTCCGAACTGGACAGCAGGACACCGCCCGCGGCATGGCGCCAGGCTCCCACCAGAGCCGGCAGGCAAGCCACATTGCGCACCGCCATGCCGCCGCCGTGGGTGCGCTGGACGCCGTAATTGAGCCGGATCAGGGTCGCTTCGCCGCGCTGCGCGGTGGCGCCGTAATCGCGCGCCAGTTGCAATACTTCGTCGACGCTGATGCCGCAGGTTGCAGCGACGCGCTGCGGCGGCCACTCGGCAACCCGCTCACTGAGCTGCGTGTAGCCTTCGGTGTAGCGGTCTATGTAATCCCGATCTGTCAAATTTTCGGCTATCAGCACATGCATCAGGCCGAGCGCCAGCGCGGCATCGGTGCCGGGCAGCAGCGCAATGTGCTGATGGCATTTCTCCGCGGTCAGCGAGCGGTACGGGTCGATCGCGATCAGCTTGGCGCCGTTGCGCTTGGCCTGTTGTGCGCGCATCCAGAAATGCAGGTTGGAGGCGATCGGGTTGCCGCCCCAGATCAGGATCAGCCTCGCATGTTCGGTCTGCTCGACATCGGTGCCGATCCGCGCGCCAACAGTATATTTGTAGCCCTCGCCACCGGCGGCAGCGCAAATGGTGCGCTCCAGCCGGGAGGCGCCGAGCTTGTTAAAAAACCGCATCGCCATCGATTCGCCCTGTACCAGGCCCATGGTGCCGGCATAGCTGTACGGCAGGATCGCTTGCGCGGCATCACCACCGCGTGCAGTAATGCCCTGCAGGCGTGCCGCGATGGTTGCGATTGCCTCCTCCCAACTGATCGGCGCGAACTTGCCCTCGCCTTTCTTGCCGATGCGTTTCATCGGCGTCAGCAGCCGGTCCTGGTGATAAGTGCGCTCGACATAGCGCGCGACCTTGGTGCACAGCACGCCGGCCGTGGTCGGATGGTCGGGGTCGCCACGCACTTCAGTGGCCACGCCATCCTGGACGGTCACCAGCAGCGCACAGGTATCGGGGCAGTCGTGCGGACAGGCCGCGCGGATGGTCGAGGATGTCATCGGATTTTTCACTCGGGTTCAATGGTTTCGGCAGGATTTGGATCCTGTACTGTAATCCAGATTGGCAGAAACTGCGCTTCCCCCGCCTTGATCCAACACCACCATCAGCGCCACCGGGCATCCACACGCGCATTGCCGATGGCGTTACCATACCCGTTCGTATTGTCAGCCTTGCCAGACAAAAAAATTTGGAGAGCACCATGCAATTACTCGATCCGATCATGCAGTTCCAGGCCGAACTGCAGCAGATCCGCCGCGACATCCACGCTTATCCGGAGCTATGCTACGAAGAACAGCGCACCGCCGATCTGGTGGCCGCCAAGCTCACAGAATGGGGCATTCCGATCCTGCGCGGCATCGGTGGCACAGGCGTAGTCGGCATCATCAAGAGCGGCAGCAGCACGCGTTCGATCGGCATGCGGGCCGACATGGATGCGCTGCCGATGCAGGAGATCAATACCTTCGCGCACGCTTCCCGTCACGACGGCAAGATGCACGCCTGCGGCCACGACGGCCATACTGCGATGCTGCTGGGCGCCGCCCATTATTTGTCCAAGCAGCGCGATTTCGACGGCACCGTTTACCTGATTTTTCAGCCGGCGGAGGAAGGCGGCGGCGGCGCGCGCAAGATGATCGAAGACGGCCTGTTTGCGCAATGCCCGATGGATGCGGTGTACGGCATGCACAACTGGCCCGGCATGGAAGTCGGCAGCTTCGGCGTCACGCCTGGGCCGATGATGGCGTCCAGCAACGAGTTTGAAGTCATCGTCAGCGGCAAGGGCGGCCATGCGGCGCAACCGCACAAAGGCATCGATCCGGTCATGGTGGCAGTACAGATTGCGCAAAGCTGGCAAACCATCATCAGCCGCAACAAGAATCCGAACGATGCCGCGGTACTGTCGATCACGCAAATCCACGCCGGCAGCGCCACCAACGTGATTCCGGATGACGCCACCTTGATCGGCACCGTGCGCACCTTCAGCATCGACGTGCTGGACCTGATCGAGCGGCGCATGCGCGAGATTGCCCGGCATACCGCCAGCGCTTTCGACGCCGAGTTGAAGTTCGAGTTCAAACGCAATTACCCGCCGCTGGTCAACCACCCGCAGCAAACCGCCGCAGCGCTTGCCGTGCTGCAATCGATCGTGGGTGCGCAGCGTGTCAACGCGCAGGTCGAACCCACGATGGGCGCCGAAGATTTTGCCTTCATGCTGCAGGAAAAACCGGGCTGCTATGTATTCATCGGCAATGGCGAAGGCGATCACCGCAGCAGCGGACACGGGCTGGGGCCATGCAATCTGCACAACCCGAGCTACGACTTCAACGATGCACTGCTGCCGATCGGAGCCACCTACTGGGTCCGCCTGGCGCAAACCCTGCTCTCGCACCCAGACCCGGGATTGTAAATATACTACATTCCGTATATTTTACTGTCGCTATATTCATATGCGGAAAATTGCGCAAAAAAACACATACCCCTGCATTTAATAGATTTAGCAGGAACGACAAAACCCTTGATGCAATACTGCCCGTTGCCGTGAAAGGAGCAGAATGCTGCCGCTCTCAACGCGCTGTTATTCCGGCAAGCGATCAGCCGCCGTACCCAGACGCAGGCTGGGATTGATTGCCTCAAGCGCCAACAAGATAGCCGATTGATCGGCATGCGGCACGGCGGCAAGAATACTGTGATACTGCTGCGTGACGTGCTCAGCCAGCGGCAGCACAAGTCCGGCATCTGCGGCAGCCAGCAATACATTATCCAGATCCTTGCTCTGGCTTTTAACCTGTCCGCCCGGCAAAAAATTGCGCGCCAGCATGCGCTCGCCATGCACCTCAAGCAAACGGCTCTCGGCAAAACCGCCGCGAAGAGCTGACCTTACTGCCGTCGGATCAGCGCCGCCGGCCTGCGCCAGCAACAAGGCTTCCGCAATGATGTTGAGAGTGCCGCCGACAATTAACTGATTGCACAACTTTGCGATCTGCCCGCACCCAGCCGGCCCTACCAGCGTAGGACGGCCCATGCTGCGCAAAATCGGCTCGGCTCTGGCAAAATCCACAGCGCTGCCGCCCACCATGATCGCCAGCGAACCGGCTTCAGCCCCGAGCACGCCGCCGGAAACCGGCGCATCGATGAACCCAATGCGCTGCTGTCGCAACTCAGCATGCAACGCCCGGGCTTCCGATTGGCGGGTTGAACTCATATCGATAACCAGGGTATCGGCAGAAAATCCTGTCCGCGCCGCATCGATAACCTGCGCCACTACTGGCCCGGCTTCCAGCATGGTAATAACGATCTGTGCAGCGCGCACCGCTTCCAAAGCCGATGCAGCAACCAGCGCACCCTGCGGTATCAATTCCTCCGCCTTGCTGCGGGTCCGATTCCACGCCACCAGCGGATAACCCGCACCCAATAAACGCAATGCCATCGGCTTGCCCATCAAACCGATACCGAGAAAAGCAATTTTTGGCAGGCTTGCATTCGCGCTCATATTGCTTCCTTCACGCTAAAAAATTTACAAAATCGACAGAGAAAATAGCATGAAAAAAATTTTAGTTGCTACTTTCTTGCGCCATGCAATGCCGAGAGAGCATATCCGCCGCCCCGCCGCCTCGGCAACATGGCACAATAAATCCATTTTTCTCGACAAGTGAGAGTTGCCATGACCTTACAGTTCAAGCGATACACCCTCAAAGTTGTTTTCGCAAGCATCGCAATCATCGGCATACAGGGCAACAGTTACGCGGTCGACTCTGCCTCCTTCGAGGCAGCTACCGGCAACAAAACGCAAATGGTTCGCCTCGGCGCCCAATGGGACTGGAGCAACAAATGGTGGCAATCGAACAATACCCATATCGGTGGCTATTGGGATCTGACCCTGGCGCAATGGCGCGGCACCCAATACCAGAATCGGCCGCATGTTACCCAGGATATTACCGACATCGGTATCACACCGGTTTTTCGCTTCCAGCAAGACAGCAGAACCGGGCCGTATGCAGAAGCAGGTGTCGGTGCCCACCTGATGTCCCAGGTATATGACAATAACGGCCGCACCTTATCGACCGCTTTCCAATTTGGAAATCACATAGGAATAGGTTATGTATTTGCCAACAATCTCGATATCGGCTTGAAAATCCAGCACTTCTCAAATGGCGGAATCAAGCACCCGAACAACGGCGTAAATTTTGCAGCACTAAGTGCCAAACTGATATTCTGAGGTAGATTAATTGCGCATCGTAATGGGCTGCAATGAAATCAATCCGAATATTACGGGGCAAGGTGCCGCTTGCCGGTGTGCGCTGCGAGCGGGATCCGGCGTTTTTTGTTTCACGCATAAAAAAACCCCCGCCATTTCTGGCGGGGGTTTTTAGGAATAACAGCCTGACGATGACCTACTTTCACACGTGTTGACGCACTATCATCGGCGCAAAGTCGTTTCACGGTCCTGTTCGGGATGGGAAGGGGTGGTACCAACTTGCTATGGTCATCAGGCATAAC
>JAUYNR010000046.1 GCA_030698225.1 Oxalobacteraceae bacterium | reverse complement strand
ACGATCCGGCCAGCGTGCGCATTAATTCTGTGGAACGCATCACCCGGCCAATTGGCCGGGTGCGGATTGAAACAGACTGTCCATCTGGCCGGTGAGGGTCGGGGCGGCGCATCACCCGGCCAATTGGCCGGGTGCGGATTGAAACATCACTCGCCTGGGCCGACCGATCGGTTCCAGCCGCATCACCCGGCCAATTGGCCGGGTGCGGATTGAAACATGGAGTGGAAAACGCAGCGCATCGCCGCCGGCGCCGCATCACCCGGCCAATTGGCCGGGTGCGGATTGAAACGGAACTATGATCGCATATAGCGAAGGGCGCGGCGCGCATCACCCGGCCAATTGGCCGGGTGCGGATTGAAACGGCTATGAGGCCAAAACACTGCACGCCGACGCCGGCATCACCCGGCCAATTGGCCGGGTGCGGATTGAAACGTGTAGTCTCTTTGGCTAAGGGAAAGGCCCTGGACGCATCACCCGGCCAATTGGCCGGGTGCGGATTGAAACGCCTCGCAACCCTCGCAGATACCGTAGCGGAAACGCATCACCCGGCCAATTGGCCGGGTGCGGATTGAAACAACCGCACCGGGCCGCAGGCGCTGGAAAACCTGTGCATCACCCGGCCAATTGGCCGGGCGCGGATTGAAACTGGATCTGTCCGACTCCGATGAAAACAACTTCCAGGCATCGCCCGGCCAATTGGCCGGGCGCGGATTGAAACGCCAGTTCGCCGGTCACCGATATGCGCAGCTTCGCATCGCCCGGCCAATTGGCCGGGCGCGGATTGAAACGCGACGAGTCGGAAGTTCGCCGCCTTGCTCCGTGGCATCGCCCGGCCAATTGGCCGGGCGCGGATTGAAACGTCGGGCCGGGACGGTAACTGTGTCGCCATCATGCATCGCCCGGCCAATTGGCCGGGCGCGGATTGAAACGTGCCAGCGGGCACCGCACTCCCAGAGACGGCCAGGCATCGCCCGGCCAATTGGCCGGGCGCGGATTGAAACATAAATGATCAGGTCAGTGGGCGGCGGGTCGGCGGGCATCGCCCGGCCAATTGGCCGGGCGCGGATTGAAACCTTGGACACCAGCACGATAGTTTCGCCGATGTTGGCATCGCCCGGCCAATTGGCCGGGCGCGGATTGAAACAGAGAGCTTAACGCCGATCGGGGCATCAACATCGTGCATCGCCCGGCCAATTGGCCGGGCGCGGATTGAAACGACTTCACGCTGATGGAGCTGTCGAAAGACAACCGGCATCGCCCGGCCAATTGGCCGGGCGCGGATTGAAACGATTTGAACGTCTCGGACTCGCCGGAAACGATGAGCATCGCCCGGCCAATTGGCCGGGCGCGGATTGAAACTCAGTGGCACGGCGGGGGCGATGATCGCGGTGCTGGCATCGCCCGGCCAATTGGCCGGGCGCGGATTGAAACCCGATGCTGGCCGGTACCCAACGGCTGGGCGCGCCGGCATCGCCCGGCCAATTGGCCGGGCGCGGATTGAAACACCGTGTACTTGCTGCCGACCTCCTCGGTGGTGGCATCGCCCGGCCAATTGGCCGGGCGCGGATTGAAACTATCGTTGGCGTCGAGGCCGGCCCAGGCGGCGGCGCATCGCCCGGCCAATTGGCCGGGCGCGGATTGAAACTGGTACGAGCTGGACCGGCCGGAAAACGCGATCGAGCATCGCCCGGCCAATTGGCCGGGCGCGGATTGAAACTAGATTCCGAAGGAGCGTTGCTACGCCTTTGAGCTGCATCGCCCGGCCAATTGGCCGGGCGCGGATTGAAACGCCATGTATCCGGCTGCGCCTCCCTTGGCCGGGCTCGGATTGAAACATTTGACTTCGCCCATGTCATCGCCGACATTCTCGCCGGCCGGTTCTATGGCACTGGAACGGTCTGCCGATTTGAACGGACCGTCAGTGTTTTAGGAATACCGGGCGCAACTGAAGGCGATTAAATATACTTACCTTAAGTATTTTTTATACTTCAATATATTTATGCGGGAAGTTGCATGATATTGCCTATACCCCCGTTCTGATAAAAATCAGCAGCTATCTGCGCCGGCCCGCAAATGCGTCCTGCCAGCACTGCGCTTGATCCATGCAAGCTTTTCTGCATTTGCACTGATAACGATCAAAGTGCCGCGCTATAATCTGCGGCCATGACGAAATTCTTGAAAATCAAGCCGCTGTTTATCTGGATCGCCTGTTTTGCGATGCTGATCAATGCGCTTGCCCCTTCGATTTCTCACGCGGTGAATGCACGTAGCAGCATGCCATCGTCGCCGATGATGGAAATCTGCACGATGAATGGCATTCAGCCGATGGCTGAGATGCCCGGCCCGAGCGGCGTGGGCAGCGGCGAACATTGCCCGTTCTGCCTGCCGCATGCGGGCAGCTTTGCGCTGCCGCCGTCCGACCTGCCGGTGCGCGCGATTGTGGCCGGCCACGACCTGTTCCCTTCCCTGTTCTATCACGCGCCGTACCGCCTGTTCTCCTGGACCGCGGCCAATCCGCGCGGCCCGCCGCTGGTTTCCTGACTTCCCGCTAGTTCTCCCTGGTTCGCTCCCGGCGCAGTTTCTGCGCATTCGCGGGGCGCTGTGCATTACTCGACTGGAAGCTAATCATGTCTCGCATCCGTGCGCTATCGGCCCCGGCCGGGCTGCGCGTGATGCGGATATGCACCATCGCATGTTCATCTTCACCGCCTCTGGCGAACGCCTGCCCGGCCTCGCCCTGAAATTCCTGCTGACGCTGGCGCTGCATGGCGCGCTGCTGTATTGGGCGCTGCAAGCGATGCCCGGTCTGGCGGTACTGACGCCCACCGCGCCGGTGCCGATCCGGGTTGCGCTGATCGCGCCGCCGCGCCCTGCGCTGGCGCAGCCGGCCACCCTGCCGCTGCCGCGCGCAGTTGCGGCTGAACGTTCGGCCGCAAAGCCGGCTGCCCGTCCGAGGCCGCGCAGCACACCGAAGCCGGCTCCGGCAACGCTGCTGACTGCCGCCAGCGGGATCACGGCGATGGCAAGCGCATCGGCAGCACCGGCCACTCCGGTTGCCGCCGAGCCAGTTGCAACTGAAGTTGAAGCGGCAGTGGCAGCACCCGCTCCGCTGACGCTGGAACCGGCGCGCTTCGACGCCGATTATCTGAACAATCCGGCGCCCGCGTATCCGCTGCTGTCGCGCCGGCAAGGCGAGACCGGCAAGGTATTGCTGCTGGTGCAGGTCAGCGCGCACGGCGCCGCGGCACAGGTCGAGGTCAAGCAGGGCAGCGGCTTTTCGCGGCTGGACCAGGCGGCGCTGAATGCGGTGCGGCAGTGGCGCTTCGTGCCGGCGCGGCGCGGCGATGCAGCGGTCGCCGCCAGCGTGGTGGTGCCGATTACGTTCCGGCTCGGCGCTTGATTTCCATAACTTTTACCTGTTGTCCTTTTTATTACTGGAATCAAGTCCATGACATTTTCTTTGAAACCTTGGTCGGCGGCGTTGCTGGCGGCCTGTGCCGGCGGCGCCTTTACAGCCGCAGCGCAGGCGGCCGATAGCACGGACACCCGACTGCAGGAAGTGGTGGTCCAGGGCGGCTCCGCGCCCGGCGTGCCGAAGGAATTGCCGGCCGTGGTCGAGGCCGTGACCCGCCAGCAGATGGCCGATGGCATCAACGTGATCAATACCGAAGATGCGCTGAAGTATTTGCCGTCGATCCAGATCCGCAAGCGCTTCATCGGCGACACCAACGGCATCGTCGCGTCGCGCTCGTCCGGCACGCTGGTCAGCGCCCGCTCGCTGGTGTATGCGGACAATCTGCTGCTGTCCAACCTGCTGGGCAACAGTTACAGCTATCCGCCGCGCTGGGGCATGGTCACGCCGGAGGAAATCGAGCGCGTCGATGTGATTTACGGGCCGTTTTCGGCGCTGTATCCGGGCAATGCGATGGGCGCGGTGATCAACATGACGACCCGCATGCCAAGCAAATTCGAAGCGCACGCGAAGGCGCAAGCGTTTGGCCAGAATTTCAAGCTGTACGGCACCGACGATAGCTTCTCCGGCAAGCAGTTCAGCGCCGCCTTGGGCAACCGCGCCGGTGCGCTGTCGTGGTGGCTGAATGCCAACCATCTCGACAGCCGCGGCCAGCCGATGTCGTTTCTGACCCAGTCACCGACTATAGCTACGCAGCCCGGCGACACGCCGGTCAGCGGCGCGCACAGCGACCTCGATCCGAGCGGCAAACCGCGCACCATCCTGGGCGCCACCGGCATCGCCGATACGATCCAGGATCAGGCCAAGCTGAAGCTGGCTTACGACATCAGCCCGACTCTCAGCGCCAGCTATACGCTGGGCTTGTGGCAGGGCGACAACACCACCGGCGCCGCGTCGTATCTGAAGGATGGCGCCGGCAATCCGGTGTACAGCGGCAAGGTGAATTTCGGCGGCAAGCAGTACACGCTCAAGGACACCGACCTGAACCCCGGCAGCTCCGAGCAGCAGCACTGGATGCACGGCCTGTCGCTGGCGACCCATAGCGGCGGCAGCTGGGATTGGGAAGCGCTTGCCAGCGCGTACGATTACAGCCGCGATCTGTCGCGTGCGCCGACCGCTGCATTGCCGGCGGCAGCCAGCGGCGGCCCCGGCCGCCTGACCGACATGAGCGGCACCGGCTGGCGCACGCTGGACTTGCGCGGCACCTGGCGCCCGAATCCCGTGCATGAAGCCAATTTCGGCTATCACTTCGATCATTACCGGCTCGATACCGAGGTCTCCGGCACCGCCAACTGGCGCAATGGCCCGGCAAGCGGCCAGGTCTCGGCATTTGCCGGCAAGACCGAAACCCAGGCGCTGTATGCGCAGGATGCCTGGCGCTTCGCCCCGAACTGGAAAGCCACCGTGGGCGGCCGCTGGGAAAACTGGCAAGCGTTTGACGGCGCGGTCTCCAACCCGACCAGCACTCTGCCGTTCGCCAAGCGCAACGAGAACTTCTTCTCGCCGAAGCTGGCCTTGTCGTTCCAGCCGGCGCCGGCCTGGGCGTTGCGCGCGTCGCTGGCGCAGGCGTACCGGATGCCGTCGGTGGCCGAGCTGTATCAGGGCACGATCAGCAACAATGCGATCGTCAGGAACGACCCGAATCTGAAACCGGAGCAAGCGTTGTCGGGCGAATTGACCGCCGAGCGCGAGCTCGGCAGCGGCCTGCTGCGCGTCAGCTACTTTCAGGAAAACGCCAGCGATGCGCTGTACTCGCAAACCAACCTGGCCACCAACGTGACCAACATCCAGAATGTCGACCGAATCCGCACCCGCGGACTGGAACTCGCATATCAGGGAACCGACGTCGGCCTGCGCGGCCTCGATCTGGCCGGCAGCATCACCTATGCCAATTCGGTGATCACCCGCAACGACGCCAATCCGGCCACGGTCGGCAACCGGCAACCGCGCGTGCCGAACTGGCGCGCCACCGTCAGCGCGACCTACCGCCAGAATGCGCAACTGTCGTACGCGCTGGCCGGGCGCTACAGCGGGCGGCAATTCAATACGCTCGACAATAGCGACAGCAACGCCGACACCTATGGCGGCGCGAGCGAATTCTTCGTGCTGGATCTGCGTCTGCGCTACAAGGTCGATCGCCAGTGGAGCGCCGCGCTCGGCGTCGACAACCTGACCAACCGCCAGTATTACGTCGCGCACCCGTACCCGCAGCGCACGCTGTCGGCCGAACTGAAGTACGATTTCTGACAAAGGATTCCGATGAACCGCTCTCTGCTGCACTCACTGTTAAGTATTCCGCTGATGTTCTGCCTGATCCTGCCGCCGGCGCTGCAGGCCCATGACGGGCATATGCATCAACCGGCCAAGACCGCAAAAAAACCCGCGCTGGCGCTGGGCGCAGCCTTTGCACCGGATGGCGCGCTGTGGACGGTCGGGCTGGATGACCGGGCCCGGCTGGCGCTGCGCATCAGCCGCGACGACGGCCGCAACTGGCAGCCGCCGCGCCTGCTCGATACCGGCGGCGAAGCGGTGGCGGCCGACGGCGAGAGCAGCCCCAAGCTGGCGTTCGGGCCGCACGGCCAGGCGGTGGTGGCCTACACCACGCCGCTGGCCAAGCCGTACAGCGGCGCGATCCGGCTGTTGCGCTCAAGCGATGGCGGCGCGAGCTTCGCGGCGCCGGTGACCGTGCATCACGACCGCCAGGTCATCACGCATCGGTTCGAGTCGATTGCCTTCGACGCCGACGGCAAACTGCATACGGTCTGGGTCGACAAGCGCGATCTGGAACAGGCGAAAGCGGCTGCCGCCAAGTCGGGCGCCAAACCGGCCTATCGCGGCGCGGCGATTTACCGCAATGTCTCGGCCGACGGCGGCGCCACCTTCGGGCCCGATACCAAGGTCGCCGACTACAGTTGCGAATGCTGCCGGATTGCGCTGACGCCGACCGCAGATGGACAGGTCGCCGCATTATGGCGCCATGTCTACGCGCCGAATATCCGCGACCATGCGTTCGCGCTGCTGGGCGATGCTGGGCCGCGCAAACCCGCGGTGCGCGCCACGTTCGACAACTGGGCGATCGACGCCTGCCCGCACCACGGCCCCGGCCTGACGCCGGCTGCCGGCGGCGGCTACCATGCGGTCTGGTTCGGCGACAGGGCCGGTGCGGCGCAGGTACGCTACGGCCGGCTGGACCGGGACGGCAAGCCGGCCGGCACGGTGCTGGCGCTGCCCGACGAGCAAGCCGAACATGCGGATGTGCTGGGTGCCGGCCAGCGGCTGGCGATCGTCTGGCGCAGCTTCGACGGCAGTCACATGAACCTGAAAGCCTGGGTGTCCGACGATGACGGCCGGCATTTCAGCCTCAGGCAACTGGCGCGCACCGAAGCCGACAGCGACCAACCGCGCCTGCTGCGCAAAGGCGCGCAACTGTTCGTACTCTGGAACACCACAGGAAAACGCCATGTTGAAGCACTATAACGTCCATGGCGAAAATGCCACCCTCACCCCCAACCCCTCTCCCGCGAGCGGGAGAGGGGAGCGAAGTGAGTCGCTACGCGACTACGTTAAGCATTTGGCCGCGTTGTTGCTGGCCTTGAGCAGCGCAGCAGCGCAGGGGGCGCCGCAGAAGATCGAAGCGTTCGACGCACAAAGCTGGCAGCGCCTGCAGCAGGAATTGCCGCGCCCGGCGGCGGTGGTGTTCTCGACTACCGATTGCACCCATTGCCCGGCCGCCATCGCCGCCGTCGCGGAGCAGCTGAAAAAAAGCAAAGAGCAGACTGCGCTGGTGGTGGTGGTGATGGATGGCGACCAACATCCGGGTCTGCTGCAGGATCCGCATTACCGCCAGGCCAGCCGCCTGTTCGTGTTCAAGGGCCGCAGCGCGCCGCTGCAATATGCGGTCAACCCGAAGTGGCGCGGCATCACGCCGTATGTGGCGTTACTGCCGCAGGCCGGTGCGGTCAAGCTGGTGCTGGGCGAGCCGTCGGCGCAGGAGTTCGGGAACTGGCTGAGTGCCGGCGGCAAGTAATCCATCGCAGGGTGCCGGCAGCGGGAAAATCACTACGCGCCGGAACTGGCCGGCGCGTGGCGCCGTTCCGCGGTTTGCGTGACCAGCGCGCGCAGTTCGTTGAGGATGATGAACTCCGCGGGACTCGGTTTGGCGTTGGGTGCAGTGCCGCTCCAGTCGCCGTAGATAAAGCCGACCGGCTGGCGGTTGACCGTCAGCGGCACGATGATGAAACCGGTGGCGCCGGACAAGCTGTCGCGCCACCAGCGCGGCAGTTTGGCGGCAAATTTCGGGTCTTGCGCATTTTCGGCAAAAATGATGCGGTCGCTGGCCAGCGCCGCATGAAACACGTCAGGCTGATAGGCATCGTTGAACATCAGTTGCGGGATCAGTGCCGACACACCGGCGCCGAAGCCCATCCGGGCCGAGTATTTCGCCTCCCTGACATTCCGCAAGAAGGCAACCGCACGCCGGAAACCGAGCCCCTGATACAGCGTTTCCAGTCCCATCGTCATCATCTGGCTGGGCGTTGCGCTGCTGCTGATGCCGCGCATGTCGATCACGCCCTGCTGCAGGATGCCGGGGACCGCCGGCTGGGGTAAGGCTGCCTGGGCGCGGGCGCGCTTTTCGGTATTGCTGCGTTTGGTGCTGTGGACCGCGCCCAGGTCGGATTCGGCGGTTTTCTTCGCATTTTCCGCCGCCTGCAGCACCGCGAAGGCATCGACGCCGAGCATGCCGGCATACGCGCCGGCGAGCCGCAGGATTTCGGTGTCGCCCGAGGCATCGTCCTGGCACAGCGCACTCGCGCATTGGCTGGTCATGCTCGATATCGCAGCCAGCCATTCCGCATGCGGCACTTTTTCACCCGGCGCCAATGCCGACGGCTCAACCTTGCGCATGCTGTTGATCAGGCTGTCGGGCAATCCCCAGCGCTGCGCAATGGCGCGGCCGAGCTGTTCCAGCGACAGCCCGAGCATTTGCTGCAGCACCAGATCCTGGTGCTGCTGTGTTTTTTCGCTGTCCTGCTGCGCCTGCGACCAGTGCTCGGGCAAATAAAACGCCACCATCATCCGGCCCAGCGTATGCAGCATCGAGCACACGACTGCCTCTTCCGTATGGTGCCAATTGGCCGAGCTTGCGACCTGGCGCGCCACATGCCCGGCCAGCAGTGCCTTTTCCATTTCAAGCCGGGCGCTGAGCGTGTCGGGGGCGCTGGCCGACAATTCGTCGATCAGCCTGGAGCCCAGCGCCAGGTGACCGATGGCTTGCGTTCCCAATACCATGACCGCCCTCGACACGGTACCGATGCTTTGGCCGAAGGCCGAGTACATTGCACTATTGGCAAGCCGCAGCACTTTCTGGGTCAGCCCGGGGTCGGACATGACGGTTTGCGTCATGTTGAATTCGCGCTCTTCTTCATCGTGCATCGCGTCCAGCACCGCGCTGATCGCTTTGGTAAAACCGGGAAGGTCGCCACGCTGCCTGATGCGCTCCCACAGCAGGTCCAGGGTGGTATCGGCATCGGGGGCATCGGGAATGCGCATGGTCATGGTCATTAAGTTTATTGGTGCGAATCCGGTGCGCCCCGGGCTCACGCCGCGCACACCGGCCGCGCCGGGATCCCGGTTGCGGCCAGGAGTTCCAGCACGCTGTGCGGCGACATCGGCTTGCCGGTCAGGTAGCCCTGAATGTAACTGCATTGCCGCTCCAGCAGAAACTGGTGTTGCTGTTCGGTCTCCACCCCTTCTGCCACCACCGACATCTGCAAATGATGGGCCAGGCTCAGGATCGCGTTGCAGATCGCGGCGTCTTTTTCGGACCCGGGCAGATCCTTGATGAAAGCCCGGTCGATTTTCAGGATCGCGATCGGGAACCGCTTCAGATACGCCAGCGACGAGTAACCGGTGCCGAAATCATCGATCGCGATGCGCACCTTGCGCGCGACGATCTTGTGCATGATGGCTTCGGCCTGCAGCGGATCGGTCATCAGCGTGCCTTCGGTGATCTCCAGCAGCAGCTGGTCGCCGGCAATCCCCGACAAGGCAATCGCCTGGTCCAGCAGCTCCAGGAACTGCGCCTGACGGAACTGCCTCGGGCTAACGTTGACCGAGACGTAGAGCGGGCGCTTGGCGACTGACTGGAAGCTCTTGAGCTGGACGCAGGAAGCCTTGAGCGCCCAGGCGCCGAGCAGGTTGATCAGGCCGTTGGTCTCGGCGATCGGGATAAAACGGCTCGGCGGCACCAGGCCAAGACCCGGCCGCAGCCAGCGCATCAGCGTCTCGAAACCCTGTATCTGGCGGCTTCTGGCGTCGACGATGGGCTGGAAATCGAGAAAGAATTCGCCATTCGTAACGGCTTGGAACATCGCCGCTTCCAGCGACAAATCATGCTCCGGCTGGCCGATCCGGGTGCTGTCATAGACCACACAGCATGCTTTGCCGGTCTCTTTCGCGCGGTACATCGCGGCATCGGCATGGGCCAGCAGCGTGACTTCATCCTCGCCGTGTTCCGGATACACGGCAACCCCGACCGAGGCGCTGACGTGCAGCGTATGGCCCTGTACCTCGAACGGCGCCTGCATCATCGAAATCATGCGGCCGCACACCAGCTTGATGTCGGCGCTGCTGACCGCGCCGGGCATGATGATGACGAATTCGTCGCCGCCGATGCGCGCCAGCGTATCGCTATTGCGCAATGCCTTGATCAGCCGGGCACTGGCGACCCGCAGCAGCGCATCGCCGGTCGGGTGACCGAGGCCGTCGTTGACCTTCTTGAAGCCATCGAGATCCAGCGCGGCCACCGAAAACCCGTGGCCGCTGCGGCGCGCCTGCGCGACGGCCATGCGCAGCCGGTCCGACAGCAGCGCCCGGTTCGGCAATCCGGTCAAACCGTCATGCGTGGCCAGGTGACGCAAGTGCACTTCGGTCGCATGCATGCTGGACACGTCGCGGCCGACGGCAAGCAGTTCGCCGCTATCGCCCGGGGCGGCGTAAGCGGACAGTTGAAAATCGAACCAGGGCAATGCATCGCCGGCCTTGATGCGCAGCTTGATGCGGCTCGGCTGCCGGGTCGCGAGCGCGTCTGCCAGCGCGGCCTGCAACGCATCGCGTTCGGTGGCGCACACCAGTTCCGACAGCGCACCGCCGATCAGATCCCTTCGGGCGTTAACCAGGTCGATGGTGCGCTGGCTGGCGTACAGGATCTGGCCCTGATGGTTCAGTCTGACGACGATGTCGCCTGCAGCCTCCATCAGGCTTGCCAGCATGCGTCGATCGTCGGTTTCAGGGTGCGCTAGTGAACTGGATGACAATTTGAAAACCCGGCCCTTCAGTCTGGTGTGGAGAGGAAGCAATCCGATGCTCAGAATTGCAAAAATAGTGCCTTGTGGAAATGTACCACTGAATATGCGATT
Source organism: Oxalobacteraceae bacterium (assembly GCA_030698225.1). Lineage (GTDB taxonomy): Bacteria > Pseudomonadota > Gammaproteobacteria > Burkholderiales > Burkholderiaceae_D > AVCC01. The sequence goes on along the minus strand of JAUYNR010000046.1, from coordinate 34,687 downwards.
TCTGTGGAAAAAGGCTGGACGTAGCAATGCGGAGCAAGCCGGGCGCAGCGGATTCGGCCGGCATTTTCCGGCGGATCGGGAATGGGTCGCGCGCATCGCGGGATCGGGAACGGCAGTCGGCTGCCGGTGGCGGCGCTGCCGGGAGCGCCTCCAAAACTTCAATATACTGCTGTGAGCATATTTAAGACACGCAGTTATATACTGCGGATAACCGGATGTTTCAGATGATACTCCAGCTTTTTATAAATTTAATCAGGCGGAACAACGGTCCGATCGAGAGCACCAGCGTCGCCATCCGGGTAACGTGGAAGGCGGTCACGATCGGCACCCCGAGCTGCAGGGTTTTGGCGGTCAGCGACATTTCGGCGATGCCGCCGGGCGAGGTGGCGAGGATAGCGGTGGCCGGATGAATGCCGGACCAGGCCGCCAGCAGCAGGCCGAAACCGGCCGCCACCAGGATCGCGCTGATGCTGCACAGCGCGACCCCGGCCAGGTAACGCGGCGCGGTATGCAAGAAGGCCGGCGTGAAGCGGGTGCCCAGCGACACCCCGATGAACAGCTGGCCGCAGTTAATCATCCATTGCGGCAACGCCGACAGATTGACCTCGAATGCAGTCAGCCCGATGGCGACGATCAGCGGGCCGATGACCCAGGCATTCGGCCAGTTCAGGCGCCGCAGCAGCAACGCGCCGCAGCAGGTCAGCGCGATCAGCGCCAGCAGACCGGGCAGCAACACCACCTTGGCGCCCTGCACATACGGGTCCATCCCGTGCACGCCGGCGAACTTGAAGCCGAACGGGATAATCACCACCACCAGCATGATGCGCAGGCTGTGCGCGGCGGCGACCCGGTCCACCTGCGCGCCGTGGCGCTCGCCCTGGGTCGCCATCTCGGATGCGCCGCCGGTGGCCATCGCGAAGAAGGCGGTGGTGCGGTCGACCCCGGTCAGCCGGTGCAGCAGCCAGCCGGCGCCTATCCCGAGCAGCATTGCGAACACCACGCCGAGCACGATAGTGCCGACATACGACGACAGCACATGCAGCACGGCCGGCGTGAAATACAGGCCGAGCGCGGTGCCGATCGCCCACTGCCCGGCTTCGCGCACCTGCACCGGAGCCTGCAGGTCGATGCCGGCCATGCGTGCGGCGGCGGTTGCGATGATCGGCCCTATCATCCACGGCAGCGGGGTGTTGAGCCAGACGCACAGGCCGGCGGCACTGACTGCGATCAGCAATGCGCGCAGGAATGGCATCGAGGCGAACCGGGAGAGCACAGGAATAATCATTAATTAGCGGAGTATCATCAAAAACACGGCATCTTCCGCACTGTTATAAAGCGACTTTAAAAATACACAATGCTGTATAAATTTGTCGCTATTCGGCTCGAGGGTTTTGTAGGAGCGCACCCGGGCGCGAACACCGGTAGCGGTGCGCAAGCCGGTCGCGCCCGGGTGCGCTCCTACACAAAAACAGCAGCCTACCATTGGCACCTCTGCGTCAGTGCGCGATGGCCGATCTCAAAACACCCACAGTTTGTCCTGCGGCAGCTGGACCCAGTATTCGCCGGCCGTCAAGCGCTGCGGCGCGTAGGCGCGCAGGCCGAGTTCGTGGGTGTCGCCTGCTGCGCCGCGCTTGAACAGGCATTCCCAGCGGTCGCCCAGATACATGCAGGTCGACAGCGGCAGTTTGATGCTGTTGTCGGTCTCCGCATCGACGATGCGCACCTGCTCCAGCCGGATCAGCGCGGTGACGTCGGCGCCGAGATTGGCGCCGCGCGCGCTGCCGTGCAGCGTGCGGCCTTCGATTTGCAGCGTGACGCGATCGCCGTCGCGCTGCAGCACTTTGCCCGGCAGGCGGTTGTTGCTGCCCATGAATTCGGCGGTAAACAGCGTGCCCGGCGTCTGGTACATGCTTTGCGGCGTGCCCTGCTGCTCAATCTTGCCGTTGTTGAGCAGCAGGATGCGATCCGAAATCGCCATCGCCTCGCCCTGGTCGTGGGTGACCATCAGCGCCGACAGCCCGAGCCGCACGATCAGTTCGCGCAGGAAGGCGCGCGCTTCCTCGCGCAGCTTGGCGTCCAGATTCGACAGCGGTTCGTCGAGCAGGATCACCGGCGGGTTGTAGACCAGTGCGCGGGCGATCGCGACCCGCTGCTGCTGGCCGCCCGACAGTTGGTGCGGGAAGCGCTCGCCCAGATGACCCAGGCCGAGCTGGGTCAGCACTTGCTTGACCCGGCTGGCGATCTCGCTGCTGCTCATCTTGCGCAGCTTCAGGCCGTAGGCGACGTTGTCGGCCACCGTCTTGTGCGGCCACAGCGCATACGACTGGAACACCAGGCCCAGGTTGCGCTGTTCGGCCGGCATCTCGTAATTCTTCGCGCCGTCGTACATCACACGCTCGCCGATGCGGATGGTGCCGGCTTTCGGCCCTTCCAGCCCGGCCACCGCGCGCAGCAGCGTGGTCTTGCCGCTGCCGGAAGGCCCCAGCAGCGCGACCACTTCGCCGCGCTGCAATTCCATCGACACGCCCTTCAGGATCTGGTTGGCGGCCGCGCCGGTGCCGTAGTCGAGGTATAAGTCGTTGACGCTTAATTCGTTCATCGCGATGTCTCGTTTCATGATTTTTACCTTTAGTTATGCAGTTTTACGCCAAAACGCAGCGCGATGCCCAGACCGAGCGCGACTAACGTGATGTTGATGAAGGACAATGCGGCCACCAGGTCGACCGAGCCGCCGGCCCACAGCGACACCAGCATCGCGCCGATCACTTCGGTGCCGGGCGACAGCAGATAGACGCCGGTCGAGTATTCGCGCTCGAAGATCAGGAACACCATCAGCCACGCGCCGAGCAGACCGTATTTGACCAGCGGCAGCGTGACGTCGCGAGTGACCTGGCTGCGTTGCGCGCCGACCGCGCGCGCCGCCTCTTCCAGCTCCGGTCCGACCTGCAGCAAGGCGGTCGAAATCAGCCGCATCCCGTAGGCCAGCCAGACCACCGAATACGCAAGCCAGACCGAGAAGATGGTCGAGCGCAGTTCGCGCAGCACCGGAATGAAGTGCTCGCTGAGCCACAGCGCGGCGCCGTTGTCGATGCCCTTGAGCGCGCCATCGAGCCAGGACGGCACGAATAGGAACACCCACAGGAACGACAGGCCGGCCAGCAAGCCCGGCACCGCACGCGGCACCAGCACGCTGTAATCGAGGAAACGGGTGATGCCGTCCTGCTTGCGGTGCATCGCCAGCGCAATCGCCGAATAACAGGCCACCGCCAGAGCGCCGCCGATGACGCCGATCAGGATCGTGTTCAGGATGCCGCGCATCAGCGACGGCTGCTCCAGGATGTCGCGGAAATGCTGCAGCGTCAGCACATCGGCCAGTTGCACGCCTTCGCCCCAGTGCGACACGAACGAGCGCAGCACGATGCCGGAAATCGGCATCACGATCGTAAACAGCAGCCACAGCGCCAAGAGCGCGAACGCGAACCACTTCCAGTTGCCCAGCGGCAGCGCCTTCTGGCGCGCACCCTTGCCCTTGATCGACACGTACTTGTTGGCCGATTTCAGCAGCCAGCGCTGCAGCATCACCAGCGGCATCGTCACCATCACCAGGCACACGGCGACCGCCGCCATCAGGTGGTAGGACGGGGTGCCGAGCTTGTTGGTCAGCTTGTACAGATAGGTCGCCAGCACCAGATGGCCTTCCGGATCGCCCAGCACCAGCACCAGGCCGAACACCTCGAAGCCGAGGAAGAACACCAGCACCGCCGCATACGCCAGCGCCGGCATGATCATCGGCAGCGACACGTTCATCATCACCTGCAGCGGCGAGGCGCCGGCCACGCGGGCCGCTTCCTCGACGTCCGAACCGAGGCTTTTCAGCGCCGACGATGCGTACAGATACACGTGCGGCACATGCGTCAGGCCGGCGATGATGACGATGCTGGTGAATGAATAGACATTCCACGGTTCGACCCCGATCAATTGCTTGACCCACAGCGTGTAGAAGCCGACCGGCCCCATCGACACCACGTAACCGAAGCCGATCACCATCGGCGACACGAAGATCGGCACCAGCAGCAGCGGCGCGATCCAGCCGCGCCCCGGCAGGTCGGTGCGCACCATCAGGAACGCCAGCATGGCGCCCAGCGGCACCGCAATCGCGGCCAGGCCGGTGGCCATGATCAGCCCGTTGACGAAGGCGCGGCCAAAGTCGGGATCGTCGAAAATGAAACGATAGGCATCGAAACCCAGCGTCTTGACCGGCATGAAGAACGGCGCCGACAGGAAACTCTGGTAAAAAATCAGGTACAGCGGGAAAAAGATGACCAGCGCCGACAGCATCACGACCAGGCCGCGCGGCCAGTTCAGGCGGGGAAGTATTGAGGTTTGCATCACAGTGTCCGATGAATGAAATGGGCGTGCCATGGGCGTCAGCGCGCAGCAGAGCGGAAGTCTTTAAAATTTTTAGTACTGTTCAGCCTGCCAGGTAATGACTGTCTGAATCCCCTCGCCCCAGCCCTCTCCCGCGCGCGGGAGAGGGCTGGGAGAGAGGGCGTGGGAATTACTTCTTGCCGGCAGTCTCTTTCCACTGCCGCAGGAAGGCCAGGCGCTTGGTCGGGTCGAGGTATTGCAACAGCATCGGGCTGACCGGCAGCGGCTTCAGGTTGGCCGCGCCGACCAGTTTGGTCAGGTCGGCCGAAGTGGTGTCGCCCTTGACATCGGCGCGGATCGCATACAGTTTCGAATCGTTGGCGATGATGGTCTGGCCGCGCTGCGACAGCATGTAGTCGAGCCACAGCTTGGCCGCATTCACATGCTTGGCGTTCTTGCTGATGAACAGCACGCGCGACAGGATCAGCGTGTAATCCTTGGGCAGCACGACGCCGATCGACGGATCGGTCTTCGCGCGCACCAGCGCATACGATCCCAGCACGTTGTAGCCGATCAGGTTTTCGCCGGAAGAGATCCGTTCCAGCATGGTGCCGGTCGACGACTGCACCCGTACCCTGGCCGCGCCGAAGGCTTTCTCCAGCCCGGCGAAATCGTTATAGGCACGCGAATCCTGGGTCATGAACATGAAGCCGACGCCGGATTTCTCGATGTCGTAGGTGGTGACCTTGTCCTTGAATTTTTCCTGCGAAATCAGCTTGGCGAAGTCGGCATGGGTGGCCGGCACCTCCTTGGCTGTCAGCAGCCGCTTGTTGTAGACGATCGCTGCCGGCTCGAAGGTGGTGCCGTAGGCGGTATCGTTCCAGACCGCCCAGCCCGGGATCTTGCCGGCTTCGACCGATTTGTATTGCAGCGCATAGCCGTCCGAGGCCAGCTTCATCTGCAGATCCATCGCCGACGACCACAGCATGTCGGCAGTGTTGCCGCCGGCGGCCACCTCGGAAATGTAGCGGTTGTAGACCTCGGTCGAATTCAAGTCGTTGTATTCGACCGAGATGCCCGGGTACAGCGCGTTGAAATCCTTGATCAGCGGCGCGGCGGCCTTGCTGTCGGTGGCGCCGTAAATCACCAGCTTGCCTTCCTTCTTGCCAGCATCGACGATCTTGCTGTAATCGGCCGGATAGCCGGCCGGCACCTGTGCCGATACGCCAAAGGCAACGCTTGCTGCGAGTGCGCCGATGACGGCTGCAATACGGTTTCCTGAAAACATGGTGCGATCTCCTGTGATTATTAAAATAAGGGTGCTGCGGTGCTTCTTGCTGCTGTGGAACCATTAAGTAGTGCAGGCCTCCGTGCCTGCGCCGGGCTGCAGGCACGGAGGCCTGCACTACTGTTTATCGAACCAGTCCCAGCTCTTTGGCCTGCCTGCCGTAGCTGTCGACGGTCTTTTCCACATACCCGGTGAGCGCATCGCCTGTCATTGCGAACGGATACAGGCCGTGCTCGGTACGCAAGCGATCGAACTCGGGCGCCGCCATCGCGCGCTCGAAACGCGTCACCCATTTCCGGTAATTCGCATCGGACACCTGGGACCCCATGTAAAAGCCGCGAATAATCGGCCAGGTGACGTCAAAACCCTGTTCGCGCGCAGTCGGCACATTCGCCAGCGCACCCGGCAAACGGGCATCCGACAGCACGGCCAGGACCCGGATTGCCGCATTTTTCTGGGCCACGCCGGCGTGCAGCATGGCTTCCGACACATCGCCCGACACCGCCTGCACATGACCGGCCAGCAATGCGGTAAACGATTCGCCGCCGCCTTCAAAGGCAACGAAACGCAGGTCCTTGGCATCGATGCCGCCCTGTCTGGCGATCAGGGCAACCTTCAGCCAGTCCTGGCTGCCGATGGTGCCGCCGGCGCCGATTGCGACTTGCGCCGGATTGCGCTTCCAGGCTGCGACCAGCTCGCGCAGGGTCCTGTAAGGCGAATTGCTGCGCACCGCGATCATCCCGTAGTCGGTGCCGACTGCAGCCACCCAGCGCACATCGGCGGTCCGGGCCCGGCCGTACTTGCCTTCCGCCAGGTTGAGCAGCGAGCCGCCGGAAAACGCGACCATGGTGTCGGCCTCGCCGCGCTTTTGCGACACCACCGAATTCCAGGCCACCGCGCCGATGCCGCCCGGCAAATAACGGATTTGCAGCGGCGCCTCGCCGGCGGCATCGTGCGCCAGCCCCTGTTGCGCCAGCTTGCAGGTCTGGTCCATGCCGCCGCCCGGCTTGGCCGGGACGATGCACTGCGGCGCGGCAATTGCGCCCGTCATGGCAGCCGCCAGCACTACGGCCAGCAGGCACCGCGAGGGTTGGATGAAATTACGCATCAGATAGAACACCGGATTTTTATACCTGTCATCAATGTTATGCATATCTTAGCCGCCTCAAACTTTCATTTAGCTTTCGCCGGATGCCGATTATGCGCAGATTGCCGATGATTTTCAGGCACGCCAAGCGCCGCAGCAGTGACGCGACAGGCATCCGGGGATGCCTGTTTCTGCCGCCGGCCGGTCCGGATCAGAACTTGTGACGGATGCCGACGTTGAACTCGCGGTCGCCGCTGCCGTCGCCGGTTCTGGTGCGGGAGATCAGCGCGTTCTCGTTATTGATGCGGGTATAGGAGGAATACAGATTGGTGCGCTTGGAGAGCGCGTAGGTGTATGCCAGTGCAACCTGGCTGGCATCGTCGTTGGCCGCCGACTGGTCGTTCTTTCTGGTGTAGGAAGCCATCACGGTGCTGGCGCCAAACGGCACTGCCGCGCCAATCACCGCAACCTTGTCGTCAATCGCACCGACGCCCTTGTTGACCTCAAAGCCGAGCAGCGCCTTCACCACGCCGAAGTTGTAGCCGCCGCCCAGATAGGTGCTCTTGCTGCGGTCGGTGTCGGTCGCGTTGTTCTTGCTCTGGTGCGCCAGTTTCAGCACCAGCGGGCCATTCGCATACGCCAGCGCGCCGCCCAGGATGCGGCTGGCGGCGCTATTGCCGGCCACTTCGCCCAGGCTGTACGCCAGTTCACCGGAGAAGCCGTTCAGCTTGGGCGATACGTATCTGATGGTATTGTCGGTGCGCACATCCCGGCGCATCAGGTTGTGGGAGCCGCCGGCGATGCCGTCGACCGGATCGAGGCTATCGATGGCCGACCACAGCGGCGTGTACTGGCGCCCGGCGGTGACCGTACCGAAGCCGCCCTGCAGCCCGACAAAAACCTGGCGCCCGAACAGGCGGCCCTGGCCTTGGGTGCCATCGTCCGGATTAAAGCCGTTTTCCACTGTAAAAATCGCCGCCAGGCCGCCGCCCAGATCTTCGCTGCCCTTGAAACCCAGGCGCGAGCCGGACTGGATGCCGCTGCCCAGCGTGACCTTCGAACCTTCCGGGCCGCCCTGTTCTGAAGTGATGCCGAGATCCAGCAAGCCGTACACGGTGACGTTGGTCTGGGCCGATGCGGCGGCGGAAAAAGCGCCGAATAGCAGCAGTGCGGGAAGTGTTTTGTTCATTGCATGTCTCCTGAAATTATTGAAGCGACTTGTTTGTTCAGTCGCGCCGCTCAGGATGATGTTGCAAGCTTTCAATTCGCTTTCGATGCCGGGCTGATCGGATTTCATCCGAGTTTCATCCGAGTTTCATCATCTATCGCAAACTGGAATAAGATGCTGGCCATGCGCATACTGCTCGTCGAAGATCATCTTGAACTGTCCCGCTGGCTCAGCAAGGCCTTGCAGGATGTCCGCCTGTCGGTTGAATGCGCGATGAACGGCGCCGATGCCGACGCGTTGCTGCATACGCAGGAATACGCGCTGGTGATTCTCGACCTCAGCCTGCCTAAAATGGATGGGCTGGAAGTGCTGAAACGGCTGCGGGCCCGGGGCGGAGCGCGCGGCAAGACCCCGGTGCTGATCCTGACTGCGCGCGGCGGGCTGGAGGAACGGGTGCAGGGCCTGAACCTGGGCGCCGACGATTACCTGGCCAAACCGTTCGAACTGGCCGAACTGGAAGCGCGGGTCAAGGCCCTGCTGCGCCGCTCGCAGGGCAACGAGGCGGTGGTCCATAGCTGCGCCGCGCTGCAGTTCGATACCGTGACCCGGATGTTCACCTATGGCGCGGCGCCGCTGGCGCTGACGCCGCGCGAACATGCGGTGCTGGAAGCGCTGATCAGCCGGGCCGGGCGCGCGGTGCCGAAAGAAAAGCTGTTCGACCAGGTATTCAAGCTCGATGACGACGCCAACCTGGATGCGATCGAAATCTACATCCACCGGCTGCGCAAGAAACTCGATGCGCTGGGCGCCGGCGGCGTCGCGATTACTACCCTGCGCGGCATCGGCTATGTGCTCGATGCCAAAATTGGCAACAGCACCGACCGATGAAATGGCCCTCCCGGCAAGCTGCCGGCAGCACGCCCGGCAGCCTGCGCAGCCAGTTGCTGCGCTGGATTCTGATTCCGCTGGCGCTGCTGGCGGTGCTCGATTCGGTATCGGTTTACCGCACTGCACTATCGGCTGCCGAGCGCGCCTATGACCGCGCGCTGCTGGCCTCGACCCGCGCGCTGGCCGAACGGGTTTCTTTCGTCGACGGCAAGGTGGTGGCCGACGTGCCGTATGTCGCATTAGACAGTTTCGAGACCGATACGCTGGGCCGGATTTATTACAAGGTCACCGGCATCCGGGGCGAATTCGTGTCCGGCTATGAAGACCTGCCGGCGCTGCCGCGCGAGGTGCCGCGCTCGGACCTGTATCCGGCCCTGGTGCATTTCTACGATGCCAGCTATCGCGGCGAAGCGGTGCGGGTGGCGGCCCTATACCAGCCGGTGTACGACAGTTCGATGCGCGGCATCGCGCTGATTCAGGTCGCCGAGACACTGAATGCCCGGCTCGGCCTGACCCGCGCCATCCTGCTCGATACGCTGTGGCGCCAGGCCGCGCTGATCGTTGCGGCAACGCTGCTGGTATGGTTTTCGGTGCGGGTCGTGCTGCGCCCGCTGATGCGGCTGAAGAACGACGTCGCGACGCGGCAGCCGACCGACCTGTCGGACTTCGATCCCAGTCTGGTGCACAAGGAAGTGCGGCCGCTGGTGCTGGCGATGAACGGTTATATGGCGCGGCTGCAGATCCTGATCGACGAGCAGCGCCGCTTCATCGCCGACGCCTCGCATCAATTGCGCACGCCGCTGACGGTGCTCAAGACCCAGGCCGAACTGGCGCTGCGCGAGAGCGATCCGCAGGCATTGCGCCAGATCGTCCACAGCATCGGCCACACCACCGAATCCGCGGTACATCTGGCCAACCGCCTGCTGACGCTGGCGCGGGCCGAACACGGGGTGCTGGCAAGCCAGATGACGGCCGTCCCGCTGGCCGCCATCGCGCGCCAGGTCGGGCTGGAGCTGGCGCCGGGCGCGGTGCGGAAAAATATCGACCTGTCGCTGGATGCGCAGGAGGATGCGGTGGTCACCGGCAATGCGCTGCTGCTGCACGAGATGGTGGTCAATCTGGTCGACAATGCGATCCGCTATACGCCGCCCGGCGGCCGGGTAGCGCTGCGGGTATCCGGCGCTGCGCACGCAACGCTGGAAGTCGAGGACAGCGGCAGCGGCATCCCGGAGGCCGAAAGAAGCACGGTGTTTACGCCGTTTTACCGCGCCTCGGGTGCGCTGGAAGCCAATCCGGGCGGCTCCGGCCTGGGGCTGGCGATCGTCCATGACATCGCGGTCCTGCATGGCGCCCGACTCGAACTGAGCGATGGCGCCGGCGGCCAGGGCTTGAATATCATGGTCCGCTTTCCGCCCGCAAAAAAATAATACTATTATCGGTATTATTCAAGTCACTTTAAAATTATGCGGAAAACAATGTGTTTTTTGACATACCCCGTCATTTATATGAATTTAACGGAATCCATACAAACCTTGCAACAGCTGTAGCCAAGCCCCGGCGCGGACCGCCATCGCGCCAGCTAAAAGATAATTAGTGCTTACTTACTCCCCATAGTATAATTTTCACACATACACATCATGAAGGAGTATCACCATGTCCTACGAAGCCCCCCTGAAGGTCTTGAGCGGTACCGCATTGACCGACGAACAGAAGAAAGATCTGCTGAACCGCCTGGCACGCGTCGAGGGTCAGGTGCGCGGCGTGCGCAAACTGCTGGCGAAGGCGGTGGTCCCGGACGATTGCGACGGCGTGGCGCAGCAAATGGCCGCTGCCCGCAAGGCACTCGACCGCGCGTTCGTGAACTTACTCACCAGTTCGATGGTCACACATACTTCCGGCTCGACCAGCCTGGAAGATGCCGCCGATCGCGCCAAGCACTTGTCCGAAATGCTCAACAAGTTCGCCTAATTGTCTTGATCAAACGCATAAAAACGCGTAGCTCCTGAACGGGAGGGCAAAGCGCTCATGCCCTCGCCGCAAAAATGCCAAAAATGCCGTAAGCTTCACGGCAATTTGAACTGAATTCTGGAACCACGTTATGACCCGTTTGTCGCCCCTTGTCCCTGCAATATTACTCAGCCTTGCGCTCGCCGCTTGCGGCGGCGGCGGAGGTTCGTCCACGCAGCCCTCCGATACGGCGATCATTACGCAACAACTGGCGCAGGAAACCGACGCACCGCAAGTTACCGGCAATATGGCGACCGATGGCCTGAACTGGTTCAATTTCCGCCGGCAACAGATCATGGGCCTGGACCTGGGCTTGACGCGAAATGGCTTGATCGATACAGCGGCGCAAGGGCATTCAAATTATCAGGCAATTAATAACGTCATCAGCCACGACCAAACCTCAGGAAAAACCGGCTTCACTGGCGTCGATCTGGAAGCGCGATTAGGCCGGGCCGGCTACAGCCTGGTACCCAGTTATGCGACCGGGGAAGTCATTGCGAAGACCGGCTATACCGACGGCTTCACCGCCGCCGAAGCCTTGATCACCGCGATCTATCACCGCTTCGTGATCTTCGAGCCGATGTTCAAGGAAGCGGGCGCCGGTTTCGCCACAGCGAGCAGCGGCTTTACCTACTTCACCACCAATTTCGCCGCCAGCAATGGCTTGGGTAGCGGGCTCGGTGCAGGCAATTTCACCATCTATCCGTACGATGGCCAGAAAAATCTGCCGAACAATTTCTTCAGCGATACGGAACAACCCGATCCGGTGCCGAACCAGAACGAAGTCGGCTATCCAATCAGCATTCATGCAGACATCACCAGGACGATAACGGTAGCGGCGCCGAACTTCACCGTCCGGCCGCGCGGCGGCGCGCTGCTGCCAGTGCAATTGCTAACGAGTAGCTCGGATACACACACGCCAACCTCTGCCGCCTCAATTATTCCGCTCGCGCCGTTGGCCGCCGGCACCACCTACGATGTGGCTTTTTCCGGCGCCATCTGCACCATCATTGCGCCGGCTACCAGTTGCACCGCCGACACGGCAATTTCGAGAAGCTGGTCATTCACGACCAAGTAAAGACAATACATTCTTGCTTGCCGATGCAGAAAAGACTGACTGTCTTGGCTGCTACCTATCCATTGAATTTTTTTAGCATTCAGTTTTGGCATGGAAAATGCCGCAAGACACTGAACCGCACTTTCCCCACCACCATGTTCCTCAGCCTGTTCCTCAGCCACCTGGTGGTTATCGACAAGAAGGAATGATGCTGCGGTCCGGCTGACGGCGGCTTGGGCCACAGGACAACCGGGCTGAAGCGGTGGCGATCAGTTGTAATCGTGCTGGGCGTGGTTCAGGCCACCTTTTTTTGCGACGCGATGGCGGCCGGGGCCGGTCGATATGCTAGCATTTCCCTTTGGCATTTGGTCCTATCCCTTTCGGAGAAATTTTGTGAATCGTCTATTGCTTGTTGTCTTGCTTGCCTCCATCGGCCTTGCCGCCTGCTCGAAAAAAGAGGTAGTGGTCGCTCCCGGCGCGCCATTGGTGGCGACTGCTCCATTGCCTGCGGCTGCCACCGCGCCAAATACCGGCAAAGTGCTGCAGACGCAACAAGCCGGCGGCTATACCTACGCCGAGGTCGATACCGGCGGCGGCCAGAAGGTCTGGATCGCGGGCGGCCCGATCCAGGTGAAGCCAGGCGATAGCGTGCAATGGGGCGAGTATGCGGCAATGCAAAACTTCACTTCGAAATCGCTCGGCCGCACATTTGATGAGATCCTGTTCGTCAATAGCTGGGGTCCGGTCGGTGGCGCCACCGCCGAGGTTGCTCCGCATGGCAGCATGCCGGCTAACCATGCCGCGCAGGCGCCCGCCGCTCCGAGCGGGCAGCAGCCCGGCGCCGGTTCCGCTGCCAGCCAGGGCGAGGTCAAGAGCGTGACGGCGGCGGGAGGCTATTCCTACCTTGAGGTCGATCAAGGTGGCACCGTCGTCTGGTTGGCGGCGCCCGAAACCGCAGTCAAGGCTGGCGACAAGGTACGCTGGGACGGCGGAATGATTATGCAGAATTTCACTGCCAAGTCGCTGGGCCGCACTTTTGACAACATCATCTTTGCCGACAAGGTTGACAGGGCCCAGTAAGCCTCTGGCTGGCTGGAGGAGGCCGAATGTTTGATCCATTCGGCCTGCGCGCAACAAAATTTTGTCAGCCCTGGATTTTGCTGCCGGCTGTACTAATCTGATAACAATTACAGCTCACCTTCCAAGCCCATGAAACCACTGTTGCGCCAACTGTTTGCCGCAGCCGTCTTCAGCGCTACCGCCACGGTTAGCGCCGCCGGTGTCACACTCCCGCCTGCGGCGCAAGCCTGCCTCACTCCCGCCACCTGGAGCATGCCGGATGGCGGCCAATTTCGTTCCGCCAGCGCCAGCGTGGTGCTCACGGCAAGCGCAAAGCGCGATGTGGTGCTGCTGGGCGAAGCGCACGGCGACGACGACCATCACCGCTGGCAACTGCAGGCGCTGGCTGCGCTGTATACATTGCGGCCCGACATGGTGGTCGGCTTCGAGATGTTCCCGCGCCGGCTGCAGCCGGTGCTGGAGCGCTGGGTGGCGGGCGAACTGACGCTCAGGCAATTCGTCGAACAATCCGAATGGGACACGGTCTGGAGCTTGCCATTTGAGCTGTACCTGCCGCTGTTCCAGTTCGCCCGCATCAACCGCATCCCGATGCTGGCACTGAACGTCGACCGCAAGCTCAACAAGGCCATTACCGCGAAAGGCTGGGATGCGGTGCCGCCAGCCGAGCGCGAAGGCGTCAGCCGCGCCGCGCCACCGTCCGCCGCCTACCGCCAGTATCTGTTCGATGTCTACCGCCAACATACGGCGATGCACGGCCATGACGATAACAAGGCGAACCAGGACGATACTGCATTCCGCTTTTTCGTCGAGTCGCAGACCACCTGGGATCGCGCGATGGCCGAAGCGCTGGCGCGCCGGCTGCTGCCCGCCGGGGCGGGCGGCAAGCCATTGGTGGTCGGCATCATCGGCAGCGGCCATCTGCGCTACGGCTACGGCGTGCAGCACCAGCTGCGCGATCTCGGCCTGAACGATGTCGGCACTCTGCTGCCGATGGACGCCGATGTGGATTGCAAGGAACTGCGCAGCGGCCTGGCCGACGCCGTGTTCGCGCTGCCGCCGCAGGCCAGCGCCAAGCCTGAGCCGCCGCGACTCGGCGTGCAGCTGGAACAGAACGAGGGCGGCGTCCAGATCGCCGCCATCACCGCCGGCAGCCTGGCGGAGCGTAGCGGCCTGAAAAGCGGTGACCGCCTGCTCGAACTCGGCGGCGTGGAAGTAAAAAAAGTCTCGCCGGTGATTGCGGCTATCCGGCAGCAAGCGGCCGGCAGCTGGTTGCCGTTGCGGCTGCAGCGCGGCGACGCGACGCTGGAACTGGTGCTGAAATTCCCACCGAAGCCATGAAACCCCGGCGCCGTTCGCCCGCGCCGGTCGCGTGGTGGGCGCTGCTGGCACTGTTTGCGCTGCTGCTTCAGGGTACTGCCCGCGCCGCCTTGCCGCAGCTGGAACTGCAGCTCGAACTGGACCCCGGCAGGCGTCGGCTCAACGCGGTGGCGTTGCTGGCCCCGGCTGCGGCGAAATTCAACTTCACATTGCATGAAACGCTGGAAGTGCGCGCCGCCGCGCTCGACGGCCAGCGCGTCAAGGTGGTTGCGGCCGGGCGCGACGGCGCGCTGCGGCACTGGCGCGTGGCGCTGCCGGTGACGGCTGGCACGCTGCGGCTGGAGTATGGCGGCACGCTGCCGGCGCTCGACCGCAGCCTCGACCAGCATGACGTGCTGCGCAGCCTGTCGCCGATGGCCGCCAGCGAAGGCAGTTTTCTGCCGGCCGGCGGCGCCTGGTATCCGCAACCGGCGGCGCGCTTTACCTACAAGGTCAGCGTGTCGCTGCCGGCCGGGCAGCGTGCGCTGGTGCCGGGGCGGCTGCTGTCCGAGCAGCTACCGACCGATGCCTCCGGCCGCTACCGCGCCAGCTTTGAATTCCTGCAGCCGGCCGACGGCATCGACCTGATGGCTGGGCCGTGGCTGGTGCGCGAGCAGAGTATGCCGCGCGCCGGCGGCGGGCCGGTGCGGCTGCGTACCTACTTCACGCCCGAACTCGATGCGATCGCCGGGCTGGCCGATGGCTATCTGGATGACACCCGGCGCTACCTCGAACTGTATAGCGCGCAGATCGGCGCCTATCCGTTCAGCGAATTTTCAGTGGTGGCCAGCCCGCTGCCGACTGGCTTCGGCATGCCGACCCTGACCTATATCAGCGCCGAGGTACTGAAGCTGCCGTTCATCCGCGCCAGTTCGCTCGGGCACGAGGTGCTGCACAACTGGTGGGGCAACGGCGTCTACGTCGATTACGCCAGCGGCAACTGGTGCGAGGGGCTGACCACCTTCATGGCCGACTATGCGTACAAGGAGCGCGAGTCGGATGAGGCAGCGCGCCAGATGCGGCTCGGCTGGCTGCGTGATTTTGCCGCGGTGCCGGCCGCCAGCCGGCAGCCGCTGACGGCATTCCGTTCACGCATCCACGGCGCCGCTGCTGCGCTCGGTTACGGCAAGTCGGCGATGCTGTTCGTGATGCTGCGCGATACGATCGGTGCGGACGCGTTCCGGCGCGGACTGCGGGTATTCTGGGACCGGCATCGTTTCCAGAGCGCGTCCTGGGACGACCTGCGACGCGCATTCGAGCAGGCTGCAGGACGGCCACTGGAACCTTTTTTTGCGCAGTGGCTGAACCGGGCCGATGCGCCGGCTATGAAGATCGCCAGCGCCAGCGCCAAATCGCAGGGCGGCAAGACCCGCTTGACACTGGCACTGGAGCAGGATGCGCCGGCCTATGCATTGCGGCTGCCGCTTGAAATTCTGTATGCCGGCCGCTCCGAGACGCGCTGGATCGACAGCCGGCGAGAGCATGATGAAGTGACGCTGGCAGTGGACGCGGTGCCGGAAGCCGTGCGGCTCGACCCCGACTTGCGCGTCTGGCGCCAATTGGAACGCGCACAACTGCCGCCGATCCTGCGCCAGTGGATCGTCGCTGCGGCACCACGGCTGCTGATCGCATCGCCGGCGACCGACGTGCGTGAAGCGGTCGATGCAGTGGCTCGGCGACTGTTCGAGACTGCGCCCCAGACGATTGCGCCCGATCAGCTGAAACAGGGCAGCGAACCGGTATTGCTGGCCGGCCTGCATGCGGATGTCGATGCCGCGCTGGCCGGCGCCGGCCTGCCACCCCGTCCGGCCAACTTGGCTGCGAATCGCAGTGGCGCGCAGGTATGGACGCTCCAGCGCACAACCGGTGCGCCGCTGGCGGTAGTTTCCGCCACCGACGCCAATGCGCTACGCGCGCTGCTGCGCCCGTTGCCGCATTACGGTGCCCAGAGCTGGCTGCGGTTCGACGGCAGCCGCCTGCTGGCACGCGGCGTGTGGCCGGCACCGGCGTCGCTGATTCCGGTGCAGTTCAGTCAGTAAGAGTAATAATCCGGCGTAGCATTTTTTTGGATCGAATATTACTTGCCGATGCAGAAGCGGCTAAATATCACCCCCAGCAAATCGTCGGGCGTAAATTCGCCGGTGATGCTGCCCAGCTGCTCCTGTGTCAGCCGCAACTCCTCTGCCAGCAGGTCCAGCGAGTGGTCGTCTTGCGCAGCAAACTGCGCTGCCGTCTGCAGATGGTCGCGCGCGGCGCGCAGTGCGATCAGATGCCGCTCGCGCGCCAGATACACCGATTCGCCGGTTTGCTGCCAGCCGGCGATACGCAGCAACTCCGAGCGCAACAGATCGATCCCGCTCATGTGCTGTGCCGACAGATAGATGTGGGTCGCGTCCAGCATGGTGTCGATGCTGGGCTTGTGTCCGGACAGGTCGATCTTGTTCCAGATGCGGATCACCGGCACGCCGTCCGGAAAGCGCTCCACCATAATTTCGTCTTCGCGCGTCGGTCCCCGGTCCGCATCCAGCAAATGCAGGATCACGTCGGCACGGCCGACTTCGACCCAGGTGCGCGCAATGCCGATGCGTTCGACCTCGTCATTGGCGTCATCGGTATCGCGAATGCCGGCGGTATCGATGATATTGAGCGGAATGCCTTCGATCTGGATGGTTTCAGTCACCTTGTCGCGGGTGGTGCCGGCAATCGGCGTGACGATCGCTACTTCCGCGCCTGCCAGTGCGTTCAATAGGGACGATTTGCCGACGTTGGGCTTGCCTGCCAGCACCACGTTCAAGCCTTCGCGCAGCAAGGCGCCCTGTTGCGCCTGCAGCAAGACGGTGTGTACAGTCTGCTGGATATGCGCCAATTGGCCCCGTGCATTGGATTTTTCCAGGAAATCGATTTCCTCTTCCGGAAAATCGAGCGTCGCCTCAACCAGCATGCGCAATTGCACAACCTGTTCGACCAGCGTATGAATCACCTTGGAAAAGACGCCCGACAGCGATTGCGAAGCCGACTTTACCGCCGCCTCGGTCGATGCCTCAATCAGATCGGCGACCGCTTCCGCCTGCGCCAGGTCCAGCTTGTCGTTAAGGAATGCCCGGTGCGTGAATTCGCCCGGCTGCGCCAGCCGCAAGCCGATTTCCCGCCCCGCTTCCAGGCAACGTGCCAGCAACATCTGCAGCACTACCGGCCCGCCGTGCCCTTGCAATTCCAGCACATCTTCGCCGGTGTAGGAATGCGGGGCCTTGAAATGGATCGCCAGGCCGTGATCGATGATGCTGCCATCGGCCTGAGTGAAGGGCAGATAGGTCGCATGACGCGGCTTCAGCTGAAAACCCAGCGCCTGCAGCAAGGCAGCAAGATTTTTGCCGGAAACACGTACTACGCCAATACCGCCGCGCCCGGGAGCGGTGGCAATGGCTGCTATGGGAGATGAGTCAAGGTTCATAGCGCGATTTTACCTAAACAATGCCTTCGCACGGCCAGTGGCGTGGCTAACTGTCGGGTTTGGCGGGATTTTTTCGATCAAGCGAAAGGAAATCGCAGCAAACGGTGCGGCAGTACGCTCAGCAGGCAGGTAAAACTGTTTATGCCGCCAGGCGCGCGCCGGTGCGGCAGCCGTCGAGCAGATAGCCGAGGCCGATCACCAGCACCAACTCGCCTTCGGCCGAACGCGCGGTACCGGTAATGCCGGGCACGTTGAGGCAGGATAAGGGCTTGATGACCAGGTCGGCAGTACCCTCAACCGCTTCCATCGCCAGAATGTACGGTTGCGGCGCCGCAATCACGATCCCGACCCGCTCCACGCATACCTCGTAACCGAGAATCTTGGCCAGCGAGCGCACCAGCAGCGGACGCCCCTGATCGCGCAGCATCGGGGCTCCGCCAACCTCGGAAAACGTTTCAGGCAGCTCCACCACGCGCTCGATTACCGCAAGCGGCATTGCCAATGCTGCACCGCTGGTGCGCACCAGCATGGTCGGCACGATCGAAAGTTCAATCGGCAAGCGAATCAGAAAACGCGTGCCCAGACCGAGGCGCGAATCAATGTGAATCGTGCCGCGGTGTTTGTCGACCGCGGTTTTCACCACATCCATGCCGACCCCGCGTCCGGATACCGCGGAAGCGACTTCCTTGGTGGAAAATCCGGGCAGGAAGACCAACTGGAATGCCTCTTCGTCGGTTTGCGCATCGTTGGCGCCGATCAATCCCTTGGCGCGGGCCTTTTCGCGCAGAATCTGCGGGTTCATACCCATGCCGTCATCCGCCACTTCGATCATCACGCTGCTGGCTTCCTGCCAGGCGGTCAGGGATATGGTCGATTTGGGTGATTTCCCGGACTTGATGCGCTCTTCCTGGCTTTCCACGCCATGATCGAGCGAGTTGCGCAGCATGTGCACCAGCGGGTCATACAGGCTGTCGACCACTACCCGGTCGACTTCAGTTTCCGCACCCTTGATCGCCAGCTCGACTTCCTTGCCGAGATCCTTGGCAAGTTCCCGAATCAGTCTGGGAAACTTCTGGAACAGCCGGCCGACCGGCTGCATGCGGGTGGCCAGCGTAGCCCGCTGCAATTCTGTGGCGTAGCGCGAGGCGCGCTCTATTGTTTCCGTTAGCGTTGCCACCAGAGTCGTAGCGTCACCTTCGAATTTGAATTGCGCCAGTTTTTCCAGCAGCACGGCGGCCTGATTGGCCGCCTGCACCGATTCTCCGGCCACTTCGAGCAAGGTATCAAGCTTGACGGCGTCAATCCGGATGCTTTCCTCGATCACCGGGGCCGTGGATTTCGCTGCCTGAGCTGTCGGCTGGGATTTTTCAGCTTTTACTGCAACCACCGGAATCGCAATCGCAGCAGGTGCAGGTACGTCTGCCGCAGACGGCAGGGCATGCGCCGGCACCAGCGCACGATAATACGCATCCCAATCCGGCTCGCCGGCGAGATTCGGCGCCTCTGCTGCTACCGCAACCGGCGCGGCAAGCCGTGCATTGCCATCGATTGCCGCAGTCAGGATGGCCTGCAATGCATCGGGCATGGCCGCCAGCTGCTCGGCTGCGACGCCGTTGGCCAACTCGCCGAGCTGATCCGCAACAAAACCGCTGGCCTGCAGGGCCGCCTCGATCGCAATCGGCGTCACAGGCGCGGCACCGGTGCGCAAGGCATCAAACAGGTTTTCGGTCAGATGGCAGGCCGATACCATGGCCGTCAGGTTCATGAAACCGGCACCGCCCTTAATCGTATGAAATGACCGGAACAGCGCATTCAAAGTGTTCTGATCATCCGGCTGGCGTTCCAGCACCAGCAGATGCGCTTCAACATTGGTGGCGAGCTCCAGCGCTTCGACCACGAACTCTTTGAGCATGTCATCCATCAGAAACCCAGGTCATCCAGAAGGCCGTCGACAGCGTCCTGTCCCATCGCGGCAGATGGCACAACCGGTCCCTGCATCAGATCAATCACCGCTTCCTTCTGTGCCAGCGGCTTGTCCTTTACTGCCTCAGGAGCGTTGTCCCACAGCAGTTGCGCCAGTTCGCGCTCGACAGCCTGGGTAATTGCCACCACTTTTTTGATCAACTGACCAGTCAAATCCTGGAAATCCTGCGCCATCATGATTTCCAGCAAACGCGCTTTCTCTTCTTCGGTAACCTCGATTACCGAGGACGTGAAACTTCTGGTGTCGTCAGCGAGCAGCTTGAACTCTTCCACGCTGAGCTTGCCATCGTACAGATCGTTCCAACGCGCCTTCATATCCTTGGCACCGTTCGACAGATTTTCCTGCGCCGGCATGCCGGCATCAGTCGCATTCAGCACCTTGTTCGCAGCCTGCTCTGTCAGCGTGGCAACATAAGCCAAGCGGTCCTGCGCATCGCCGATTTGTGAGTTAAGAGAGTTGAACGGATGCTGATGGCCCAGTTCGCGTATTGAGTCATGCAATATCCGGACAATACCTCCGAGCCGTTCGTACATTGGTTTTTCAGCCTCGGGAATCCCTTCCGGCGCAGTTTCCGATGCGTGGACGGTACTGGACGAAGCATCGGCTGCGGTCACTGCAATTTCTGTATGCTGGGCTGATATCTGATCGAACAGGGCATCCAGATCCTCAAAACTGTCACTCATAGTCCATGCCTCTCAAAATTTTTCTAGCTGCTCGCCCGGTGTTGCAGCAATCGCATGCGGTACGACATAAGCGGATTGATAGTTTGCGCGACGCTTTGGTATTTTTCCAGCGCAGGAAATTTTTACCGGCAATCACGACAAATAATAATTTCGAGCATTGTTTGGTAGCGAAGAAATAGCCTTCTAACTCGTTCCTGGTTTAACGCCGGCCGCACCGACTTGCACAGCGCTGGCAGCGACATTTGGCTAACGGCCCAAAACTGGAATATCTTTAATAAAAAAGGCGGAATCTGAACAGATTCCGCCTTTTGATTATGCGTTACATGGCTGAAGATGCCTATGCTTTCTTGCCGCCTTCCATTTTACTGGTGATGGCCCACTGTTGCGCAATCGACAATATGTTATTGACGACCCAGTACAGTACCAAACCAGCCGGAAAGAAGAAGAACATTACCGAAAATGCGATCGGCATGAACATCATGATCTTGGCTTGCATCGGATCAGGTGGTTTCGGGTTTAACTTGGTCTGGATGAACATCGATACCGCCATCACTACCGGCAGAATATAAAACGGATCGGGCGCCGACAAGTCGTGAATCCAGCCCAGCCACGGCGCATTGCGCATCTCGACACTGGCCAGCAAGACCCAGTACAGCGAAATGAAGACCGGAATCTGCACCACGATTGGCAAGCAGCCACCGAGCGGATTGATCTTTTCGGTCTTATATAACTCCATCATCGCCTGATTCATCTTTTGCGGCTCGGATTTGAAGCGCTCGCGGATCGCGGTCATTTTCGGAGTAACCAGCTTCATTTTGGCCATGCTGCGATAACTGGCGGCAGACAATGGGAAGAACGCCAGCTTGATCAGGACTGTCAGCGCGATGATGGTCCAGCCCCAATTGCCAATTACCTTGTGAATCTGATTCATCAGCCAGAAGATCGGCTTGGCAATAATCGTCAGCCAGCCGTAATCCTTGACCAGATCCAGGCCGGGAGCAACTTTTTCCAGTGCCGCAGTCTCTTGCGGGCCGGAGTACAGGTGCGCATCCATCGACACTGTTGCTCCAGGCGCAATTGTTCCCAGCGGCTGAATGGTTCCGATCGCGTACAGGTTAGTATCGACTTTCTTGGTGAATATTTCACGCGGCACATTTTGTTGTGGGATTAAGGCCGAAACGAAATAATGTTGTATCAGCGCTACCCAGCCGTTATCGGCTTTTGTCGCATGTTCATCCTTGCCGCTTTCAATCTTTTCGAAGTCCAGCTTCTGGAATTTTTCCGCGTCGGTATATACCGCAGGGCCTGTGAACGTACTATAAAGCTTGGACTCTCCGCCTGGCTTGTTACCATCGCGCACCAATTGCAAATACAGCGACGGTGCAATCGGCGCCCCGGAAAGGTTGGCGATATCGTGCTTGATATCAATATTGTAATCACCACGCTTAAAGGTGAAGGTTTTGATCAGCTTGATGCCGCCAGCCTCGGACTCCAGCACCAGCTTGACTTCGTTGCCGGCTCCCAGTTCACGGGTTCCAGGCTGAACCATGAAAGCCGATTTGTGATTGGGAAATTCGCCGCCGATCAAGCCGGTCTGGGCCAGATAGGTCTGTTGGGCAGTAGCATTGAACAACACCAGGTTTTTGGTCGGATCGACCGTATCTTTGTGCTTTAAAAGTTCGAGATACTTCAACTCGCCGCCGGCGGTATCGATTTGCGCCCTGATGACGTCGGTGGTAACCGTCACGACTTCGCTCTTGGCCGGTGCAGGTCCGGCAACCGCTGATGCAATTTCTGACGGCGACGGCGCGGCACCCGGGGCCGATACCTGCGGCACCTGGGTCTTGGCCGATCCGTTGGCAGCGCCGGCGACAGGCTTGTCTTGTTGCGTCACAGATGGCGAAAACATCGATGGTTTTCCGTTATAGCGCATCCAGTTGTCCCACAGGATCAACAGCGACATCGAAAACACAACCCAAAGGATGGTACGTTTGATATCCATAAGTGTAATTATCAGGAGAAATCAGAAATTCGGGAATGGCTGCAGTCGCTAGCGCCTGCAGAAGGGGAATCATGGGGTTTTCCCGGCACCGGATCAAAACCTCCCGGGTGCCATGGATGGCATTTGCATAGGCGCTTGGTCGCCAAAGCACTCCCTTTTAATGCACCATGCTCGTGCACCGCTTGAGCCGCGTAATCGGAACAGCTCGGATAAAAACGGCAATTTTGCCCAAGAAATGGGCTGACGCACAGCTTGTATATACGCAACAGCAGCAATAATGCCTTCATCGGGAGTTCTCCGGCATTTTTTGCGAAGCCAGCAAGCGCGTCAATTCGGTGCGCAGCAATGCCTTCAATTTCACTGAAGTCGCCGGATCGGCCTTGACATTGATCGGCTTCGACAGGCGGACGATGCAATCCAGCGGTGGCAACTCGGTCTGGCGAAACAGTTCACGCGTCATCCGCTTGATCGTATTGCGTGTTACCGCGCGCGGCGCAAAGCGCTTCGCCACCACGATACCCAAACGGGCATTGGGCCGGCCCGCCGGCTGGGCATACAACACAAAGTGCGCGGTTCTATAGACTGGGCGCAAACGAAAAACGGATGAAAAGTCATCCGTTTTAACAATTCGCCGAGCACGTGAAAAATCGTCTGTCACGCAGTCAGTTTGCCAGCTGTACGTTTAGCTTAAGCAGCCAAACGCTTACGGCCCTTAGCGCGACGCGCATTCAGTACGGCGCGGCCGCCGCGGGTTGCCATGCGTGCGCGAAAGCCGTGAGTACGCTTGCGGCGTACGACTGAAGGTTGGTATGTACGTTTCATGTTGGTCTCGTTAATCAGCAAAAATAAATCGGGTCACTTACATCCAGCGCCACATTTTTGATGTTTGCACTGCACATGCCGGCAAAGGCACGAGCCGAAACGACCATCTAATGGACAGGGAACCGTGGATTAGACAATATTTTGCATGGGTTTGTCAATATGCCTGGTAGATTTATCCACAGGCGCCGATCTGCATTGTCAATCTAAAAGCATGGCAACCTGTGGATAACTCGGTCCGGCAGGGGTAGAATAGCGTAGATGTGTGGCGATCTCCTGCAGGACTGCATCGCAGTCATTTCGTGGAACATACCGATACGCCCTCCCCCCACACCTTTTCACTCAAGAAGATTCATGGAAAATTTCTGGCAGACCTGCTCCGCGCAACTGGAGCAGGAACTGACGCCGCAGCAATTCAGTGCGTGGATCAAGCCACTGGCCCCGCTCGACTTTGACGACGGGGTTTTGCGGATTGCCGCGCCCAACCGCTTCAAGCTGGATTGGGTCAAGACGCAATTCGCCAGCCGCATTAATGCCCTTGCAACCCAGTTCTGGGAAATGCCGATTGAGGTGCAATTCGTGCTGGATCCGAAACTCAATGCGCCGCGCCGCCCGCCTGCGACCGCACCCACCGGCGATCTGGCGGGAGCTCCGGTGCCGACCGATGCGCAACTGCGCTTTGCGGAAACACCGGCGGAGAGTTCGCCGCGGCGCGATCAGAGCAGGATCAATACCGCATTGACGTTCGATAGTTTCGTCACCGGAAAGGCCAACCAGCTGGCTCGCGCCGCCGCGATCCAGGTCGCCAATAATCCGGGCGTTTCGTACAATCCGCTGTTCTTTTATGGCGGCGTCGGACTCGGCAAAACGCATTTGATCCACGCCATCGGCAATCAGGTTCTGGCCGATCAGCCGAACGCGAAAATTCGCTACATCCACGCCGAACAGTATGTGCGCGACGTAGTGACCGCTTACCAGCGCAAGGGTTTCGATGACTTCAAGCGCTATTACCATTCGCTGGATCTGTTGCTAATCGATGATATCCAGTTCTTCGGCGGCAAGAGCCGCACCCAGGAAGAATTTTTTTACGCGTTCGAAGCCCTGATCGCGGCAAAAAAACAAATCATCATCACCAGCGACACCTATCCAAAAGAAATCACCGGCATGGATGACCGCCTGACTTCGCGCTTTGATTCCGGCCTGACGGTCGCCATCGAGCCGCCGGAGCTGGAGATGCGGGTCGCGATCCTGCTGAAAAAGGCGGTCCAGGAAGGCGTCACGCTGTCGGACGATGTGGCATTTTTCGTCGCCAAGCATCTGCGTTCCAATGTGCGCGAACTGGAGGGGGCATTGCGCAAGATCCTCGCGTATTCGCGCTTTCACGGCAAGGACATCACGATCGACGTGGTCAAGGAAGCGCTGAAGGACTTGCTGTCGGTGCAGAACCGGCAAATTTCGGTGGAAAACATCCAGAAGACGGTGGCCGATTTTTTCAACATCAAAGTGGCCGACATGTATTCCAAGAAACGGCCAGCGAATATTGCACGACCGCGCCAGATAGCGATGTATCTGGCCAAGGAATTGACGCAGAAAAGCTTGCCCGAAATCGGTGACCTGTTCGGCGGGCGCGATCACACCACGGTCTTGCACGCGGTACGCAAGATCACGCTGGACCGCACCAAGAACCCGGAATGCAACCATGAATTGCATGTGCTGGAACAGACGTTAAAAGGCTAGAAAAATGCGACTCTGGCGGTTAAGCGACAATATTGCTAAACATCAGCATATTTATGGATAATGGCAACTAGCCCGGAGCTCCGCGCAACAGGCGAAAAGAAGTAGGTTTAATGAGTTTTACTCGGTTTTACTGGCGTTAATGCCGGACATGGCTCCAGAAGCAAGCGGTAACATTCAACCATGACACACAAGGATATGACTATGCAATTGGTTAAGACTCATAGAGATGCACTCCTGCGGCCCTTGCAGATCGTGAGCGGTATTGTCGAGCGTCGGCACACCTTGCCGATTCTGGCCAATATCCTTATTCGCAAGGATGGCGAAAGGGTTTCCTTCCTGTCCACCGACATCGAGGTGCAAATCACCACCCACGCCCGGATCGGCGTCGATGCAGAAGTCGCCGCGACCACCGTTGCGGCACGCAAGCTGCTCGACATCCTGCGCGCCTTGCCGGAATCCGGCGAAGTGACCCTGTCGCTGGCCAATAAGCGCATGACGGTACAAAGCGGAAAATCGCGCTTCGCGCTGCAAACGCTGGCCGCCGAAGAATTCCCGACGGTGGCGCAAGCCGAGCATTACAACGCCCGTGTCACGCTGCCGCAAAAAACCCTGAAGCACCTGTTCAACATGGTGCATTTCTCGATGGCGCAACAAGACATCCGCTATTACCTGAATGGCCTGCTGCTAGTGGTCGATGGCAAGAACGTGATCGCGGTAACCACCGACGGCCACCGCCTGGCTTTCTGTCAGGTCGAAACCGAGCAGGATTTCCCACGTCAGGAAGTCATCATCCCGCGCAAGACCATTCTTGAATTGCAGCGTCTGCTGGAAGAAAACGACGATCCGGTGGAACTCGAAATTGCCAGCAACCAGGTCAAGCTGACCTTCGCCGACGTCGAACTGATCTCAAAACTGGTCGAAGGCAAGTTTCCCGATTACAACCGAGTGGTGCCGAAGGGATACAAGAACAGTTTCATCATCGGCCGCGATGCGCTGCTGCGCTCCCTGCAACGGGCCGCGATCATGACCTCCGACAAATTCAAAGGGGTGCGCTGCATCGTCACGCCCGGCAGCCTGAAGATCAGCTCCACCAATGCCGACCAGGAAGAAGCGGTCGAAGAACTCGAAATCGATTACGGTGGCGACAGTGTCGATATCGGCTTCAATGTCTCTTACCTGCTGGACGTGCTGAACAACCTGAAGTGCGAGCAAATCAACATCGCACTTGGGGATTCCAATTCATCGGCGCTGATCTCGATTCCCGACAATGCCGATTTCAAGTATGTCGTGATGCCGATGCGTATTTGACTCTCTGATAAATTACAGTGGGAGTATAAGCAATAATATTGCATTTACCGCATATATTAATTCCGCATTTAAATATACATCCAATAGTATGTTAATGCGTGCAGCAAAGTCGATAGTGTTGTCAGTAACTGTTATTTTGAAAGTAGTCCATGTCCGAGATCCAAAAAGTCAACGTCAGTCAGCCCGACAACAGTCAATACGGCGCTTCATCCATCCAGATCCTGGAAGGGCTGGAAGCGGTGCGCAAACGTCCCGGCATGTACATCGGCGACACTTCTGACGGCACCGGCCTGCACCATCTGGTGTTCGAAGTGCTGGACAACTCGATCGACGAGTCGCTGGCCGGCTATTGCACCGAAATCAACGTCACCATTCATACCGACAATTCCATTTCGATCACCGACAACGGCCGCGGCATCCCGACCGGCATCAAGTGGGATGACAAGCACGAGCCCAAGCGCAGCGCGGCCGAAATCGTGATGACCGAGCTGCACGCCGGCGGCAAGTTCGACCAGAACTCGTACAAGGTATCCGGCGGCCTGCATGGCGTCGGCGTGTCCTGCGTCAACGGCCTGTCCAAGCTGCTGAAACTGACGGTCCGCCGCGACGGCAAAAAATACGCGATGGAATTCGTGCGCGGCGTGCCGCAAAACCGCGAAATCGAAATCATCGATGGCGTTGCAGTGTCACCGATCAAGGTCGTCGGCGACACCGAAAAACGCGGCACCGAAGTCCATTTCTGGGCCGACGAAGAAATTTTCACGCATGTCGAATTTCATTACGAAATCCTTGCGAAACGGATTCGCGAACTGTCCTTCCTCAACAACGGCGTCAAGATCAAGCTGAGCGACCAGCGCACCGGCAAGGAAGAACTGTTCGCATTCGAAGGCGGCACCCGCGGTTTCGTCGAATACATCAACAAGAACAAGAACGTGCTGCACCCGACCATCTTCCAGGCCACCGGCGACAAGTTGTCGGACCAGGGCACCAACATCAGCGTCGACGTCTCGATGCAGTGGAACGATGCCTACAACGAACAGGTGCTGTGCTTCACCAACAACATCCCGCAGCGCGATGGCGGCGCCCACCTGACCGGACTGCGTGCAGCGATGACGCGCGTCATCAACAAGTACATCGAAGAACACGAGTTCGCCAAGAAAGCCAAGGTCGAAGTCACCGGCGACGACATGCGCGAAGGCCTGACCTGCGTGCTGTCGGTCAAGGTGCCGGAGCCGAAGTTCAGCTCGCAGACCAAGGACAAGCTGGTGTCCTCCGAAGTGCGCGGACCGGTCGAAGACATCGTCGCCAAGACCCTCAGCGACTATTTGCAGGAAAGGCCGATCGACGCAAAGATCATCTGCGGCAAGATCGTCGAAGCCGCCCGCGCCCGCGACGCCGCCCGCAAGGCACGCGAACTGACCCGCCGCAAAGGCGTGATGGATGGTCTGGGTCTTTCGTCCAAACTGGCCGATTGCCAGGAAAAAGACCCGGCGCTGTGCGAACTGTACATCGTCGAGGGCGACTCCGCGGGAGGCTCCGCCAAGCAGGGACGCGACCGCAAGTTCCAGGCCATCCTGCCGCTGCGCGGCAAGGTGCTGAACGTGGAAAAAGCCCGCTTCGAAAAGATGTTGTCGAGCGAACAGATCACCACCCTGATCGCCACCCTCGGAACAAGCATCGGCCCGGACGAGTTCAACGCCGACAAGCTGCGCTACCACCGCATCATCATCATGACCGATGCCGACGTCGACGGCGCCCACATCCGCACTCTGCTGCTGACGCTGTTCTACCGCCAGATGCCGGCATTAGTCGAGCGCGGCCACATCTACATCGCGCAACCGCCGCTGTACAAGGTCAAGGCCGGCCGCGACGAGCGCTACCTGAAGGATGACATCGAAGAAGCCAGCTATATGATGCAGGTCGCCCTGAACGGGGCAGCGCTGATCCCGAGCGAAGGCGCAGACCCGATTGCCGGCGATGCACTGGCCGAACTGGTGCGTCAGTACAACCTCGCCAACACCATCATGCTGCGCCTGACCCGCGCCATCGACCGCGCCGCACTGACCGCCATCATGACCGGCGTCACGCTCAATCTCGAGACCCTGGCCGATGCCGAGCAATCCGCCGCTGCGCTGACCGCCGCCATCAACGACCCCGCAGTCAGGGCAGTCGTCAAATCCGATGAGTTGTCCGAGAAACACCTGCTGCGTATCGAACGCCTGTACCACGGCAACATCAAGGTCAGCGCAATCGACGCCGACTTCGTTCAAGGCGGCGACTACCTGAGCCTGGCCAATGCCGCCGCCACCTTCAAGGGCCTGATCGGCGACGGCGCGTTCATCCGCCGCGGCGAAGGCGAAAAAGCCAAGGAATCCAGAGTCGGCGACTTCCACCAGGCGATGGGCTGGCTGCGCGACGAAGCCGAGCGCGGCGTCTCCAAGCAGCGCTACAAAGGCCTGGGGGAAATGAATCCGTCCCAGCTGTGGGAAACCACGATGGACCCGACAGTGCGCCGCCTGCTGAAAGTGCAAATCGAAGACGCGATCGCCGCCGACCAGATTTTCACCACGCTGATGGGTGACGATGTCGAGCCACGACGGGCATTTATTGAAAGCAATGCCTTGCATGCCAGCAATATTGATATTTGATGTTGTGTAGTGGGCATCAATTGCTGACAATTTGATGCCCATAAAATTTACAAAGTATGAAATCTAAGAGAAACATCAAGATATCCAGTCGCCGACGCTTGCTGCGGAGTTCTTGGTCGTTCTGAATCAGTGTATAAGGGCACTTGATGAAATTTGAAGTCTATTGCGATGAGGCGAATCCGGATGTGCTGACCTCCGGAAAACCGCGTGCCCGTCATTTGATGATCGGAAGTCTATGGTTATCCGGGGATCTACGCGACGAGATCAAAAATAGAATTCGTGCCTTGCGCCAACACCATAACGTCTGGGGCGAGATTAAATGGAGCAAAGTGGCCCCCAGCCGGCAAGCCTTTTTTCTTGAGCTTGCTGACCTATTCATAGGCTACGGGGAAAATTTGCGCTTTCGTTGCATCGCAGTTGACCACACTCAACTAAACATGGCATTACATGACAATGATGGTGAACTCGGTTTTTACAAATTTTACTATCAGTTGCTGCATCACTGGATACAGGATTTCAACGAGTACCGTATTTTCTGCGATATTAAGAGCAACAGAGACCCGAAGCGGCTACCAGTACTTGCTCGTTGCCTGTCCCGCGCGAATCTGACTTCCAGCATTAACGCTATCCAGTCCCTGCCTTCTCACGAAGTGGTACTAATCCAGTTATGCGACCTTCTTCTTGGAGCAGCAAGCAGTCGGATTAATAACACACTCAACGCGGGGACGGCAAAGGAAGCACTGGTCAATCGACTGGAATCGGCGCTCGGCCGACCGCTAATGCCAACCCATAAAACAGAGGAGAAGTTCAATATCTTCAAAATTCGGCTTCAAGGGGGCTGGTAATGGGACTACCTCCCTTAGTACATTACGATACTGCTGTCGAATATCGTCAGCACTACGAACGCGTGTACTGCCGCGGAATAATCGTCACTTTTGATGGAATCAGAGTCTACTTCCCTGAAAGTAAGTTTGGACATGCCTTTTACGAAAGCACCACGCGTGATGGTCGCAAGGACATTTTGTCGCCCGTCCGCGCTCCACGCATCGATTGGATCAAGGCTACTCTAGAGCATCCGCAAGCCGACTTGTTTAAAGGTTGGAATAAAGATTCGTGTTGCTACGACGACGCGCGACGCGTGGCCGTAGTTTACGAGGATTTCGTGGTAGTTGTGGCTATGAGCATCAAACAGGATGGGACACTCAAAGCTAACTTCGTAACCTGCTATCAGGCTGATAACAGCATTGGGAAGATTCGAACCTCACCGACGTGGGTGCGGGAGGCATGCTTACAAACACTAAAAGGCGGTAGTGGCCGCTGATTCGCTACGCGGGTCCAGCGGCCGAAACCTCGATATATTCAAAGCCGATAGGCAGTGAACTCAATCGCGAATACTAGCCATAAATGTCGCCGCTGTCAAGATGCGCCAGATCAAGGTGATCAATCACCGGAATTTCAAACTCACAACATGGATGCCAGCGAGTAACAAACCATACCGTGCCTTCCTTCAACTATGTGCGCTGGATTATTAGTTAGGGCTGAGTTTTCTCATCGCCTCCAAAATTAATGCCGTTTTCACCTTCGGCTCGGCACACGCTGTTGCTTGTTTTAATTTGTGATATCCAAAATGACGTTTTTCATTTTTTAGACATGTCACGGCCGATTGTGGAAAAACGTAGTTCTAACGCGATTGAATAGGTGAGATATGGCGATTCAACTCGATCTCAGCTCACTGGAAAACGCCTTGCAGCGCCTCGCAGAAGCGCTGCACGCGCATGCTACCGATCCGCAAATTACCCTGTACCGCGATGCCTGCATACAACGCTTCGGATGTTGTTATGAACTCTCGCACAAAATGCTCAAACGCTATTTGGAAATGGCCGCGCCCAACCCGGTTGCGATTGACGAACTGGCTTTTCCGGATCTGATACGCAGCGGCAGTGAACAAGGCTTGCTGCGCAGCGGATGGGATCGCTGGAAGGACTACCGCAAGGCACGCAGCATCACCAGCCACACCTACGACGAAGCCAAGGCGATCGAAGTGATGACGTTGCTGCCCGATTTTCTGCAAGAAGCGCTAGCCCTGTTGCAAGAACTGCACAGGCGCGGCAGCGTCAAGCCATGAGCCGCCTGTGAGCACGCTGCCGGACATCGCGATCAGCCCCGGACAATGGGAAATCGTGGCTGCCATCCTCGACCGTCATGTTCCGGACAAAGCCGTCTGGGCCTTCGGCTCGCGCGCCACCCGCACCGCCAAACCCTACTCCGACCTCGACCTCGCCATCATCGGCGAATCCGCCTTGCCGCTGAGCTTGATAGCGGCGCTGGAACATAATTTCACTGAGTCGGATTTGCCGTTCAAGGTGGATCTGGTGGATTGGGCGAGCACCAGCCCGGCATTCCGGGCGATTATCGAGAGTCATCGGGTGGTGTTGAGGTAGATTTTTGTTATTTCCAAAAATCACGTGAAACAAATCCTTTTTTGGAAATTTCAGCTAATTTGGAGAGAAAAATTTCAATAGTCCGTTCCTGTCGATCAGTTGCTGGGCTATCAACCTGTTCCAAGCATTCAAATTCGTGCCAATCGTGATCAAGTTCTTCATCGTAATCATCAAAAAACCGATCTGGCACTCCAACAGAAAATGCATCGAAGTACATCTCATCAAGTAATGCTAGTTTTACCTGCGCGGACAAATTTTCTAATGGCACATTATGCGGATTTGAAAAAACAATCTCGCCCCAGTTTTTGAAATTTCCGGCATCGCGATACAGGTAAGAAAATCGAATATTCATATTTGTCGTTGATACAGAAAAGGTGCTTATATAAAGTTCAATCGCCAAGAAAAATATGTTCGTTATGCCATTCGATAAATCCCATTGAAGGACTAAATTTTTCAGGTAAAGTGATTTTTTTACCTTCTAATCCAATCAACCACTCCGATGCAAAACGATTGTCTGCCAACTGCCGAGCGGATGACGAAATTTTGATTGTGTAATCTGGCGTGACAGTGATTAAGCCTTTGTCAAACGCTTTGTCATGTAAGGTAGAAAGGCAGAGTCCATTACGTGGGTTGAGTCGGTTATCCTTGTCTGATCGCCAAGGAATAATATGACTAGCAACCAATAAAGTAGGATGTGCTAAACCCGTGATACAGCAACGCCCGGCATAGGCGCTCATCACGGCGCGACGGAAAAAATGTTGACCGACGCGAATCTGTGTTTGTGCGATTTTGCTCTCTGCTGAATAATTAATTTCCACGTCATCATCAATTTCTTCCGTGACGAGTGGCTCAATGAATGACGCATTGCTTTGGCTTACAAGTGCGTCAATCATCATCTGACTTTCTAGCGCAAACTTGCTCCAGTCTTGCTGCATTTCGTCCCACATCGCACGGTCTAATTTTGACGCCCCGATCAAACCTTTGCGCCCAGAATCAGTAATTACAGGATCGAGACTCGCGATATTGACCAACTTCATTGCGAGTGCGGAAGGTGTACGTCCTATCATTGCCGCAAATCGGATAATGTCGGGATTGCGCTGATCCAATTTTCCGAATGGAAGTTGGCAATACAAGTTGAATGCGACTAACAATTGCTCTCACGTCCAATTATTTGATTTTCCCGTCATCATCAATTTCTCTACATAGATTTGTACGAGCGTAGTTTGCCAGATTTTTCTTTATTACTAATTACCATCGGCTTCATTGCCTGCGCCAGAGGCTTCCGATTCCGTCTGCACATGAAAACGCTGCCCGGCAGCCCTGACATTGTTCTGCCAAAATACAAAGCGGTGATTTTCGTCAATGGCTGCTTCTGGCACGGACACCACTGCCACCTGTCCACAACACCGAAAACCAGAACCGCATTCTGGCTTACCAAAATCTCGGACAACATGAGCCGCGACATGCTCTCGCATAACAGGCTGTTGGCGGCTGACTGGCGGGTGGCTGTTGTGTGGGAATGTGCGATGAAGGGGCGCGGCAGGCAGGTGTTTGACGCACTCATCGACAATCTGGTGGACTGGATTCATGATCCTCGGTCACTGGGAATCGAGCTGGCCGGTGATGCCGGCTGAGTGAAAACAATAGGAAATTGACGATAGCCTATGAGCACAAGAAACACCTTCACATCGAGCGACGTTCAGTCCAAGCTGGTGGCCTTGGACCGCGCCAATCCGGCAGTCAGGCAAAGGGCTCGTGAGGCGAACTGGAGCCAGTGGCGAACTATCTGGAAGTTCCGGGATAGTTCGCCAGGATGGCTCCCGCCAAGTCAACCGCAACCCCGATCATTACATCTGAAACTCCGGCGTCACCTCGTGTCTGTCCAACTGCCGTTTTGGGCCCAACAAAGCACTTACACTCGCAACTAATATCTCAACAGACACCCACTTACCTTTTGCAAGGATTGAACATGAATAAAGCCAATACCAGCCAACCGCGCAAGATCAATCTCGCGTTGCAAGGCGGCGGCTCGCACGGCGCCTTTACCTGGGGCGTGCTGGACCGGCTGCTGGAAGACGATCGGGTGGTGGTGGACGGCATCACCGGCGCCAGCGCCGGCGCGATGAACGCAGTGGTATATGCCGACGGG
Organism: Oxalobacteraceae bacterium; assembly: GCA_030698225.1. Taxonomy (GTDB): domain Bacteria; phylum Pseudomonadota; class Gammaproteobacteria; order Burkholderiales; family Burkholderiaceae_D; genus AVCC01. The sequence goes on along the minus strand of JAUYNR010000046.1, from coordinate 1,166 downwards.
TTGCTCGACGGCGGCGTGGAGGGCGCGAAGAAGGCGTTGCACGATTTCTGGAAGTCGGTATCCGGGCACCCCAGCGTCGGCGCGCTGAAAGTACCTTCGCTGATGGAGTTCGCCGGCGCCGGCTTCGATCTGATGAGCCGCATGTTTTCACCGTACCAGACCAATCCATTCAATATCAATCCGCTGCGCGACATGCTGAATGCGCAAATCGACTTCGAGCGGCTGCGCCAGCATAGTCCGGTCAAGCTGTTCATTTGTGCGACCAACGTCAGGAGCGGTCGCATCAAGGTGTTTGAAAATGGCGAACTGTCATGCGATGTGCTGCTGGCGTCGGCCTGTCTGCCCTTCGTGTTTCAGGCGGTGGAAGTCGGCGGCGAGCATTACTGGGATGGCGGCTACATGGGCAATCCGCCGCTGTTCCCGCTGTATTATGAGACCGACACGCGCGATATCCTGATTGTGCAAATCAATCCGATTGAACGCGACGATGTGCCCGATACGTCACAGGAAATCATCGACCGCCTGAATGAAATCAGTTTCAATACGCCGTTAATGCTGGAATTGCGTGCTATCGACTTCGTCAACCGACTGCTCAGGGAAGAGCGCGTAGATCCCAAAAAATACAAGCATCTCAACATTCATGCCATCAATGCGGAAAATAAAATGCGCACATTCGGCGCGTCCAGCAAATCCAATACCGACTGGACGTTTCTGCAGGCGCTGCACAAGATCGGCCACGATGCTGCGGACCAATGGCTGGTGGAAAATTTTGACGACATCGGCGATCGCTCGAGCATCAATATCGGGCAGAAATTTTTGTAAGGTGAAATGCAGTCAGCCGCATCGCGATCGATCATCACACTCACACAGCTAGCTTAGCGTTCTGGAGCGGTAATCGGTGATGAATTGATCAAGATCGCTGGTGCGCTGCACCCGGAAACCGCTGCAGCCCGGCTCGCTGCGCACCGCAGCGGCAGCGTGCGGCGGTTTTTGTTTTGCGCATAAAAAAACCCCCGCTAGACATAGCGGGGGTTTTTAGGAATAACAGCCTGACGATGACCTACTTTCACACGTGTTGACGCACTATCATCGGCGCAAAGTCGTTTCACGGTCCTGTTCGGGATGGGAAGGGGTGGTACCAACTTGCTATGGTCATCAGGCATAAC
>JAUYNR010000031.1 GCA_030698225.1 Oxalobacteraceae bacterium | reverse complement strand
ATGATGAACATCATCAACGGCGGCGCCCACGCCGACAACAACCTGGACATCCAGGAATTCATGATCATCCCGGTCGGCGCACCGAGCTTCAAGGAAGCGGTGCGCTACGGCGCCGAAGTGTTCCACGCGCTGAAAAAAATCCTGCACGGCAAGGGCCTGACCACCGCGGTCGGCGACGAAGGCGGTTTTGCGCCATCGGTGGCCAACCATGAAGAAGCGATCAAGCTGATCATCCAGGCCATCGAGGAAGCCGGCTATGAACCCGGCACCCAGATCGCGCTCGGCCTGGACTGCGCGGCCAGCGAATTCTACAAGGATGGCAAATACCATCTGGCCGGCGAAGGCCTGACCCTGTCGGCCACCGACTTCACCAACCTGCTGGAAACCTGGTGCGACAAGTATCCGATCATCTCGATCGAAGATGCGATGGGCGAAAACGACTGGGAAGGCTGGGCCATCCTGACCAAGGCGCTGGGCCAGAAAGTCCAGCTGGTCGGCGACGACCTGTTCGTCACCAACACCAAGATCCTGAAAGAAGGAATTCAGAAGGGCATCGCCAACTCGATCCTGATCAAGATCAACCAGATCGGCACCCTGACCGAAACCTTCGCGGCGATCGAAATGGCCAAGCGCGCCGGCTACACCGCGGTGATCTCGCACCGCTCCGGCGAGACCGAGGATTCGACCATCGCCGACATCGCGGTTGGCACCAATGCGCTGCAGATCAAGACCGGCTCCTTGTCGCGTTCGGACCGGATGGCGAAGTACAACCAGCTGCTGCGCATCGAGGAAGACCTGGGCGACATTGCCAGCTATCCGGGCCGCGATGCGTTCTACAACCTGCGATAAATAAGGCAGGCTATCGCCTGAGGGCAGCGGTTAATGGAGCGCCTGCAGCAGAGTTGCATCGGGCGCCGCCACAAACGCTGCCAATGCATCGCGTAGCCGCTTGCCCTGGCCGATCGCTTGCTGCCAGTTTTTTATCCGGGTATCGTGATCCATGCCGTAAAAGGTGAAATCCTCGCGGTCCAGCAGCCTGTTGTGCGGCAGGGTGCGCAGGAAGGCCGGCGAAGGCGAGACGATGATCACGTTGTCCAGCCAGTCGCGCTGCACCGCGCGGCCGCCGCACCGCCATGGCATCGGTTTGTCGAGCCAGCCGGGTACGATATGGTCGGTAAAGTGCGGATACAGCACCAGTTCGCCGGTCGTATGCGCGGACAGGCGCGAATAGGGCAGCGCCAGGTGATAGTCGATCAGGCCGCCGTCCCAGTAACTGCCGGGCGGCGCCTGCGGAATGTTTTGCACCGGTTCCATTATCAGCGGCAGGGTGCCGGATGCCAGCAGCGCTGCTGCGATGTTGTCCGGGGTGAGCGTGGTGAAATGGGTCTTGAATGCGTCGAACGGCGTTTTCAGCCAGTCTGCCGGGTCGCGGCTGTCGCCAATCACGACCCGTTCCAGATGATGCGACAAATGCGCGCGCGAGCGCAGGTTGGCCAGCGTGGCTGCGCCAAAGCCTGCGATGGCGTGCATCTTGTTGGACGGCTGCTGCAGCCAGCCACGACCGCGCACGGTCAGCAGTTGCGGCCTGTGATACGGGTGTTGGGTGATTTCGGTTTCATATCCGCCGATGAAGCTGGCCAGCAGCTCCTTGCAGGCTGCCGATACGTGTGCGGGCGAGGGGTTGCGCGGGTAGCGTTGCGCGCAATACAGGTCGCCCAGGCGCTGGAAGGCCGCGACCGGATCGTGCTGGCAGGCGGCAGCGACCCGCCAGGCGCCGATGGAGGCGCCGATCAGCATGCGCTCGCGCGGCGCGCCAGGCAGCCATTCGCCGAACAGCCATTGATCCATCGCCTGCAGGATCAAACCTCTGGGGCCGCCCGCGGCTGCCGGAATCGCCGCTATATCCTGTGCCCGCAAACCGTGCGCCTTGATATGGGCCAGGGCTTTGGGGCCGGCATGCAGGCAAATCGGCGCGTTCACTTGATGGTGTGCAGTTGCATGGTGGCGGCCTCGAATTTTCCTTCGCACAGCAGCGGAATGACATCGATGCTTCTGGCGATGGCTTCGTCGATAAGCATTTGTTCATCCTTGCGCGGCCGGTGCAACACGAAATCGACTACCGCCTGCTGCAGATTCAGCGCGCGCGGATGGCCGATGCCGATGCGCAAGCGCCAGTAATCCTGGGTGCCGAGCGCGGCGCTGACATCCTTCAGACCATTATGGCCGCCGGACGAACCGCCTTTCTTGATTTTAGCCAGACCCGGGGCAATGTCGAGCTCGTCGTGCACCACCAGCACTTCGTCCGGCATGATTTTGTAGAAACGCGCCAGGCCGCCGACCGACTGGCCGGAGCGGTTCATGAAGCTTTGCGGTTCCAGCAGCCACACTTCCTGCCCGGCGATGCTGGTTTTCGCCACCAGCGCGTTGAAGCGGGATTCGCGCTGCAGCCTGCAGCGCGCCACTGAATTGGCCAGATTGTCGACCAGCCAGAAGCCGGCGTTGTGGCGTGTTTGTTCGTATTCCGGTCCGGGATTGCCGAGGCCGACGATGAGGCGGATGGACATGGTGTGGTATCAGGGGAAAACAGTGATTATAACGACAGCGGCTTGTCCGAGCCGCAGCGTAGCTAAATAAGCAGGGGGTATTTTTGATGCTGCTTTATTTGACTGCGGGAGAATATGCGCTTCTTCCCATACTCCTACTGCCAGACAATAAAAAACCCGCCATGAATGGCGGGTTTTTGTGTCCGGCGCAAGCGGCCGGAAGCGCAACAGCTTAGGCTGCCGGGGCTGCTGTCCCTGCATCTGTGGCTGCGGCGACCGCGCCGGCAGGAATGGTGCCGGTAGCGACGGTTGGATCGTCGCCATGCACGATGGCGCTCACGCCTTCAGGCAAGGTGACGGCCGACAGGTGGATCGATTGACCGGCTTCCAGAGTGGCCAGATCGACCGCGATGAATTCAGGCAGGTTGCCAGGCAGGCAGGCAACTTCCAGCTCCGTCATGACGTGGCTGATGATGCCGCCGGACAGTTTTACGACAGGGGAGATTTCTGCATTGATGAAATGCAGCGGCACCTTGACGTGAATTTTCTGGTTCGGATCGACGCGCTGGAAATCGGCATGCAACACCAGTTGTTTGAACGCGTGCACCTGGAAGTCGCGCAGCAAGACTTTTTCGACCTTGCCGTCGATTTCCAGGTCCAGGATCGACGCGTGAAACGCTTCTTTTTTCAATGCGTGGTACAGCGCATTGTGATCCAGCGTGATGCTGACTGCCGGCTCAGTGCCGCCGTAGACGATACCAGGCGTCTGGCCTGAAATGCGCAGGCGGCGGCTCGCTCCGGTCCCCTGCAAAGTGCGTTTGAATGCGATAACTTTCATTTTGAAGCTCCAGATAATGCAAGGCAGGGCCTTGCGGTATAAATCCCCCGCGACCAGGGGATTTCAAGTGTGGGCACAGCGTTTGCCATGCCCTGATTTGGTATTCGGTATTCGGTATTCGGCCGGTTCGGGAAGGGCCGGACTTGATCTGCGGATTCGCGGTGGGCCGCTTATTCCATGAATAGCGACATCACCGAATCGCCCTTGGTGATGCGGCGGAAGGTTTCCGCCAGCAGGGGAGCGCACGACAACTGGCGGATCTTGTCGCAGGCTTTGGCTGCGTCCGACAGCGGAATGGTGTCGGTCACGACCACTTCGTCGATCGACGAATTGGCGATGCGTTCGATGGCCGGACCGGACAGTACCGCATGGGTACAATAGGCCAGCACCTTCTTGGCGCCGCGCTCTTTCAGCACTTCGGCTGCCTTGGTCAGGGTGCCGGCGGTGTCGACCATGTCATCCATGATCACGCAGTTGCGACCTTCGACCTCGCCGATGATGTTCATCACCTCGGACACATTGTGTTTCGGGCGGCGCTTGTCGATGATGGCGAGATCGCAGTTGAGGCGCTTGGCCAGCGCACGGGCGCGCACCACGCCGCCGATGTCCGGGGACACCACCAGCAGGTCGTCGTAATCCCTCTTTACCAGGTCGCCCAGCAAGATCGGGGAGGCGTAAATGTTATCGACCGGGATGTCGAAGAAGCCTTGAATCTGGTCCGCATGCAAGTCCATGATCAGAACCCGGTCGACGCCGGCCTGCTCCAGCATGTTGGCTACCACCTTGGCCGAAATCGCGACCCGCGCCGAGCGCGGGCGGCGGTCCTGGCGGGCATAGCCGAAATACGGGATGGCGGCAGTGATGCGGCCGGCCGATGCGCGTTTCAGAGCATCGACCATCAGGATCAGTTCCATCAGGTTGTCGTTGGTCGGCGCGCAGGTCGATTGCAGCACGAAGACGTCCTTGCCGCGCACGTTTTCATTGATTTCGACCATCACTTCGCCGTCCGAAAACTTGTCGACGCTGGCCTTGCCAAGGTGAAGGCCGAGCTGCTTGCATACGTCAACAGCGAGTTCCGGCGTGGCGTTGCCGGCAAATACCATCAAGTTTTCGAGAGCCATGGAATAGTGCCTGATTGCAGTCGTTAAAAGGATTAAAAGCCACCGACGCAGGACTGGATCAGTCTTACGTCGGCGGCTCTTATACTATATTTTGCTTTTTATATGACTTACTGGCAGGGGAAGAAGGATTCGAACCTTCGAATGCTGGAATCAAAATCCAGTGCCTTAACCGACTTGGCGATTCCCCTACACAACCGATTGTCCGCCGTCTTGTATCTGAAGCCGCACCTGCAACTGCATCTGCGAAATTTATCAATATATTCAACGTCAAACCAATTCCTTACTTCTAACCTAACTTAGCAAATGCGCCAGCGGATGTTGCGCAATCGCCCTGGCTTTCCATGCTTTCCAGTGCGGCGGTACTGTTTTCAGTACTTCGCTGGCCTGATGCTCTTGATCTACCGAGCAGAACACGCAGGAACCGGAGCCAGTCATTCTAGCATCTCCGAATTTTTTTAACCACTCTATCGCGTTAAAAACTTCCGGAAACAGCGCACTGGCCACCGCTTGCAGATCGTTTCTTCCAAAGCTTTTTGGTGCCTTTGAAAAGTTCGCTATTTTGACCAGATTTGTATCCCTTGTCAAATCTTTTGCGTTAAATATCGCCGCGGTGGGAATGGATACACCGGGTTCGATGACGACATACCAGCAGGCGGGAGTTTCAATTGGGCTCAGCACTTCGCCCACGCCTTCGGCAAACGCGTTTTGTCCGAACAGGAAAAAAGGCACGTCGGCGCCGAGCCGCAGGCCGAGCGTCATCAGCTCGGCGCGGCTGAAACCGGTTTGCCACAAATGGTTGAGCGCGATCAGCGTGGTGGCGGCGTCCGACGAGCCACCGCCCAGGCCGCCGCCCATCGGCAAGCGTTTTTCCAGCGCGATGTCAGCGCCGGCCAGCGGCCGGCCGAGCTTTTCGCTGCCGGCGGTTTGCAGCAGGCGGGCCGCGCGCACGGTCAGATCCGATTCCTGCGGCACGCCGGGCAGTGCGCTGCTGCGCTCGATGCGGTCATCGTCGCGCAGCGCAAAATGCAACGTGTCGCCGAAGTCGAGCAGCTGGAATGCCGTTTGCAGCAAGTGGTAGCCGTCCGGGCGGCGTCCGGTGACGTGCAAAAAAAGGTTCAATTTGGCCGGAGCCGGGCAGTTTTTCAGCGTGCGCGGCGGCGCCGTCGGCAGCGTCATGAACGCGGCTGCCAGCTGTCGATGACGATGCGAATCGCGATCTCGCCGGCCTCGGCGGTGCGGCGCGCGAGGTCGATGCGTTTGGGATGGGCGGCCCCGCTGCCGCCTTGCTGCCAGGCTGGATACTGGATCTGCCAGTCGTCGGGCGTGCGGATCGGCTCGGCGCTGCCGGCGGCCGCGATGCGCCGACCGTGCGCGTCGAGCGTATAGCCCTGCAGCCAGTTGCGCAGATTGGCCACCGGCAGCGGCCAGCCGAAAGCGTCGGCGGCCAGTGCGTCGGCGTCGGCCGCGCTGCGCGCAGGCTGGCCGGGCTGGATCAGGGTGGCGCCTTGCGGCGTCAATTCAATGGTGGCCAGCGTTTGGCCGAGCGGCGAACTCAGCGTAACCAGGGTGCGCGCAGCGGTTTGCGACCACGCGAAGCTGCCATGCATCGCTTCGTCCTGGCCGTTGCGCTGGTAGCGTACCGTGAGCCGGCCGCCAAGTTCGATCGCGGCGTGATAGCCGGGTGCGGTGACGGCGCTGACGGCGCCGTCCGGCAAGCCGGGCGGGGTCGCGCAGCCGGCCAGTTGCAGCGCCAGCAGGCAGGCCAGCGCACGCAGCCGTGCCGTGGTTCCTGATTTGTTAACGTGAAAGTCGCGTAGCAATTCACTTCGCTCCCCTCTCCCGCGGGCGGGAAAGGGGCTGGGGGGTGAAGCAGGGGTTTCGGGCAGTATGCTGCCCGCCTGTTGAACGACATTCGCTTGCAAGCGAATGTGCGCCCTGCAAGGGAGGGCGGTCATGGCGCTTTCGTGTATTGGGGTGGGATTTTCGCCATGGCCGTTCGTTGCAATTGTATTTTTTCTGGAGTATGGCAATAAACACTGCATTTTCCGCATTATTTTATTGCAGATTGAAAAATACGATATGTAGTATATTTTTTCCATCAGGCAGTTTCTAAAGTTGTATCTTGAGTCGGGCCAGCGTGTTTTTCAGCGCTTGGTTGTCCGGATCCTTGGCAAGCGCTGCGCGCCACAGTTGTTGCGCTTCGTCTTTCTTACCGCTTGCCCACAGCACTTCACCCAGATGGGTGCCGATTTCAACGTCCGGCCGCAGCGCGTAGGCGCGGCGCAACAGGGTCTCGGCTTGCTTGAGCTTGCCGAGTCGGAATTCGACCCAGCCCATGCTGTCCATGATGAACGGGTCTTCCGGTGCCAGTTCCAGTGCCCGGGCGATCAACGTGCGGGCTTCCGGCAGGCGCAGATTGCGCTCCGCCAGCGAGTAGCCGAGCGCATTGTAGGCGTGCTGCTTCTGTGGCTCAAGCTTGATGATGCGGCGCAGCGCGGCCTCCATCTGCTTGTGCTGCCGCAGTTTTTCTGCGGTCATCGCGTAGTCGTACAGCAAGTCGGTATCGTCCGGGAAACGCTTGCGGCCGGCTTCCAGCGCAGCCAATGCAGCGCGCTCTTTGCCTGCCTCGCGCAGGATCAGCGCTTGCATCATTATGATCTGGACCTGCTGCCGGGCGTCCTCGCTGGCGTGATGCTGTAGCAGTCTTTGCGCGGCCGGCAAGTCGCCCTGCTTGGCGGTCAGTTGCGCCCGTTTCAGCAATGCGCTGAAGTAGGCCGGATTTTGCCGCTTGCCCGGCGCAATTTTTTCCAGCCAGCGCAGCGCGCCAGCAAAGTCCTTGCGGTCTTCTGCTATCTGGGCCAGGATCAGCAGCGCCTGAGTCGGGTCGCGCTGCTCGTGCGGCAGCTGTTCCAGCGCCGCGACATAGGCGCCCAGGTATTTTTCAGCGCTGTCCAGGTCGTTGGCCTGCACTCCCAGAATGCCCAGTGCATACATCACTGCCGGATCCTGCGGTTGCGCCTTGAGCAGGGCTTCGAACTGCTTGCGCGCCGGCTCGAACTGCTTTTGCTCGATCAGGATGCGCGCATACGCGATGCGCACTTCGTGCGCTTGCGGGTGGCTGTCCAGGAACTGCGTGAGAACTGCAACCGCGGCATTCTGGTCGGCGCTCATCTGAGCCAGCGTCAGCACCGCCAGTTCGGAATCCGGCTCGGCCTTGAGCGCGCTGCCGGCCTCCTGCAGCGCGCGCTCCCGGTCGCCCTTGGCAAGTGCGCTTTGTGCCAGTGCCAGCGGCGTCTGCGGCAAGCCGGCATAAGGCGCCAGCAACTGCTCCAGCATGTTGAAGGCGGTAGTCTTGTTGCCGGCGCGCAGCAGCAGGCGCTGGATCTGAGTAATCAGCTCGCCGCGCTCTTGCGGGCTGGCCGCCGCAAGCCGCTGTGCGAGCGTCGGCTGCGCCTCGGCCGGATTGTCGGACAGGATCACCAGTCCGAGGTATAGCTGCGCTGCTGCTTCGGCGTGCGGCGCCAGTTCGCGCCACAAGCGGATCGCCGCCAGTGCCTCGGCGGGTTGGCTTGCGCTCATCGCAATTTCCGCCGCGCGCCGGGCGATGCGCGGGTCGCGCGTTTCCTGGGCCACGCCCAGAACAGCGATATAGGCGGCTTGCCACTGGTCGCGCTGATAGGCGATTTCGGCCGCCAGCAGCTTGAACAGGATTTCATTCGTCAGCGTCGCTGCCGGAAGCGGGTCTTGAATGGCCTCTGGAGCCGGCCCGGTGTCGGCTTGGTCCAGCTCCGGATGGCCTTGCGGCAGGCCGCTGGCGACCGGCTCTGCAGTTGCTTCAGTTTCGGCTTGTGGCGCGGTGGCGGTTTCAGGCTGCACGGCCGCGCATGCCGCTAGCATGAGCGACAGGCTTGCAATGAGGATGGTGTTTTTCAAGTGATAATCCTGACAAGAATACTAAGGCGCGAGCGCCGATTTTACGCTCAACCGCTTCCCGGCGGGTTGAGCATTGTCACCGTAACTTGTGTATTGTGCGTGCTTATTCACATTCAATCCCATCATGCCAGAATTACCAGAAGTTGAAGTCACCCGGCGCGGTGTTGCACCTTATCTGGAGGGGCAGAAAGTGACCGGCGTGGTGTTGCGCCGCGCCGGCTTGCGCTGGCCTTTTCCCGACGATCTGCCCGCTTTGCTGTGCGGCCGCAGCATCGGTCTGACCGGGCGGCGCGGCAAATACCTGCTGATAGGTTTCGGGCATGGCACGCTGATCATCCATCTGGGCATGTCCGGCCATTTGCGCATCCTGCCGCTGGGCAGCGCGCCGCAGAAACACGACCATTTCGATCTGCAGGTCGGCAGCCAATTGTTGCGGCTGACCGATCCGCGCCGCTTCGGTGCAGTTTTGTGGCATCCGGCCCGGGATGGCGACGTCGGGCAGCACCTGTTGTTGCGCGGGCTGGGAGTGGAGCCTTTCGGCGCCGACTTTTCGGGTCCGATGCTGTACCGGCAGACCCGACTGCGGCGCGCTGCGATCAAGCAAGTGTTGCTGGCCGGCGATATCGTGGTCGGGGTCGGCAATATCTATGCTTCCGAGAGTCTGTTTCGGGCCGGCATCAACCCGAAGACATCGGCCCACCGCATCGGCCTGGCGCGTTACGAGAAGCTGGCGGACGCGATCCGGGCGATACTGGCGGACGCGATTGCCCAAGGCGGCAGCACCTTGCGCGATTTCGTCGGCGCCGACGGCCAGAGCGGGTATTTTCAGCAGTCGTATTTCGTCTATGATCGCGCAAATGCCGCGTGTCGGGTCTGCGGCGGGGCAATCCGGCAGATCCGGCAGGGGCAGCGCTCGACGTTTTACTGTGTAAATTGTCAAAAGTAAGCGCGAGTGCTAGATTGAGCGCAGTCAAATAGATTTGTTTGGAGCAACATGAGCAACCTGATCAGGAAATTCGAAGCGTACAGCGAGTGGCGTTTGCAGGTGGCGGCAGCGCTGGGACATTACCGCAAATGGACCGGCCAGTCGCAACTGTCGGATACCGCAAGCGAGCAGCGCATCGCCCGCTTGCTGGGCAAGCTGGCCGACGACAAGCTGTCGATCGCTTTCGTGGCTGAATTCTCGCGCGGCAAGTCGGAGCTGATCAATGCGATTTTCTTTGCCGATTACGGACAGCGCATCCTGCCGTCCGCGGCCGGCCGCACCACCATGTGCCCGACCGAACTGCTGTACGACGAAACCTTTCCGCCTTCGATCCGCCTGTTGCCGATCGAAACCCGGGCCGAGATCCATTCCACCAGCGATTTCAAGGCGCAAAGCCAGGTCTGGACCGTGCTGCCGCTGGACATCTCGTCGTCCGACGGCATGCTGGAGGCATTCAAGCAGGTCAGCCTGACCAAGCGCGTGCCGGTCGAGGAGGCGACCAGGTACGGCCTGTTCGACGCCGACAATCCGGATGACGGCATGACGGTCGACGCCCAGGGGCAGGTCGAGATTTCCCAGTGGCGGCACGCGATCGTGAATTTTCCGCATCCATTGCTGAAACAGGGCTTGATCATCATCGATACGCCGGGCCTGAATGCGATCGGCACCGAGCCTGAACTGACACTGAACCTGATCCCGAACGCCCATGCTGTGCTGTTCGTGCTGGCCGCCGATACCGGTGTCACCAAGAGCGACATCGAGGTCTGGCGCAACCATATCGGCGCCGGCCCCGGGCGCATGGTGGTGCTCAACAAGATCGACAGCATGTGGGATGAATTGCGCAGTCCGGAAGAGGTGGAGCGGCAAATCGAGCGCCAGGTCGCCAGCGTCACGCAGATGCTGGCATTGCCGGACAAGCAGGTGTTCCCGGTGTCGGCGCAAAAAGGGCTGGTCGGCAAGATCAACCGCGACCCGCAATTGCTGGCCAGGAGCCGATTGCCGGCGCTGGAAGATGCATTATCGAATGCGCTGATCCCGGCCAAGAAGGAAATCATCCGGGCCCAGTTGGCGAGTGAAATCGAAGCCATGGCTGCCGCACACCTGGCGGTGCTGTTGTCGCGCGCGCGCAATGTCACCGGGCAACTGGCGGAACTGAAAGGCTTGCGCGGCAAGAATCGCAGGGTGATCGAACACATGATGCAGCGCATCGACGTGGAGAAGAAGGAATTCGATGAAAGCCTGCTGAAGCTGCAGGGCACGCGCGGGGTTTTCACCCGCCTGTCGATGGAGGTGTTTACCAGTCTCGGCATGGAGATCCTCAAGGAAGACATCGTGAGCGCGCGCGATGCGATGCAGCGCAGCAATTTTTCGATCGGCCTGCGCCAGGCGGTGCGCGTGTTTTTCGACCGGGCCAGGCACCATCTGGCGCTGTCCGGGCAAAAGACCGAGGAAATCTCTGAAATGATGACGGTCATGTACCGCAAGTTTTCGACCGAACACGGCTTGGCGGTATCGATGCCGATGCCGTTCTCGCTGCAGAAATACCGCAACGAGATCGAACTGATAGAGAGCGTATATCACAAGCAGTTCGGCACTGCGGTCATCCTGACCACGCCGCAGGTGGTGCTGATGCAGAAATTTTTCGACACGATCGTCTCGCGCGTCAAGCACAGCTTCCTGCAGGCCAACCGCGACGTCGAAGCCTGGCTGAAAGTCATCATGGCACCGCTCGAAGCCCAGATCCGCGAGCACAAGAGCCAGCTGAAGCGGCGCCTGCAGTCGATCCAGCGCATCCACCTGGCGACCGATAGCCTGGAAGAAAAGATCCAGGCCATCGAGGCGCTGCAGGCCGAATTGCAGGTCGAGAAAGACACGATGCTGCAATTGCAGAGCACATTGATGACCGCACTGGCCACCGATGCGGTACCGTTGCTCGAGGCCGCGTAATTGGTCAAACACCCGAAGACCGGCGCCGCTGCCGGCGCTGATGGGCAGCGCATCGATGACTTGATCGATCCCGATTTTTCCGCCGGCGTCATCGAATGGCAAAAGAAACACGGCCGTCATCTGCTACCGTGGCAAAACACGCGCGACGCCTACCGCATCTGGCTGTCCGAAATCATGTTGCAGCAGACCCAGGTCGCTGCGGTGATTCCGTATTACGGCCGCTTCCTGATCCGTTTTCCCGATCTGTTCTCGCTTGCCGCAGCGCCCGCCGACGCGGTGATGTCGCACTGGAGCGGCCTCGGCTATTATTCGCGTGCGCGCAATTTGCACCGCTGCGCGCAGCGCGTGGTGGCGGAGTATGGCGGGGTTTTCCCGGCCGACCCCGCGCTGCTGGCCGAACTGCCCGGCATCGGCCGTTCCACCGCCGCCGCCATTGCCGCATTCTCGCACGGAGTGCGGGCCGCGATCCTGGACGCCAACGTCAAGCGCGTGCTGGTGCGGGTGTTCGGGATCGACGGCTATCCCGGCGCCAAACCGGTCGAGGATGTGCTCTGGCTGCGTGCGCAAGCGCTGCTGCCGGACAGCGAGATCGAGGCTTACACCCAGGGCTTGATGGATCTGGGCGCGACGCTCTGCACGCGCAGCAAACCGGCCTGCGACAGATGCCCGCTGCTGCCGCGCTGCGCCGCGCATGCCAGCGATCGGGTCGAACTATTGCCGATGCGCAAACCGAAGCCGGCGCTGCCGCACAAGCAGACCGCGCTGCTGGTCATTACCGACGCAGATCAGGTGCTGTTGCAGCAACGCCCGGACAGCGGAATCTGGGGCGGCCTGCTGTCGTTGCCGGAAGTCGACGGCCAGACCGCGCTGGATCCGGCGCAGTTGCCGGACCCGCTGCAATTTGCGCAATCGGTGGCGCGCATCGTCGCGCCGTTCGGCAGCATCGGAACTTGCGAGCAATTGCCATCGTTCTCCCACGGCTTTACCCACTTCAAGCTGCAGGTCACGCCGTACCGTGTCAGGCTGGCGCGCCGTTTGACGCCGGTCGGGCAGGACAGCCACGTCTGGTATGCACAAAGCCAACTGGGCGGCGCGCCGCTGCCGGCGCCGGTCAAGAAACTGCTGCTGGGGCTGTTCGAGGTGGCCGGAACGCCGTTGCAAAGCGGCTGAGCGGCGCCATTCCGGGTCCGCAACCGGCTCCTGCACGGAATATATACTGAATATTGTATTTTTTATGGAGTATGGTCAAATATCATGCAGTTACCGCATATATTCATTGTGACTTGAAAAATACAAATAGTAGTATTTATTAATCATCAGTATCGGAATCCGCATGAATGAACGTTCCCTGGTCATCGCCGCTGCCGTCAATATGTTCATCGCGGTGGCTGCCGGCGCTTTCGGTGCGCATGGGCTGAAAAATATCCTGAGCAGCGACTTGCTGGCGGTCTGGCATACCGCGGTCACTTACCAGATCGCGCACGCACTCGGCTTGTTCGTGATCGCGATGCTGATGCCGCGTTTTAACCCGGCGCTGCTGGGCTGGGCCGGGATCGCGATGCTGGCCGGGATAGTGGTGTTCAGCGGCAGCCTGTATGCGTTGGCAATCAGCGGCATGCGCGTGCTGGGCGCGATCACGCCGATCGGCGGCGCTGCGTTCCTGATCGCGTGGGCGCTGGTGGCCTGGGCGGCTTTCCGCAGGTAATCAATTTACCGGGGGTATGCATGAAAAATGCATGTTATCCGCATAATTCCTCTGCGGTACTTAAAATACACGACCCTGTTTATTTATGAATTCGTTGCTGCAGGTAAATCTGTCCAAGCAAGTGATTTTGTATTGTTTTGTAAAACCGCCGTGGCCACCGCCGCAGATTTACTAGAATGCTTCCGTGCTTCCAGCAGCCTGTCGGAACAAGAAAACGTCCGCTCAAGCGGCCGCTTGCCGGCAAGCACCGATGATTTCGCACTGGATTTTACGGAAAGTTTGCATGCTGAAAAAACGCGGTTTATGGACCATGGTGCTGCCGCTGACATTGACATTAACGGCTTGCGCATCGCTGTCGTCACGGTCGCCGGCACTGCCCGTTATTGCGGTGCCGGCCGCGTGGTCGCAGGCGGCGACTCCTGGCGCCGCAGTCGGCAGCACCGCCCTTGCGCAGTGGTGGCAACGCTTCAACGATCCCTTGCTCGATGCGCTGATCACGCAGGCATTGCAAGCCAACACCAGCGTCAGGAGCGCGCAGGCGGCCTTGCTGCAGGCGCGTGCGTTGCGCGATGTCGCCGCTGCCGGATTGTTGCCCGGCGTCAGCGCTTCGGCCTCCGCGCAGCGCAGCAAGGCGGGCGACGCCGGCGCCGGCAATGTGTTCAATGCCGGGTTTGACGCCAGCTGGGAGCCCGATGTGTTCGGCGGCAAGCGCAGCGCGCTGCAGGCCGGCGAGGCCGGCGCGCAGGCCAGCGCGGCCAGCCTGGCCGACGTGCAGGTGTCGATCGCGGCCGAAGTGGCAGTTACTTACGTCCAGTACCGCGGCGCGCAGGCGCGGCTGGCTATCGCGCGCGACAATCTGGCAAGCCAGCTGGAAACCCTGCAGATCACCGATTGGCGGGTTCAGGCCGGCTTGCTGACCTCACTCGAAGGCGAGCAGGCGCGCGCCGCCAGCGAGCAGACGCGGGCGCAGATTCCGACGCTGGAAACCAGCGTTGCGCAGTTCCGCCACAGCCTGGCGCTGCTCTGCGGCCAGACACCGGATGCGTTGCGCACCCAACTTGCAAGCGCCGCTCCGGTGCCGCAGGCGCAGGACGATCTGGCGCTTAGCATGCCGGCCGAAACCCTGCGCCAGCGCCCCGACGTGCGCGCCGCCGAGCATCAGGTCAGCGCCGCCTTGGCGCGGGTCGGGCAAGCCGATGCCGCGCGCTATCCGAGCTTCCAGCTCAGCGGCTCGCTGGGGCTGCGCGCATTGACGCTGGGCACGCTCAGCGGCAGCGGCGCGCTGGTGAGCGCATTGCTGGGCAGCGTGTCGGGGCCGCTGTTCGATGCCGGCGCAGGCCGGGCCCAGGTGCGTGCGCAGCAAGCCGCTCTGGAACAGGCGCGGCTGTCTTATCAAACAACGGTATTGATTGCATTGAAGGATGTGGAGGATGCGCTGGTCGCGCTGGCCGGCGACCGCGAGCGCCTGTTGCGCCTGCACAACGCGGCCGATGCGGCGGCCAACGCGGCGCTGATCGCGCGCCAGCGCTACGCCAGCGGTCTGGTCGATTTTCAGACCGTGCTGGAGACGCAGCGCTCTCTGTTTAATACGCAGGACGCGGTGGCAACTACCGCCACCGACCTCAGCGCCGACCATGTGCGCCTGTACAAGGCATTGGGCGGCGGCTGGCAGCCGCAGCGCGATGCAGCAATGCATACTCAACCATCCAATTCATGAACACGACATCCTCTTCAAACGTAACCAAGCCGGACCCCGATGCTACTGCCCTGCTGGCCGATCCGACCGCGCGCAGCTGGTGGCGTCGGCCGGCATTCAGGATTGCTGTTGCGCTACTGCTGCTGGCTGCAATCGGCGTTTATTTCTGGCAGGAGCAGCAGAAAGCCAAAGCCGCGCCCAGCTTCACCGCCGAAGCGGTGCGGCGCGGCAACCTGACGCTCACCGTCACCGCCAACGGCACCTTGCAGCCGACGCGCTCGGTCAGCATCGGCAGCGAACTATCCGGCACCGTGGCGCGGGTGCTGGTGGACGTCAACGACCAGGTCAGGAAAGGCCAGGTGCTGGTCGAACTCGATACCGCCAAGCTGGGCGACCAGATCGTGCGCTCGCGCGCTGCGCTGGCTGCCGCGAACGCGGCGGTGGCGCAAGCGGTGGCCACGGTCAAGGAGTCGCAGGGCAATCTGGCACGGCTGGAAGAAGTGTCGCGGCTGTCCGGCGGCAAGGTGCCGTCCAGGGCCGAGCTCGACACCGGGCGCGCCACGCTGGCACGGGCCCAGGCCAATGAATTGAGCGCCCGCGCCAACGTCGTCAGCGCCACGGCCACCTTGTCGACCGACGAGACCAATCTGTCGAAAGCATCGATCCGCTCGCCGATTGACGGCGTGATCCTGACCCGCACGGTCGACCCCGGCAACGCGGTGGCGGCTTCGCTGCAGGCGGTAACGCTGTTTACCGTTGCCGAAGACCTGCACCAGCTGCGCTTGCAGGTGAATGTCGACGAAGCCGACGTCGGCTCGGTCAAGGTCGGCCAGAAAGCCCTGTTTACCGTCAGCGCCTATGCCAACCGCAAATACCCGGCGACCATCACGCGGGTAGCGTTCGGCTCGACCATCACCGACAACGTGGTCACTTACATCACCTACCTGGAGGTCGACAATGCGGACCTCAGCCTGCGCCCCGGCATGACGGCCACCGCCACCATCACCGCCACCGAGCGGCGCGACGTGCTGCTGGTGCCGAACACTGCGCTGCGCTTCATGCCAACATCGACCCCGCAGGGCAGCGCATCGGGCAAGGCCGGCAGCGGCGGCATCGTGGCCAGCCTGATGCCGCGCGGGCGCAGCCGGGCGCCGCGCAGGTCGGCCGCCAGCAGCGCCAGCACCGCCTTGGCGCGCCAGGTTTGGGTTTTGCGCGACGGCGCCGCGGTCGCGGTCGGTGTCACGCCCGGTATCAGCGATGGCCGGGTGACCGAGGTGACTGCCGGGGATCTGCAGGCCGGCATGCGGGTGATCACCGACCAGCGCACGGGAACCACGCAATGAGCATCATCGATCCTGCCGCCGCAGCTAACGGGGACGCCGGCATTGCCGCAACCCCGCTGATCCGCCTGCGCGGCGTGACCAGGATGTATGGCAGCGGGCAGGCTGCATTGATGGCGCTCAAGGGCGTCGATATCGATATCGCAGCGGGCGAATTTGTCGCCATCATGGGGCCCAGCGGCTCGGGCAAGTCGACCGCGATGAACATCATCGGCTGCCTCGATACGCCCAGCGCAGGCGCATACCTGTTTCACGGCATGCATGTGGAAACCTTGTCGCGCGACCAGCGCGCGCGGCTGCGCCGCCATTATCTTGGCTTCGTGTTCCAGGGTTTCAACCTGCTGGCACGCACCTCGGCCCAGGAAAACGTCGAATTGCCGCTGCTGTACCGCGGCGAAAGCGCAGCGGCGCGGCACGCTCTGGCGAGCAAGGCACTGGCCTCGGTCGGCCTGACCGGCTGGGAGCATCACACGCCGGCCGAACTATCGGGCGGACAACAGCAGCGGGTCGCGATCGCCCGCGCCATCGTCACCGAGCCGGCGGTATTGCTGGCCGATGAGCCGACCGGCAATCTCGACACCCAGCGCAGCCGCGAGATCATGGAGCTGCTAACGCGACTCAATACAGATCACGGCATCACCGTGCTGATGGTCACGCACGAGCACGACATGGCGATGTATGCGAAGCGCATCGTGCACTTTGTCGACGGCATGATCGATAGCGATGTCAGCAACACGCATCCGCTCGGGCTTGCGCTGCCAGCGGCGCCAGGAGGCCAATAATGCTGCTCAATACCCTGCTGCTGGCGCTGCGCTCGATTCGCCGCAATCTGCTGCGTTCGTTCCTGACGATACTCGGCATCGTGATCGGCGTCAGTGCGGTGATCACCATGGTGACGCTGGGCAATGGCGCCACCATGGCGGTGCAAAATCAGATTTCCAGTCTGGGCAGCAACCTGCTGATGGTGCGCCCCGGACAACGGATGGGTTACGGCGGTGGCGGCGGCGCGCCGGCGTTCAAGGAGGCCGACGCCGAAGCGATCGCGGCCCAGATCGGCGGCGTCCAGGCGGTGGCTCCCGAAGGGCGCGCCAGCGTAACCGTGGTCGCCAACGGGCGCAACTGGGCCACCAGCGTCACCGGCAGCACCAATGCATGGTTCCGGACCAGCAACTGGAAACTGGCCGCAGGGCGCCAGTTCGAGGATAGCGAGTTGCGCTCAGGCGCTGCGGTGTGCGTGATCGGCGAGACGGTGCGGCGCGAGTTGTTCGATACCCGCAGTGCGCTGGGACAGCAGCTGCGCGTCAAGCAATTCTCCTGCGACGTGGTGGGCGTGCTGGCATCCAAGGGGCAGGGCGCGATGGGCAATGACCAGGATGACTTGGTGCTGGTGCCGCTGCATACGTTGCAGCGCCGCGTGACCGGCAACCAGCGGGTCGCCACGCTGCTGGTTTCGATGCAGGACGGCAGCGACAGCACGCGCCTGAAAGCCAGCCTGACGCAGTTGCTGCGCGAGCGCCGCACACTGGCCGAGGCAGATGAGGATAATTTCAATGTGCTCGACACCAAGCAGCTGGCCGACACCCTGTCCGGCACCACCCAGGTGATGACCACGCTGCTCGGCGCGGTGGCCGCAGTGAGCCTGCTGGTGGGCGGCATCGGCATCATGAACATCATGCTGGTCAGCGTCACCGAACGCACCCGAGAAATCGGCCTGCGCCTGGCCATCGGCGCGCTGGAGCGCGACGTGTTGCTGCAATTCCTGATCGAGGCGGTAGTGCTGGCCGCACTCGGCGGCGTGATCGGCATCGTGCTGGCCACCGGAGCCTCGATCGTGCTGGCGCAGGTGATGCAGGTGCCTTACCTGTTCAACTCGTCGGTCAACCTGCTGTCGTTCGTATTCTCGGCCGGGATCGGCGTGGTGTTCGGCTACTTTCCCGCGCGCCGCGCCGCGCAACTGGACCCGATCGAGGCGCTGCGGCACGAGTAGCTTTATTGCTGCGGTCCGGATCGGAAGTAAACGCTGCGATTCGCGAATGCTTTGATTTATGTCAATCGCTGTAGTGCAGCATTCTTGCAAGAATGATTAATTCGCATTGAAAGGTGGATATGAACCCGACCCTAAAGAATTTGAAACCCCGTCGCGACTTGCCGGTTGCCACAGTGACAAATATGACCGTGCCGCAGGCCGACGCAGCCGCTAAAAAGCTGTGCTACCTGGACAGCGATCAGGCGGGCACCAATACGCTGGACCTGATGTATCAGAGCGCGCTGGCAAAGTTGACCGGCGGCCTCTCCCCCACCAGCCTGTCGGTGGCAATGCAGGAGTGGATGCTGCAACTCGCGATGTCGCCTGGGCACCGCATCGAGTTGCTGGCCCTGCTGCGGCGGCAAGCGGCAGAATGGGGGCCTTTCATGGCCAGCGCGCTCAATTCCGGAACCGGCGAAGTCAGCGTGACCGAGGACGATTCGCGCTTTAACCGGCCGGAATGGTCGCACTGGCCGTATAACGCGTTTGCCAAATCCTTTTTGCAGGTGCAGGAATTCTGGCAGCAGGCCACCACCGGCATCCGTGGTGTCACCCCGCATCATGAGCATGTGGTCAGTTTCACCGCGCGCCAGTTGCTCGATGTTTTTTCTCCGTCGAATTACGCGGCAACCAATCCGGAAGTGCTGCGCGCCACCATCGAATCGAAAGGCAATAGCCGCTTGATGGGCTGGACCCACTGGTTGGAAGATCATGCCAAGCACAGACAGAAGAGGCGGGGCAGCAGTGCGCACAAGGAGGATTCTCCGTACAAGGTCGGACGGGACGTCGCGGTCACCCCGGGAAAAGTGGTATTTCGCAATGCAATGTTCGAACTGATCCAGTACACCCCGCAGACCGAAACCGTGTACCGGGAGCCGCTGCTGTTTGTACCTTCGTGGATCATGAAATACTACATCCTGGATCTGTCACCCCACAACTCGATGGTGCGCCTTCTGGTCGAGCAAGGGCATACCGTGTTCATGATGTCATGGAAGAACCACGGCGCCGAGGGCCGCAATCTGGGCATGGAAGATTACATTTCGCAGGGGCTGTTTGTGGCACTCGAACAAGTCGCGCAGCGCATGCCGGGCATTCCGGTACAGGCGGTTGGTTACTGCCTGGGCGGCACTTTGCTGTCGATCGGCGCAGCGGCGCTGGAACGCAATCCGCGCCAGGCACTGGCGCCAATCCAGTCGATCACGCTGCTGGCGGCACAGGCCGACTTTGCGGATCCGGGCGAACTGGGCCTGTTCATCGACGACAGCCAGCTGGCCATGCTGGACGCGCTGATGTGGGAGCAGGGTTATCTGGATGGCGATCAGATGGCAGCCAGCTTCCAGCTGCTCAATTCACGCGACCTGATCTGGTCGCACATCATGCGCGAATACTTGCTGGGCGTGCGCCGCGCGCCGAACGACCTGATGTCGTGGAACGCCGATACCACGCGCCTGCCATACCGGATGCATAGCGAGTATCTGCGGCACCTGTATTTGCACAATGATCTGGCCGAAGGCCGCTACTGCGTTGGTGGTCATTTGATTGCGCTGAGCAATATCAAACTGCCGATGTTCGTGCTGGGTACCGAACGCGACCACGTGTCTCCGTGGAAGTCGGTCTACAAGATCCACTTCCTGGTCGATTCCGATGAGGTGCATTTCGTGCTGGCTTCCGGCGGCCACAATAGCGGGGTGGTGTCGGAACCGGACCATGCCGGCCGCAGCTTCAGCTTCAGGCCGGGCCAGCGCCAGACCGGCAGCTATCTGGGGCCGGACGAGTGGCTGGAAAAGGCGACGGTCGAGCAGGGGTCCTGGTGGCCGCACTGGCATAAATGGCTGGCGCTGCATTCCAGCGCAAAAAAAATCGGGGCATCGGCCATCCTGCCCGAACACGTGCTGGCCGATGCCCCCGGGCAGTACGTGCGGGAAGCGTGACGGTGCCGGTAAGCCGGAGGTATTCGATCGCGCTTGGTATTTCCCCGCAACGGGGAAGGAACGAGCCAGCCCGCGTAAGGCCCGCATCCGTGCCGGCGAGGTGAAAAAAACGCATCCACGCAGCCGGCCCTGCCGCTCTTTCCGGGCGATTGTGATTCGCGCTGCGGCTGTTAGAATATAAGACCAAGTTCAAGTATTGCCAGGAAAAAACATGATCAAAGTCGGTATCGTCGGCGGCACGGGCTACACGGGCGTCGAATTGTTGCGCCTGTTGGCGACGCACCCGGAAGTGCAGCTCACCGCCATTACTTCACGCAAGGAAAACGGCTTGCCGGTGGCGGATATGTATCCGTCGTTGCGCGGGCGCGTAGCGCTGGCATTTTCGGCGCCGGAAACGGCGCGCCTGACCGAATGCGACGTGGTGTTTTTCGCCACCCCGCACGGCGTGGCCATGGCGCAGGCGCGGGCGTTGCTGGATGCGGGTGTCAAGGTGATCGATCTGGCGGCCGATTTCCGCCTGCAGGATAGCGCGCAGTTCGAGAAGTGGTACGGCATGCCGCACAGTTGCCCGGGCCTGCTGACTGAAGCTGCCTACGGCTTGCCGGAATTGAACCGGGCCGCGATCAAGCGCGCGCGCATCGTCGGCAACCCCGGCTGTTATCCGACCACCATGCAATTGGGTTTTGCCCCGTTGCTGAAGGCCGGGGTGGTCGATCCGGCGCACCTGATTGCCGATTGCAAGTCCGGCGTATCGGGTGCCGGCCGCAAGGCGGAAATCGGTTTCCTGTTCGCCGAAGCCAGCGATAATTTCAAGGCATATGGCATCTCGGGCCATCGCCACACGCCTGAAACGGTGGAGCAATTGCAGCGCATGACAACGGAAAAAATCGGCTTGCTGTTCTCTCCGCATCTGGTGCCGATGATACGCGGCATGCATTCGACCCTGTACGCCCGCCTGACCAGGGCAATCGACAACCAAACGCTGCAGGCGCTGTTCGAGGATGCCTACCGGGACGAGCCGTTCGTCGATGTAATGCCGTTCGGCAGCCACCCTGAAACCCGCTCGACCCGCGGATCGAACATGCTGCGTCTGGCGCTGCACCGGCCCGACGACGGCGACATGGTGGTGGTGCTGGTGGTGCAGGATAACCTGGTCAAGGGCGCGTCCGGGCAAGCGGTGCAATGCATGAATCTGATGTTCGATCTGGCCGAGACCACGGGTTTGCTGCATGTGCCGATATTGCCTTAGACGGAGGCCCGCTACGCCGATCCGGATCGCGACCCGGTGAGGCGTAAGCTGCAATCTCGGCGGCTGTCGGTCCCGAAGATGATCATCAAGCGTCACCTTCACTGGTCACTGAAAACCCTGATTGCCGCAGTCGCAATCGGTCTGGGTGGCGTCATGGCCTTGTTCGCTTACGATCTGGGGCGCGGCTTCACCGGTCTTCATCCCGGGGCATCGCGGCAGCGCATTGCAGAGTTGGAACAACAGGTTCTGCAGTTGAGCAGCGAGCGCGACCGCTTGTCGGCGATTGCCAATGCGGCAGATTCCAGCTTGAACATCGAGCGTTCGGCACTGCAGCAACTGGCGTTGCAGGTGAAGATTCTGAGTGCCAGCAACGCGCAGCTGAAAGAAGACCTGGCTTTTTTCGAGAGTCTGATGCCCACCGCAACAGGTCCGGCCGGCATCAGCATACGTCGCTTGACGCTCGAAATGGCAGCGCCCGAACAGTTGCGCTACCGCTTGCTGGTCATGCAGGGCGGCCGCGCGGTGCGTGATTTTTCAGGCTCTTTGCAACTGGCGGTGACGATGTCGCTGCAGGGGCGGGAGTCGGTGCTGCTTTACCCGGAAGAAAAATCGGCGCAAGCTACCAGCTTCAAGCTGCAATTCAAGCATTATCAGCGCGTCGATGGCGAGTTGACGTTGCCTGCCGGCGCGACGGTGAAAACAGTCGAGGCCCGGGTGCTGGAGCAGGGCAAAATCCGGACCCATCAGTCTGCCAATTTGTAAAGGAGGTGCGGCATGTTCAGACGCAAACCCAGTAATACTATCGATTGCCTGATCGGCGTATCGACCAGCATTGAGGGCAATGTGCATTTCAAGGGCGGTTTGCGCATCGACGGCAAGATCAACGGAGACGTGATTGCGGAGCCCGGCCAGACCAGCATGCTGGTGATTTCCGAGCTGGCCAGAATCACTGGCGAAGTGCGGGGCGGGCACTTGGTGATCAACGGCGAGATTGTCGGTGCGGTGCATTCTACCGAGCTGCTTGAATTGCAGCCGAAAGCCCGCATAACTGGCGACGTGTTTTACAAAACGCTGGAAATGCATGGCGGCGCATTGGTCGCCGGCAGGTTGACGCACGGCGATCCGGCAGAGGTGCCGGTACTCAAGCTGGCCGCGTCCAATGCGTGAGTTGCAGCGAACGTCTATAATCACTTTATATTGTTCCTTAGTAGGAGTCTGAAATGAATGCTGTTACCGAAATGCCTGCGCCGATAATTTTCACTGACAGCGCCGCACAAAAAGTCGCTGACCTGATAGCCGAAGAAGGCAATCCCGACCTGAAGCTGCGTGTCTTCGTGCAGGGCGGCGGCTGTTCAGGCTTCCAGTACGGCTTCACTTTCGACGAAGTCGTCAATGAAGACGACACCACGATGAGCAAGAACGGGGTGCAGCTGTTGATCGATTCGATGAGCTACCAGTATCTGGTCGGAGCCGAGATCGATTACAAGGACGACCTGGAAGGTGCTCAGTTCGTGATCAAGAACCCGGGCGCCAGCAGCACTTGCGGTTGCGGCTCTTCATTTTCTGCCTGAGTTTCTGCGCAAAACAAAAAAAGGACGCCGACGGCGTCCTTTTTTAATGTCGGAACAGTTTTCGATCTGCTTCGTTGTTTAAATATCACGGGGTATGATAGAAAATTGTGCCACTACCGCATATATTCAATGCGTATTTAAAAATACATCCAATAGTATATCTTCTGGTGAAATTGCTTCAGCGGGGGTAGAGTGCGCCCAGCACGCGCAAACCCCGGGCGCCGGTGACGGCCGGCAGATTGCCGGCATGGCGTTGCAGGAAGCGTTGCGCCAGCCATGCGAAAGCCAGCGCTTCGACCCGGTTCGGCGCCACGCCCAGCGCGTCGGTTGACAGCACGCGGGCGTTCTGTCCGCATGCCTGCAGTGCCGCGGCCAATTGCGCGACCAACTGTGCATTGTAGGCGCCGCCGCCGCACAGATAGACTGCTGCAGCGCCGCCGGCATGGCGCGCGATGGCGTCGGCCAGGGTGCGGGCGGTGAACGCGGTCAGGGTCGCCTGTACGTCGGCGGCCGCTGCGGTGGGAAAAGCTTGCAGCTTGGCATCCAGCCATCCCATATGGAACAGGTCGCGCCCGGTGCTCTTGGGCGGCGGCGCTGCCAGATACGGTTCCTGCAGCAGCGCCTGCAACAGCGTCGCAATCACCGCGCCGCTAGCGGCCCAGGCGCCGTCGGCGTCAAAAGGCAAGCCGCGGTGACGTGCGATCCATGCATCGAGCAGCATATTGCCCGGGCCGGTATCGAAGCCGAGTGTGCCCGCCGTGCCAGCATTGTTGCTGCCGTCGAGTATGCTGATATTGCTGATGCCGCCGATATTCGCCACCACCCGGGTTTCTCCGGTCCGGCCGAATGCAGCTTGATGGAAAGCCGGCACCAGCGGTGCGCCCTGGCCGCCGGCTGCGATGTCGCGGCTGCGAAAATCGGCGATCACGTCGATTCCGGTCAACTCGGCCAGCAACGCCGGATTGTTGGTCTGGCGGGTAAAGCCCAGTTCGGGGTGGTGTCGTATGGTTTGTCCGTGCACGCCGATCGCACTGATCTCGCCGGCCGCATGACCAGTGCTGGCCAGTAACTGTTGCACGCAGGCTGCGTAATGGTGCGCCAGCGCATTGGCGCTCAGTGCTTCGCGCTCGATCTCGTTGAAGCCGGCCGTTTGCAGGGCCAGCAACTCGGCCCGCAGCGGATCCGGAAACGGAATGTATGCACCGGCGACCGAATGGATCCGGCTGTCGTCATCGGCCGCGCAGCTGGCGAGCACGCCGTCCACGCCGTCCAGGCTGGTACCGGACATCAGGCCAATGGTCAGGCTGGCGGGGCAGGGTTGGGGTGTAAGGATAGCGTGCATTTTGGGCTGGAATCTGAAAAACGGTGACTGGAACTATTCAGCCACCATGCTGTAGCGCATTTCTTCCAGAGAACGGGTATTGCGATTGCAAGCCGTTCGCGATGGACATCAGGTTACTTGGCTGACGCCAGCTGGACTGCGTTTTCCTGCGGCCGCATCAACGCCAGGCGATGCATGATGCCGCCGGCGACGCTGCGGAATTGCTGCAACTGGGCAGTCGTCATCGGTTGTGCATTCGGCACATCGACTGACATCGGATTGACCGCGACATTATTGACGCGGAACTCGTAATGCAGATGCGGGCCGGTGGCCCAGCCGGTGGAGCCGACATAGCCGATCACGTCGCCCTGGCTGACCTTGCTGCCCTTGCGCATGCCGGGTGCCAGGCGGCTCATGTGGGCGTAAGCGGTCGAATAGTTGTTCCAGTGCTTGATGACGATGAAGTTGCCATAGCCGTTCTGGGTGCCGGCGAAATCGAGCACGCCATCGCCCGAGGCGCGGATCGGAGTGCCGGTCGTCGCGGCGAAATCGACGCCCTTGTGTTGTCGCCACTGGTTCAGAACCGGGTGCCGGCGCATCGAAAATCCGGAGGAAATGCGGGAGAATTCGAGCGGGGATTTGAGGAAGGCCTTTTTCAGCGACTTGCCGTCAAATCCGTAATAGCCGCCGCCCAGTTTGCTGTCGGGCTCCTGAAACCAGACCGATTGGTAAGTGCTCCCATTGTTGAGAAATTCGCCCGCCAGCACGCGGCCGGTGCGTACGAATTCGCCGTTCTGCCAGTAAGTTTCATAGACCACATGGAAGCGGTCGCCTTTGCGCAGGTCGGAGGCAAAGTCGATATTGGTCGAGAACATGTCGACTATCTGGCTCGCGATCGGGTCCGGGATGTCGGCATTGTCGGTGGCGGCAAACAGCGACGAATGGATCAGGCCGGAGCGCATTTCGACCCGCATTTCGACTGCGGCGGTTTCTTCGACAGCCTTGAAGTTGTCGCCGTTGCGCGCAATCACGAGGTTCTTGACCGGGCTGTCGCGGCCGCCGACGACCGTGGTGCGCAACCACTGCAGGCTGCCGTCGTCAGCGGTTTGTGCCTGCACGCTCTTGCCAGGGCGCAATTGCATCACGCTGCGTGCGGTGCTGTCGGACTTGATGAAATCGGCCGCTGCCGCATCGTTGATCCCGAGCCGGTCCAGCAAAGTCGCCAGCGTATCGCCGCTACGGACTTTTTCTTCGCGCATGAAGTATTGGGGGGCGGATTGTTCGAGCGCAGCGATTTGCTGGGCCAGGCTGGGCAGCGCTATTTGCTGTTCGATCGAGCTGACCGGCAGGTCGGACGCGTCCGGTGCCATCGGTGCGACGCCGACCGCGCCGAACGCGCATGCCGCCAGAAACAGCGCGGTGGCCGAGATGATCCGGGTCTTGCGCGATGTGCCAAGCAACAGCTTGCCGGTCGAGCCGAGGCTCGGGTATTTATGAATTGGTTGCATGCAATCAGTTAAAATTTGTCGTTTCGTACGAATACGTTTTCTAATTGTTTTTATATTGACTAGCGGCAAGGTGGGAAATAGTCAAGCATTATAACAAAGTCGAAAGCACCGATTAGCCTTTTGAAAGTGAAATAAGTTAACCATGGACGCTCAATCCCCATCAGCCCCAGCCGGGCGCGCAGCTTCTGCGCCGGGCACAGCCCCGCCGCTGTCGGATCAGGTGCAGCAGGCGCTGGCCATCACCCTGCGCGGCGCCGACGAATTGCTGATCGAGGCCGAATTCGCGCAGAAACTGGCGCGCGCCGAACGCAGCGGCATACCGCTGCGGATCAAGCTCGGACTCGACCCGACCGCGCCCGACCTGCATCTGGGCCACACCGTGGTACTCAACAAGATGCGCCAGTTGCAGAACCTGGGCCATCACGTGATCTTCCTGATCGGCGACTTCACCTCGATGATCGGCGACCCGTCCGGACGCAACGTGACGCGTCCGCCGCTGACCCGGGAGCAGATCGAACGCAATGCGATGACCTACTTCAAGCAGGCCAGCCTGGTGCTGGATGCCGAAAGAACCGAAATTCGCTACAACTCCGAATGGTGCGATCCGCTGGGCGCGCGCGGGATGATCGAGCTGGCCTCGCATTCGACCGTGGCGCGGATGATGGAGCGCGACGATTTCAGCAAGCGCTTCAAGGCCAATACGCCGATCTCGGTGCATGAATTCCTGTATCCGCTGCTGCAGGGTTACGATTCGGTCGCGTTGAAGAGCGACCTCGAACTCGGCGGCACCGACCAGAGATTCAATCTGCTGATGGGGCGCGAACTGCAAAAGGATTACGGCCAGGAGCCGCAGTGCATCCTGACCATGCCGCTGCTGGAAGGACTGGACGGCATCGAAAAGATGTCGAAGTCGAAGAATAATTACATCGGCATCACCGAGCCGGCCAACATCATGTTCGCCAAGCTGATGAGCATTTCGGACCCGATGATGTGGCGCTATTACGAATTGCTGTCGTCTTGCTCGCTGGCCGAGATTGCCGCTTTCAGGGCCGAAGTCGAAGCCGGCAAGAATCCGCGCGATGTGAAGGTGGCGCTGGCGCAGGAGATCGTCGCCCGCTTCCATTCGGCGCAGGCGGCGGTTGATGCGCTGGCCGATTTCGTCAACCGCTCGAAGGGCGGCATTCCGGACGACGTTCCAGAGCTGGCACTCCGCGGCGCGCCGCTGGGTATCGGCCAGTTGCTGAAACAGGCCAATTTGTGCGCGTCGAGCTCGGAAGCGCTGCGCATGGTCGAGCAGGGCGGGGTGCGGATTGACGGCAACATGATTTCCGACAAAGGCTTGAAAGTGGAAGCTGGCACCATGGTGCTGCAGGTCGGCAAGCGCAAGTTTGCCCGCGTCACGCTGGCGTAGAGGTGCCGCGATGATCGCATTGTTGCAGCGGGTGTCGCAGGCCAGCGTGGCGGTCGATAGTGTCACCGTTGGCGCTATTGATGCCGGTTTGATGGTATTTCTGTGCGCTGAGCGCGGCGATAGCGTCAAGCAAGCCGATGCGCTGCTGTCCAAATTGATTGCTTACCGGGTGTTTTCCGACGACGCTGGTAAGATGAACCGGAGCCTGGCGCAAGTGCAGGGCGGTTTGTTGCTGGTGCCGCAATTCACGCTGGCGGCCGATACCAAGTCCGGCACCCGGCCGTCGTTTACGCCGGCAGCCGCGCCCGAGGAGGGTAGGCGCCTGTTCGACTATTTTGTGGCGCAGGCGCGCTTGCGACATCCGCTGGTGGAAAGCGGGCGTTTCGGCGCCGATATGCAGGTCACGCTGACCAACGACGGTCCGGTGACGTTTTGGCTGCAGCTCAGGCCGGCCCTCTGAGATCTCTTTGCGTGACCGGCTTTTGGTGGGGTATGCTCGAAAACGTTGGTTTTTCCGTTGTATTTTATTGTTATTATTTAAATACGGTATCGGGTATATTGGTGTGAAGCAGGGCAATCCTGGTAACGATAATGAAGGAGCGATCATGCAATTCTGGAGCGATTCATTCGAAGACGGTGGTTCCATTCCTGCCAAATTTGCATTTTGCAAAATGGACCCCAGGGCCCGTGTGGTCTTGTCCGACAATAAAAATCCGCATCTCGGCTGGCGCGACGCGCCGCCCGGCACCAAGTCGCTGGCGCTGATCTGCAGCGACCGCGATGCGCCGTCGCAAGGCGATGATGTGAACCAGCTCGGGCGCAAGGTTCCGGCCGATCTGCCGCGCGTCGATTTCTTCCACTGGATTCTGCTCGACCTGCCGCCGGACATGTTGGCGATTGCCGAGGGCGAATTCTGCGATGGCGTTCTGGCGCGCGGCAAGCCGGGACCGGAAGCATTGCGCGGGGCACGACAGGGCATCAACGACTATACCGGCTGGTTCGCCGCCGATCAGGATATGTCGGGCGACTATTACGGTTACGACGGCCCATGCCCGCCGTGGAACGATTCCATCGTGCATCACTACACCTTTACCTTGTATGCGCTGGACCTGGTCCACTTGCCGGTCGAAGGCGCATTTACCGGGCAGCAGGCACTGGCGGCGATGGATGGCCATATCCTGGCGCAAGCCAGCATCAGCGGCAGCTATACGCTGTCGCCAGGTCTGGTGGCGCAGCAGGCCGGCCAAGGGCAATAAAGGCATATGGGCAATAGCACCGAAATACTGTTGATCCGGCACGGCGAGACCGACTGGAATGCGGTCAAGCGCCTGCAAGGGCATTGCGACATTGCGCTCAACGCCCAAGGGCAAACGCAGGCCGATGCGCTGGGGCAGGCGTTGCGCGACGAGCCGTTGGCGGCCATCATCAGCAGCGACTTGCGGCGGGCGCGGCAAACCGCGCAGGCGCTCGCTGCGCAGCAAGCCGGGCCGATGCAGGTGATCTGCGACCCCGGCTTGCGCGAGCGCTGTTACGGCGCGTTTGAAGGCTTGTACTACAGCGACATCAGTCAGCGCTATCCGGCCGCTTTTGCCGCCTGGCAAGCGCGCGATATCGATGCGGTATTCCCGTCCGGCGCGCGCGCAGGCGAGAGTTTCCGCAAATTCTATGCGCGCAGCGTGGCCGCGATGCTGCATTGGGCGCGCCGGTATCCGGGGCAAAAAATTGCGCTGGTGGCGCACGGCGGCGTGCTGGAATGCGCGTACCGGGCAGCGCTGTCACTGCCGCTTTCGACGCCGCGCGACTTTCCGGTACTGAACGCCAGCGTCAATCGCTTGCGGCTGGAAGCCGATGTGCTGCGGCTGATGTCTTGGGGCGAGGTCGCGCACCTGGATGCGATGGCGATGGATGAGGTCGATCAGCGGGTTCCCTGATTTTGCTTATTTTGTAGGCAAAATCCTAGATTCCTCAATTGACCGCTTGTTGACTTCGATAAATTCATGAATTTATTGGAATTTTTTATGATTAAACAGTTCACCATTTGGGTGAGAACGCTACAGGCGCGATTGCACGTTTTTCCAGCTCCCTGGCTTCGTTGCTCCTCCTAGCAACATGAAGGTTGCGTCGTCGTCGCGCCTAGCCAGAAAGCCGGAAAAACGCACACTCACACCTGTCCAACTAAGGAATCTAGGATGATTTGCCAATCATTCCGATATAGGGGAGCCACCATGGGAAAGCTCACAACGCATGTGCTGGATGTCGCGCAAGGCAAGCCCGGTGCCGGGGTCAGGGTCGAGCTGTATGCAGTGCAGAACGGCGACCGGACCCTGCTCGCAACCGCTGTCACCAACCGCGACGGCCGCTGCGATGCGGCGCTGCTGGAAGGCGGCGCGCTGCGCGTCGGCCGCTACGAACTGGTGTTCTTTGCCGGAGACTATTTCGATCTGCAAGGCCTGACCCTGCCGGAGCCGAAATTCATCGACCGCGTGACCATTGCCTTCGGCATCGCCGACCCCGCCCAGAATTACCACGTGCCGCTGCTGGTCTCGCCGTGGGCATATTCGACCTATCGCGGCAGTTAATTTTCGTTAAAAATACATTGGCTGACGAAAGCAAGAATGGCCTCGACCGACCATAATGCGAAGTCAAATTTTCATCCTGCGTGGTTCGAACTACCCTTTCAGTTTGAACTGAGTTACGCGGTGCAACTCCACGTCATTACCACGGGAATGCGATTACAGCTCCGATAGGCTTCGATACCGTGATACTCGTGACTTCGTTGCTGCCTGGATCATAAGTAAGCGCGCCGGTTACGTTGGTGATGGTGAACTTCGCACTGCTTTTGCGCTTGGGTATGTTGCCGCTGGTCACACTGCATTTGCCATTAGTACCGGTGGTGCAGGAGGAATTCCCGCTATAGCCGTCGCTCCAGTTACCGCTGACCTTGGCGCCCAACACTGGGACGTGCAGCGTAATCGTGACGGTTGCCTTCCACCCAGTCTTGTTGCCGGTACTGCTTGGGTCCAAACCTGCCACGTGCACTATAGGATCGGGATTGCTGGCGACGCTGGTGAGCGGGCCGGTCGAAAGGTCGAGGAAGAAGCTTCCGCCCTTGCCCAGGTTCACGCTGTCCTCGGACGGGTAAACCTGGATCGTGTAGGTTCCAGCCACGGTTGGCATCGCGTGCAGCGTTTCCTGACGGCCGATGCCGCCGCATTCGTCATCGGCTGCACAAGTGCTGTCGGCCAACAGCGCCCCGTTGGGGTCTATCAGTTTTGCGTCGAGGTCGGGATCCCACTGCGCGGCGAGGCACCCGCCGAAAAACGGCAATACGCATTTTGCCTGGCCGTTGATGGTGATCGCGGCGCCAACGGGGATGCCGAGGTCGGCTTGGGCAATGGCGAACGTGTAGGTCCACAGGCCGTGATTCGCGACGCTGGCGGAAACGCGCCCGTAAGTCGGGAAAGCGGTCGGCAGGTAACCTGACTCGCCCTTGGTTTTGGCCACAAACGCGTAGCCGTCGATGAGCCCGGCACCCGAGTCATTGTCCTTGCCGGCAGGGCCGCGATCCTGCGCCGTGGATTCGAGGTTCTGTCGCAGTTCTGCGGGTAGCAGCAGTGGGTTCTTCGCCTGGAGCGCCAGTGCGACGGTACCGGCGACGAACGGCGTGGCCATCGATGTCCCGCTGTAAGTGACGTAACCGCTGGCGGTACCGGCTTTCGCCGCCGTGATGCTGAGACCGGGGGCGCAGACGTCCGGCTTAATGCGGTTGTCCAGCGTCGGTCCCCGGCTGGAAAAGGGCGTCAAATAAATCCCATCCGAGTGGTTGGGCGATCCGGCCGGAGCAGACCGCTCTGCGCATGCCGCAACGGTGATGACTTGGGCTGCCGCCCCCGGTGAGCCCACCGTGCCCGGCTCGTCGCCTGCGTTGCCGGCCGCAGCCACCACTACGCTGCCGCTCGCCACGGCCGCATTGGCAGCCCGGCTCAGCGCGTCATTTCCGTCGGAGGGCGCCTCGGAGCCGAGGCTCATCGAAATAATATGGGCGCCCTGGGCCACGCACCAGTCGATTCCGGCGATCACCTGGCTTTCCAGCCCGGAGCCGAACTGATCCAGCACCTTGGCGGCGTGAATCACAACGCCGGGGGCCACACCCTTGTATTTGTCAGCACCTGAACCGCCGGTGCCGTCGCCGAAAGCGATCGACGTCACGTGGGTGCCGTGGCCGTGGTCGTCATACGCCACCGTGCGTGCGTTTATCGCATCAAAAAAAGGGATCGGGAGATAATTGTTCAACTGCTCGTGGTTCGGATCGACACCGGTATCGACGATGCAGCCTTTGATGCCCGCTCCGCTCACCCCGAAGCTCGTGCGCGCCGCATCCGTGCCGAAGTCGGGGCGGGCGGCGTCGAGCTTGGCCGAGACGCGGAAGTCCTCCTCGATTCTGAACACCCCCGCTTGCTGCGCTAGCGCCCTGATCTGGGCGGTTGTCATTGTGGCGGCAAATCCGCGGATAATTTTGAACTCGCGGTGGAGTTCGAAAAAACCCACCGCTCCGCGCGCAGCCGCTGCATTGCCCGCGCCGCTATAGGTGACGATAACGCGGAAGCTGTCGCCTGGGCGGGCTGCCGCGATGCCTGCCTGCAAGCCATCTGAAACCCGGTCGCCGTCACGGTCGATGAGTTTCATAGGTCGGGCGGCATTGGAACCCGGTATGGGGCGGGAGG
The DNA here is from genome assembly GCA_030698225.1 of Oxalobacteraceae bacterium. Classification (GTDB taxonomy): domain Bacteria; phylum Pseudomonadota; class Gammaproteobacteria; order Burkholderiales; family Burkholderiaceae_D; genus AVCC01. Next base: position 6,828 of record JAUYNR010000031.1, on the reverse strand, counting down.
ATTCGGGCAGCGGCGCAGCCGAGATTGAGCAAGCAAAAAACCCCAGACAAGCCAGCACGGCGAAATGGCGCATTTTTGTATCCCCCTGTTTTTTTGTTCGAGCGAAATATTGCATTTAGAGTAGTCATGGGAACCGGACAATTCAAGAACAGGGTCAACCAAGTTTATTCTGGCTCAACGAACCGCTTGGGGTCAGGTGCATGCCGCCAACAGGCCGATAGGCAACGAAAGTTGATTTTCGTCAAAATCCGCCATGAAAAACGGCTTCCGGGGCACTGGCGGATGCGTTCGGATGAGGGCCTGTGCTTGCTGCGCAGGCCAAGCAGGATATTGCGGGAAATTAAGTTTACACCCTGCATGCGCACTCGCAGACCTCGGCGGCACTTGTTGTCCGACTCCCGGAATTTAAATATACATATGCATGTATATTTAATGTCGCACTAAAATAGTGCGGTAAGTGATTGTTTTTTATATATACCCTCTATTTTTTATATTTTGTAATTGTTCAGCCGCATATCAATCTACAGCACGATGACGCGGTGTTGTAGGAGCGCACCCGGGCGCGATCAGCGGCAGCACTGCGCAAGCCGCTCGCGCCCGGGTGCGCTTCTACAGAGCCTGCTTCGGTTGTAAGACCCCATCCGGGCTGAATAGGCGCTCCATTCAGCTCGGCGCGGAACACCGTAGCCGGCAAAATTTCGAGACCAGTCTCAATAACCTAAACCCCGCATCCGGTACTCATGAAACAAGTTGCGCTAGCGACAATACGTTGTTGCGCGTCAACGTTGTTGCACTGCGGACTTGAATCCGTTTTTCGCGCATGATATACACAGCAAAACAAACATGAAAAATAGGCTGGATGCGTTGTGAATCATGATCCATGAAAACGAAATAAGCGCGCGCCATGCAAGGGACGCCGCCGACGCATCGATGGTCGGCAGGATGCGGCTGGTGCTCTCCACTTCAGCCTTGTTGACGGTTTTTATCGACCCTAAAGGCGCAGGCGAGCTGATGAGCTTCACCTGGCTCGTTTTCTCCGGTTACACCCTGCACAGCGTCGTCCTTTACATTCTTTCGCAGCTCGACCAGCCGTTCCTGCAAAGCAAGTTGATCCATTGGCTCGATGTTGGCTGGTATGCGCTGATCGTTTTGTTCACCGGCGGCGAAAGCAGCTCTTTTTACCTGTTCTTCTTCTTCGCCATCCTCACTGCGTCCTTTCGCTGGGGTTTCGAAGAAGGCGCGCGAGTCACCCTCGCTTCATCAGCGCTGTTCGCGTTTACCAGCCTGATATCCGTGACCGACGCCGAAATCCCCCGGCTGCTGTTGCGCGCCACCTTCCTGCTTGTGCTCGGCTACATGATCGCCTACTGGGGCGGATCGGATGTGGCGCAAAAGCGCCGGCTGGCATTGCTGCGCGATGTCAGCCAGTTGTCGAATCCGCGCTTCGGGGTCGATCACACCGTCGCCTCCGTGCTGGAAAAGACGCGGGTATTTTTCAAGGCCAGCAGCTGCATTCTGGTGATTCGCGACACCGAGTCCGCGAGCTGGACGCTGCGCACTGCAATGGAAGACCATCCAGGGCGATCGATCAATGCAGAGCGGATCAGCGCAGAAGCAGCAGCGCCGCTGATGGCTTTTCCGCAGCAGCAGATCGTCGTCTACAACCGCCCGCTGTGGCCGGCGCTAGCCGGGACCGGAGCATCCAGCACGCTGGGCGGCAACGCGCAAGTCAAATGGATCAAAAGCGTTGGCGAGCCAGGCGATGGTTTGGCCGAGCTGCTGGAAGCGCGTTCCTTTATCACCGTGCCTTTGTCATTGCGGAGAGGCGAGGGCCGCATGTATGTTATCTCGTCAAAAAATGGCTTCGGCAAAGCCGATGCACTATTTTTGAGTCATATCGTGGCGCAGGCATTTCCGGTCGTTGAGAACATCGAGCTATTGGACCGGATGGCTTCGGAAGCTGCGATGCGGGAGCGGCAAAAGATTGCGCGGGATCTGCATGACACCACCATCCAGCCCTACATTGGCTTGAAACTCGGGCTCAGCGCGGTGCGCAACAAGGCTGCCGCCGATAATCCGCTGATCGAAGACCTCGACAAATTAACGGCAATGGCAACGCAGGTGGTGGGCGACCTGCGTCGCTATGCGGGGACGTTTAAAGCCGGACCGGGGCAAAGAGAACCGGTCTTTCTTGTCGCCCTGCGTCGGCAAGCGGCACAAGTCAGGGAATTCTACGGAATCGATATCGCGGTCAGCATGGAGGGCGAGCTTGACATCAGCGATCGCCTGGCTGCGGAGATCTTCCAGATAGTCAATGAGGGGATGAGCAACATGCGCAAACACACCAGCGCGCAGCACGGCTCCATCAAACTCAAGTGCGCCAACGGGGGGCTCGATATTCAGATCGAGAATGAATGCCTGGGCGCACAACCAACCGAGTTCATGCCGCGTTCGATTGCGGAACGGGCCGCCGCGCTAGGAGGGAAGGCGTACGTGGAGAAAGGATCGAACGGCGGTACAGCCGTGCACATCGAGATACCGGTTTAAAAAGGGAATCGTTCAGCCGGCAATGGAAAGCTCCCTCTCCCGCTTGCGGGAGAGGGGACTCAAACAGCCCTTTCATGATGGGATGGAAAGCAACTAAAAAGGGGAGTAATAATCATGCTGGCCGAAAAAACGATACGCGTGATGCTGGTCGACGATCACAAGACGATGCTGTGGGGATTGGCAAAATTGATCGAGGGCGAAAGCGCAAGGATGGAGGTAGTCGGGACCGCCAGCAATTGCGAAGAAGCGCTGGCGCAAATCGGCCAGCTGGCCCCCGATGTTATCTTGCTGGATCTCGACCTCGGCGGGAAATCCTCGATAGATATTCTTCCCGCCCTGCTGGCGAACGGCGTATCGCGCGCATTGATATTGACTGGCACGCGCGAACAGGCAACGCTGGACCAGGCCGTTCTGCACGGCGCGCGAGGCGTGATGCGCAAGGACGCGCCGGCCGAACAAGTCCTGAAGGCGATCGAAAAAGTGCATCAGGGCGAGCTATGGCTGGACCAGGAAATGCTCGGCAGGGTTTTCGGCGAGCTCATGCATCCCACGCCGACGCACAAGCCCGACCCCGACCCCGAAGCGGAAAAAAACGCGACGCTGACAGCCAAGGAAAGAAAAATCGTCGACACGATAGTCGAGGGAAGCGGCGCGTTGAATAAAACGCTCGCAGAACGGCTCTTCATATCGGAGCACACCTTGCGCAACCATTTGACATCGATTTACCAGAAGCTGGGCGTAAGCAATCGGCTTGAACTGTACGTCTATGCGGTCAAGCATCAGTTCGGGAAGTGCGCTTCCTGAGCGCCTGGTTCAGGTAAGCACGGCAAGCAAATTCACGCGACGGGACCCTGTAGGAGCGCACCTGGGCGCGAAAGCAGTCGCCAGACTGCTGCGGTTAATCGCGCCCGGGTGCGCTCCTACAAAAAACCGCGTTCCGGCCCATCATTGCGATCCCCGTGTGCATACGCCAAGTCGGGTGGACTGGGTTTAAGGCACTGAGTGCGGCTCACGCAAATATGGCAGGAGTCGGTAATTTTCGCGGCGGGACCCTGTAGGAGCGCACCTGGGCGCGAAAGCAGTCGCCAGACTGCTGCGGTTGATCGCGCCCGGGTGCGCTCCTACAAAAAACCGCGTTCCGGCCCATCATTGCGATTCCCCGTGTGCATACGCCAGGTCGGGAAGCCGGGCCATGCCACCGCCCTTATTTCTATGCATTTATTTGGTCATCATTTGATGATACATTGTATGCATAACATGACGGAGGAAAATATGCGCACCACACTTGTACTTGATGATGAATTATTGGAAAAGGCCCAGTCTTTGACCGGTCTAATGGAAAAAACTGCTTTAGTGCGCGAAGCTCTCAAGGCATTAATCCAGCGCGAGAGCGCCAAACGATTGGCCCTGCTGGGAGGCTCGGAACCGTTGCTTGATACCGTCCCACGACGCCAGTCGGAGCCAACGTGATTCTGGTTGATACGTCGGTCTGGATAGACCACTTGCGGCACGGTGATGCGGAATTAACGGGACTTTTGAACGCGGGCCAGGTGCTGGCTCACCGGTTTGTGACGGGCGAACTGGCATTGGGCAGCTTGCAGAATCGCGACATGGTCCTGGGTGCCTTGCAAGACTTGCCACAAGCTGGTATTGCCACCGATGAGGAAGTTATGCGTTTCATCGCCCATCATGCACTTTTCGGAATCGGAATTGGCTATATCGACGCCCACTTATTGGCCGCTGTGCGGCTTTCACCCGGCGCGTTGCTATGGACGCGTGACAAGCGCCTGCTTGCGGCAAGTGCCCGGTTTGGCTTGTCCGCAAACTTGATGCATTAACTTGCCAAGAAAAAGGTTACCGCCAAGGTCCGGGCGTGATGACTCCTACGCGCTGCTTTGAATCCCTTCTCCCGCTAGCGGGAGAGGGAGCAATGCATACCGGGCCGGACAGTTACGAATTTGGAATCTATTCAGCCCACTGTTGGATGCCTCTTAAAGTCCGTCATCCCCGCGCAGAGCCTGCCCTCGAATGCTTGAGTCGGGGGCGGGGCCCCAGAAACCGGCGATTACCGGTGTGAAGTCTGGATTCCCGCCTGCGCGGGAATGACGATTTTGAATTTTTAGAGATATTTCATAGCGGGCTGAACAGTTGCCGAATTTACGAAATATCCATGGGTATGTGAAAAAACATACAACTTTTCGCATATATATAATGCATGTCTATAAATACTGGTGTATTGGAACGGCATGTCGTGCCCATACGTAAATTCAGGCGTGCAAGGATTTGAGCGCTATATCCGGCGCGGTCGATACGATCTTGAGCAGAGCAGCAGCAGGGCCGGTTGGGTTGCGACGGTGCTGTTCCCAATTTTGCAGTGTCTTGATGCTAACGCGCATCAGCCGTGCAAATTCGCTCTGGGACAGGCCGATCTGCTCGCGAACGGCCGTTACATCGGTTGGCACAATTTCAAATCGGCGCGATGCCTTGGCTTCGCCTTTGGAGATGGCCTTTGCTTCTTCAGGCTTTGCACCAGATCGTCAAACAGTGTGGTTTCCATGCTCATAGCTCCTTCACAAACTCATGCAAAATGGCAGTTTCCTTGTCGGACAGGTTGTCCTTTTTCGACTTTGGATACACTACCAACATGTAAATTTCATCATTGTCCTTGATCCAGCGCGCGTAGCTCGGACTAACGTAGTCTGGTGCTGAGCTTGCGAAGCCCAATATTCGACAGCAGGTAGGCGGGTGCGACCCACTATGAAAGCGCCTTCCCCCCACCGTAAGTCGTCAATAAGCGTAGCGCATTGCGCCGAATGAGTTGCGATGATTAAGGGTCATACGGCGCAATACGCCCTACGCGGCTATGTACTGTCGCCAGCGGCAGGAACAGCGTCAGTGGCGAGTCCGGCAACACAATAAAGCCATGATGCCGGTAGAAGGAGGCAGCCGATTCATCCTTTGCGTCAACCATCATGGCATAGGCCGCGATTTCCGCGCTGGCGGCACGATCAAGCGCATCGGCCAATAGCGCACCACCGAGACCCTGGCCCTTGAAGTGTTGATCGACCGCCAAACGCCCCATGCGCACCGCTGGCACGGAAGGATAGCGCGGCAGCTTCTTACCGATGGCGGCCGGAAGGTCGGACAGCAGCAGGCTTGTCGATGCCAATGTGTAGTAGCCCGCGATACGCTGCTCGTGGGTGAGCGCGACAAAGCACGCCGTTATCCTGCGGCGGATGTCTTGTGTGACTTGGCGCTGGAAATAGCCGTCCAGCGGCTCGCTGCCGCTGTTGAACGGCGTGCGATCATGCGCTGCTTCGAGTGGCGCGACGCGAAACGGCGCGCCACTCACTCAACACCCAACAGCTTGCGACGACGCACGAAGGCGCGCTCCAAGGCCGGTGCTGGTTGCGGCGGTGCCAGTAGCGCCTGCGCAAAACACTCCTGATCGGCCAGCGTCAGCCGGATGACTTCAGCCTGTTCGATGGCCCGCTGCGCGGCATCCTGCACGGCGGACACCACGAAGTCAGTCATAGTGCGCCCCTGAATCTCAGCGGCGCGCTTAAGCAGTGTGTGCAGATCGGTACTAATCCGGGCTTCAAGCCGGGCGGTGGAAATAGCTGATGACATGGGATTGTCCTCCTTTATTAAATTGTACGGCATATTGCCGTAAAAATCCACGGTCCCCAGACCCAGTTAACAACTTTTTTGCATAAGTTTTCTAGGATATGCGCGGTCTCATCGGACCCGCCCTACGCATTGCACACAATGTTGGGCTGATAAAGCGTTAGCCCAACCTGCGAATTTAAGAAATATTAATGGGTATATGCAAAAACATACAACTTTCCGCATATATATAATGCATATTTAAAAATACTATGTAGGTTGGCGCTGAGCGCAGCGAAGCCCGACAATCTGCGCAAAATGCTGGGCGGATAACCTATCAACGAAAGTTTGTGGACGACTACCTCCCAAACCAAACGTCATTGCTTCCCAAAGACCTTGCGCAGGACCTCGCAAAGGAAGGGCGCTTGTCAGGACAGCAGCCGGCAGGCACGCATTTGTGCCCACGCGGACATTACAATTAACTGACTAATGTTACGCACTTGTTCTGTCACGAGAAAACTGAACGAATAGCGTTTACGGGATTTCGGGCGGCCAAAGGGCGGTTTAGCGCCACCTGGAGTGAGCGGCTCTCGGCAGACCACTTCGGCGAGATGGTTGCACTCGCGGTCGCACTAGCCGGTGCTTGATCACTGACGACCCCATTTACCGGCTGGA
>JAUYNR010000024.1 GCA_030698225.1 Oxalobacteraceae bacterium | reverse complement strand
GGGCATTGGTGGCTGGGCCGGCATTGGCTTGGCAGCGGGTCTGGAAAAAAGCACCGAGGGTCTGGGCGCAGTGGGGGGCTACAAGGAGCTGGCCAACTACACGGAGCTGGGCGGTGTCTTGACGGTGTTTGCGCTGCCAGGAAAATGAGCGCGGCGCAGTCAAGCTGTTGACGAATCCGCCCAGTGATACCGGCATCCTGGTACCAGCCGGGGTGTCGGTGGTAATTCCGATTTGGAGATATCGAAATGAATACACGAACAATTCAAGCAGCAATCGTAGCGGCCTTCTTGTTGGCTGCAGTTGGTGCCGCAAAGGCGACGGAAGCACCCTATAAGGTGGTTGATGGTAAGAAGGTCGATGGCAATACCTTGAACGGTTGGCGCACTTGGCGAGGGATGGCTTGCGAACGGTGCCACGGCGCACAACAGGAAGGCCTGGTCGGCCCTTCTCTGGTGGATAGCCTGAAAGTGCTGTCCAAGGACGACTTCAAAAAGACGGTGCTGCACGGCCGGATGGAAAAAGGCATGCCGAACTTCGATGGCAGCAAGCAGGTCGTCGACAATATCGACTACCTGTACGCGTACTTGAAAGGCCGTTCAGACGGCGCCATCAAACCGGGGCGGTTAGAGGAAATTTCAAAATGAAACTTTTCAGGATGACTGGAGGCAAGGAGATCGCGCATACGAATCCTCTAGCGCTTGTTTGGCGCAGAGGCCTCGTCGCGGTTCTTGCGACTACGGCGTTGGGTGTGATGCCCGCGCTGGCAGCAGAACCAGCGGCGCCGGAAAAAGTACTGCGCGTCTGTCAGGACCCTAACAACCTGCCGTTTTCGAGTCGGGACTTGACGGGCTTCGAGAATAAGATTGCTGCACTTTTGGCCCAGGAACTCGGCTGGAAGGTGGCCTACACTTGGTATCCACAGCGTATGGGCTTCGTTCGCAATACGCTGAAAGCCAAGGAGCCCAATTCAGATACCTACAAATGCGATCTGGTGACCGGTGTCGCGGTCGGGTTCGACCTTGGCGCCACCACTCAACCCTACTATCGTTCCACGTACGCGATGGCGTATGTGAAGGGCAATGGACTCGATGGAGTCAAGTCACTGGAAGACTTGCTGAAGCTCGATCCAGAGAAGCGCAAGACGCTGCGGCTAGGGGTCTTCGGGCGCTCGCCGGTGGCCGATTGGTTGCTGCAAAACGGTCTGATTGAGCAGATGGTGTCTTATCAGGCACAGACCGGCGATCCAGATCAATATCCCGGAGAAATGGTGGAAAAGGACCTGGCGAACGGCAAAATCGACGTTGCTTTCGTGTGGGGGCCTATTGCCGGCTACTTTGCCAAGAAAGCGACGACCGTACCGATCGTGGCGATTCCATTCAAACCGCGAGCTGACATCAAGTTTGATTTCAGCATTGCCATGGCGGTCCGGTACGGTGAAAAAGAGTTCAAGGAACGCATCGATCAATTGATCGAAAAGAACCAGCAGAAGATCACGGCCATTCTTGACGAGTACGGCGTTCCGCTGATCGATGCGCGCGGTGAATTAATGGTTCAGTCGAAATAAAGATGTGTCGGTGAGCGAATGATGGCGCGGTATGCGGTGACACACCCCTATCGCCACCCTCTCGGCCAGTGCGATGAAATCGCGAGGGACGTCGCCAAGGATTGTCGTGTTGGTCGAACGGCAGGATGCACCTTGTCAAGGAAATTACAATGACGTATTTACATGGACATCGCATTGGCGGTATCCGGCGAATGGTTTGCGTTGGCATCTGCATGATCGCAGCGCAGATGGCCGCGGCTCAAGATATATCTCCGGCCGAAACGCTGCTCTTTCAAACCAATCATTTTCAGAATATTCAAGAACCCGTAACGCTAAGCTATGCTTACAAGAAGGTTGGCAGCGTCGAGCCAGGCTTTGACGATGAAGTACATGTCGATGTAACCAAGATCAACCCGGATTCATCGGTGTCGACGTCGATGCGTTTCCTTTCCGGGAGCAGAAAGCTGGAAATTCCTGATGTGGGAAACTCACAAGGAAACCCGGCGCTGCTCGGCTTTCTTGAGCGGGACATCGTGGAGATGAAGCGGCTCACAGGTGGTTCAACAAACTATTTTCGCAAGCGGATTCGACTGGCGCTGGCGGACGCTGCACAGGTGCGACGCATTATCTTCACTTATAAGGGCAAGCAGGTGGAAGGGCAGGAGGTCAGCGTCCAGCCATACCTCAACGACCCGCTGCACGAGCGCTTCAAAAAATATGTGAATAAGAGCTATGTGTTTGTTATCAGTAACCAGATTTCCGGCGGAATATACCAAATACGTACATCATCGTCCGGCGGCGGGAACGGCACGATGCCGAAAGACAAAACGGTGATGGAAGAAACGCTCACCCTGGTTAAGGAAGGAAGCGGTAAGCGCTGATCGCGATTTATTTGCGCAACAATACTGCTGCATCCCTGCCGCTTGGTGGAATGGCCGGTCAGTGCGCCCATGTGCGCAGGGCTGCTTGAGTGAGATGCCATTCGAAAGGCGCTTGGGCGGTTGCTGAGGGTAGAGCAAGCGGGGGGCGTAATAGCACATAGGTCGTGTCAGGCTACTTCATAACTGGAATGCTAACGTGGCGCAGCGGGACTCCTGAACATGACGTTCGAAGTGGCATGGCATTTGCTCAATTTGACGAAATTCAAAAAAATGGTGTCGCCCTTGAAAGTCTTTGCATTCGAATATACGTCGGGTGGTGGGCTGACGTATCAGAAATTACCATATTCCCTTATGCACCAAGGGGAGGTAATGCATCGTGCTCTACTGGCGGATCTTTCGGCTATCCCGGACGTCAAGGTTATTACAATGCGCGATTCGCGCCTGCCAGCGCTGGATCTTCCTCACTCTGCGCTGGTCATCCCAGTTCATGGGAAATTTGCACAGAGCTTCAACGATTGTGTGCAGGCGGCTGATGCCGTCTGGCTGGTGGCGCCAGAGTTCGGCGGCATATTGGAGGGCCTATCGCGCAAGGTTCTCAGACGCAAGCGGATTTTGCTGGGCAGCAGGCCCAACGCCGTTCGCGTGGCAAGCAGCAAGCTGCTCACGGCTCGCACGCTGGCCAATGCCGGTATTCCGGTGGTCGATACCTATACACCGCAAGAGGCTTTGCCGGGAAATATCGGGGCATGGGTCGTCAAGCCGGATAATGGCGCTGGCTGCCTGAATACGCGAATATTCAGCGGCGCGCGGAAGGCATTGGCCTGGATCGAGACAAATGGTGGCGACGGCTATGTGCTACAGCCGTTTGTCTCTGGTCGACCGTGCAGCCTCACGCTGATTTGCTGCGACGGCCTTGCGTGGGTGTTGAGCTGCAACGAGCAACGGATTGCCGTGCTCGATAATCAATTCCATTTTCTGGGCAGCACGGTAAACAGCATTACCGACTCCACTGGAGAATTCGATCGACTCGCCCAAGAGATTGCAACCGCGATACCAGGGCTATGGGGATATGTGGGTGTCGATTTCATTCTGTCGGAGCAGGGTGTGGTCGTGCTCGAAGTTAATCCCCGAATGACAACGTCATGTGCCGGGTTGCATGCATCGATCGGCTGTAATCCGGCGGAGCTTGTTCTTGGGCTGCTCCAAAGGCCGGCTGGCTTGTCCCAACTGGCATTCAAAGCTGTTGCTGTAAGCGTTGATGTGGGGGCATTCGACGGTCTCTGAATGGAGTGTCGACTCAGGGCCGAAGTGCAGCATCCAGGTTAATGCAGCTGTGCCTTTTCCGGATCCTTGATGTTCAGGCGACGCATTTTTCGGTACAGCGTGTTACGACTCATCTTGAGCTGTCTCGCCAAGGTAGTGATGTTCCAACCGTGTTGTTCCAATTCCTGGATTAGCGCATCCCTTTCAGCGTTCTCCAGGGAATTCAGTTGTGTCTCCGTCACCGCCGCGGCTTCGCACAGCCTGAGTTGCAAGGGTCCCGTGGAAAAACCTGGAGGCAGGTCGTTGATCGTCAGCACATCGAATTCACGCAATGCGATCATCGTGCGCAAGAGGTGGCGCAACTGACGGATATTACCCGGCCAGCGATGTTGGTCAAAAACATTGAGCAGGGTGTCATTTATTTCGACTTTATTGTCGTCGCCACACTCTCTTGCCAGAATATGCTTGATCAGCTCTCTCCGATCCGTGCGCTCCCTAAGCGGTGGAAGGGAAATGGTTAAACCTTGCAATCGATAATAAAGGTCCTCGCGAAATTCATTTTGCTCGATCTTTTTTAGGAGATCGCAATGTGTGGCGCTGATCAGGCGGATATCCAACTTGATCGGCGTGTCGCCACCGAGCGGCAGCACTTCGCGTTCCTCCAGAACGCGCAACAGCCGCGCTTGTAGCGCAATCGGCATGTCGCCGATTTCGTCGAGAAATAGCGTACCGCCGTTGGCCTGGAAAATCTTGCCGCGCTGGCCTTCCTTGCTCGCGCCGGTGAAAGCCCCGGACTTATAGCCGAACAGTTCACTTTCTATCAGCGACTCCGGAATGGCTGCACAGTTAATTGCAACAAACGGTTTTTGCGCGCGACTGCCGGACAGATGCACCGCCTTTGCGAACATTTCCTTGCCGGTACCGGTTTCACCGCAAAGTACAATGGCGACGTTGCGTTCCAAGACTCGTTTGGCGACCTCGACGTTGTTGGCCATGACCGCATCGCCAAACTGCAGTTCGTCGAGCGGCGTGTGCGCGCTTTCGGCGCGCTTGTGCGCCCCTTGTTTTGACGTTGACTGCCGCGATGCGCAATGGATGGGCTCAGGTGGGTAGATCACCGCGAAAAAGCGTGCGCCGCTTCGCACCTCGAAAATCGGTATCGGATGGAAAGCTTTTTTGAGACTGCTATCGAGCAACCCGGATAACGAAACATTGAACAGCTCGGTGATGTCGCGGCCGTAAATGTCGGCAGCTGTGCGAATCCCAAGCTGAAACTGCGCGCAGCGGGTTGCCGCCAGAACCGTGCCCGTGGCGCTGAAAGCGATCGCTCCTTCACTGAGCGTGCCAACGAATTCCGGCCGGTTATGAAAGCGTACGATATATTCGCGACGGAACTGATGCAGGAACACCCGGTTTTCGATCATCTGCACGGACATGTTTACGAGTGCCAGTGTGTGCTGCTGCGCCAGTCGTGATTCACCCGAGGCATCCAGTACTGCCATGACATCGCCTTGGTGATTGCAAATGGGCGCGGCGGCACAGCTGATGCCAATATTGCGAACCAGGAAGTGTTCGTCCTGATGGACAATGATCGGTCTTTTCTCGACGAGGCAGGTGCCCATTCCATTGGTGCCTTGCACGCGCTCGCTCCACACCGCACCCTGCATGAGTCCCGATTTCGATGCCGCATGGGTAAAGCTCGGATCGCCAAAGTAGTTGAGGAGCACACCATCGCCGTCCGTCAACATGATGGCGTATCCCGACCCGGCCAACTGCTGATAAAGATTCGCCATTTCTATTTTGGCGACTTCCTGTACATCGGCCAGGCGTTCCTGTCGTTCCTGCAGTTCGGCATGGCCAATAATTATGGGTTCGTCGCAATTGTCCGGAACTAAACTGTATTCGTTCAGACATCTGATCCAGGACTGAGTAATGCTGTTCCCGGTGACAATTCCACCCGGTTGCATTCTGCTCTGAACAACCGATTGCACGCGCTTGACGTGATCTATGGCAATTTTCGACATCGTGTCTCCTTTGTCGGACATCTCATGCTGGCTTCGGAAGTAAATCTGCCAGTCGCGTATTATTTTTATGGACTGCTTTTTGCTAATATAAATTCGATATAACACAACCGCGTTTGTTCATTCCGAATGAATACTAACCCAAACCTGGCTTCCGTGCGTTGAGGGATGTAAGCTGTGGAGCCGAAGAAAAAATTCTTACGCAGAGGCAATTTTCAGCAATGAAATAATGTTCGATTTGCTGAATACTCAGGAGAACGACTGGTGCAAATTGACATCCTCATCCATCCCAGCATTGCAGCTGCCGCTAAGGCGAAAAGGCAGGGGATTCCTACTGCGCTCAGGCTGTAACAGTCTGCGTTGCATCGTCGGGTTTCTGCTTCGCAGAACGGTCTGCATTTGACGCCTGCGGAGCTAAACGGATATTCCATCTTTCGATCGAGCCTGCCCAAGCTCCCCAGCCAGCGCGAAGCTTTTACTTTTTTGGTATGACAAGGCCGCTTGTGAGCCGCAGCGAATTTGCATCGGTGCGGAACAGCATAGGCTGGATTTCTTTTTTCGTGGCCGCGTTTTTTTGTTCTGCATGGGCATGCAGAACGATGTTCTTGAGCGCACCATGCTGAGCCGATTTTCCACATACCGGGTCGGCATTGCATGCATCGCCAGTCAGTGCATAGGCCTGGCAGCGACAGCCGCCAAAATCCTTCTTCTTGTCCGGGCAGGTCCGGCAAGGTTCCTTCATCCAGGTATCGCCGCGATAGCGGTTGAACGCATCGCTGTTGTGCCAGATATCATGCACGCTGTGCTGCGTTACGTTGGGAAACTCAAAGCCCGGCAATGATTTTGCAGCGTGGCAAGGCAGTGCGGTGCCGTCTGCGCTCACTGCGAGAAATACCGATCCCCAGCCATTCATGCAAGCCTTGGGGCGCTCTTCAAAATAATCCGGCACGACGAACAGGATGCGCAGCTTGTTGCCGGCTATTGCACGGTATTCGTTGACGATGGCTTCCGCCCGTTGCAATTGTTCCTGCGTCGGTAGCAGATGCGCACGGTTGATCAGGCCCCAGCCGTAATATTGGGTATTGGCCAGTTCCAGGTATTCAACATCCATCGCGATCGCCATTTCGATGATGCGGCCGACGTGATCAAGGTTGTAGCGGTGCAGCACGACGTTGAGCACCATCGGGTAATCGTATTGCTTGATCAGTTTTGCTACGCGCGATTTCAGGTCGAAGGTTTTGGTGCTGGTCAGGAAATCATTCATTTCCTTGGTCGAGTCCTGAAACGAGAGCTGGATGTGATCCAGCCCCAGTTCCTTCATGCGGGCAATACGCGCTTCGGTCAAGCCTACGCCCGAGGTAATCAGGTTGGTGTAGTAGCCCAGGCGATGCCCTTCGCCGATCAATTCTTCCAGGTCGTCGCGCAACAGCGGTTCGCCACCTGAAAAACCGAGCTGTGCCGCACCAAGCTTGCGGGCCTGACGCATCACGTCGAACCATTGTGCAGTCGTCAGCTCATTGCGATTTTCTGCATAATTGAGCGGGTTGTAGCAAAACACGCAATGCAGCGGACAGCGGTAGGTCAGCTCTGCCAGCAGCCACAGCGGCGGTGATGCAGTTACGTTCTCGGAATGTCCAGTCATGGCTATCACCTTATCCAGCCCCGTTCATGGGCGATGCGCAAGAAATTTTCAACATCGGCCTGCAAGCCGCTCACTGCGAAAGTGCTTTCCAGATCGCTGATAATGGCCGCAGAATCGCGCTTGCCATCGCAGCGCTTCAGGATTTCGGCCGCGCTTTGGTTCAGTTTAACCATGCCCTCCGGATACAGCAGCACATAGTTGTTCTGTGTTTCTTCCCATTGCAGCCGAAACAGTTTTGATAGGGCCGGTTTTTCTGGAAAATTGTTCATGCGCCTGTCTATCGTCGATTGTTGCTGCAGTTTATGGGTACGCTTTTTCGATTGCGTCCGATATCGCCCACAGGATATCGAGTTTGAATTGCAAAATATCCAGTGCACGGTCTTGCTGGGCGCGACTGCTGAAATGGTCCAGCGTCACCTGAAGTCCATGGATCACGTCGCGTTCGGCCAGGGAAACCCGGCTGCGGAAATATTGCAAACCGCTGCTCTCGATCCACGGGTAATGTTGTGGCCAATTCGCCAGCCTGTCCTTGTGAATTTTCGGTGCGAACATTTCGGTCAGCGACGAGCATACTGCCTCTTGCCAGGGCGCTTGTCTGGCAAAGTTGACATAGGCATCCACTGCGAAACGCACGCCGGGTACGACATGCTTCAGGGACCACAGATCAGCGCGCGGAATACCGACCGCTTCGCCCAGTTTGGACCAGGCTTCGATACCGCCGGCATTGTCTTCCCAGCCATCATGATCATGTATGCGCTGGACCCATTTACGTCGGGTTTCGCGATCGGGGCAGTTGGACATGATGGCCGCATCTTTTTGCGGAATCATGACCTGGTAGTAGAAACGGTTGGCAACCCAGCCACGAATCTGTTCGTCGGACAAGTCGCCATTGTTCATCTTCACGTTGAACGGGTGGTGAATGTGATAGCCGGCGCTCTTGGCGCGCAGATGCGCTTCGAATTCTTTGCGACTCCACGGAAGGCTCATCGTAGTTTCGTCCGGTGTCATGGTGTTCATAAAGTAATCTCCATCCCGTCAAATGCCACTTCGATGCCATGCTGCGTCAGGATGGCGCGTTCGTCGGAGTCTTCATCCAGAATCGGGTTGGTATTGTTGATGTGGATCAGAATTTTGCGGCGAGTGCCGACCGCATCCAGCACTTCAATCATGCCGCCCTTGCCTGATTGCGGCAGATGTCCCATATCGGCAGATTTTTTCTCAGAAAAGCCCTGCTCGATCATTTCATCTTCCGTCCATAAGGTGCCGTCTACCAGGACGCAATCGGCTGCGTGCATCGCCGTCTCGACGTGCGGTTCGATCTCGCCCAAGCCGGGTGCGTAAAACAGTTTTTTCCCGTTTGCCATGTTTTCGATGATCAAACCGATGTTGTCGCCGGGCTGCGGCTGCTCGCGATGCGGGGAATACGGCGGGGCCTTGCTTTTGAGTGCCAGAGGCGTGAAGCGGATGCCCTCGACGCCCGGCAACTGCATGGACGACATGCCGGTGTGGTTGGCCGATAGCAAATGCCATTGCACGCCGCAGTAATGTGACAGCACATGCACCAGAGGCAAGCCAGTGGTGAGGTCATCCCATACAGAGGGAGTGCAGTAAAGCGGTAGTGTTTTTCCTTCGCGCAACATCAGCAAGCCGGTTACATGGTCGATTTGCGCGTCCATCAGCATCACTGCCGCGATGCCGGTATCGCGTCCGCTGCGGGCAGGCTGCAGTGCCGGCGTGGCGCGAATTTGCGTCAGGATATCCGGTGATGCATTAATCAGCACCCAATCAATGCCATTGGCCGAGACGGCAATCGATGATTGCGTACGAGCTCTTGCGTTGATGGTGCCGCGGCGGATCCCGTCGCAGTTGCGGCAATTGCAGTTCCACTGCGGGAATCCCCCCCCTGCGGAAGATCCTAATACGATGATTTTCATTGTCTGGATGAGTTGAGCCGGATGGTATTAGCGCGACGATCGCTTTCGCCACCGCCGCGCAGTCCTCGGAAAATGCGGGGGTACTAGCGATTAGCTATGTACATAGTAATTTCAAAGCCAAAGCGCAGGTCGGAAAATTCCGGTTTACTCCATTTCATGATTGTCTCCAGTTAATAAGAAAAGTATCAGGTGCATTTTTTGATTGCATTTGTATTAGAGACGATGGCGCTCGCAACAATTCATGCAACCGTGTCAATACCAGCAATTTTCATGCCGAAGTCCATACCGGTCTCGTTCAATGACGGATATTTACCAGTGGGCAATGGGGGGTGCCTGCATTTCGCAGAATATGGGCACGCTTCCTTAGCGCTGCCCGGTTTCGCTGCCGAGATTGAACACGCGGCGGCCTGTTCGACCAGCGCCGCATTCTGTTGCGTCATTTCATCCATCTGGCCGATCGCTGCGGCAGGTTGGGCACAAATGGCCAACGGGCCTATGTCAAAAACTCCTGCGCACCTCCTGCGCACCAACGCGTATTGGCTCTACGGCAGCTCTGATTGCCCCGAAAGTGGCACAACGGATTAGTTGATTGTTCATGAAGCAGAACATGGTGCCATGCAACATCAAAGGCGGGTTAGGGCATTGGGCCCGCGGCTATTGAATAAGCTGATGGGGAGCAGGG
>JAUYNR010000004.1 GCA_030698225.1 Oxalobacteraceae bacterium | reverse complement strand
AATCACCATGAACCTCTTGCGACAAGACACCTCGATGAAGCGTAGCATTCCGAAAAAACGTCTCTATGCTGCGCTCCATGATCAATACCTTGCAGACGTTCTTGGTTTATGCCCGTTGGTCATTTGATGCGTTTGCCCTGGAGGGTGGCGCCAAGGTCTTTGCTTTCGTTAACAAGTGTGATACCAAGCCCAAGCGCCGGCTTTACGAGGTACTGAAATCCCAGGGCCTGCAAATGAATCAGCAGGTCGTGTTCCTGTCGGATGGCGGAGACACCGTGCGCGATCTGCAGACCTACCTCAGTCCGGAATCTGAACATCTGCTCGACTGGTTTCACGTCACCATGTGGTTGACCGTGATGGAGCAAATGGTCAAAGGGATGACGACGGAACTGAAGCCAGGCGACAGATGCCCGGAAACGACAACCGTACTGGCCGATATGGAACAACACTTGGAAAGCGTCATGGTTTTCCGGAATGAAGGCGGAGGAGAGAACGGCGCTAAAGGCAGCGGCATAGTAACCCAGCCCCCGGATTGTTCCGCTCTCCTAAGTGCACCGACGCCGCACCAATGCCTTACACCATAAAAAGTTACTCTGACTTCGGCGCTGCCCGCATCCGCCAGGCCGCCAGCATCGCCAGCGCGCACAGGCCGGCAACCAGCAGAAAGGTGTCATCAAACGCTTTAATCCGACCGTACGCGTCTTCCGTGCGTGCGGCCAGGCGCCATTCCAGCACGATGCCGACCAGGCTGATGCCGATCGCGCCGCCCAACTGGCGGAGAAAATTAATGGTGCTGGAGCCTTGCGCAATCAGCTCGGGGGCAAGGCCGCGCAAGGAGCCCAGGCTCAGTGCCGGCAATACGAAACCTAGCCCGATGCGTCCGATGATGGCCCACGTCATCAATAAAAAATAACTGCCCGTGCTGCTGTCCAGCGCCATCAGGACAAATGAGATCGCCAGCAAACCGAGCCCGCCGGCGACCAGAATATTCGGCGGCCAGCGGTCAGCCATGTGACCGGCCAACGGGATCACCACGGCCAGCACGATGCCGGCCGGCAGCAGGATCAGCCCCGCTTGCGAGGGCGAATACTGCAGCGCCATCTGCATATATACCGGCAGCAGGTAGGTCGAGCCGAACAGTCCCATGCCATAGATGAAGGCGACCAGCGCGCCCATTGAAAACTGCCGGAAGCCAAACAGCTTCATCTGCATCAGCGGTTGCTCGGCACGCAACTGATACGCGATGAAGCCGTACAGGCTGAGGCCGCCCAGCGTCATCAGGCCGACCGCCGGCCAGCCGCCGCTGCGCAGTTGAAGCAGGCCGTTCAACAGGCTGATGGTGCTGATGGCAACCAGCAGCAAGCCTTTCCAGTCGAGCTTTCTGGCATCGCCCATCAGCGGCGAATTGACTGCCAGCATGCGCCGCGCCAGCGCCAGCACCACCAGGCAAAACGGCACCACCACGAAAAAAATCGAGCGCCATCCGAAATGCTCGACCAGGAAGCCGCCGACGCTGGGCCCGAGCGCCGGCGCCAGCACCACGCCGAAACCAAAGACCCCGAGCGCACGGCCCTGCTCGCTGGCGGCAAACGCACGCATGATGACGATCACCGGTATCGGCTGCAAAATGCCGGCCGCCAGCCCCTCGACCACCCGCATCGACAGCAGCATCGGCACGTTCACGCTGAAACCGCCGATCACGCCGCCGGCCAGCAACATCAGGATGGCGCCGGTATAGGTGCGGCGCAGGCCGAAGCGCAACAGCAGCCAGGGCGTGCTCAGCATCGAGATCGTCATCGCCAGCATGAAGCCCGACGAGACCCACTGGGCGCGTCCTTGCCCCAGATGGAAATACTGGCTCAGGTCGGGAATGGCGACATTGACGATGGTCGATGACAGGATCGATGCCATGGTGCCTATCATCACCGTCAGCAGAACCCACCACTTGTAGCGTTCACCGTAGCGGGCGCGCAGTTCTTCGAGAGTCGGCTGCATGGTGCGCCTCAGCAGGTTTGATTAGTGATGGATAAAAGTGCGGCTGGCATCGCCGGCAGTACAGAAAATGGCCGTTCAGCAATACAATCAACGCCCCGAAGATGGCGATTGTCCACAGCTCGGGCTACGCCAACCGCAAGGCCATCTTGAGCGCGCTTGAGCAGGCACTCGATGCCAGTTACCAAGTTGCCAGAGAGCCAACAAGGATTTCAAATCAGGCAAAAATCCCTATCTGACGAAGCGCACCAACAGTATTTTTCATGTGAGAACGCACAAGCAGGGGGGACGTGGAATGCCTGTCTCTGGGGGCATTTTTCCCGGAGCGAAAATATATCTCCATGCTTGAAATACTGGTGACGGTGGATCACGCGACGAATTTTCTCGACGAATTCGAGCGTTAGCAGATCAAGTACCAACTGGCCAAGCCGGGCAGGAAAATTTTCCTCACCGGCATCATTGTGTCGTTTTCTGAGACGACCCCATTCTGGATGTTGATTTGCATTTAAAACTGACCTAACTGCGGCATTAACATTGGAAGGCGCGCCAGCGCCAGTCTCATTTCGTCTTCGAAGCGGGCGATGATCGCCGCCAGCGGTTCGATACGATCAACGAAGGCAAGTGAGTGGCCGGCCGCCAGCAGACCCTTGGACCAGTCGCCGGTGACATAAGCATTGCGGCCGATCTTGCCTGACACTAAAGGCATCAGTTCCTGGATTGTGACCTGCCGGTTTTCGGCCTCGATCGCCTTCACGGCGACAGTGGTTTCGTTGCGCAGCGTGCGCACGGTGTTGCGCACGGATTGCATGCACAGGTCGGTATCGGTCGGCTGAGCGTCGACCAGACGGAGCTTGTAGTCGGTGTGCGCCCAGATTTCCTCGGCTACGACGAACCGCGTACCGACTACTACGCCTGAAGCCCCCATTGCCAGCGCTGCGATGACCTGCGAGCCGTGACCTACGCCGCCGCCGATGAGGTAAGGAATACTCAAATGGCTTTCGGCCCAGGCCGCATTGACGAAGGAGCCGACCATGTCGAGCCCCGGGTGACCGCCGCATTCGGCTCCGACGATGGCTACCGCGTCCACGCCGATGGAGGCCGCCTTGACTGCATAGCGCACCGCTGGCACTTTGTGCAGCACTTTCACACCGGCACCCTTGAGCAGTGGCATAAATTCTTCAGGGTTGCGGCCGGAGGTTTCGACGAACCTCACGCCTTCGTCAATGATGAGTTCGAACACTTCCCGGGTCTTCTCCCCAGGCACGAGCTTGGGGATCATGGAAACATTGACGCCGAAAGGACCACCGTCGCATAAGTCCCGGCAACGCCGGATTTCCGATCGCAAGGCCTCGGACTCGGGGAAGCTGGCGGCGGTGATGAAGCCGATGATGCCGGCGCGCGCGGCGGCCGCGACATAATTGGCGTCACCGAGCCACATCAGGCCACCAGCGACGATTGGTAGGCGCGTGCCGAAGAGTTCGGTGACAGGGGTGGGGAAGGGTATCTGACTCATGAAAAAAGTCTCCGTACTGGATGGTGTATTTGGGAGGGCGCGGTGTCCGCTGGAAGCGTCAAACGACGCCGTTTGCCTTCAACTGGGATAGTTTGTCGTCGGACAGTCCGAGTAGTGATCGCAGCACTTCCTGCGTTCCCTCGCCTAGTGTTGGCGGGGCTTTGCGCACCCGCAGGCGTTCACCATCAAATAAATAGGGCGGCGCCATCACCTTGACGCTGCCTGCTACCGGATGCGCTTGCGTGGTTACCAGTCCAGCATCGACCGCCCGTTTCGAGGTCAGCGCCTCATGCAGACCAGCCACTTCGCCGCAGGGAATGCCGGTGCGACTCAGGTGTTCCAGTAAATCCCTGCGCTTGCGGCGACCAAGTTCATACTTTATTATCGGCAACAGGGCTTCGCGGTTGGCCGAGCGGTTGAGGTTAGTCTTGAAGCGTTCATCGGCTGCAAGATCGGGGCGCTCGATCACATCGCTGCAAAAACGCAGGAACTGGGCATTGTTGCCGACCGCTATCACCACCGGCCCATCTTCGGCGTCGAATACACCGTAAGGCATAATGGATGGGTGGTCATTGCCGTAGCGTGGCGGATCTTTTTCCATCAGCAGAGCCTCCAGGCCATAGTAAGCGGTGATCATCAGCCCACAATCGAAAAGTGCCATGCCGATGTCGCGACCCTTACCGGTTTTTTGGCGCTCGTACAGTGCGGCCAGGATCGCTTGTGCCGCATACATACCAGTCATCATATCGACCACCGCTGTGCCGAATTTCAGCGGCGGTTGCGTGGCTTCGCCGTTGAGCGCCATCAAGCCGGATTCTCCCTGGATCACCAGATCGTAGCCGGGGCGCGCTGCTTCGGGCCCGGTGCGGTCATAACCGGTGATTGAACAATAGATCAGCCCCGGATGCAGGGCGCTCAGTTGCTGATATCCCAACCCCATTTTTTCTATGCCGCCGAACTTGAAGTTCTGGATCACGACGTCGCTTTTCTTCGCGAGCCCACGTGCTATCTCCTGGCCCTCCGGCGATTTGAGGTCGAGGCAGATCGAGCGCTTGTTTCGGTTAACGCTATTGAAGTAAGGCGTCTCGGTGGCGCCGATGCGCACCCCCCAATCGCGTGTGTCGTCGCCGCGTTCAGGGTGTTCGACCTTGATCACTTCGGCACCGAGATCCCCCAGCACCATGCCGCACCACGGACCCGCCAGGATGCGGGAAAGATCGAGAACGCGTACACCGGCCAGCGGCAGCGAAGAATTTATGTCCGACATGACAACTCCAAAGATTCAAGAATTCCTGGCGCAGCAGTGCCAGGAAAGAGGGCGACCGGTATCAATGCGCATTCGGCTTGCCACGCAGCGCAACGAAATCCGCTGCGCGCTTGGCAAGGAAGGCACCGATACCTTCGGTCGCTTCGTCATCGCCCTGCGACTCGACCATCAGCTGCGCCTCCAGCTCTATTTGCGCTTCCAGATCGGCACCGTAGGCGTGCAGGCACAGGGTCTTGATCCGCGCACTCGCTCGCGCCGGCCCCGTAGCGAGGCGCGCAGCCAAGGCGACCGCCTCGGCCAGCGCCGCACCCTGATCGGTGAGCCGGTTCACAGCGCCCATCGCATGTAGCCGCTCGCTTGTGATGCGGTCACCGGTCAGGCACAGTTCGGTCAGGATCTGGCGCGAGACGAATTCCGCCAGAAAGGCGGTGGCACCGCCGTCAGGTGTCAGGCCGACCTTGACGTAGGCCACCGAGAAGAAGGCATTGCGCGCCACCACCAGCATGTCGCAGGCCAGCGCGATCGACAGCCCCGCGCCCGCTGCACCGCCTTCGACGGCGGCGATCACTGGCTTGCCGCAATTGCGGATCGCGCGGATCAGGGTGTGCAGGCCTTCCAGCTTCTCGCGCCGCTGTGCGAGCGGCAGTTCGCGGCGCGTTGCAAGCTGGTTCAAGTCACCGCCCGAGCAGAAGAAATCGCCGGCGCCGGTCAGCACGATGGCACCAACCTCAGGGTCGGCCTGCGCTGCTGCCAGCGCAGTGGGTAGCCCTGCGTACAGGCCTGGCATGATGGCGTTGCGGGTCGCCGGGTTATTGTTGATCAGGATGCGAACCGCACCTTCCTGTCGGCTCAACACGGCGGCGCTCATGCCGCCGCCTGCTTGCCGAGCGCGCCGAGTTCAATATAGCGCTGCAGATGATGATCTTCATCGCCGAGCTGGTGGTCGATCATCACTAGGCGCTTGGCGTAGTGAGCTAGCGGAAGTTCCCAGGTCATGCCGATGCCGCCGTGCAACTGGATGCTCTCTTCGGCCACCAGCGCGCCGATGCGGCCGATGCTGACCTTGGCAGCCGACAGCGCACGTTCACGCGTCAGGCGGTCTGCATCAAGCGCGGAAGCAGCGTTGATCACGGCTGAACGCGCTTGCTCGATCTCGAGCAGCAGGTCCGCCATGCGGTGCTGCAGCGCCTGGAAGCTGCCGATCAGGGTGCCGAACTGGTTGCGCGTACGCAGGTAATCAAGTGTCGCTGCCTTGGCCGCTTCCATGGCGCCCAATGCCTCGGCGCACAGCGCCAGCACACCGCGGCCGATGGCACGTTCCAGCGTGGCGTAGCCTTGATTTATAACTCCCAGCAGCGCATCGGCGCCGAGTTGCACGCCGTCCAGCGTGAGTTCGGCGACCCGGCCACCATCGATGGTGGGGCAGCCGCGCACGACCAATCCCGGCGTGTTCGCCGGCACCAGGAATAGCGAGATGCCGGCCTCGTCGTCCACCGCGCCCGCGCTGCGGGCCGAGACTACGAACAGGTCTGCCTGCTCACCTTGCAGCACCACGGCCTTGGCGCCGTTCAGCAGCCAGCCGTCGCCGTGACGTTCGGCGCGGGTCTGCACCCGGGCCAGCTCGTAATGGCTGTTGGGTTCGTCATGCGCGAAGGCCGCGATGGTAGTGCCGCCGATGATCTGGTCCAGCACCGCCTTCTGTGCTGCATTGCCCGCAGCAGCGATCGCTTCGCCCGCCAGCACCGCGCTGCCGAGCAGCGGTTCGACCACCAGTCCGCGCCCGATCGCCTCGAACACCACCGCGATGTCGAAACCGGCGCCGCCGAAGCCGCCATCAGCCTCGCGAAACAGCGCGCCGATGACGCCTAGGTCAGCGAACTGCTGCCAGATCTCGGGGCTGAAGCCATGGGCCGATTTGGCGATGCGGTCCCGTGTCTCGAAGCTGTACTGCTCAGCGATGAAGCGGTTCAGGCTGTCGGCCAGCATGCGCCGTTCTTCCGTGTGTTCGAAGTTCATGTCTGTACCCTCACAGTCCAAGGATCATCTTGGAGATGATGTTTTTCTGGATTTCGTTGGAGCCGCCGAAGATCGACAGCTTTCGATTGTTGAAATATTGCATCGCGGCACTGGCTGCGGCCTCGGGTCCGACTCGCATTCCGGTGTAGCCGTCGTCCAGCGCTTCTTCGATGAAGGGGCGCGCATAGGGACCCATCGCACGGCGTGTCAGCGAGGTGATTTCCTGGCGGATTTCGGTGCCGCAGATCTTCAGCATCGAGCTTTCCGCGCCCGGCACGCCACCGCCCGCAACGGCCGCGATCACGCGCAGGTTGGTGGTCTTCATGTTCTCGAGGTCGATCTCGACGCGTGCCAGGCGGGCCGCAAATGACGGGTCCTCGGCCAGCGGCCGGCCGTTGCGCATCTGCTGCGCGGCGATGCGCTTGAGCCGCGCCAGCGCCGCAACCGAGTAGCCGACGCCGGCGATGTTGGTGCGCTCGTAGGTCAGCAGGTACTTGGCGCAGGTCCAGCCCTGGTTTTCCTCGCCGACCAGGTTTTCGGCCGGCACCCGCACGTCGGTGAAGAACACTTCATTGACTTCGTGTTCGCCGTCGAGCGTGATGATCGGGCGCACTTCGACGCCGGGCGTTTTCATGTCGATCAGCAGGAAGCTGAT
Source organism: Oxalobacteraceae bacterium (assembly GCA_030698225.1). GTDB lineage: Bacteria > Pseudomonadota > Gammaproteobacteria > Burkholderiales > Burkholderiaceae_D > AVCC01. Next base: position 12,153 of record JAUYNR010000004.1, on the reverse strand, counting down.
GCCTGCCTGCTTCTTGGCCTCGCGGTCGGTGCGCACCAGACAGAAGATCATGTTGGCGTGTTGGCCGAGCGTGGTCCAGGTCTTCTGGCCGTTGACCACGTAGTGCTCGCCTTGGGCGTCCTGGCCGCGCACGGCCGTGGTCTTGACCGCGGCCAGGTCGGAGCCGGCGCCCGGTTCCGAGTAACCCTGGCACCACCAGTCGGCGCCGTTCAGTATGCGCGGCAGCCAGTGGCGCTTTTGCGCCTCGTTGCCGTACTTGATCAGCACCGGTCCCAGCATGTTGAGGCCGAACGGCACGATGCGCGGCGCGTGGGCCAGCGCACATTCGTGCTCGAAGATGAACTTCTCGATCGGGGTCCAGCCGGGGCCTCCGTACTGTTCTGGCCAGTGGTTGGCGAGCCAGCCGCGCGCGTTGAGGATCGCGTGCCATTCCTGCATGTCGGCCTTGGACAGGTGTTTGCCGTTGGCGACCTTGTCCGACAGACGGGCTGGCAGCTGGTCGGCCAGGAAGGCGCGCACTTCGCTGCGGAAGGCTTCTTCTTTGGGAGTGAAATTCAAATCCATGCCGTTACTCCTTAATAGATCTCGAACAGGCCCGCGGCGCCCATGCCGCCAGCGATGCACATGGTGACGACCGCGTACTTCGCGCCGCGCCGCTTGCCTTCGATCAGCACATGGCCGGCCAGGCGCGAACCGGTCATGCCGAACGGATGCCCGATCGAGATGGCGCCGCCGTTGACGTTGAGCCGTTCGTCGGGAATGCCGAGCCGTTGCTGGCAATAGATCGACTGTGAAGCGAAGGCTTCGTTGAGTTCCCACAGGCCAATGTCGTCGATCGTCAGGCCATGGCGCGCCAGCAGCTTGGGCACGGCGAAGACCGGGCCGATGCCCATTTCGTCCGGCTCGCAGCCGGCAAGCGCCAGGCCGCGAAACGCGCCCAGCGGCGTCAGATTCGCGCGCTCCGCGTCCTTCGCTTCCATCAGCACGCAGGCCGAGGCGCCGTCGGACAGCTGGGATGAGTTGCCGGCGGTGACGAACTTGTCAGCCCCCATCACCGGCGCCAGCTTGGCCAGTCCCGCATAGGTGGTGCCGCGGCGGTTGCAGGTGTCGGCGTCGACCGTGACTTCACGCCTGGAAACGACACCCGTTTCCTTGTCGGTGACTGCCATCGTGGTGGTGCATGCGACGATCTCGTCGCGGTAGCGGCCGGCCAGTTGCGCCTGTTCGGTCTTGCGCTGGCTCTCGGCCGAGAACCGGTCCTGCGCCTCGCGGCTGATGTTGTAGCGCGCGGCCACGATATCGGCGGTCTCGATCATCGACAGGTAGAGTTCAGGCTTGTGCTCGACGATCCAAGGATCCATGCCGCTGTCGCCGCTGTCGGTGGCGCTGCGGCTGCGGATCTGCGAGATGCTCTCGACGCCGCCCGCAATCATCGCCGGCGCACCGTCGATGATGATGCGTCCGGCCGCCATCGCGATTGCTTGCAGTCCAGAGGCGCAGAAACGGCTCACCGTGGTGCTGGCAATCGTGATCGGCAGGCCGGCGCGAATGATGGCTTGGCGCGCCACGTTACGGCCGGTGGTGCCTTCCGGATAGCCGCAACCGAGGATCGCGTCCTCGATCAGCGCGGGGTCGATCCCGGCGCGCTCCACCGCCGCACGCACCGCGAAGGCGGCGAGTGTGGCACCCGGAGTGATGTTGAATTCGCCACGATGCGCCTTGGTAAGCGGTGTGCGGGCGGTTGAAACGATGACGGCTTCACGCATGATGCATATCTCCCGGATTTTATTCGGATTGGTTGAGGGTGTCGAAGTTCGCGCCGCGTTCAACCAGGTCGATCAACAACGGGGAAGGTTGCCAGAACAGCGGGTCTTCCTTGGCGAATTCGCGGATATCGGACAGTACATTGGGCAAGCCCACTGTGTCGGCGTACTTCATCGGGCCGCCGCGATAGCGCGGAAATCCGTAGCCGTACAGGAAGGTTACGTCGACATCGAGCGGGCGCAGAGCAATACGCTGGTGCACGACGTTGGCTCCTTCGTTGATCATCGCGGCCATGTAGCGCCGGATGATTTCCTCATTGATGAAGCTGCGCGGCGTGATGCCGGCGCGCTGGCGCTCGGCGTCGATGATTGTCAGCACTTCGGGGTCGGGCGTGCCGATGCGCGCGCCCTCGGGATAGAGGTAGTAGCCGCGGCCAGTTTTCTGACCGAACCAACCGCGTTCGCAGATGCGGTCGGCGATCTGGACATAGCGTGCGCTCGGATCGCGCGTTGCGGCCTTGCGCTTGCGGGTGGCCCAGCCGATGTCGCCGCCGGCCAGATCTGACACCTGGAACGGTCCCATCGGGTAGCCGAAGTCACGCAGCGCCTGGTCGATCTGATAGGGCGAGGCGCCGTCCTCCATCATGTAGTCGGCGGCCTGGCGGTAGGCCGCGAGGATACGGTTGCCGATGAAGCCGTCGCACACGCCGGCGCGTACCGGCACCTTGCGCAGCTTCTTCGCGAGTTCGAATGCGGTCGCCACGACGTCTGCCGAGACCTTGGCCGGAATCACGATTTCGAGCAGCTTCATGATGTTGGCGGGTGAGAAGAAGTGCAGGCCTATGACGTCCGCGGGACGCGAGATGCTCGCGGCAATCGCGTCGATGTCCAGGTAGGACGTGTTGCTGGCCAGCACTGCGCCAGGCTTGCACACGCGGTCGAGTTCGGCGAACACGGCCTGCTTGACCATAATGTCTTCGAACACCGCTTCGATCACGAGATCTCCCTGCGCGAGTGCGTCATAAGAAGTGCTGCCGGTGAAGCGGGCCATGGTGGCGGCCTTGGCGTCAGCGGTCATGCGGCCCTTGGCGATCAGGCCGTCATAGACTTTTTCGACATGCGTGCGGCCGCGTGCGAGCGCCGCTTCGTCACGTTCGATCATTGTGACGGGCAGGCCCGCGTCGAGTACCGCCACCGCGATGCCGGCGCCCATTGTGCCGCCGCCGACTATGCCTACTCGCTCAATGGCGCGCGGCTTCGCGTTGCGGGTTTCAGGCACCTTGAGCACTTCGCGCTCGGCGAAGAAGGCGTGGATGAGTCCGGCGCGCTGCGGACTGTCGATGCATTGCAGGAACAGCTTGCGCTCGATGCGCAGGCCTTCGTCGAACGAGTGGTCGAGTGCGGCCTCGACCGCCTCGACAATCTTCAATGGCGAGAACAGGCCGCGTGATTTTTTCGCTGTATCGGCGCGTGCGGCTTCGATGGCGGTTTGGTTCTTCTGTCGGTCGGCAAGCGCGTCGGCATTGCGTGTGCGGCGCACTGGTGCATGCGCGGACAGCAATTCCTGGGCGTACGCGAAGCCTTCCGCAAGTATGTTGTCACTGCGCCCCAATCGGTCAACCAAACCGAGCGTGAGCGCTTCTTCGGCACCGATATGGCGCCCGCTGAGCATCAAGTCCAGGGCTGCCTTGGCACCGATCAGACGCGGTGCGCGTTGCGTACCGCCAGCGCCCGGGATCAGTCCGAGTTGGACCTCGGGTAGTCCGAGCTTGGCGCCAGCCACCGCGAGCCGGTAGTGGGCTGCGAGCGCGATTTCCAGTCCGCCGCCCAGTGCCGCGCCGTGGATCGCTGCCACCACGGGTTTGCTGCACGCTTCGATCCGGTTGCAGACATCCGGCAACGACGGCGGCAGCGGGGGCTTGCCGAACTCGCGGATATCGGCGCCTGCGATGAAGTTGCGTCCAGCGCCGACGATCAGCACCGACTGGACGTCATGGTCTGCATCTGCGGCATCGATCGCGTCGAGGATGCCACGACGTACGTCCACGCCCAAGGCGTTAACAGGTGGGTTATTGATAGTCACGAGTAGAACCTTACCGTGCAGTTCTCGGCTCACGACTTCGGTGGGAGTGTCGGGGCTCATAGTATATGTCTCAAAATTATTTGGTTCGCATAGCGAAACATGTATTCGCAAATATAAATCAAATTGAACAATAGCTTATTTTTATATGGGATGTCAAATTAGCGATTTTCTTGTTGGAATATAGAATATGTCGTTGAATATAAAGAAAATTTTTTTTATATTCAAAAAATGAAGTGATTGCATTGATTAATTCTTCTTAAATTTTTTAATTTTAATTTCGCTAAGCGAATCTAATTTTCGCAAAACTATTGACAGGATGGTTTTTGGTATGTGATTATTGGGTCGCAAGTGCCTGGGATGGCGATTTGCTCCGATGGGAATATTGGAGGTGGGAAATATGGATAATGAAATTCAGGTGTTTAGCGATGACGATCTGAGTAAGGATCGTCAATTCGTGAATGCTTTGGCGCGAGGTTTGGAGATACTGCGTTGCTTTCACCCGGGAGAAAAGTATCTGACCAACACGGAGCTGGCCAAGCGCACAGGGATGCCGAAACCGACCATATCGCGGCTGACATATACGCTGATCAAGCTTGGGTATCTTGGTTTTTCAGACGATCGGGGGCAATACCACCTTGGTTCTGGGGTACTTGCTCTTGGCTATTCTTTGCTGTCGAATCTGGATATCCGCAAGCTTGCCCGTCCCGCGATGCAGGAGCTTGCTGTGTATTCGGAAGCAAGTGTCTCGTTAGGCATGCGCGATCGCCTCAGCATGGTGTATATCGAAAGTTGCCGTAGCAGTTCGGCCGTGACTCTTCGGCTGGATGTCGGCTCGCGTATTCCGATTGCCACGACGGCGATGGGCAAGGCGCTGCTGTGCGCGCTACCGCAAACCGAGCGCGATTTCCTGATGGATCACATCCGCCTGCTCGATGAAGAAAAATGGCCAAAAATTAAAGCCGGCATCGAGCAGGGCTACAAGGATTTTCAGGATTTCGGCTTTTGCGTTTCGGCGGGCGAATGGGAAAAAAATATATTCGCAGTCGGCGTACCGCTGATCGATCCAGACGGCGAAAAAATGATGTCATTCAATTGTGGCGGTCCGGCTTTTCTGTTGTCGCACGATGCGTTGATGAACGATCTTGGACCTCGTCTGGTACAGCTGGTGCGCAACGTGGAAGTGAATATGGGGCGTCGTTGATAGTCTGTTCACGCTAATTCCATAACAAGGCTAATTAAGCGCAGGCGCGTTGGGTCACCTCGCTGGAGGATGCTTGTGGTCCCTGCCGACTCGGCTCTGAATTTTTTTCAAGTGAGGAAACCATGATTCGTGATCAAGCAACGCTGAACATATTGCTGGTCTCCGAATATGCTGCAGAACGCTTCTGCCGCAACGTGCGCTTGTCCACATTTACGAAGGTCCGACTCGAATTCAGCAACTGGTTATTGCCCGCAATATGATCAAGGGAGCACATGGATGATGAAGTCTCAGAAGGATGTCCTGGTAACAGATTTGCCAGCGCGCCTGAGCGACATTCCTTGGTACTGGGCCGACATGACGCCCGATGCTCCCGCTTTGCGTGATAGCACCGTCGCCTGGAGTTATGCACAACTCGGGGCTGCCGTAGAAGCTGGTGTTGCGCTGCTGCGTGATCTCGATGTGCGTCCCGGCGACCGTGTGATGGTGGTTGGTGAGAACTGCGCGGCGCAGGTGGCACTGATCTTCGCCGCCGCTGCAGTGGATGCCTGGGTCGTCATCGTCAATGCACGGCTTTCACAGCGCGAGATGGACGTGATTCGGGATCACTGCGGAGCGCGTCGCGTCATCTATACGATTGCCCCTTCGTCTGATGCCGTCGCGCATGGCGAACGGCATAATGCTGCCCCCGTCAATGCCGGGCCGCTTGGCGACCTCGCTATTGGGCCGCTGAATGTCACTTGCGCGGCGGAACCCGTGGCAGCCTCGAATGGGGAGCAGGTTGCAGTGTTGATCTATACCACGGGGACCACAGGTCACCCGAAAGGCGTGATGCTGACGCACCGCAATTTACTATTCATTGCCGCCAGCTCCAGCAGTCTGCGCGCTATGACATCGAATGACCGGGTCTACGGTGTGCTGCCGATATCACATGTTTTTGGTCTCGCAGGAGTCATGCTGGCGACGTTTTATGCCGGGGCTTGTGTGTATCTCGTGCCACGGTATTCGCCGGAAGCTCTCCTCAATGCATTGGAGCACGACGGTATAACGGTGCTACCGGGAGTTCCTGCAATGTATGCGCGCCTGCTTGAGATGAGTAATAAATCTGGGATATCGCCAAAGGTGTCCAAGCTGCGCTTCACTTATGCGGGGGGGGCGCCGCTCGATCCGACGTTGAAGAGTGAGGTTGAAAAACTGTTCAGGCAGCCACTGCACAACGGCTATGGCCTGACCGAAAGCTCTCCTAGCATCAGCCTGACACGACTGGATGCGCCGCGGGCTGATACATCGGTAGGGCAAGTAATTCCAGGCGTCGAAATCCGTATCGTCGACAGCATGGAGTGTGACGTCCACGATGGTAAAACTGGCGAATTGTGGGTACGCGGTCCCAATGTGATGAAGGGGTATTACCGGGAACCCGAGTTGACTGCCAGCGTGATGCGGGATGGCGGCTGGTTGAATACCGGTGATCTGGCGCGCCAGGATCCGGATGGTGCGTTGTTCATCGTTGGCCGCACCAAGGAATTGATCATCCGCTCGGGTTTCAATGTATATCCGATAGAAGTGGAGTCTGCACTCAATTCGCATGTGGCGGTGACGCAATCAGCGGTAGTGGGACGTCTGGTGGCTGACGGTAACGAGGAAGTGGTGGCGTTTGTCGAGCTTGATCCGCAACAGAATGTGACAACCACAGTGTTGCATACCTACCTGTCGAACATGCTTTCGCCCTACAAATGCCCGTCCGAGATCGTCATCATGCAGTCGCTACCGTCTGCGGCCACTGGCAAGGTGTTGAAGGGGCAACTTAAAAAAATGGCACAACAGATGTTCGATAAATAGAAAAGCAGAGTTCTGACATGTTGGTAACGCTTGCCGGATGTCGAAAATGAGTCCTTAACAGGACATGATCGGAGTAATCAACCTATGAGGTGGAGACAATGAATAACACGTATAAACGCATCGGACTGACAGTATTGGCAACATATGGATTGGTGCTGTCCAATGTCCATGCAGAAGATATTCTGGTGGGCGTCGAAATACCGCTGACGGGTACTCTGGCACGAGTTGGGTCGGGAATGCAGGAAGGCATTATGGTTGCTGCTGATGTATTCAACAAGACTAACAGCAAGCATAAGATCAAGATTATCACAGTCGATAATGAATCGGCACCAGCCAAAGCCATTGCCGCTGTTGAAAAACTGGCTAACGAAGGTGTAGTCGCCATCACCGGCGGCTACGGTTCGAACAATATAGCGCCAGCATCGGATGCAGCCAACAAGCTTGGTCTGGTCTATATTACATCGGGCGGCGTTGATGACAGTCTTGTGACTAGCGGTAACAAAAATTTCTTTCGCATCAACAATACTGCTGGATATCGGAAAGCACTGGTTGGGCTGCTAAGCGACCTGAAGGTAAAGTCGGTGTCCGTTATCTATTCAACCAAAGCGGCGACCGCTGATCTTGCCAAGGATCTTGAAAAAAATCTGACGACCCAAGGCGTCAAAGTGGTAATCCATGCGTTCGACCCTGCGATCACTGATTTCAAGCCGATCATCAATAAAATTAAATTGCAGGATAAATCTGAAGTTATCGCGATGGTTGGTTATGAAAATGACTATGTTGGCATTCTTCGTGCTGCACGGGTGCTTAAACCAAATGTCAAAGCGATGGTAGGGGTCTGGTCATTGGCCACGCCCAAAATGGCGGCAGATTTTCCTGAGTTGATGCCAAATGTTTATGGCACCGCTGTACTGCCATTTCCTGCGGAGTTCAAGACGGCTGCCGGTCAATCATTCGCCGACACTTATCAGAAACTATACAAGAAGGAACCCGACTATCTGGGGCAGTTCGGCTATGTCCAATCAATGTTGCTTTTTGACGCCATCGCCCGATCTGCCGATAAAGGCACACTCAAGAAAAATGGCATAGCCGAAGAGATGCGCAAGACTAATAGTGAAACTCTGATTGGTAAGGTGCAATTTAATGCCAATGGCGACAATCCAAATTTCAGCCACCGCATGGGGCAGCATCAAGCCGGCAAGATCGTGATTGTCTGGCCCAAGGAAGACGCGACCGGCAAGGCTAATTTCCCAGCAGTGCCCTGGTAATTCAATTGCCTAAGCAGCGGGAGAGACGGCGTACGGTGTAGCGGTCGCTCTTCCGCGCTACGAAAAATTCAACGGAAATTACGATATGACGGAATTGATACTGCAAGCGCTTTACTCTGGGCTGTTGCAGGGCGGTTCATACGCTCTGATAGCACTCGGCCTGGCGCTGGTTTTTGGTGCGATGAAAGTGATCAACCTGGCGCACGGAGAACTCGTGCTGTTGTCTGCTTACATCGCTTACACGGTGGAGTCGGGGCTGGGATGGAATCCGATTTTCGCGATACCCATCGCTCTGGTCGTGGTTTGCCTGGCATCGGTGATGGTCTACTTCGTGGTCAGTCGCATTAAAAAAGATCGGGAGATCAATTCACTGATCCTCACGTATGGCATTGGCGTGATTTTGACCAATGTAATTTTATTGATATGGAAGGCGGATGCACGTTCAACCGGCTCTTCCTGGATGCAAGAAGCGTTTGTGATTGGTCCTTTATATAGCATGCGAAGTGAGGTCCTATTCTTCGCCGTCAGTTTAGTCTTGATGGGTGGACTATGGTGGTGGCTCTCCCGTAGCTGGTACGGCCGTGCCGTGCGCGCAGTGTCCAGCAATCGTGATGCAGCCAAATTAATGGGAATCAATCCCGGATACACAGAGTTGGTGGCATTCATTGTGGCGGGCATTCTTGCTGCGTTTGCAGGTGTGGCGCTATTCAGTTACGGTGTGCTTAGCCCTGCTTATGGCAATGTTCTTACGGTCAAGGCATTCATCATCACAGTACTGGCCGGTATCGGTTCGATTCCCGGCGTGCTGATCGGAGCAGTGCTGCTTGGTGTCGCTGAGGCGTTGACTGTTACGTTGGCAAGTTCGGCGTTGCAGGAGTTGGCCGGTATGGGATTATTTCTTCTTGTACTGTTCATTATGCCGAATGGGCTTTTTGGTGCCAAAGGGAGGCGAGGATGAAGCTCAATAAAACGATTATTGCGATGCTGCTGGCTGTCTACATCGCGGTGCCGCTGGCATTCGGTAGTGACAATTATGTGATGAGTCTGGTGGTTGCTGCCATGGTTATTGGCGGTATCGCGCTGTCATGGGCGTTGCTGGGTAACCTGGGTGGAATGGTCAGTTTCGGTCATTCCGCGTTTTTCGGTGTCGGTGCTTATACCTCTGCAGTCTTGAGCATGAAGTTCGGCGTCCCAGTATTTGTGGCGATACTGCTTGGTGGGGTTGGAGCCGTTGTCGCGTCATTGGCAATGCTGCCGGTATTGCGTTTAAGGGGGCCTTATTTTGCGTTGGCAATTCTGGCCTATGCACATATTTTCCGGATTCTCGCAACTGAGTGGACTTCGGTTACCGGCGGCTCGGGCGGCCTGTCAAGCGTCCCACGGCTACCCGAAATATTGGGGTACGACTTCAGCAGCAAGACCGGTGGGTATCTGGTTATCCTCACCATCGTTCTGGCGTTTGCCGCGATCTATCAATATATTCGCCGTAGTCATTACGGCCTGGCATTGCGCGCGATGCACGAAAGCGAGGACGCAACCAGGGTCGTGGGTGTCAATAGCACGTTGCTAAAAGGTCTTATGCTACTGGTTTCCGCATTCATGACCGGGGTAGTCGGTGCCTTCAATGCGCATTACATTAACTTCCTCGAGCCGGATTACGCCTTTAGTGGTCTGTGGGTGACGATACCAATCGTAGCGGCGATCTTTGGCGGTTATCGCACCATTACTGGGCCGATTGTCGGTGCCGTGGTTGTGTATTTGATCGATCAGTTGATTTTCAAGAACCTCATGCCATCGGGTCACCAATTGGTACTAGGCGTACTACTTGTAGCGATGATCGTCTTTAGCCCGGAGGGCTTGCTTTCTCTAGTACGCAAGTTCACGAGGAGAAATCATGTTGCAACTTGAAAATTTATCAGTACGTTTCGGAGGTCTAACCGCGGTTAATGGCGTGACGCTCGCAGTCGGGACAAAGGATGTGGTGGGGCTGGTTGGCGCCAACGGTGCGGGTAAGACCACGTTATTCAATGCCATTTCAGGGTTGGTGCGTCCTACCAGCGGCCACATCACATTTGATGGAGCAGATGTTCTGCATGCCCCGATGTATAAACGAGCCCGGATGGGAATCGGGCGTACATTCCAGATTCCGCAACCCATGCATGAACTTACGGTTAGGCAGAATCTGATGGTGGCGCAGCGCTTCGGGACAGGCATCGTGGATCAGAACAAGATCGACGAAATCCTTGAGTTCACCAGTCTTACCGGCAAAGCCGCGCGCGATGCTTCTACTGAGCTCGCGCTGACTGAATTAAAAGCACTCGAAGTGGCCAAGGCCCTGGCAACCAATCCCAAGTTGTTATTGCTTGACGAAGTACTAGCGGGTCTCGAGACGACAGGTAAGCGTCACTTCATGAGCATGCTCAAGAATTTGCACGAGAAGTTTGCTGTTGGCATCATCATCATCGAGCACGATATTGAGACCATCAGCAATTTGTGCCATCGAGTGGCTGTACTTAACTTCGGCGAGCTCATCGCCGACGGCACACCTGACGCAGTTTTTAGCGATCCGGCAGTCATTAAAAGCTATACGGGGGGGGCACATGCTTGAAATTTCCAATGTTCGCGCTGGTTATGGCGCCATCAATGTACTGTGGGATGTGTCGCTGACCGTTGCGCGCGGACAGTTGACCACGATCATCGGCCCCAACGGTGCCGGGAAAACCACACTGCTACGGGCGATTATGGGCCTTCTCCCTGTTTCTCAGGGTGAAATGAAGCTGAACGATAAAACGTTGAATGGCATGCCAACATGGAAGATGGCAGACATCTCCATGGCAATGATTCCAGAAGGACGCATGACTTTCCGTGACATGAGCGTTGAGGAAAATCTGATCATGGGCGCGTTTCCGAAGCAGCATCGGTCACGTGTCAAGGACAATATCGAGATGTCTTATCAGATGTTTCCTCGTTTGAAGGAGCGACGCAACCAGCTGGCAGGTTCGCTGTCTGGCGGGGAGGCACAAATGCTGGCGATGGGGCGTGGTCTGATGGCTGATCCGCAACTACTGATTATCGATGAGCCGTCACTTGGTCTGGCACCAGTACTGGTGAACGAACTGTTCGAGATCCTTGCGCGGCTAAAAGAGGGTGGTCGGACCATCATCCTGGTTGAACAAAATACGCATAGAGCCGTCGGCGTGGCAGACCATGTTTATTTAATGCAGGGTGGAAAAGTGGTTCTGTCCCAGCCCGCAGCAGAAGTGAGTCTTGACCATCTGCATGATCTCTATTTTGCACGGTGACGCTATGGATCCTGTTACCTCGACTGAAAACAGTGCTGAGATGCGCAATGATTTCAGGGATTTGCTGGGTCATCGCATCGCAAACTGGCAACCGGATACGGTCACCGTAGAACTTGACATTGTGCCGCAACACCTCAATCTTGCGGGAACGGTACACGGTGGTGTTCTAGCTGCACTGGTTGACATTGCAGGCTCCCTATCCGGATTGTATTGTGCGACGGCAGGCAATGTTCGTAGAGCAGTAACTTTGTCGCTCAATACCAACTTCACCGGTCAGACATCGGCGGGCCTGATTCGTGCCATGGGACGCAAACGTGCTGGCGGCACCAGCATCTATTTTTCAAGTGTTGAAGTGATAAATGAGCAGGGTCAAATTATCGCTTTGGGAGAAGTCGTCAATCGCTATCGCAAAGGTAGTGAGAGCCTGCACGGTATACCGGCGCTAACGTATCAACCGTATTAATAATTTGAATGACGAAATATGAAAATACTTGTTCCTATCAAACGCGTGGTGGATTACAACGTCAAGGTGCGTGTCAAGTCAGACAACACTGGCGTCGATATCGCCAACGTCAAGATGTCGATGAATCCGTTCGACGAAATCGCGCTGGAAGAATCGATGCGCCTGAAGGAATCAGGCAAGGTCACTGAAGTCGTCGCCATCTCATGCGGCGTCACGCAATGCCAGGAAACGCTGCGC
>JAUYNR010000085.1 GCA_030698225.1 Oxalobacteraceae bacterium | reverse complement strand
GCAAGTAGCGTACTCGCGAACGTCGCCGAGACTCCGAGCGCCGATGCACGGCCGAGAAAATCACGTCGGCTCAACCGGCCTGCAGCAACGCAGCGGCTGAGATATTCAAGTTCCTGCGACATTTGGATGCTCCTTAATAATTAATAATGAGTGCTCCCCTAGGGGCCGGCCATGCGACTCTGTTTTATTAAGTGTACCGGCGTCAATGGGCCGCTTTGCGCAGATTATCGTTCTGTCAACGCAGCAAATCGGCGTTTTATCGCTGCAAGCGCACAACGCAAACATCGCGGCTCAACAACTTGGCTCTAGCCAACATCAACACTTTAAGGACGCAAACGTCGACCGACGTCAGCGCGACTAATCGCCTAAATGAGCGCCCGGCGCGGAGGCGTCGAAATTCATCAAAAGCAACGCTCGAACGCCGGATATGCGCGGCAGAGCCGGCCTCATTGCATCAATCAAATTCGGAATGGAGCCTATAGTCAGTACCGAGTCGAATCCAACCCTGAATCACACAACACACCTAGGCCAATTCAGTGTGCACGCTTCGGCCAGCGTCTTCATGTCCTGCGGCTAGTTCGTCTGTTCCCAATAGCGGACTCCGGACTGGCCAAGCGCTTGGCGCTGCGTGCGACAGCCACCACCTGCCAAACAGGAAGGACAGAAACGGCGATGCGGCGCCGCAGAGCTGACTGTACGAATCAGGGTGCTGGAGCACCGTCGACCGGGCGGCTGGTAGTACCGACGCGTACCAGCTCGTTGAATGGTCACCGTCGCGCGTTCCTTCAAGAGAGACACATATGTTCCGAGCTTTACTGAAGTCCAAGATCCACCGCGTCACCGCCACGCCGAGCGAACTGCACCATCAAGGCTCGTGCGCGATTGACGAGAACCTACTCGACGCGGCCGGCATCGTCGAGCATGAGCAGATCCACGTCTGGAACATCGCTAACGACGAGCGCTTCGTCACCTACGCGATGAAGGGGAAGCGCGGAACCGGGACAATCTCGGTGAACGGCTCGGCCACGCACCGGGCCGCGGTGGGCGATGTCGTCATCATCGCCGCCTTTGCGCAAGCGCCTGAACAGGAAGTGAGCGGTTTCAAGCCCAAGCTCATCTTCGCGCACGAAGCCAATCGGCAGCTCTCGTCGCGCAACTTCGTGCCCGTGCAACAGTCCTGAGCCTCCCACTGATGACTGTCGGACTCGCCCAGAGCAGCGTGCGCGCCGTGTGGCATCCCTGCGCGCAGATGGTCGACGCGGCAACGCTCGAAGCAGCGGGCTGCGACATCCTGTTCGCACCGGGCGAACAGGACTTGTATCCCGAGCCGCAGGCGTTCAAGATTCAGCCCGATCCACAGCTGGCCGATATGCTCGAAGGCGAGTTCCGGCCTGGCGTCTGCACCGTCGTGATGAAGCTGTTCATGTGCATGCAGCCGCGAGCCGCGGTGTTCGGCAAGAAGGACTACCAGCGACTGATGATCATCCGCCGGATGGTTCAGCAGTTCGCCATGCCCATCGAAATCGTCGCCGGGGAAACGGCGCGGACCGAGGATGGACTGGCGCTGTCGTCGCGCAACGGCTTTCTATCGCCCGAGGAGCGCAAGGAAGCGGTGCAGTTGTCGCAGGCGCTGCGGGGCATGGCCGCGCTCGCGCGCGCGGAGCGGAAGATTGCGGATATCGAAGCGCAAGCAATGACCTTCCTGCGGGAGCGGGGCTGGGAACCAGACTACATGACCGTGCGCTCGCGGGCCAACCTGCAGGTGCCCAAAGTGGGGGACTCGTTCGTCGTCCTCGGCGCGGCGAGGCTGGGCACCACCTGATTGATCGACAACCTCGAGATGGTCACCCGGTATCCCGCTCCCTGCGAACCCAATACCAATGCATCGGCTCCATCACGCCGGGGCTTCTCGAATTTCCGAGACTTGAGCCGAAACCAGCCAAACACGAAAGAAACTTCAATGCCATTCAGAAGCATCATGCTAACGGCGCTGTCGCTGCTTTGTCTATCCACGCATGGCGAAGAAGCCAAGCCGCAAACGGTGGCCTCTGCGCGCTGTGAGAAGGAGGTGTGTGAGTACCTCGACGTCCTGCAATTCATTTGTAACGCCGCGGGATCCAGCATCGGCTGCCGGGGGGCTGCCGGCTATGTGGACGAGAAGACCGTGCGCGAGATCCAGGATAAGCAAGGCAGCTGCGCAGCGGCTGAGCTGATCCGCGCCAAAACCGCCACTCGCCCAAGCTAGCTGTATGTTTGATTTCGATCTCGACACGTTGAGGATCAGCGGTTGCGCTGTGGTGCTGGTGGCCATGCCATTGGCGAGGTACATCGGACGCAAACTGAAGGAGCGGAAGAACGAGCGAGAAGCGGAACTCCTGCGCCAGTACCCCGAACTAGCAGAAATCGTCGAGAGCGAATTGGGGCCATGCAGTGGTTATCGATAGCGGCGCGCGCCACGCTCACCGTATCGAGGAGGATGGATCCGCAATGCCCGGAATCAGCGCAGTGATCGACTTTTCGGCGCCTTGTACGGGTCTGACTCCCATCGCGCTCGCATTCGGGACGCCGCAAGAGGAGCTCGTTGCCCGGACGCCTTGCGAGGTGCTCCCCGTCCTTGAAGCGGTCGAACAGCGCGCCCGTCAGGGACTCTGGTGTGTGGGCTATCTCAGGTACGAAGCAGCAGCAGCATTCGATTCGAAGTTCGCGCTGCACGAACCCGATGGTCCGCTGGTGTACTTCGCGATCCATCGAAGCCCGGTTGCATGTCCGAACATGGCGCATGATCTAGATCGGGCGGTGCATTGGAGCAACACGCTCGAGCGCCAGGAATTCGACAGCTGCGTCGCAAGAATCCGTAAGACGATCGAGGCCGGTGAGGTGTACCAGGTCAACTACACCGCTCCGCTCATCGCCGAGTACCGTGGCGACCCATTCGACTTGTTTTGCGCCCTCAAGCGATCGCAGCCTCGCTCGAACGCCGCGTTCATCGCCACGCCCGAGGAGCATGTTCTGAGCCTGTCTCCCGAGCTCTTCTTCGACTGGGATGGTGCCACGCTGACGTGTGCGCCGATGAAAGGAACCGCACCGCGCGGCCCCACACCGGAAATCGACGCGACCAATGCCCGCGAACTGCGGGAGAGCGCCAAGGAGCGTGCTGAGAACGTGATGATCGTCGACTTGGTCCGCAATGACCTGTCACGCATCGCAGAATTGGGTTCAGTCAATGTCACCCGACTGTTCGAGTGCCACGCATGGCCCACCGTATGGCAGATGATCTCCGTGATTTCGGCAAAGACGCGGAGAGGCATAACCATAGCAGACGTCTTTGCTTCGCTGTTTCCGTGCGGTTCGATCACCGGCGCGCCGAAGCTTCGCGCCATGCACTGGATCCGAAATCTGGAACGGGGCCCTCGAGGCGTGTATTGCGGCGCTGTCGGGTTCGTTCAACCCGGCGGCGCCGCGCGCTTCAATGTGCCCATACGCACGCTAACCGTCCGTCACGGGCGAGCCACATGCGGGATTGGCAGCGGGATCACGTGGAGTTCTGCTGCCGGCGCTGAATGGTCCGAATGGACGCATAAGGCGGGCTTTTTGGACCAGGCGCGCGAGCCGTTCCAATTGCTGCAGACCCTTCGGCTGGACAACGGCGAGTGCCGCCACCTCGAAATGCACCTGGACCGGCTCGAAGCGGCCGCTGCACACTTCGGATTTCCATTTGCCCGCGCGTCGGTACGCGACAAGACAATTGCAGCCGCCTGGGCTGCCCCGGTGCCACACGGGCGCATTCGAATTCACCTCGACTGCCGCGGTATCGCGAACGTCGAAACTTCCTCCCCGCCGCTGGCAGCCGCTACGCCACCGACAGTGATGCTCGCCATGCTTCCGATGTGCGCGCCTTCGGCATTTCTGCACCATAAGACCACGCGGCGCGGGCACTATGCGCCATTTGAAGCAGACAGCGCGCGCGTGTTTGATTCCTTGCTCTGGAATGAGCACGGAGAAGTCACTGAGTTCACGCGCGGCAGCGTCGTCATCGAACGCCAAGACGGGGTGCGGGTCACCCCACCCCTGACAAGTGGTCTTCTGGATGGCGTCGGAAGGGCGCTCGCGGTCGCGACGGGTCAAGTCAGGGAGGAGATCGTGAAAGTCACAGAACTCGCCGACGCTCGCCGTTTGTGGTTTGTCAACTCCTTGCGTGGATGGATCGAGGTGCGCCTCGAAGGAGCTCCACCTGAAACTATGACGACCTCCGATCTCCACGCGCTTGGGCCGACTGGCGATCCGGTATTGAGGTGATCGGCATAGGGCCCCCCCGCAATGGAAGGCGCCCCTGCCACACCACCGGGCATGCGGGTCCGCACCCGGCAGTTCGAGAGTTTGAGGTCATGAGAGTCGGGGTACACCCATTCGGTCGAAGTAAGCGATTGTCAGCACACTGTTGAGCAGCATGGCGCTGTTGCGCCACCAGCGGTGACTGTACAGCGCCACCCGTTTGGCAACATCTTCGTTCGCACCAAGTGCTTTAAGCTCCCGGTAGATCCTCTTAGGCCGCTTCCAACTACTTACCCCGCCCTCGCGTGATTCAGACGGCGATTTCGAACTGCAACAGCTCCCTCTCCTCTGAAAAACGTTGGGACACTACTGATATTCGATGTGTTCAAAGGATGAGACCCGGGTTGGTTGCTCGTCGATCGGCCAGATCGGGCGCTGGATGCGCTTGTAGGGTGTGTTGCGATAGTCGAGCCCGCCGTCCAAACACGGCACCAACCCCAGCCAGACTGCGCTGGACCAGGAAGCTGGCCGGCAGGCGGCCGGCCAGCATCATCACAAGCGCTGGTTAGGACCCTGGTGAGGTAACTCGGTTTGCCGATTCTTGTCGTCGACAAACACCAGCCGAGGCTCATGCCCTGCCACCTGGTCGTTGCGGACCCGAGCAAAGGCAGCAATGATGACCAAATCGCCAGTAGATGCGCGACGTGCGGCCGAGCCGTTCAGCGAAATCATGCCGGAGCCGTGCTCACCCTTGATGGCGTAGGTGACAAAGCGCTCGCCGTTGTTGATGTTCCAGATATGGATATGCTCGTACTCGTCGATATTGGCCGCGTCGAGCAAGTCTTCATCGATGGTGCAAGAGCCCCCTCCATAGTGCCGTTCGCAGTGGGTTACTGCGACGCGGTGGATCTTGGATTTGAGCAGCGTGCGGAACATGAAGGGTCGGGCTTGTTCGTCAATGCTTCAGTCTGGCAAGCCGGAGCATGGTCGGCAAAAGAAGCGCATGTGCCCCACCCTCGAGTCAGAACAGGAAACTCCTGGAAAAGTGTGTCGTTGTCGCCCTGACGGGCTCGAAGCTCCCGCAGACATTGAAGTAGTAAGGCCAAGGTTGATCTTTAATAGGCTTAGGAGACTGCTGAATTACCTGCTGCGCCAGCGCAGGTAATTCGAAGCGGTTTATTTTTGCGCTTCCGTTTCGTATTTTTGGACTTCAGTGCTTCTTTGAGCTGTTGCTATCGGTGTGAAGCTCTCCTGCAGATTTTCCACGCCTCACTGGCCCTGCGTGCGGATTTGCCCCAAGGTGCGCATACCAACATGGGTTCGCCGCGCGCATACTATCAAGCACCATTCGGGTTACCGGTTCCTGCGCGCCCGCGATCACGCAGGCTAGACAGTCCATCAAAGTAAACCTTGAGAGAGCTGACATCGGTTGGTGACAAGGCGCCAAATTCGAGCTCGCTGACGAACCGCCCGATCGCTTGCGACATCGACGTGGCACTGGTAGCTGAAGCGTTTGATTTCATACTGGAAACTACTTGCCGCCAACGAGCAGTTCGAATAGCGGTGCCAACGTGGGCCGCTTATCAAGGTCGTCGATGAACTCCCCGATCAACTCGATCTGTTTATCGGAGAACGGCAACATCGACATTTCGGCGCAAGCCTTGAGTTTGCGCATGCCATCGGCGAGCGAAGCCGGGTTTTCCGGATGCCCAAATGGGTGGTCGATACGAATGAAATGTTCTGCTCCACCCTTTAGCTTCAGTTTAACTGTTGTCGGCGAATTCCAATGCCGACCGTCAGTGCGATCTATCTCTGGATCAACTTCGACCTTGGTGACGGCCATGATCCGACGCACGGCCGGATCCTCAAGCGCTTCGGGACCGAGATCGCCAATGGCGACTCGGCCGTATTGCGCCGCGACAGAAATGACATAAGGCAGGCTGAAACGCGCTATGACCGGATCTCTCGGATCCCACTTTTGGTCGCGCGGCTGAACCACAACTTGTTCAGCGAGATGGTTCAACCCGAGCTCAATTGAAACAACATCCTCGCCCATGAAGTTGTGTTTCTCGCGCAATTGCAGCAGCCCATCGATCCCGTGATGCGTAGCCCTGCAGGACGGCCAAGGTTTAAAGCTTATGGAAGCGTTCACATACTCGGATCCGAGTTTATCCATTAGCATATCGAGGTCAAAGCTAGGTTCGAAGGCTTTGTAGAAGCCATACTTCCCAAAGAACGGCTCCCGCGGCCCGGTGAAGCCCACCATAGCTGATAGGGCCGACTCAAGCCCCGAGCGGGCCCGCAATCCCTGCTGCAGCGCTACAGTGTGGGCGCATTCTTCATACATCTGGATTTCGCCTGCAGCGTGGGCGTAAGCGATCCCGAATGCATTCCGGGTTTTCTCTTCATCGAGCCGAAGCAACTTGGTAGCAACCGCGGTGGCGCCCCAGACAGCGACCATGTTGTCGCGCCCTGTATTTATAGAATTGGTTGTGATACTGCGCGCTAGACGCAGATGCAGATCAATACCCGTCGCGACGGCGGTCAGCAATTCACTTCCGGTGATAGAAGGATCGCGTTCGGCGAGTGCCAGCGCCGGCGGCACGTCATACGCGCTTGCATGGCAGCCGTTGATACTAAGCTCGTAGGTCTCATCAAAATCGATGGCCCTAGCTGTTGTGGCGTTGACAAGGGCCGCCAAGCAGGACGGAAGCTTTTCTCCGGAAATCCAA
Source organism: Oxalobacteraceae bacterium (assembly GCA_030698225.1). Taxonomy (GTDB): domain Bacteria; phylum Pseudomonadota; class Gammaproteobacteria; order Burkholderiales; family Burkholderiaceae_D; genus AVCC01. The sequence continues at coordinate 2,960 of JAUYNR010000085.1, read as the reverse complement.
ACTGTGCATTCTGGCTTGCCACCGGATAGTGCGCCCAATTGGCGAGCGAAGTGCGCAATTGGATCATTCGATCCGCCGATCGCGCTTGCAAGCGTGTCGAGGATTGAGAGTTTTGCACGCTCAATCGCTTTTTTAGGTATTGTCTCAAAACTCGAATTGAGAACGTGGTTAATGATTTGCGTTGTCACATCCATCGCCAAACCTTCCATTTGAATTAGCAACCCTTTAACGCAGCCTCGCCCTGTTCCGTTAAGGATATTCCATCGGATAAGTCGTCCTCCGGCGTTTGATGCACCAGAAACGCAGATTTCGCTTGAAGTAGCCCCCTTCATCCCGGACACGATCCATTGCTTTTGGGCACGGCCATTGCCGGTTTCCTGCTGGCGCAGCGGCTGGGCCACCCCGATGAGGCAGGGGGTAAAAAAACTCCGCACAACGCCAAACGCCTGCCCTACCCACGCATTACAAGCCTCGGGGAAGCCCAGCGGGCGCAGCGCCACGTCCCATCCTCAATCACGAGCTTGCGGATGCGTATCGGCGCGCTTCTGGCTCGCACACTTCCGCGATGCCCTTGCTGTCTTCGGCAGTGGGAGAGGCAAAATAACTAACACAGTAAGACTAGAGGACACGCGCCGTAGAAACATGTTTTCGTGCTTCGCTGGCGGACACGCAGCCTTTCTTTTATTCGAGCTTTGGCCCGGGCATCCACCGTGACCGACTGTGCTTTGCAGTGGGTCACGGTGTGCTGTTCAGACTCGAGCGAGCGCCTGTTCCATGTCAGCGATAAGGTCGTCTGCGTTTTCGATCCCTGCAGAATAACGGATGAGACTCTCGGGTATGCTGGCATTGGCTCGCTCTTGCTCGGACAATTCGACGTGGCTGGTGGTGCGTGGCGGACCGACCAGGGTGCCAACCGAGCCCAGGCTTGCCGCCTTGTGTGCGAATTTAAGACTTTCCAGCACAGTGATGACCTTGTTGAATCCGCCCTTCAACGAGAAGCTCATCATGCCGCCGAAACCGCGCATTTGCTTTTTTGCAATATCATGGTTGAGGTGTGTCTCGAGGCCGGGATAAAAGACCTGGTCAACCTTGGGGTGCTGCGCGAGGTAATTGGCGATCTTCATGCCGTTTTCGTTGTGACGCTGAATCCGAAGTTCAAGCGTCTTCATCCCGCGCAGAATCATGTAGGCCGACTGCGCATGGAGCGTCGCGCCGGTTATCTCGCGATAATGATGGATGCGGTCAACGAGTTCCTTCTTGCCGACGACGAGCCCGCCCATCGCGTCTGAGTGGCCATTCAAGTACTTAGTGGCGCTGTACACGACAAGATCGGCGCCAAGGCTGAGGGGGCGCTGGTTGATCGGCGTTGCGAAAGTGTTGTCGACGACGACGATCGCCCCGTGCGCATGTGCCATCGTAGCCAGCCGCTCAACATCGACAATCTTCAGTGTTGGGTTGGTCGGCGTCTCAAGGTACAACACATTGCAGCCATTCTTTACTTCCTGCTCGATCGTTTCGAAGTCACTGGTGTCGCACAGGCATACTTCGACATTGAGGCGCGGCAGAAACTCAATGAAGATCTTGTTCGTGCCGCCGTAGGTGTCCTTTATCGCGACGACGCGGTCGCCCGGCTTGAGCAACGTGAACAAAGTGTTGCTTATTGCCGCCATGCCGGTCGAGAAACTTGTCGCTTCTTCTCCTCCGTCCAGGATACGGATTTTTTCTTCAAGTGGGCGTACCGTCGGATTGGTGTTGCGCGAATAGATGTGGCCTTTCCTCTTGCCAAGTGCGACATCGTTCCATTCGTTCATGTCATCGTAGCCAAAGGTCACTGAATTAAAAATGGGAAGAGTAATCGCTCCTTCGGAGAACAGGTGCTCTTCTCCGGCCCAGACGGACTCGGTTCCAGCGTGAGGGGTTTCATTCATGAGGTGTATTCCTGGTTAAGGGTTAAAGTGGACTTGATCAGGCTCTGTCGCGTTGCCAGTTGAACGTGTTTGGGGGTAGGAACGGATGCCAGCGCCTCAAACGGGACGGATTTGTTTTGCTAATGCATAAAGCTGGTCGGCAAACGACAACTCGCTGTAGCCTTGCAGCATTTCCTCCAGACGGCGATAGCTCAATGGATAGGCCGAGTACCAACGGATCCACACCAAAATGATGTCGATTGGAAAGCGCATTCTTTGGTTGCCAGCATCTCGTTTCATACCCGTCGAAAAAAGAACTCCGCATAAACGAGCAGACGGTACGACCGCCAATGCGACAGAACCGGCAGATGCCTCGTTCACCTTCTTCGATCAAACCGCTTCAACCATCACCCCGCATTCCTTCACTACCTTAGATGAGACAATTGTTCAGGAACAAGCACCTCAACTTGCAGTAAAACAACCCGCACTTGATCTGTTAAGCTTCGTTTATCTCGTCATCGTGCAGTTTTCAGGCAGGCAAATGGATATCGACCGAATCGACGCCCGGCTCATCGCCGAGGTCCAGCGAAACAACAGGACACCCAGCGAAGAATTGGGTGAGGCAGTGGGCTTGTCTCCCACTGCGGTACAGAGGAGGTTAAAGAGGTTGCGCGCCGAAGGCGTTATTGAGTCGGACGTCGCGATCGTGAACCCCAAGGCCATCGGCCAGAGCGTGCAGATGGTCGTGCTAGTGGGCCTGGAGCGCGAGCGCTCGGACATCATCGACCTCTTCAAAATGGCGATTCGCGTTACGGCGCAAATCATGGCAGGCTATTACGTGACGGGGGACGCAGACTTCGTGCTGATAGTCACGACTGAAGACATGGAGCGATACGAGTCCTTCACCCGCAGCTTTTTCTACGGGAACCCGGACATCCAGTGGTTCAAGACCATGGTCGTGATGGACCGGGTGAAGGCGAGCTTCGCACTGCCCATCGACGCCGAGCGCTTCAAATAGCGGAAACCTGGTCACAGCACAGATGCGGTGCAACG
>JAUYNR010000102.1 GCA_030698225.1 Oxalobacteraceae bacterium | reverse complement strand
CCGCTGCCGCATACAGGCGCCGTTGACGTTCATCAAGCACACTTTCAAGCGATTTGTATCGAGCCGTAATTAACGCATCATTATCCATTCGCCAAGTTTACGCGAAACTAAAACGTCCAAGTAATTATTTAATGACCCCTTTGCTATGACAGGGCCTAGTCCCGCAGGCACGCCAGCATGCTACACTTTGCAGCCCCAATATTGTTTTCCTTTCCTCATTGAACGCCTATTACAGCGACCGCTTTGTATTGCCTTTGCCGGTTGGGCATCGTTTCCCGATGGAGAAATATGGGCTCATCCGGGAGGGCGCGTTGACGATGGTTCCTGGTCTCCAGGTACAGGAGGCGCCAACTACATCCGATGGTGTGCTGTCCCTGGCGCATGAACCGGTATATATCAGGCGTGTTTCAATCGGGGGCTTATCCGTAGCCGAACAAAAAATTATCGGTTTCCCATGGTCGCCGCAAATGGTCGAACGGTCGCGCCATTCTGTTGGAGCAACCATCGAAGCGTGTCGTACGGCGTTGCGGTCTGGTGTGGCCATTAATCTTGCAGGCGGCACATACCATGCCCCTGCAGGTCATGGGGCGGGGTTTTGCGTCTTTAATGACGCTGCAATCGCAGATCGCCTGATGCAGACCGAGCAAAGGTTGCAGTCTGTGACGATCGTTGACTGGGATGTCCATCAAGGTGAAGGGTCTGCCTCCATCTTGGCAAGAGATGATTCGGTATTCACTTTGTCGATACATGGAGCGGGAAATTATCCATTTCGGAACGAACAGGGAGATCTGGATGCCGGATTGCCCGATGGCGCAGGTGATGCCGGATATCTGACTGCTTTGCGGGATTCGTTGGGAGCAATGTTTGCTCGCTTTAGCCCGCAACTGATCCTGTTTCTCGCAGGAGTCGACCCGCATGAAGGTGATCGACTGGGGCATCTGAAACTGACTTTTTCAGGGCTTGCTGCACCTGACAGAATAGTACTTGATGCTGCCCACAGGAAACGAATACCGGTTGCCATTGCGATGGTAGGTGGCTATGGCAATGATATCCGGGACACAGTTACGGTACACTTGCAGACGATCGCAATTGCCGCAGAATATGCGCTGCGCTGGCAGGATAACTGCATCAGTTCAGCATAGTGCAATGCAACATTTTTTAATACCTTTATGACTTTTGCCGCAAATTCCCAAGTGATCAGTCAGGCTACGACTGGCGCGCCGCAGAATCCGTGGCTAGCTGCCACTCCCCTTATTTTTGTTCTGATCTGGAGCACTGGTTTTGTGGTCGCCAAGTTTGGTCTGCCTTACGCCCCTCCGTTAACTTTCTTATTGCTCCGCTTCGCCGGGGTATTGATGGTATTGGTACCGATCGTGCTGCTGCTGCGCGCCCCTTGGCCGGTGGGGCAGATCCGGCATATTGCGGTGTCCGGTGTTTTGCTGCAGGCAGGTTATCTGGCCGGTGTCTGGTGTGCTATCAAGCTGGGCATGCCTGCAGGTTTGTCGGCCCTGATTGTCGGCATGCAGCCGATTTTGACGGCATTTGCGGCGCCCCTGATCGGCGAATCGGTAAGAAATCGCCAATGGCTAGGGTTGCTATTGGGTCTGTTCGGCGTGGGATTGGTGGTTTCCAATAAAATTACCATCATTGACTTATCATGGCAAAGCATTGCCTGGTGCTTGGGGGCTTTATTGTCGATCACGATCGGTACCCTGTATCAAAAACGGTATTGCGCACATTTCGATCTGCGCACCGGCACCACTATCCAGTTTGCCGCATCGTTTGTAGTGATATTGCCGCTGGCAATAGCTTTTGAGCATGTGACGCCTGCTTTGACAGCCGTACAATGGACCCCGCAGTTCATTGGCGCGCTGCTGTGGTCTATCCTGGCCTTGTCGATTGGTGCTATTTTTCTTCTGTTCTCTCTCATTCGCAAGAGTGCGGCCACCAGCGTTACCAGCCTCTTATATTTAACACCGCCTACCACCGCAGTGATGGCGTGGATAATGTTTGGCGAAAGCTTCAGCATTGCAGGCATCGTCGGAATGCTGGTGGCGGTGCTCGGCGTGGCTTTCGTTGTGAAGAAATAAGGGAGCGCGAGTCGGTTGCAGGCTTCGTTAAGTTCATGGAATGACCGTCCGGGATACTGTCCAAGCTGGCATCCATTCAGTCGATTTATATTGATTTTATTGTCGTTTGCTGTTTATCAATACCGTGCAGAGTTTTGTTTAAGGTAGTGCGCTAACGCCCTAATTTTCTTGCGAATTTTGGCAATCTTGCTAGACTTAAAAATATATAAAAAATTGCGCCAAATCGGGAGCTTTGTGATGTCTAAGCCTGCGTTATCTGTACTTTTTTCAATACTGTTCGTTATTTTTTCCGCACCCGCAGCGCTCGCCAAGGAAGCCACTCCGAATGCGGCCCAGCACAAGAAAAGCAGTGTACATAAATCGGTTGTGAGCAATAAGAAGGCACAATCTGCGGTCGCAAAAAGCAAGTCTAAAATCGTCATCAGGCGGGGCAGATCAATCACTGCCGGCAATAAAAAAAATGAAAAGCGTGCCGCATTCCGTGGCAGGCGCGTATTGACCGCACCGTTTGTGCAGGTAATACCTGCTAGGCCGACGTTTGGCGACATGGCCGGTTTAAGCAACACGCATGACCCGCTTGATCTCAAATCCAATGTGGCATTCATCATGGATCAGGCGACGTCTGAAGTGTTGTTTGAGAAAAACTCACGGGTGCCGTTGCCGATGGCGTCCATTACCAAATTGATGACGGCGCTGATCGTGCTTGATTCCCAACAAGATATGAACGAGATGCTGGAGGTGACAGTCCAGGATGTCGATTATGAAAAGAATAGCGGCTCCCGCCTGAGGGTGGGGGCACACTTGTCGCGCGCCGATATGCTGCATATTGCGCTAATGAGTTCGGAAAACCGTGCCGCTTCGGCGCTCGGACGCAGCTATCCCGGCGGTTTGCCTAATTTTGTCAAGCGCATGAACGAAAAAGCGCGAACGATAGGCATGACCGATACCTTGTATGTCGAACCCACTGGGCTGTCGAGCCGGAATGTGGCCAGCGCGCGTGATCTGGCCAAACTCGTGAGCGCTGCTTACAATTATCCGTTAGTGCGTCAATATTCGACCGACAGTAGCTATATGGTGGCGTCGGGCGGGCGTGTGCTGCACTATTCGACCTCCAATGGACTGGTCAAGAATCCGGAATGGGATATCGGCTTGCAAAAGACCGGTTATATCACTGAAGCCGGGCGCTGCATGGTGATGCAGGCAAAGATCGACGGGCGTGCGGTGGTGATGGTTTTTCTGGATTCCAAAGGCAAGCAATCGCGTCTGGGAGATGCCGGACGTATACGCAAGTGGCTGCAGACGTCGCCGTCAACCTTTCCGGAGACCCCTGTGCTCGCCGCCAAGCAGAGTTGATCGCCTGTTGATACCGTCGATAAGGAAAAAATGGCGAACCTCGGTTCGCCATTTTTTTTACCTTATAGATTTATAGTTGCGAAAATTGCCCTCGCTCCTACATCTGCCCCCATTCACATTCAGATTGTGATGGAGTACTTATTTTTACCGTAATATTTCATTTCGAGAATCATTTAAAGAATAATATATTCTTATGAATATCTCAATCATGCCTCTTGCGGAACGTGACCCAGTGTGGCTGAAATCTGGTTCGCGGTCTGGATCAGGTCTTCCACCCAGTCATCTTGCAGGCGATCTGCCGGAGCGGAGATCGATAGGCCGGCAATCAGTTTTCCGCTGTCGTCCCGGATGCCGGCGGCCATGCAGCGCACGCCGAGTTCAAGCTCCTCATTGTCGCGAGCGTAGCCGCGTGCACGTATCAGGCTCAGTTCGCGCTCCAGTTTGCCCAGATCGGTAATCGAATTTTTATTGTGGCCGGTCAGGCCAGTGCGAGTGGCGTAGGCACGTACCGCCTTGGGTTCGTCCACTGACAGGAACAGCTTGCCAGTCGACGTCAGGTGCAGTGGGCCGCGTCCGCCAATCGCGCGCACCACCTGCATGCCGGAACGTTCTGAAAATGCGCGATCGATATATACGATTTCATCGCCCTGGCGCACCGACAGGTTGATGGTTTGTTGCGTTTTTCTATGCAGGATACGCATGAAATCCAGCGCTGCCTCGCGCACGCTCAAGCGGCTCTTGACGATATTCCCCAGTTCCAGCAGGCGCATGCCCAAGCGATAGGAGCCGGGTTCGGCGCGGTCCACAAAGCGCGTCAATACCATATCGTTGAGAATGCGATGTGCGGTTGACGGATGCAATCCGGTCATTTTGGAGAGTTCCTTGAGACTGACAGGATCCGGATAATGGGCCAGAGCATCGAGCAGCGAGATCATGCGTTCGATTACCTGAATTGAGGTCTTACTTACAGTAGTTGTTAATTCGCTTTTCATCATTCAATTGGCGCAGCATAATCCTACCTTATACCACAATGTGAAAAGAGTCGCAGTAAAAGGCGAAAATATTCCTGCAAAATGCCATAAATTATTTCATCTACAGGGGATGCTGCAGTTCTGATTTCCGGCTTCATAATAGGAGACATTAATAATTAAACAGGAGCAGTCGATGCGTATCGGATTATTTGTAACCTGTCTGGTTGACATGATGCGGCCGGAAATTGGCTTTTCCACGTTGAAGCTGCTGGAGTCCAATGGCTGCGAGGTGGTGGTGCCGGATTTGCAGACTTGCTGCGGCCAGCCTGCTTATAACTCCGGCGACCGTCAGTCGGCGCGTGCGCTGGCCGAGAAATTTCTGCGTGAATTCGAAGGATTTGAGTATGTGGTGATTCCTTCCGGCTCCTGCGGCGGCATGATCAAGACGCATTATCCGGACCTGTTTTCCGACGATCCCGATCTGCGCGCGCGCATGAGCCAGCTTGCGCCGCGCATTTTCGAGCTGACCGATTTTCTGGTCAGCGTACTGAAAATATCCACGCTGCCTTCCAGCTTCAAGGGCCATGTCACCTATCACGATTCCTGTTGCGGTCTGCGCGAGCTGGGTGTGCAAGCGCAGCCGCGCGCATTGCTCGGTCAGTTACCGGATCTGCAACTGACTGAGATGAAGGACAGTACCGTTTGCTGTGGTTTCGGCGGTGCTTTTGCCATCAAGTACGGCAACATCTCCAGCGCTATCGTGGATGAAAAGTGCGCAAACATTCACGACTCCGGCGCCGATGCGGTGGTGCTGGGCGATTTGGGATGCATGCTCAACATCGAAGGACGGCTGCGCCGCACCGGCGATGAAAAAACCCGAGTTTTGCACGTGGCACAAGTGCTGGCTGGCGATTGCTAACAAGAACAGCAGGGAGACGACATCATGCAAATTCAATCGATGCATTTCAAGGCCCGCGCCGGGCAGCGCCTGGCAGACTTGCGGCTGCAAAACAATCTGAAGAAACTGTCAACCAAATTCGTCACCGGCCGGGCTTCGGCTATCACCGAACTGGATGACTTCGAAGGCACCCGCGACGCCGCAATCGGCATGCGCATGCGCGCCATCGAAAATCTCGATGTCTGGCTGGAGACATTCGAGACGGAGGCGGCCCGTCGCGGCGCCACCGTACTGTATGCGGAAAGTGCTGAAGATGCGTCGCGTCTGGTGGTCGAAATCGCTCGCAAACACGAAGTGAGAAAAGCCATCAAGTCGAAGTCGATGGTGTCGGAAGAGATGGCGCTGAACCAGGCACTGGAAGCTGCCGGCGTCCAGGTTGTCGAAACCGATCTGGGCGAATACATCCTGCAGATCAACGGCAATGAAGCACCATCGCACATCATCGCGCCGGTGGTGCACAAGGACAAGGAAGAGATTTCCGACCTGTTCGCCCGGGTTCACAAGCGGCCGCGCCTGACCGACATCCCGGCCATGACGCGGGAGGCGCGCGAAATTCTGCGGCCGCAGTTCTTGTCGGCCGACATGGGTATTACCGGCGGCAATTTCATCATCGCCGAAACCGGATCGGTCGCAATCGTCACCAATGAGGGCAACGAAGGCATGTGCACGATCCTGCCGCCCAAGGTGCACGTGGTGGTGACCGGCATCGAAAAAGTATTGCCGACACTGGACGACGTGGCCACCGTGATGCGCCTGCTGCCGCGTTCGGCCACCGGCCAGTCGATCTCGAATTATTTTTCCCTGCTCACCGGCCCGCGTGCAGAAGGTGAGCAGGATGGCCCGGAGCACATGTATTTCGTGCTGGTCGATGGCGGTCGCACCGGCCTGATCGGCGGCGAATTCCAGGACATGCTGCGCTGCATTCGCTGCGGTGCCTGCATGAACCATTGTCCGGTGTACCAGAAAATCGGCGGCCATAGCTATGGCTGGGTGTATCCGGGGCCAATGGGCAGCGTGCTTACGCCGGCTTATGTGGGGATCGAAAACGCACTCGACCTGCCGCAGGCATCGACGTTGTGCGGCGAGTGCCATGTGGTGTGCCCGGTGAAAATCCCGTTGCCGGACCTGATGCGCAAATTGCGCGAACAACAGTTTGAGCGGGAATTGCGGCCGCCGCTGGAACGGCTGGGCCTGCAGGTATGGGCGTATTTCGCCAAACGTCCGGCCCTGTATGGCCTGACGACCAAGATCGGGGTGCGGGTGATGCGCATCATGGGCGGGCGCAAGAAAATGATTTCGACGCTGCCGTTCGTCGGCGGCTGGAGCGATTATCGCGATATGCCGGCACCGTCCGGCAAGACTTTCCGCGAGTTGTACAAGGAACAGCGCAAGTAAGTGGTTGTTATGGCGAGGCAATTTACCGCTTCGCCCTTGCTTTTCATTGCAGATATATGCGGGAGTATGCCGATTAATACGGCACTTCCCGCATATTTTTATTGCGAAATATAAAATACGGCGCCAGGTATATTTAATTTACCTGCAGCATGATTTTTCCGACATGGGTGCTTGATTCCATCAGGCTGTGCGCCTGTGCGGCTTGGGCCAGTGGGAAGGTTTGGAAGATAACCGGCTTGATGGCGCCGGATTCGAGCAGCGGCCAGATCTGTAGCAGCAGGTTTTTTGCAATCGCCGCCTTGAAGGCAACCGGACGCGGGCGCAGCGTCGAGCCGGAAATCGTCAGGCGGCGGCGCAGGATTTGCCCCAGGTCGACATTCGCCTTGGAGCCGCCCAGCAGGGCGATCAGGCCGATGCGGCCGTCGTCCGCCAGGCAGCTGATTTCGCGCACCAGATAATCGCCGCCGACCATGTCGAGGATCACATCCACGCCTTTGCCATCGGTCAGCTGCTTGACCACAGCGGCAAAATCTTCGGTCTTGTAGTTGATCCCGCGCTCGGCTCCCAGCGCTTCGCAGGCGCGGCACTTGTCGTCGCTGCCGGCGGTAGCGAAGACCCGGTGCCCGAGCGCGCTGGCGATCTGCAGCGCGGTCACGCCGATGCCGGATGTGCCGCCCTGCACCAGCAGGGTTTCCCCCTCAACTAGACGAGCCCGGTCGAACACATTGCTCCACACGGTAAAGAAAGTTTCCGGCAGTGACGCCGCTTGCAGCGGGCTCAAGCCCTTCGGTATCGGCAGGCATTGTGCTGTCGGTGCCACGCAATATTCGGCATAACCACCGCCCTGGACCAACGCACATACCATGTCACCGCATCGCAAGGTGCTGCCGCTCACATCGCCGCCGACGATTTCGCCTGCAACTTCCAGGCCCGGCAGGTCGGATGCGCCGGCGGGTACCGGATAGTGGCCGGTTCTTTGCAGCACATCGGGCCGGTTCACACCGGCGGCATGGACTTTGATCAATACTTCGCCGGTTTTCGGAGTCGGAATCGGACGTTCGCAGATTTGCAGCACATCGGGCGCGCCGTATTGGGTGATTTCAATGGCATTCATCAGGTTTCCTTGGTCGAAAATTCATTATAGGGGAGCGATGCGGTGTTGCAGAGGATCGGACTTTTTTTGATTTCCAGGCGATGGACCTTGGCGGATCCGATTCGGGACTTGACTCGGGCGTTCCGCAGCCGCATTGGTCGCTCTTTAGTCAGAGAAATTGTTGCGTAGAAACTAATTGGCATTCAGTGCGCGGATTGTATCCTGGCCTTTTTGGGGATTTATATTATTGTGGTGATGGAGTCGAATGGTTTTTGGTCATCGTTTTCCATGCGGTTTACCACAGCTTGCATAGCTGAACTCCTGGCAGTGGGGGTATTCTGGATATTCAGCACAAAGTGGGTGGGAGCACTTTTAGCTACGGTTTTTCTCTGCAGAATCAGGAAATCAAATTAAGGAATAATATTTACGCTTATTCAGGTAGATGAGCATGCGAAAACAAGTTACCGATACCACGGAAAAATTGCCTTCTTCAGAGGGCCACATTGATGAGGGCGAACGACGTTTTAGATTGCTCGCCGATACGATGCCTCAAATGGTGTGGACAGCCATGCCGGATGGCAGGATCGACTACTTCAATCAGCGCTGGATCGCCTATACAGGGCTCACCTTGGCGCAAACCCAACTGGGGTATTGGCGTCTAGTAATACACCCGAATGATTTGCAGCCTTTCATCGATCGCTGGACGAGCGCATTCGTGAGCGGCGAAGCTTTTGAAGTCGAATACCGCTTGAAAAAAGCTTCCGATGGCGTCCATCGATGGCATCTTCATCGCATATCACCGGTTAAAGACGCCACTGGCCATGTCGTCAAATGGGTTGGGACCAGCACCGACATCGAGGACCAAAAGCAGGCGCAGGCTGCTGCCGAAAGCGCCAACCGCGCGAAATCAAATTTCCTTTCCGACATGAGCCACGAACTGCGCACGCCGCTGAACGGCATTCTGGGCTACGCGCAAATCCTGCTGCGGGACAACACGCTGAGCGAGCGGCAAGTCGCGGGGATGCGCGTGATCCAGCAAAGCGGCGAGCAACTGCTCACGCTGATCAACGATGTGCTCGATTTCGCCAAAATCGAAGCCGGCAAGCAGGAGCTCAGCCTGACCGACATCCCGCTGGCCAAATTCCTGCGCGTCATCACCGAAATCATCGGCGTCAAAGCGGAGCAGAAGGGCCTGGTCTTCATCTGCGACACCGCGCCGGACCTGCCCGGCGGCATCCGCGCCGACGAAAAGCGGCTGCGCCAGGCGCTGCTCAACCTGCTGGCCAACGCGGTCAAGTTCACCGACCACGGCCAGGTCAGCCTGCGGGTACGCTTTTCGCCTCCCAGCCGGCTGCGCTTCGAAGTGCAAGACACCTGCATCGGCATCAGCGCGAACCAGCTGGAATCGATCTTCCAGCCT
>JAUYNR010000091.1 GCA_030698225.1 Oxalobacteraceae bacterium | reverse complement strand
GATCCGTGAGGGGAAATAAATAATATCCTTTAAAATCAAATGGTTAAATAACATATTCACACCCTCTGCTGGGTGAGTGGATAAGTGGCGTAGCACGTTGATTCAGAAGGACATTTCGAAATCACATCACGGATTCAGGTTAACTAAATGTGACTTGAGCGTAATTAAAGTTACTTTTAATATTTTATTAACACATGAAATAATGGAGTTGGCAGAATGTACTGCCAGAAAAATGGCAAGAAAGCAATTTGATTTAATCGTGTTCGATTGGGATGGCACCTTGATGGATAGCACTGCGACCATTGCCAGATGTATTCAGGCAGCGGCCAAGGATTTGGGCTTGCCGGTGCCGGACGACAACATGGCATCGCATGTGATTGGTTTGGGATTGCAGGAGGCCATGGAGGCGGTATTGCCAAGCGTCGATGCGAAATATTATCCGCGTATGATTGAGCGTTATCGTTATCATTATTTAACTAAGGACCATGTCTTGACCTTATTTGAGGGAGTCCCTGCAATGCTGGCTGAGCTGACGCAAGAAGGGTATTTTCTTGCTGTAGCTACCGGCAAGAGCCGGGTCGGTTTGAACCGCGCCCTTGACGCTGTCAATTTGCTATCTTTATTTGATGCAACACGTTGTGCAGACGAAACTTTTTCCAAACCACATCCAGCCATGCTGCAAGAGTTAACCCGTGAACTTGGTCAGGACATAAAGCGCACGGTCATGATTGGTGATACCACACACGATCTCCAGATGGCTGTCAATGCAGGCGCAGCCGGCATTGCTGTAGAGTATGGCGCGCATCCAGAGCACCAATTGCGCACATTGAACCCGTTGTTTTCAGCAAGTTCCGTGCCGATATTGCGCGACTGGCTGAGTCGCCACGCGTGACTGAGAATGACCGATGTAATCATTTCAATCTGTCGTTCGGATGAAGCCCAGGAGGGTGGACCTGGGGTGCGTTTCCCTGTCACTGCAGGTGGAGAAGATGCGGTCGGCTTCGTCGTGCGTCATGACGGTATCGTGCGCGGATTTCTGAACCGCTGCGCGCATGTCCCGATGGAACTGGACTGGAATCCTGGGGTTTTTTTTGAATCCAGTGGCTCGTATCTTATGTGTTCTACACATGGAGCTCTCTATACTCCAAGTACAGGAAAGTGTGCGGGGGGGCCTTGCCGTGGTGCAAGCCTGCGGGCAATAACAGTGATTGAAGTTGACAGCCATATTTTTTGGCAGCCGGATGACTATATTCGCCCGGCAATTGCCTGATTCAGAATCCAGCAGCTAAGCAGCGATAGTTATTTCCCCTCAATTTTCGAAAGTATTTGAACAATCGCTTGCGAAACCGTGTTTGCATTGCGCGGCCTTCAGGGCAAACGTAACCAGCTAAAACCATGAACGATAATGACTTCGACAGTATGCCCAACAAGACTTCAATGGATCAAATGAAATCCGATATCAGAAAGAATGGATGGGAGCGTGATGTGTTGGAGAAACTGGCTTTCTCCACTATCAGGGAGCAGCGTGCGAAGCGTCGTTGGGGGATTTTTTTCAAATTATTGACGCTTTCCCTCATTTTTTACGGTGTCTGGCAGATATTCGATCTGGGTGGTGCCGATATACGTAAACAGGGGCGCCACACCGCGCTGGTGGAGATCAACGGGGCAATCGAAGCGGGAGGCAGCGGCGCGGCCGATGTGGTTGTCCCTGCGCTGGATAATGCATTTTCTGCAGATTCTTCCGTTGGCGTCATTTTGCGCATCAATAGTCCTGGCGGAAGTCCGGTACAGGCCGGCATGATTAATGACGAAATTGTGCGGATGCGTAAAATGTATCCAGGCAAACATCTGTATGTTGTGGTTGACGAGGTTTGCGCATCCGGCGGTTATTACATTGCTGCGGCAGCAGATAAAATTTTTGTCAATAAAGCCAGCATCGTCGGTTCTATCGGCGTCCTGATGGATGGTTTCGGCGTGTCTGGATTGATGGAGAAACTCGGAGTTGAACGGCGCTTGCTTACTGCAGGAAGCAACAAGGGATTTATGGATCCATTTTCGCCACGGTCTGAAAAAGATAGCATTTATGCACAGTCCATGCTGGATGAAATTCACGCACAATTTATCGATGCAGTACGCACGGGCCGTGGAGCTCGACTGAAAGAATCGCCAGAGATATTTTCCGGATTATTCTGGAGCGGATCCAAGGCAATTGAGTTGGGATTGGCTGATGGCTTGGGAACAGTTGATACGGTCGCTCGCGACATAATCAAGGCTGAGAATATTGTCGATTACACCGAGCATGAAGGCTTGCCTGACCGAGTCTTGAAAAAATTTGGCGCTGCGATAGGAGCCGCCGCGATCAAATCGGCATGGCACGGCACTCTGCCGGGTTTGCGATAATCGATACGGAAATTATTCGATATCGACAAAAAATTTTCAGAGTCCCAGTCCGAGTGGTTTTTTTTCATGGCACTACAGAGAACTTGCAAACTTGCTGAAGCGGAGATATTCTCATCTTTGTTTTTTGATGCACAAATATTTCCTTGCAACTTTTGAGTCTTTGCCTATATTTAGGCTATGAACAGTTCATTCGCCAAGAGGTAAATATTCAAAGAATTGTCTTTGAATCATTAGAAATTCCACTCATGGCATTTGTGGGCAAGTAGGATCATTTGACGGTGTATCTGTCTGGTTTTGGGGATTGGTTTTCTATTTGTGTGACTCGATTCAGGAGGTCTGTCTATATACCATTCTCGCTTTGAATCTCAAGAGTGATAAGTAGTATTCGAGAACACCACTCGCAACCGCATTCAATGCGGACCGAGGAGTTTGATGCTCCTTACTAGTGCTCCCTCACTACAAGGGAAATGAGAGCGGCGGCGCAATACCGCCGTTTTCATTTTGAGTCTGCGTTTTCTTTCCTCAGTCGAACGACGCCTACCGGTAGCAGCGCGATGAAATTATTTTTTAGCGGAGACCGGCCATAGCTTGATCGGGACAACTCGCTGAAATGATGCTGTTCGGGCTTGGATCCGGGCCTCCTATTCGATCTTGACGCTTACCTGACAAATTTACTCAGGTTTGCTATACTTGATCAAATTGATCGGGAATTAAAGTTTTCTTGAAGGTTGTGCCGAGTGTGTTTTTAAGACTGGGGTTTTGATGCGTCTGACAACAAAAGGCCGTTTTGCGGTGACTGCGATGATTGACCTGGCTTTGCGTCAGGATAACGGGCCGGTTACTCTGTCTGGTATCAGCCAACGGCAAGAAATTTCGCTTTCCTACCTGGAGCAACTGTTTGGCAAGTTGCGTCGCCATAAGATTGTAGAGTCTGTGCGTGGTCCCGGAGGCGGTTACAATCTGGCGCGTAAGGCCGAGGATGTGACGGTGGCGGACATTATAATTGCGGTTGACGAGCAGCTTGATGCGACGCAATGCGGTGGCAAGGAAAACTGTAATCACTCAAAGCAGGAAGCCGGAGGTCGTTGCATGACGCATGATCTGTGGTCGACCTTAAATGCAAAAATGGTCGAATATCTCGATTCCGTCTCGCTTAAGGATCTTGCCGATCAGCAAAAGCAAAAAAATACTGAACAAAGCGTGGTTGTCATGCAATCGCGTCGTACCCACGTCGTCGCCTGATGACATTTGGAGCTTGAGAATGAACGCACCGTTGGAAAAAAGTCTGATTGATTCACTGAAGGCGCCGCATTTCCCTATTTATATGGACTATTCCGCAACTACGCCGGTTGATCCGCGTGTTGCCGACAAGATGATCCCGTATCTGCGCGAGCAGTTTGGCAATCCTGCTTCGCGCAGCCACATGTACGGTTGGTCGGCTGAAAAAGCGGTAGAGGAAGCGCGTGCGCAAGTTGCCGCTCTGGTGCATGCCGATCCGCGCGAAATTATCTGGACTTCCGGTGCTACCGAAGGCAATAACTTGGCACTCAAGGGCGCAGCCCAGTTCTATAAGACCAAGGGCAAGCACATCATCACAGTCAAGACCGAGCACAAGTCGGTGCTCGATACGGTACGCGAACTGGAGCGGCAAGGTTTTGACGCGACCTACCTGCAGCCGCAAGAAAATGGCTTGATAACGATCGAACAGTTGAAGGAAGCTATCCGTCCCGATACGATCCTGGTATCGGTGATGCTGGTCAATAATGAAATCGGCGTGATCCAGCCGATTGATGAGATTGGCGAGCTATGTCGTGCCAAAGGCATTATTTTCCATTGCGATGCAGCCCAGGCCACCGGCAAGGTGGACATCGACCTGGAAAAATCCAAAGTTGACCTGATGACTTTCACCGCACACAAGACCTACGGCCCGAAAGGTATTGGCGCCCTGTACGTGCGGCGCAAGCCGCGGGTGCGCATCGAGGCGCAAATGCATGGCGGCGGCCATGAGCGCGGCTTGCGCTCCGGTACCTTGCCGACGCACCAGATTGTCGGCATGGGTGAGGCTTTTCGTATCGCCAAGGAAGAAATGGCAACGGAATCGGTTCGTATCCAGGCGTTGCGCGACCGTCTGGCCAAGGGCCTGCAGGAGATTGAAGAGGTCTACATCAACGGCGACATGGAGCACCGGGTGCCGCACAATCTGAATGCCAGCTTCAACTTCGTCGAAGGCGAGTCGCTGATTATGGCGATCAAGGATATCGCGGTGTCTTCCGGTTCCGCTTGCACCTCGGCCAGCCTGGAGCCTTCGTATGTATTGCGTGCGCTGGGCCGCAGCGATGAACTTGCGCATAGCTCGATCCGCTTTACCATCGGCCGCTTTACGACCGAAGAAGAAATTGATTTCACGATCGAACTCATGAAATCTAAAGTGGCAAAATTACGCGAGCTGTCGCCACTGTGGGATATGCATAAAGAAGGGATCGACATCAGTTCGATCAAGTGGGCCGCCCACTGAGCTGGATTTTTCGTATCGAAAATGCAAGCAGAATCAACGTATTGTTTTAAGGAGCATCAAAATGGCTTATTCGGAAAAAGTTCTCGATCACTACGAAAATCCGCGCAATGTCGGCGCGTTCGACAAGAACGACGATTCCGTCGGTACCGGCATGGTAGGTGCGCCTGCTTGCGGCGACGTGATGAAACTGCAAATCAAGGTCGGTGCGGATGGCGTGATCGAAGATGCCAAGTTCAAGACCTACGGCTGCGGTTCCGCCATTGCGTCCTCGTCGCTGGTGACCGAGTGGGTCAAGGGCAAGACGCTGGATCAGGCGCTGGATATCAAAAATACGCAAATTGCCGAAGAACTCGCATTGCCGCCAGTGAAAATTCACTGCTCGATCCTGGCCGAAGATGCGATCAAGGCAGCGGTGCTGGACTATAAAAACAAGCATGGCGCGGAATCGGCAGCGATTTAAGTTTTTGGTGCAAACAGCATTCCTTCTTCCTGGCGGGAGAATGGTATGGAGAAAATCATGGCAATCACTCTGACTGAAAAAGCGGCGAAACACATCAGTCGTTACATCGACCGGCGCGGCAATGGCATCGGTTTGCGTTTCGGGGTTCGTACCACCGGTTGTTCCGGCTTGGCCTATAAGCTCGAATATGTCGACCAGATGGAGGCGGAAGACATCGTGTTCGAATCCTATGGCGTCAAGGTATTCGTCGATCCGAAGAGTCTGTCCTATATCGACGGCACCGAACTGGATTTCGCGCGCGAAGGCTTGAACGAAGGCTTCAAGTTCCATAATCCGAACGTCAAGGACGAATGCGGTTGCGGAGAATCGTTTACGATCTGATGTTGCGCAAGCTCATCATGCGGGAAACAGTCTCCACGAAAGACAGGAAAAGAGATCGCTGACTCCGGAACAGGCGTTCAGGCTCAGGCGAACGTTTGATGCGCGTTTTGCACTGACTATAGTATATTTAAAACCACAACAAAAATATGCGGAAAATTCCATAAAAATAGGCATACTCCCTATTTTTAAAAGGTGTGAGTCCGGTTCGTGTTTTTGGTGGGCAATGTGCAGCACGCGTGGCGATTTGGATACTTTGCAGTGTGCAGTTGCCGATTCCGTTTTCTGCTCTGTAACGTTGCAATAAAGGACGGGAACCTTGCCCGAAAATGAGCCTGTTGATGTCTGGACAGGCTTTTGTTTTGATTGTTACCCAAAATGCAAAATCACTTCGACTTATTCCAGTTGCCGCAACAGTTCACGATCGATGTCGGCGCACTGGATGTCGCGTATCACGAAGTCCAGAATCGGGTCCATCCCGACAAGTTCGTCAGTGCCACCGACGCTGAAAAGCGGGTGGCGATGCAATGGGCGACACGCGCCAACGAAGCCTATCAGACCTTGAAGAATCCCCTCAAGCGTGCTGCTTACCTGTGCGAACTGCATGGCATCGACCTGCAGACGGAATCTAATACGTCGATGCCGGCGGCATTCCTGATGCAGCAGATGGAATGGCGTGAAGCGCTCGATGATGCCCGGGCGGCCAAGGATATGGCAGCGCTGGAGCGGATCGATGACGAACTGCGTGCGGTACGCAGGGTCCAGGTGGCGCGGATTGGCAGTGCGCTCGATAGCGCGGATTTCACGCAAGCAGCCGTGGGCGTGCGGCAATTGATGTTTCTGGAAAAATTTGGCCACGAGATCGGCGATGCATTCGCCGCCCTTGAAGCCGCCTGATCTACGAATGCATGAGGGTGACAAAGATGCCTGATATCTGGTTATTCCTGATCGCTGCCGCCACCGTGACGCTGGCTCCCGGGCAGGATGCGCTATTCATTCTGGTGACGCTGTGCATCTTCGGGAGCATCGCCTTTTTTTCCGGGAACGTCGGCGCCTGCCTGCAGCGCAACGCGTCCGCTTCCATTAATTTAAATCGTCTGGCAGGGTGCGCCTTTATCGGCCTCGGTATCCGCATCGCCCTGCCGGCCTCACGGTAACTCGCATGGCACTCTTACAAATCGCAGAACCCGGCATGTCCACCGCGCCGCACCAGCATCGGCTCGCGGTCGGGATTGATCTGGGCACCACCAATTCGCTGGTCGCCACCGTGCGCAACAGCATTCCCGAAATCCTGATGGACGAGGAAGGGCGCTGCTTGCTGCCGTCCATCGTGCGCTATCTGCCCGGAGGTCAGGTGCATATTGGCTATAAGGCGCAAGCGGCGCAGACCACCGACCCGAAAAATACTATCGTCTCGGTCAAGCGCTTCATGGGGCGCGGCCTGAAGGATGTCCCGTATGCGGAGAACCTGCCTTACGACTTCCAGGATGCACCCGGAATGGTGCAGATCAATACCACTGCCGGCGTAAAGAGTCCGGTGGAAATTTCCGCCCAGATCCTGGCCACCCTGCGCCAGCAGGCGGAAGATGCGCTCGGCGACGATCTGGTCGGCGCGGTCATTACGGTGCCGGCGTATTTCGACGATGCGCAGCGCCAAGCCACCAAGGATGCGGCCCGTCTGGCCGGCATCAACGTGCTGCGCCTGCTCAACGAGCCGACTGCGGCGGCAATCGCCTACGGACTGGACAATGGCTCCGAAGGGATTTATGCGGTGTATGACCTGGGCGGCGGCACTTTCGATATTTCGATCCTGAAGCTGACCAAGGGCGTGTTCGAGGTCTTGTCCACTGGCGGCGATTCCGCGCTGGGTGGCGACGATTTCGATCATCGCCTGTTTTGCTGGATCATCGAACAGGCCAAGCTGGCGCCGCTGTCGGACCAGGATACCCGCCTGTTGATGGTCAAGGCGCGCGAAGCGAAAGAGCTGCTGTCGTCCAAGTCCGAGACCCATATCGATGCGGCGTTGAAATCGGGCGAGACCGTGAATCTGGCAGTGAGCGCGGCCAAATTCACTGAAATCACCCAGCATCTGATCGCCAAAACCCTGGCGCCCTGCCGCAAGGCGCTGCGTGATGCCGGCTTGTCGACTGATGATGTCGATGGCGTGGTGCTGGTGGGCGGTGCCACCAGGATGCCGCATGCGCGCAAGGCAGTCGGCGAATTCTTCCAGACCATGCCGCTGGCCAATATTGATCCGGACCAGGTAGTCGCATTGGGCGCGGCGATACAAGCCAATCTGCTGGCGGGCAACCGTGCAGCGGGCGACGACTGGCTGTTGCTGGACGTGATTCCGCTCTCGCTCGGGATCGAAACCATGGGCGGCCTGGCGGAAAAGGTCATCCCGCGCAATGCCACCATCCCCTGCGCCCGGGCGCAGGAATTCACCACTTTCAAGGATGGCCAGACCGCGCTGGCGGTGCATGTGGTGCAGGGCGACCGGGAACTGGTCAGCGATTGCCGCTCGCTGGCCCGTTTCGAGTTGCGCGGCATTCCGCCGATGGCGGCCGGCACCGCGCGCATTCGCATCACTTATCAGGTCGATGCGGATGGCTTGCTGTCGGTGTCGGCGCGTGAATTGCGCTCCGGCGTCGAGGCGTCGATCGTGGTCAAGCCGTCGTATGGCCTGGGCGACGACGAGGTGGCCCGCATGCTGCAGGATTCGTTTGCGTCGGCAGATATCGACATGCAGTCGCGCGCGTTGCGTGAAGAGCAGGTCGAGGCAGAACGGATCATGCTGGCGACGCAGTCGGCGCTGGATAACGATGGCAACTTGCTGTCCGATGACGAGCGTGCCGCAATCGACGCCTTGCTGCAACGCGTGCGGGAGCAGGTGTCGGGCATCGATCATCTCGCCATTCGCGCAGCGGTCAATGCGCTGGCGTACGGCACCGAGGAATTCGCTGCACGGCGCATGGATCGTAGCGTGCGTTCTGCGCTGGCAGGCAAGAGGCTCGATGAAATCGCCTGAAGCTGGAATATTTCGTACCGTTGCCTGCCGCAGGCGGCAGCCCATCTTATTATCGAGGTAAATATAGTGCCCCAAATCGTCATACTTCCCCATCCGCAACTGTGTCCGGAAGGCGCGGTGATCGATGCACCAGTCGGCAAATCGCTGTGCGATGTGCTGCTCGACAGCGACATCGAGATCGAACACGCGTGTGAAAAATCCTGCGCCTGTACCACTTGCCACGTCATCATCCGGGAAGGCTTTGCTTCCCTGGAGGACGCAACCGAAGCAGAAGAAGACTTGCTTGACAAGGCCTGGGGGCTGGAGGCGGCTTCGCGCCTTTCCTGTCAGGCACTGGTGGGCGAAGAAGATCTGGTGGTCGAAATTCCGAGATACACGATCAACCTCGCGCGCGAAAATCATTGAGCGGGTCAGACAGGAGAGCGGCATGAAATGGACCGATACCCAACGTATTGCAGAAGAGCTTTTCGATAAATTTCCAGAGATTGATCCGTTGACGGTGCGCTTTACGGATTTGCACCGCTGGGTCTGCGAATTGGACGGATTTGACGATCAGCCTGAACATTCGGGCGAAAAAATACTCGAAGCGATCCAGATGGCTTGGATCGCGGAAGCGCAATAGCGCATACATGGCGATCTGGCATCTTCAAGTATTCGAAATTATTCAATATACCCAATGATGTATTTTAATTATCCGCATTTAATATATGCGTAAATTGCCGTATTTTTATTGATACTCCCTGTTTTATGAATTCAGCAGGGTTTCTCCGGCAATCTTTGCATTCAGAATGGATCGTGTGTAATGACAGATGTAAAACCCGCAGCCCAGATGCATGAAATCAGGCCCGGCCAGTCGATTGAGCTGCTCAAGGAATTGCATATCCTCACACGCGACGGCAAGATGAACCAGGATAGCCGCCGCAAGCTCAAGCAGGTGTACCACCTGTACCAGTTCATCGAACCGCTGCTGCAGCAGGTGTTGCAGCAGCGCAGCGCGATCCGCCTGGTCGATCACGGGGCAGGGAAGTCGTATCTGGGTTTCATTCTGTACGACCTGTTTTTCAAGTCGCTGGCCGGGGCTTCCCGCATTTACGGCATCGAAACCCGGGATGAGCTGGTCCGCAAGTCCGAGGAACTGGCAGCGCGGCTGGATTTCCCCGGCATGTCCTTCCTGAACCTGTCGGTTGCCGAGTCTGCCCAATCCGACTTGCTGCCGGCCGAGGTCGATATCGTCACCGCCCTGCACGCTTGCAACACGGCGACCGACGATGCGATTCATTTCGCGCTGAAAAAGAAGGCCCGTTTCATGGTGCTGGTGCCCTGCTGCCAGGCCGAGGTCGCGTCTGTTCTGAAAAGAAACAAGGGCAAAACACTGGCAAAAAGTGCGCTGACCGAAATCTGGCGCCATCCGCTGCATACGCGCGAATTCGGCAGCCAGGTCACCAATGTGTTGCGCTGCCTGCAACTGGAAGCGCATGGCTATCAGGTCAGCGTGACCGAACTGGTCGGCTGGGAACATTCGATGAAGAATGAATTGATCATCGCCAGTTATCAGGACCTGCCGCGCAAGCGCCCATCGGAGCGGCTGCAGGAAGTGTTGGCAACGCTGGGGCTGTCGGAAATGGCGGGGCGGTTCTTTACTGCATAGCGAAATCGTTCAGTCAATCGATATTAAAAAACCCGCGCATCGAAGATCCGATGCGCGGGTTTTTTTGTTAGCCGGTTGGATTCCGGCTGTACGTCTTATTACAGGCGTTCGACGATCGCTGCAATCCCCTGGCCGCCGCCGATGCACATGGTGATCAGGCCGTAACGCTTGTTGGTGCGGATTAATTCGTACACGCATTTCACGGTCAGGATCGAGCCAGTCGCGCCCAGCGGATGGCCCAGCGCAATCGCGCCGCCATTCGGGTTGGTGCGCGCCGGATCGAGTTCCAGGCCGCGGCACACACCCAGCGACTGCGCTGCGAAAGCTTCGTTCGATTCGATCACGTCGATTTCGTCGAGTTTCAGGCCGGCGCGTTTGAGTGCCAGTTGCACTGCCGGGATCGGGCCGGTACCCATGATCGCGTTATCGACGCCACAGATCGCATACGACACCAGGCGTGCCAATGGCGACAGGCCGGCGCGTTCGGCAGCACCAGCTTCCATCAGGACGCAAGCGGCGGCGGCGTCATTCAGGCCGGAGGCATTGCCGGCAGTTACGGTGCCGCCATCTTTTTTGAATGCCGGCTTGAGCTTGGCAAGGGTTTCCAGCGTCGTATCGGCTTTTGGGTGCTCGTCGGTATCGAAAGCGACTGCGCCTTTGCGAGTCTTGATTTCGATCGGCACGATTTGCGATTTGAAGTGGCCGGCGGCGATTGCGGCAACCGCTTTCTTTTGGCTATCGACGGCAAAGGCATCCTGCTCTTCGCGCGAGATATTGTATTTTTCTGCCACGTTTTCAGCGGTGATACCCATGTGGCCGACGCCAAACGGATCGGTTACTGCGCCGACCAGCATGTCGATCATCTTGGTATCGCCCAGTCGCGCGCCCCAGCGGGCCGACGGCACGGTGAACGCGGCGCGGCTCATGGTTTCAACGCCGGCGCCGACCGCAATATCGGTGTCGCCCAGTTGAATTGCATTGGCTGCGGTAACGATGGCTTGCAAGCCGGAGCCGCACAGGCGGTTCAGGGTCAGTGCCGCCGATGCGTGTGCCATGCCTGAATTGATGCCGACCACGCGCGAGACGTACATGTCGCGTGCTTCGGTGTGGATCACGTTGCCGAGTACGATCTGGCCGGCGCTCGCAGGATCGACCTTGGCGCGGGCAAAGGCTTCCTTGACTGCATGCACGGCGAGCTCGCAGGCCGGCATGTCTTTCAGCGTGCCGCCATATGTGCCAATAGCGGTACGCGCTGCACCTACGATCACTACTTGTCTTGCGTTTGCCATGTCATTTCCTTTTGATTAAATTATCTGCATGTTAATGAATGATACGAAATTTGAAGAGATGCCAAGCGCGCAAAAATGCATCAAACTTGATTATAACGCGCAATATCGCCAAATTTTATTGCCATAAACCCGGACATGTATGCTCGCCAAGGCTATATCGGGGCGACCTCCAGGCGCCAAGGTAGCACAGCCTGAATGCCTGCGACCGGCTTTCGCGAGATAATGTGCGCTGCATCAATTCATTGCGATTATTATCATTGCGTCAAGCCGCAATACGCTAGAAAAAGGAAAAACCAACATGACGCATACGGCAATCGACCTGCGCAGCGATACGGTCACACAACCCTGCACCGCGATGCGCGCAGCGATGGCGCAGGCGCCGGTGGGCGACGACGTGTACGGCGACGACCCCGGCGTGAACCGCCTGCAAGAACTGGCGGCAGAGTTGTTCGGCTTTGAAGCTGCGCTATTTGCGCCTTCCGGCACCCAGACCAATCTGATCGCGCTGCTGACGCATTGCGGGCGCGGTGATGAATACATCGTTGGCCAGCAAGCCCACACCTATAAGTATGAAGGCGGCGGTGCTGCGGTTCTGGGCAGCATCCAACCGCAGCCGCTGGCCCACCAGGCCGATGGCAGTCTGGCGCTGGAGGATATTACTGCGGCCATCAAGCCGGACGACTTCCATTTCGCCCGCAGTCGCTTGCTGGCACTGGAAAATACCATTGGCGGGCGCGTGCTGAGCCCTGATTACCTGCGTGCCGCTACCGATTTGGCTCATAGCCGTGGCTTGGCAACCCACCTCGATGGCGCCCGGATTTGCAATGCGGCGGTGCAGCAGGGGATCAGCCTGAGAGACGCGGTGCGAGGTTTCGATAGCATATCGGTCTGCCTGTCGAAGGGCTTGGGCGCGCCGGTCGGTTCGGTGCTGTGCGGCAGTCGCAGCTTCATCGGGCAGGCCTTGCGCTGGCGCAAGATGCTGGGTGGCGGCATGCGCCAAGCTGGCATCCTGGCCGCTGCCGGCATATATGCGCTGGAGCATAACGTGCAGCGCCTGGCCGAGGATCACGCCAATGCGCTGCATCTGGCGCAAGGGCTGGCAGGGATACCCGGCTTGGCGGTGCAGATGCCGCAAACCAATATCGTGTATGTGGATTTGCCGCAGCAGCGGTGCACAGCCGTTGCGGTGGCATTGCATGAGAGCGGCATCATTGCCAGCGTCAGTGCGCATATGCGACTGGTTACGCACAAGGATGTGTCGCGGCAGGACATCGCGCATGTGATCGAGGTATTTGCGGGCTGTATCGGGAACGGTTGAGCTTTCCGATTGAAAGCGGTAATGGTGTGGTGCGTCAGTCGCTTGATTTCTTTTGTGCTGCAATGCACAAATAATGCTGGACATTTTTTTTTGGCGTGTGTAAAGTGCATTTGTGCAGTGCACCATTATTTTGTTTTAATCATCAATATTCCTTACCAAGGAGAATGTCATGTCTACAATTCAAGAGCAGTTCCTGGAAGCAAGCAAATCACATTTTGAAGCGCAATTGGCAATGATCAATTCATTGACTACCAAGGCATTTAGCGAAGCGGAAAAAATTATCGCCCTGAACGTGAATGCCGCCAAAGCCACCCTCGAAGATTCGGCAGCTGCAGGCCAGCAGTTGCTGGCGGCAAAAGACATGAAGGATGTTCTGGAAATTACCGCTTCCCAGGCACAACCGGGCGCGGAAAAAGCGCAGGCGTACAACCGCGAACTGGCCAGCATTACTGCCGCCAGCCAGAAGGAACTGACCAAGGCTGCAGAGGCGCAGATTGCCGAAACCAGCGAAAATCTGAAGAAGATGATCGACGAACTGGCCAAGAATGCTCCTCCCGGTTCCGAAAGCGTGGTCGAGATGCTCAAGTCGGTGCTTGCCAACGCCAGTGCCGGTTACGATCAGATGCTCAAAACCACCAAGAAAGCAGCGGAAGTGTTGGAAGAAAATGTTGCCAAGACGACCAAAAGCTTTGCCGAGGCAGCGCAAAAAACGGCTGCCAAGACTGGCAAGAAATAATTCACTAACAACAATATAGAAGCGGGCCGCGTTGCGGCCCGTTTTTGCATTTTCGTCGATTGCTTTCCGTTCTTGACAGAAGAAACTTTCGCCATTCATATGGGGTTTAATAATATCGTTCAGCCGACCAAGCAGGCGTTGGCAGCGGCGTGACATGTGCAGTGCCCGATTCCATTAGCAGCCCGCTGTAAAATATGCCAGTGCTGGCACGACAGCTTCTCATAGCGCCTTTGCTGTCGTTTTCCCTGCGCTCACACGCACAAGCATCCGTACCTGCAGCGCGGGGTTCGAAACCGTTGATAGCGTTTGACATTGAAGGATTTTCCAGATGCGCCCAGTATTAATCGCTTTCAGCAGGGCGCTCCTGTCGCAATTGCACTACCGGATGTTGATGCTGACCATTCTGCCGTTCTTATTGTCAGTGGTGATCTGGGGTGTGGCGTTGTGGCAAGGCTTGCAGCCACTGATCGATTGGCTGCAGCGTTATTTTCTTGAAAATGACGGCTTTCGGATTTCCGGCAACCTGCTGGCAATGGTGGGCCTGGGGGCATTGAAGACGGTGCTGGTGCCGTTGATCGCGATGTGGCTGCTGCTGCCTTTAATGATCTTGACGGCCCTGCTGTGCATTGGCTTGATTGCCATGCCGATTATCGTCAAGCATGTCGGCAAGCGCCATTTTCCTGAACTTGAAGCGCGCAAGGGGGGCTCGTTTTGGGGTAGCCTGTGGATGTCGGGTTCGTCGTTTGCGATCTTCATGTTCTTGTGGCTGCTAACCTTGCCGCTGTCGCTAATACCGCCGCTCACCTTCATCATTCTTACCCTACTGTGGGGCTGGCTGACGTATCGGGTGATGGCTTACGATGCGCTGGCTGATTATGCCGATGCGCAGGAGCGCCAGGCAATTCTGCGCATCCACCGCTGGCCGTTGCTGATAATTGGCGCGGTGAGCGGCGCGATGGGAGCGGCTCCAACCATACTGTGGCTGGGCGGCGCACTGTCGGTGATTTTCTTCCCGTTGTTGGCTGCCGGCTCGATCTGGTTGTATGTGCTGGTGTTCGTGTTCACCGGTTTGTGGTTCCAGTATTATTGTCTTGCGGCGCTGCAAAAATACCGGGCAGCAGATATTGCAGGCAGTCAGACGACGCAATTAATGCGCACGGACATCAGCTGACATCGCTTTTTTCATCACAAGAGACTCAATACCATGGCTATCGGACTCATTATCATCGGTGACGAAATCCTGTCAGGCAAGCGGGCCGACAAGCATTTTCCCAAAGTGATCGAGCTGCTGTCGGCGCGCGGACTGCAATTGGATTGGGCCGAATACATCGGTGACCAGCGGGCCCGCATCACCGCTACCTTATGCCGCACGTTCGCCAGCGCCGACATTGTTTTCTGTTGCGGCGGCATCGGCGCCACGCCCGACGACCATACCCGCCAGTGCGCCGCTGCCGCACTGGGTGTGCCGCTGGTATTGCATCCAGAGGCGAAAGAGAAGATTCAGGAGCGCATTACCGACATGGCCGTTGAGGCGGGAATGGCGCCGGACCTGAACTCGGCTGAGAATTTGCAGCGCTTGAAAATGGGTGAGTTTCCGCAAGGCGCCAGGATTATTCCGAACCCGTTCAATAAAATTCCAGGGTTTTCAGTTGCATATCATCATTTCGTCCCCGGATTTCCGGTGATGGTCGGGCCGATGATTGCATCTGTGCTGGATAACGAATATGCGCATTTATTCAATCGGGAAGCGCGGCTGGAGAAATCGGTGCGGGTGTTCGATGCAATGGA
Organism: Oxalobacteraceae bacterium; assembly: GCA_030698225.1. Lineage (GTDB taxonomy): Bacteria > Pseudomonadota > Gammaproteobacteria > Burkholderiales > Burkholderiaceae_D > AVCC01. Next base: position 40,781 of record JAUYNR010000091.1, on the reverse strand, counting down.
GTCGTACCTTACCCCTCTGATGGAGGCAATCGAAGCCGAATTCACGCTGGTCAAGGTATTTAGCCTGCCCAGCGTGGGCGACGCCGAAACTCGCCGTCATATCGAGCTTGGGGTAAAAGGCGAACCGGCACAGGTGGAAGCCGCATTTGCGAAAATGTTGCTTGGCATAGAGGCATTGGGCATCGCCCTGATAGACCGCAGCCCAACAGTGTAAATTCGCGCAGGCTGCTACACTGCGGACCTGCAGACCAGAACCGCGTTTTTACAGCGCGGTTCTGGTCTTGTTTTACCTTATTCATTCACGCTGCCAAAGGCAGAATCATCATGCAAACCGAACACTTTATCGCCGGCAAAGATGCCTCGCTTGAATTTTCCATCCAGTCGATGCAGGAAAAACTGCTGTCGCGCGGCTTCCATATCGAAGAACGCTCCTGGCTCAATCCTATCGAAGGCGTCTGGTCGGTCCATATCCGCGACCGCGACTGCCCGTTGATGTTTACCAACGGCAAGGGGGCATCCGAGCAGGCTGCGCGCGCCAGTGCTCTGGGCGAGTTCTTCGAGCGCTTGTCTTGCAATTATTTCTGGACCCATTATTATCTGGGCGAAAAAAATGCCAACGCAGCGTTCACCCATTACCCTCAGGAACGCTGGTTTCCATTGGATGCTGAGGACGGCAGTTGGCCCCAGGATCTTTTGACGCCCAAGTTGCAGCAGTTCTATAACCCGGAATGCAGCATCGCCGCCGAGATGCTGGTCGATTACAACTCCGGCAACGATGAACGTGGCATTTGCGCGATTCCGTATGTGCGCCAGCGCGACGGTGTCACGGTCTGGTTTCCGGTCAATATTATCGGCAACCTGTATGTCAGCAATGGCATGTCGGCTGGCAATACCCAAGCCGAAGCCCGGACCCAGGCGCTGTCGGAGATTTTCGAACGCGACGTCAAATTCCGCATCATCCGCGAAGGCATTTGCCTGCCGGATGTGCCGCAGGAAGTAATCAACCGCTACCCGCGCATCGCTGCCGGCATCCGCGATCTGCGCGCCGCCGGCTTCGGCATCCTGGTCAAGGATGCCTCGCTCGGCGGCCAATATCCGGTCATGAACGTGACTTTGCTCAATCCCAACGACCAGGGCTGCTTCTCCAGTTTCGGTGCCCATCCGCGCTTCGAGATCGCACTCGAACGCGCGCTGACCGAATTGTTGCAAGGCCGCGCTTTATCGTCGATGGATGGCTTTCCCGAGCCCGGTTTCGATCTGGAAGAAATCGCCCACTCGCAAAACCTGGAGATTCACTTCGTCGATTCGAGCGGCATCATCAGCTGGAACTTCATGAAGGACAATCCCGATTTTGCCTTCCATGACTGGAACTTCGGCACCACCACCGCCGAGGATTATGCCTGGTCGATCGCCAAGATTCACGACATGCAGCACGATATCTACATCGCCGACTTCACCCATCTGGGCGTCTACGGCTGCCGCATTCTGGTGCCGGGCATGTCCGACATTTATCCGGTCGAAGACCTGGAATGGGACAACAGCAGCATCGGCAACGCAATCCGCGAACCGATCCTGCACCTGCAAGAACTCGACGACGAGGAATGCGCTGATCTGCTCAGTACCTTGAACGACCTTGGCCTGGCCGAGCAGCGGCCGGTGGCTGCGGTAATCGGCTTGGCCGCCGATGTCGGTTCGTTGTGGAAGGAATTGCGCATCGGCGAACTGAAGACCCTGCTGGCACTGGCTATCGGCGACACCGACGCGATCCGCGAAGGCTGCGACTGGATCCGCAACTTCAATCAATTGAACGAAAGCCGCCAGCGCGTCTATCGCTGCATCGAAAGCCTGCTCGGGCTGGTCGACAGCGCACCGTTCGAGGCTGCATTGCAGAGCCTGTATGGCGCCGAAACGCTGGCGCAGGCTAAAGCCTTGCTCGCCAGGGAGGATCGGTTTTACGGTCTGCAAACTCTGGGCATGAATTTGGACGGTTGTGAGATGCACCAGCAACTGCTGGCAGCGTATGGCAAAGTGCAGCTGGCCAAACAGGCAGCGGTGGTTTAAGTCTATGAGCAAATTGACACTCGATCGCATCCTGCAATCGCAAGGCTTCGGCACCCGAAAATGGTGCCGCAGCCTGATCGCCGATGGCGAAGTCAGCATCAATGGCGCTGCCGTGATCGACGACTATCGGGTCCAGCTCGAAACCGAAGGCCTTGAGCTGGCCATCTTTGAGGAAGTCTGGCCATATCGCGAGCATGTGTATATCGCTCTCAACAAGCCGGCTGAGTTCGAGTGCTCAAGGAAACCCAGCCACCATCCCGGCGTCCTTAGCATCCTGCCGGAACAGTTCACCTGGCGTGATGTGCAGCCGGTCGGGCGGCTCGACCATGACACCACCGGCATGCTGCTGATGTCGGACGACGGCCCGTTCATTCATGCGCAATCGTCGCCGAAGCGGCATATCCCGAAGATTTACGTGGCCACCACCGCCGAGCCGGTAACCGAAGAGCTGGTGACGCAGTTGCTGGCCGGAGTGCAACTGCATGATGAGCCGGCGCCGCTGGCGGCGGTATCTTGCCGCCAACTCGGTACCCATCAGCTTGAAATTGTGCTGGAGCAAGGCAAATACCATCAGGTCAAGCGCATGCTGGCTGCCGCCGGCAACCATTGCACGGCCCTGCACCGCAGCGCAATCGGCAGCCTGACGCTGGCAGCGCTGGGGCTGGAGCAGGGGGAGTGGTGCTATTTGGATGCGACACAACTGGCCTTGCTGGTGCCGGCGGCCGCTGAAGACTGATGCAGAGATTAGATGCAGTGTTTAACAAGCCGGGCACCAGCCCGGTTTTTATTTATATCGTAGAGTATTTACAAATACGCACTATTTATATGCGGGACTGATCATGTTTTTTCCCATACTCCCGATTTAATTGTGCGTCGATGCAAATCGCAATACGGCTACGACTGCTGCGGCGCCTCTCCGCCTAATGCGGTGACCAGGTCGCCCAGCATGCGGTTGAGTTCACCCGCCATCAACACGAAATCGGAGTCGAAACGCTCTTCATCGTTTTGCATCTTGCTGTCGGAATTTTCCTTGATTACATCCAGCGCGGTGACGCGTTTGATCGCCAGAGATTCGGTCAGCACGAATGAGATCCGGTCGGCCCAGGTCAGCGCCAGCCGCGTGCATTGCTTGCCGGCGGCAATGTGGCGCCGCACATCGTCCGGATCGATGGTGTGGCTGACGTAGCGCACCGCGGCCTTGTCGTCGCCAGCCGAGCGCAGTTCGGTATCCTGGTCGATGCTGAAACCTGCCGGCGCTTCATCGGCCGCCAGCCAGGACGTCATCGCCGCCACCGGCGACTGCACCACCCGCAGGCTGTATAACTGCACATTGTTGACCACTTTCAGCAGCGGCTTGAGCAATTCATCGGCTCGCGCCGGGCTGGCGCCATCCACCACCAGCCAGCCATTGACCGGATCGATCCAGGCCCAGGTGTTGCGGCGGATGCTGAATGCACGCGGCAGCAATTCGTCGGTAACCTGCTCCTTGAGCTCGCGCATCTGCTTGCGGCCGGGCTTGAATCCCTGCTGTTCTTCGAGTTCCGTAGCCTTGGCCTTGCAGACCTGGTTGATGACCGAGGCCGGCAACAGTTTTTTTTCGGTGCCGAGCATGATCAGCATCTGGCCGTTGACCGTATGCACCAGCAAATCATTGTCGCGCGGCGAGGCCCAGCCCTGGTTCTGCAGATCCATGCTGGTGGATGGCGAAAATGCCAGATTTGCCAGCGCCTGGTTGAGGCTCTCGGCAGTCAAATTTACGGGCAGGGAAAGGCGGTACAGCTGGAGATTTTTGAACCACATAATGAGTGTTTGAGTGTGTGTGAATAAGCGAGCATGGAATTTCCGGCCGGCTGGGGAGCAGTTTGGCGGGAAATTGCCGATTGGTGGAAATGTCCGGACATGGAAGCGGGCCGGAACGACGGGTTTTCCGCACCGCAATCCGCAGCATCAGGTCGCCGATGGAATCATCCGCAGCCCGATCAGCCGGGGATTGTCAGGATTAGCGGTTGCGTTTCTTGCTGGCAGCCTTTACGCGGTGGCTGCTGCGGCCGGCACGGCTGGAAAATGGCACCTGCAGGCGCAGGCGCTGGCCGAATTTCAGCTGGTCGCGGCTCAGGTTGTTCCAGTCCTTGAGTTGCGCAATCGAGACCTGGTAGCGATCGGCGATCGAGCTCAGACTGTCGCGCTTGCCGACCTTGATCATGATGCGCCTGCTATCGGGACGATCCGGTTCGAGCGCGATGGTGGCGTTGTCTGCGATGTCGGAGGTGATGTCCTTGTAGAAGGTATCGATGACCTTCGGCACCAGGATGGTGGATCCGGCTTTGAGCACCATTTTTTGCGCAATATGGTTGACTTCGCGAATTACCTCGGCCTGGGTGCCGAACATGCGGGCGATGTTTTCGATCCGCTCGCGGGTGCTGACGGTGATCGAAGTCCAGGTCGAGAGCGGACGCTGCCATTTGGCAAGATTGGTCTTGAATTTTTCAGCGTTATCGTGCGGTAATAAAATCCGGGTTTTCTCGCCACCGATGATGATCGGTCGATTGAACTGCGGGTTCAGCGCCTTGAATTCAGTGATCGGCAATTCCGCCAGCTGGGCTGCGATCTTGACGTCGATGTTGCGGGTTTTATTGATGGTGACGAAATACGGCTGATTTTCCACCTTTGGCAAGTTGATGCCAAATTGCGCCGGATTGGCAATGATGCTTTTAATTGCCAGCAATTTCGGCACGTAATTGCGGGTTTCTGCCGGCATCAGAGGCGACAGGCTGTTGAAATCGGTCGGCTTGCCGGCTGCTTCGTTCTTCTTCATCGCGCGCTGGACCGAACCTTCGCCCCAGTTGTAGGCCGCCAGCGCCAGTTGCCAGTCACCGAACATGCCGTACAGCTTCTCCAGATAGTTGAGGGCGGCGTCGGTCGATGCCAGAACGTCGCGTCGTTCGTCCTTGAACATGGTTTGCTTGAGCTTGAACATCAGACCGGTGGACGGAATGAATTGCCACATGCCGGCCGCCTTGGCACTGGAATAGGCTTCCGGGTTGAACGCGGATTCGACAAAGGGCAGCAGCGCCAGTTCGGTCGGCATGCCGCGCTTGTCCAGTTCCTGCACTACGTGGAACAGGTAGCGCGATGCGCGATTGGTGGTGCGCAGGAAATATTCCGGGTTAGCGCTGTAGCGGGCCGCCTGGCTGGCCACCAGCGGACTGTCCAGGTCCTGGATACTGAAGCCGGTGCGAATGCGCGCCCAGACGTCGACTTCTTCCATCTCCAACACTTGGGTAGCAGCACTCTCGGGATTATTCGTGTCGCCGCCAAAAGCCGGATCGATTGCCGCGTCCGGCGCCATGAAGGTGGAGGAAATCGTGATGTCGTTGGCTTGACCGAGAAGAGGAGCGCTGATGCACAGTAGCAGCGCGAGCTTGATTGGGGATAGGGAAAATGGAGGCATGGGATCGATATGGTTTGGCCGAAGCATCATCTTCGGTGGCATAGATTCAACCGCTGGAGTGTACGTAGCTGCCTTTTATCGCGCAAGCACTATTACATCTGACTTATCTTTCTGGTAATAATATTAAGGCAACTATGTTGCCGACATTTTCTTCATTAGATCCTTTTCTTGCGGGAAAAAATAGTGGCAAGCTGGCAAACTATTGATTGACCGCATACTTACTTAATGAAAAGTGTTTTTCCATTCACGCAGCGCGGTGAATGCGGCCACCGGGGTATTTTCCCGCAGCCTGCCGCTGGCGATCAGGCGCCGGACGATGGCCGGCGCCTGATCGCGCAAAAAGGGATTGGTCGCTTTTTCCAGACCGATCGTCGACGGTACGGTCGCCAATCCCTGCGCGCGTTTGGCCTGTTCGTGCTCGAAGCGCGATGTCAGCGCGGCATTTTCCGGTTCCACTTCGAGCGCAAAGCGCAAGTTGGCGAGGGTGTATTCATGCGCGCAATAGACTTGCGTCGGATCCGGCAATGCCGCCAGTTTGGCCAGCGAGGCGCGCATTTGCGCCGGCGTGCCCTCGAACAGGCGCCCGCAACCGCCGCCAAACAGGGTGTCGCCGCAAAACAGCCAGCCTTGCTCCGGCGCCAGATAGGCGATGTGGCCCAGCGTATGGCCAGGCACCTCCAGCACCGAGAATTGCAGTCCCAGTTCAGGCACAGTCACACCATCGCCTTCTGACAGCAGCTGGCTAACCCCTGTGATAATCTCGTTTTCCGGCCCGTATACCGGAACCGCAAAGTGCTGTAATAATTGCGTTACGCCGCCCGCGTGGTCAGCGTGGTGGTGGGTCAGTAAAATAGCGACCAGTTTCAGCTGCCGCCGCTCCAGTACCGCTAGAATGGGCGCCGCATCACCGGGATCGACGACCGCAGCAGAATCTCCATCGTGTATCAGCCATAGGTAATTGTCGTTAAACGCAGGCACAGCTAATACAATCAAAGGTTTGGGAAGTCCGGTAGACATGGCAGATCCGTCATCAGAAAAATCCATTATAGCGCTCGGTTCCTGGCTCGATACGCCGGCCGGCGGCTATGTGCGCGCTTGGGAACAGGCCCGTCTCGATGCATTGACCGCGGATATTTTCGGCTTCAATGCGGTGCAGATAGGACTGCCGCGAATCGCTGCCCTGAACGCCAGCAGGATGCCGCACCGGTGGCTGACGAATACCGATTTCCAGCCGCAGGCAGCGCTGCCAATTACGCTGCTGCATGATTTTGCCGAACTGCCCTTTGCCTCGCAAAGCCTGGATCTGGTGGTGCTGCCGCATGTGCTGGAGTTCGCCCGGGAACCGCACCAGATTCTGCGCGAGGTGGAGCGCGTGCTGATACCGGAGGGGCAGGTTATTATCAGCGGCTTCAATCCGGCCAGCTTGTGGGGCATGCGCCAAGTGGTAGGGCGACTCAGCGGCGCGCATTTCCTGCCGCAGGATGGAGAGTTCATCAGCCTGTTGCGCCTCAAAGACTGGCTCAAGTTGCTCAGCATGGAAGTCAATCGCGGACACTTCGGTTGCTATGCGCCGCCCTGTCAGACCGATCAGTGGTTGCAGCATTTTGCCTTCATGGAGAAAGCAGGCGATCGCTGGTGGCCATATTTCGGTGCGGTCTATATAGTGCAGGCGATTAAACGCGTCAAAGGCATGCGCCTGATTGGCCCGGTCCGGAGTCAGAAAGCAGCGCAAGCACGCAACCGCGTGCCGGTCGCCAATAAAATCAGCAGAAAGTACAATGGATAAAGTTGAAGTATTTACAGATGGCGCCTGCAAGGGTAACCCCGGACCAGGTGGCTGGGGCGCGCTTCTGGTAGCCGGCGGCAAGAAGAAGGAATTGTTCGGCGGTGAGCCCAATACCACCAACAACAGGATGGAGTTGACCGCCATTATCGAGGCATTAGCTGCGCTGAACCGGCCTTGCGAAGTAGTATTGCATACCGATAGCCAGTACGTGCTCAAGGGCATTACCGAATGGATCGAGGGTTGGAAGGCACGCGGCTGGAAAACCGCGGCCAAAGCGCCGGTCAAAAATGTCGACTTATGGCTAACCCTGGATGCCGAGCAAGCCAGGCACCAAATTCAATGGCGCTGGGTGCGAGGACATTCCGGTCATGCCGGCAACGAGCGCGCCGATGCGCTTGCCAACCTCGGAGTGGAATCCATTCTTTAAATATTACATAGGGGGTATGTTATAAATCTGCGCATCTACCGCATATTAATAAATACATTCAAATAATACACAGGTATGTATAATTTAGCTCCCGAAACAGGTAAACATGCGACAAATTCTCCTCGACACAGAAACAACCGGATTGAACGCTCGCTCGGGCGACCGCATCATTGAGATAGGTTGCGTAGAGCTTCTGAACCGCCGCCTCACCGGCAATAACCTGCATTTTTACGTCAATCCGGAACGCGATTCGGAAGAGGGTGCTCTCGCAGTGCACGGATTGACTACCGAGTTCCTGGACAACAAGCCCAAGTTTGCGGAAATCGCTACTGATTTGTTGGATTATGTCAGCGGCGCCGAAATCATCATCCACAATGCCCCCTTCGATCTGGCGTTTTTGAATGCCGAACTCAAGCGACTCGACCTGCCGGAATTCAACGCCTATGCGGGAAAAATTACCGATACGCTAGTGCAGGCAAAAGAGTTGCACCCAGGCAAGCGAAATTCGCTGAACGCCCTGTGTGACCGCTATGGCATTTCAAATGCACATCGCACCTTGCATGGCGCGTTGCTGGATGCGGAATTGCTGGCTGAAGTCTATCTTGCCATGACGCGTGGGCAAAACAGTCTGACCATTGATCTGGCGGAACCGGAGCAAGAACTTTCCAGCGCTATCGCCGCCGAATTACTGCCGCTGGCAGACGTCATATGCATGTGCGCTACCACGCAAGAACTCGCTGAGCATGACGCCATCCTGCTCAGCCTCGACAAGCAGACCGGAGGCGATTGCGTGTGGACCAAGGCAGGTGCCGGATAGTTGTATCAAAAGTATCCCGCAAGTTGGCCGTAAGTTTGACCGCTCTTGCGGCAACGGGCTAGAATGCGGGATTAATGAAAATTTAGGTTGATATGCGTCGCAAACTCGTCTGTGGTAACTGGAAGATGAATGGTAGTCTGGTCTCGAATGCCGTATTGTTGGCCGGCATCAAGGCCGGCTTGTCGCAGTCAAGCTGTGACGTGGCGGTTTGTGTGCCGGCAGTCTATCTGGCGCAATGCCAGTCTGCGTTGACCGGCAGCGGCCTGTCCTGGGGAGCGCAAGACGTTTCCGCACATGCGTCGGGTGCATACACCGGCGAAATTTCTGTTTCCATGCTGCAGGATTTTTCCTGCGAATACGTAATACTTGGGCACTCCGAGCGGCGCGCCTATCATGGCGAGTCCGATGCGCTGGTCGCGCTGAAGATGCAGCGTGTCATTCAATCCGGCCTGACGCCGGTTGTATGCGTAGGCGAGAGTCTCGCCGAGCGGGAATCCGGGCAAACCGAGGCTGTAGTCAGCGCGCAAATGGATGTTTTGCTGGCAGCGATCGATGCGGCTGATCTGGCGAAAATGGTAATTGCCTATGAGCCGGTATGGGCAATTGGTACCGGTAAAACCGCGACGCCGGAAATGGCACAGGACGTCCATGCGATATTGCGCGCCAAGCTGGGACAAAAAAATGGCGAGTTGGCGCAGGCGGTGCGGATTCTATATGGCGGCAGCATGAAGCCGGACAATGCGCGAGAGCTACTTGCGATGCCGGATATCGATGGTGGTCTGATCGGTGGAGCCGCATTGAATTCGGCAGATTTTCTGGCAATCGTGCATTTTGCCTGACCGCTGGACATCTGCATTAAAAATTGGATTTTTCTAAGATTGGAAATTGTTAAATGAATTCCCTATTTACTATTATCGTTGTAGTGCAAATCCTGTCTGCGCTTGCAATCATAGCGCTAGTTTTGCTGCAGCACGGCAAAGGTGCCGATATGGGCGCGGCTTTCGGTTCAGGTGCGTCTGGAAGTCTGTTTGGTGCGACCGGTTCCTCAAATTTCATGTCGAAATCTACCGGCGTGGCTGCAGCAATTTTCTTCAGTGCGACCTTGGCATTGGCTTATTTCGGCAATAAAGGTGCGCCTGCTGCAAGCGGCGTTATGGACAGTCTTCCCGCGGCACCGGCAGCAAGCAATGCGTCGGCTCCGGCAGCAGTTCCTGCGCCCGCCTCAGGCAATGCTGGCCAGATTCCTAAGTAAGCTAAAAAATAATGCGCTTGTATAATACTTTGCTGCAATTGCGCATTGAATAAAGACGTTAAAGCAGGTTACAATATGCAGCTTATGCCGACGTGGTGAAATTGGTAGACACGCTATCTTGAGGGGGTAGTGGCGAAAGCTGTGCGAGTTCGAGTCTCGCCGTCGGCACCAAAATTTTAGAGGCCAGCATAGGGAATCCTGGGCTGGCTTTTTATCGAGAAGATGGCTGTTTTGCCTGTTGTTTCAGGCAGTATGAGTCCAGCGCAATTGCGAGAAAAATGTGAACCTCGAAACTTATTTTCCCATTCTGTTATTTATCCTGGTTGGCATTGGCGTCGGTATTGTCCCGCAGGTGCTAGGACGCCTGGTGGCGCCGCATGCGCCTGATGCTGAAAAGCTGTCCCCTTACGAGTGTGGCTTCGAGGCTTTCGAGGATGCGCGCATGAAGTTTGATGTGCGCTACTACCTGATTGCAATTCTATTTATTCTGTTTGATCTGGAAACTGCGTTTTTCTTTCCGTGGGGCGTAGCGATGCGCGACCTTGGCTGGGCCGGTTTTGTGACGATGCTGGTGTTTATCGTTGAATTCATTGTCGGGTTTTGGTACATCTGGAAGAAAGGTGCCCTTGATTGGGAGTGAGTCATGTCGATTGAAGGCGTATTGAACGAGGGTTTTATCACCACAACGGCAGATAAGCTGATTAACTGGACGCGCACTGGTTCCATGTGGCCGATGACGTTTGGCTTGGCTTGCTGTGCTGTCGAAATGATGCATGCAGGCGCGTCGCGTTACGATATGGATCGTTTTGGCGTGGTATTTCGCCCGTCACCGCGGCAGTCGGATGTGATGATTGTGGCTGGTACGCTGTGCAATAAAATGGCTCCGGCGCTACGTAAGGTGTACGACCAGATGGCTGAGCCGCGTTGGGTAATATCCATGGGGTCATGCGCAAATGGCGGTGGTTATTACCATTACTCCTATTCAGTGGTGCGTGGCTGCGATCGGATTGTGCCGGTAGATATCTATGTGCCAGGTTGTCCGCCGACAGCGGAGGCGCTTCTCTACGGCATCATGCAATTGCAAAACAAGATTAAGCGTACCAATACCATTGCGCGCTAATAGGGTGATCGATTGAAAATGATGACAAAACTGGAATCGCTTGAGGCTGCGTTGCGCAGTGTGATCGCGGATCGTCTCGATGGCCTGGCGGTTGCTCTTGGCGAGATTACTGTACTGGTTAGTGCTTCAAATTATCTGTCGGTGATGCGCGCTCTGCGCGATCATTCTGACCTGCGTTTCGATGAGTTGATTGATTTGTGCGGTGTCGATTATTCCACATATGGCGATGGCGCGTGGAGCGGATCGCGTTATGCGGTGGTTTCGCATTTGCTTTCCACTGAGCATAACTGGCGTGTACGTGTGCGTGTGTTTGCCCTGGATGATGAAGTGCCGTTGCTGGCTTCCATGATGACTGTATGGAATACGGCAAACTGGTACGAGCGCGAAGCTTTCGATTTTTTTGGAATCATGTTTGAGGGGCATCCCGATTTGCGCCGGATTCTGACTGATTACGGTTTTATCGGACATCCATTCCGCAAGGATTTCCCCGTCTCCGGTTATGTCGAGATGCGCTACGATCCGGAGCAAAAGCGAGTGATTTATCAGCCAGTGACGATTGAGCCTCGTGAAATTACGCCGCGCGTGATTCGCGAAGAACATTACGGGATGAAATAATGGCTGAAATTAAAAACTACACGCTCAATTTCGGTCCGCAGCACCCTGCCGCGCACGGCGTCTTGCGCCTGGTTCTTGAACTCGATGGCGAAGTGATTCAACGTGCCGATCCGCACATTGGCTTACTACACCGAGGCACGGAAAAACTGGCGGAACAAAAAACTTATCTGCAATCAGTTCCTTATATGGACCGTCTCGACTATGTGTCGATGATGTGCAACGAACACGCCTATGTGATGGCGATCGAGAAACTGCTTGGTCTGGAAGTGCCTTTGCGTGCACAGTATATTCGCGTGATGTTCGATGAGATTACCCGTCTCTTGAATCACTTACTCTGGTTGGGTGCGCACGCACTCGATGTGGGCGCCATGGGCGTATTTCTGTACGCGTTCCGTGAGCGTGAAGATTTGATGGATTGCTATGAGGCAGTCTCTGGCGCACGTTTGCATGCCGCTTACTATCGTCCGGGTGGCGTGTATCGGGATCTTCCTGATTCCATGCCGCAATTCAAGGCGTCAATTCTGCGCAACGAAAAAGCTATCAGAGCGCTTAATGAAAATCGGCAGGGTTCGTTGCTGGACTTTATCGAGGATTTCACAAATCGCTTTCCGACTTACGTTGATGAATACGAGACGTTGTTGACGGATAACCGTATTTGGAAACAGCGCCTGGTGGGAGTTGGTGTGGTATCTCCGGAACGTGCAAAAGCCATGGGATTTACAGGCCCGATGTTGCGTGGTTCCGGTGTTGAGTGGGATCTGCGTAAAAAACAGCCATATGAAGTCTATGACTTGCTGGATTTTGATATTCCTGTGGGTGTCAATGGTGATTGTTACGATCGTTACCTGGTGCGAATTGAAGAAATGCGTCAATCCAACAATATCATTAAGCAATGTATTGGTTGGTTGCGCAATAATTCGGGTCCGGTCATGACCGACAACAATAAAGTGGCGCCTCCAAGTCGCGTGAACATGAAATCCAACATGGAAGAACTGATTCATCACTTCAAGTTATTTTCGGAAGGCTTCCATGTTCCCGCCGGAGAGGCTTACGCTGCCATTGAGCACCCGAAAGGCGAGTTTGGCATCTACATGATTTCCGATGGCGCCAATAAGCCATACCGTCTCAAGATTCGCGCGCCGGGATTTGCGCATCTGCAAGGCCTGGATGAAATGGCAAAAGGTCACATGCTTGCTGATGCGGTAACAATCATCGGTAGTCAGGATATTGTGTTCGGTGAGATTGACCGTTAATCGCGTGTCGATATTTGGGGCAAAAATAATGCTGTTATCAGAACAATCGTATAAGAAAATTGATCGCGAAATCGCGAAATTTCCTGCCGACCAAAAACAATCTGCAGTCATGGCCGCATTGGCTATCGCTCAGGATGAGGCTGGTTGGCTAGCGCCGGAACTGCTGCAGGATATTGCGAGCTATCTTGGAATGCCGGCTATTGCTGTGCAGGAAGTGGCAACGTTTTACAATATGTACAACCTTAAACCGGTTGGGAAAAACAAGATTACGGTATGTACCAATCTGCCGTGTGCCTTATCCGGCGGTGAACGTGCCGCACACTATCTGAAGCAAAAGCTGGGCATTGATTACAAAGAAACCACCAGCGATGATCAATTCACTCTGCTTGAGGGGGAGTGCATGGGAGCATGTGGTGACGCGCCGGTGATGATAGTAAACAACAAGCGTATGTGCAGCCACATGTCGAATGACCGTATCGATACGCTGCTGGAGGAACTGAAGAAATGACGAGCCTTCATAATCGGCACATCGATCCGCTCATTATGGCAGGGCTTGATGGCACTAACTGGCACCTGGTCGATTACGTTAAACGTGGTGGCTATGAAGCGCTGAAACGCATTCTTGCCGAAAAAATCACGCCAGAGCAGGTTATTGCCGAATTAAAAGCATCATCCTTGCGTGGCCGCGGCGGTGCCGGTTTTCCAACTGGCTTGAAGTGGAGCTTCATGCCACGTCAGTATCCAGGGCAAAAATATCTGGTCTGCAATACCGATGAAGGGGAGCCGGGCACCTTCAAGGATCGTGACATCATCCGTTACAATCCGCACGCCTTGATTGAGGGTATGGCAATTGGTGCTTATGCGATGGGAATCACTGTCGGATACAACTATATCCATGGTGAAATCTTTGCCGACTATGAGCGTTTTGAAGACGCGCTTGAGGAAGCACGTGCAGTCGGCATGCTGGGCGACAATATTTGCGGCACCGGTTTTAAATTTCAATTGCATGCATTTCACGGTTACGGTGCATACATTTGTGGTGAAGAAACAGCATTGCTGGAATCGCTGGAAGGAAAGAAAGGCCAGCCCCGCTTCAAGCCGCCTTTCCCTGCTAGTTTCGGTTTATATGGCAAGCCGACCACGATTAATAACACCGAAACATTTGCAGCAGTACCGTTCGTTTTTCGTCTGGGCGGGGACGCCTATGCTGCACTTGGCAAGCCGAATAACGGCGGCACCAAGATTTTTTCGATGTCCGGCGATATTGAAAAGCCGGGCAACTATGAGGTTCCGCTCGGCACGCCATTCGCCACCTTGCTGGAACTCGCGGGCGGCATGCGAGGCGGCAAAAAGATCAAGGCGGTTATTCCAGGCGGATCATCGATGCCTGTGTTGACCGGCGACGTCATGATGGCGACAGATATGGATTATGACTCGATTGCGAAAGCGGGTTCGATGCTCGGTTCCGGTGCGGTCATCGTGATGGATGAAACACGTTGCATGGTGAAGTCGCTGTTGCGTCTCTCCTACTTCTATTTTGAAGAGTCCTGCGGCCAGTGCACGCCATGCCGCGAAGGTACCGGCTGGTTGTATCGCATGATCCATCGCATCGAGCACGGCCTAGGACGTCCAGACGACCTGGACTTGCTGAACTCGATCGCAGACAACATTCAGGGCCGCACGATCTGCGCGCTGGGTGACGCGGCAGCGATGCCGGTACGGGCATTCATCAAGAATTACCGCGAAGAATTTGAATATCACATCGAGCATAAGCATTGCTTGGTTCCCGCATACTTATAAGCCAGGTCAGGTAAAAGTCAAGCCATGGTCGAAATCGAAATAGACGGCAAAAAAGTCGAAGTGCAAGAAGGCAGCATGGTAATGGATGCTGCAAATAAACTTGGCACCTATATCCCGCATTTTTGTTATCACAAGAAACTGTCGATTGCAGCGAATTGCCGCATGTGTCTGGTCGAGGTTGAGAAAGCGCCGAAACCATTGCCAGCATGTGCAACGCCTGTTACATCCGGGATGATAGTGCGCACCAGCAGCGAGAAGGCTGTCAATGCGCAAAAAGGGGTGATGGAATTCTTGTTGATTAACCATCCGCTGGATTGCCCAATTTGCGATCAGGGCGGTGAATGTCAACTTCAGGATCTGGCAGTCGGTTATGGTGCGTCTGCTTCACGTTACCGTGAAGAAAAGCGCGTCGTATTCCATAAAGATGCGGGTCCCCTGATTTCGATGGAGGAGATGACGCGCTGCATTCATTGCACGCGTTGCGTACGGTTCGGCCAGGAAATCGCCGGTGTGATGGAACTCGGCATGCTCAATCGTGGTGAGCATGCGGAAATTACTGCATTTGTCGGCAAGACAATTGATTCCGAGTTATCCGGCAACATGATCGATTTGTGTCCGGTTGGGGCTCTGACTTCGAAACCCTTCCGCTACAGCGCACGCACTTGGGAATTGTCACGCAGGAAATCTGTAAGTCCCCATGATGGTCTGGGCGCAAACCTTATTGTGCAGGTTAAAAACAACAAGGTAATGCGTGTTCTGCCCCTCGAAAATGAGGGTATCAATGAATGCTGGCTATCGGACAAGGATCGTTTTTCGTACGAAGGTCTTAACAGCGAAGATCGCCTTACCAAGCCGATGATTAAACAGGGCGACCGGTGGCAGGAAACCGACTGGCAGACGGCACTGGAATACGTTGCGCATGGCTTGCAAAACATTAAGAAGGAACATGGTGCAGATGCGATTGCGGCGCTTGGCACACCGCATTCAACCCTTGAAGAGCTTTCGTTGTTGCAAAAACTTGTCAGAGGAATCGGTTCGGATAACGTCGATTTTCGCCCACGCCAGTCTGATTTTTCGCTTGACGGAAAAATTACACCTTGGCTCGGCATGTCGATTGCAGAGTTCGCACAGCTTAAGCAGATTTTTGTTGTCGGCTCATTTCTGCGCAAGGATCATCCATTACTGGCCTCTCGTGTGCGTCAGGCAGTCAAGCTAGGGGCAAAATTAAGTATTCTGCATGCAACCGACGATGATTTGTTGATCCCTATTGCGAATAAGATTATCCAGGCACCAACTGACTGGTTATCGATGCTGGGTGAAATCATTGTTGCGATATCGCAAGAAAAAAATATCGCTGTTCCTGCAGAGTTTTCCGGTCTGTCTTCATCCAATGAAGCAAAAAGTATTGCGTCTGGATTGTTGCTGGATGTGCCAAAGGCGATTTTCCTTGGCAATGCTGCTTCACAACATCCACAGGCGTCACAACTGCATGCTGCGATAGAGTGGATTTCTGATAATACTGGCTCGAAATTTGGTTATTTGACGGAAGCTGCCAATACAGTGGGTGGCTACCTGGCAAACGCAATTCCGGCCAATGGAGCGAACGCAGCGCAGTTTTTTTCTGCGCCTCGGAAAGCATACCTGCTATTGAATGTGGAACCTGCTGTTGATTGTGCCAATCCGCAAGCGGCGAACGCGGCTTTGGGACAGGCCGAAATGGTGGTCGTGATGTCGGCATTTAAACATGCCCTTGATTATGCTGATGTCTTGCTGCCAATAGCACCTTTTACCGAAACTTCCGGTTCTTACGTGAATTGCGAAGGGCGGGTACAAAGCTTCAATGGCACGGTTAAACCACTTGGCGACACACGACCTGGCTGGAAAGTCTTGCGTGTACTGGCCAATCTGCTAAATATTCCCGAGTTTGATTACGAATCCTCTGAACTGATTCGGGATGAGATTCTCGGTGGCGGAATTGTTTCTGGACGACTGAATAACAATTCCGGAGCGCAATTAAATTCACCAGTCACAGAGGAGTATGGTCTACAGCGTATCGCGGATGTGCCCATTTATTTCACTGATGCGATAGTACGACGTGCCTCTTCGCTACAAGCGACTGCGGATGCAGCTACACCAATAGCCTATTTGTCGGCAACCCTGTTTGCAAAGCTTGGACTGCAAAATGATCCTCAAGTCATCGTGCGCCAAGGTGTGGGTAGTGTCTTATTAAAGGCAGCGATCGGTGTCGGTCAGCCAGAGCATGTGGTGAGAGTTGCTGCCGGACATCCTTCGACGGCGATACTAGGTCCGATGTTTGGTCCTGTTGTTGTGGAGCGTGCCTGATGGATCAATTGCTTGTCACAATTAATGCGACTGGACAAAATTTCTTCGGCTTCTCATGGCCTCTGGTCTGGAACTTGGTGAAAATAATTTGTATCGTGCTTCCTGTTATGGGTTGCGTTGCTTATCTGACGCTATGGGAACGCAAGTTAATCGGCTGGATGCATGTGCGCCTTGGGCCCAATCGGGTCGGTCCTGCCGGTCTGCTGCAGCCGATTGCAGATGCACTGAAGCTGTTGCTGAAAGAAATTATTGTACCGGCAAAAGCAAATAAGATGCTATTTGTGATTGCACCTATCATGACAATTATGCCGGCACTAGCGGCATGGGCTGTTATTCCGTTTGGCCCAGAGACCGTTCTAGCGAATGTGAACGCCGGCCTGCTGTTCGTTATGGCAATCACTTCTCTGAATGTATACGGCGTCATTATTGCGGGCTGGGCATCCAATTCAAAATATGCATTTTTGGGAGCCATGAGGGCTTCGGCGCAAATGATCTCATACGAGATAGCCATGGGTTTTGTGCTGGTGATCATACTGATGGTTACAGGAAGTCTTAATTTCACCGATATTGTGATGGCGCAATCCAGCGGTTACTTCGCTGACAAAGGCGTGAATTTCCTGTCGTGGAACTGGCTTCCCTTATTCCCAATGTTTGTTGTCTACGTTATTTCAGGTATTGCAGAAACCAATAGGCATCCATTCGACGTGGTGGAGGGTGAATCGGAAATTGTTGCCGGTCACATGGTTGAATATTCAGGAATGTCATTTGCCATGTTCTTCCTGGCTGAATATGCAAACATGATTCTGATCTCCGTGCTGGCAACATTGATGTTCCTGGGCGGCTGGGCATCACCGGTTGATTCCCTCTTGCTGAATTGGGTCCCAGGCTGGATCTGGCTTGGAATCAAGACTTTCCTGGTAGTGTCGATTTTTATATGGGCGCGCGCTTCCTTCCCACGTTATCGTTACGATCAAATTATGCGTCTTGGCTGGAAAATATTTATCCCGCTAACGTTGGCGTACTTGGTAATTGTTGCTGTCTGGATGCAGACGTCTTTGAATATTTGGAAGTAATTAGAAGGTGAGGCTGATAGTTTATGGAAGCCGTTAAGGATTTTTTCGGTAGCTTAATGCTACGAGAGTTGCTCAAAGGTCTGGCATTAACCGGACGGTATTTGTTCGCACGCAAAATTACGGTTCAGTTTCCGGAAGAAAAAACACCTCAGTCTCCCCGTTTTCGCGGACTGCATGCACTGCGCCGTTATCCGAATGGTGAAGAGCGGTGTATTGCGTGCAAACTATGCGAAGCAGTTTGCCCTGCCATGGCGATAACGATTGAATCTGATCAGCGCGCAGACGGAACGAGAAGAACCACCCGTTATGATATTGACTTGACAAAGTGTATTTTTTGCGGATTTTGCGAAGAGTCGTGTCCGGTTGATTCGATAGTAGAAACGCATATTCTTGAATACCACGGCGAAAAACGCGGTGATTTGTATTACACAAAAGAAATGCTGCTGGCTGTCGGTGACCGCTATGAAAATGAAATCGCTGCAGCACGCGCAGCCGATGCCGCGTATCGTTAATCTGGTCCTTTATTTGGCTTTCTATGGAATTTAAAACCGTACTCTTCTACGTTTTGTCGACGATATTAGTTATTGCTGCGACACGTGTTATTACAGCCCGTAATCCGGTACATTCAGCACTATTTCTTGTGCTGTCTTTTTTTTCGGCGGCCGCACTCTGGATGTTGCTCAAGGCAGAATTTTTGTCGATAGTGCTGGTGCTGGTCTATGTCGGCGCAGTAATGGTTCTTTTTTTATTCGTCGTAATGATGCTCGACATTAATATAGACAAGATGCGCGAAGGTTTTTGGGGATACTTTCCTTTGGCTGCAACCATCGGCGTAGTAATAGCATTGGAAATGGCGGCAGTGTTATTGCGCAGCTTCTGGATGCCAGATGCTCTGGTTCCGGCAGCATCTGACATGATTGGCAACACTAAAGAATTGGGTAAGTTGATCTACACCCAATATGTCTATGCATTTGAAATCGCAGCCGTGATTCTTTTGGCCGCAATTATTGCTGCAGTTGCCCTCACAATGCGGCGTCGCAAAGATAGCAAACATTTCCACCCATCGGATGCAGTGAAGGTCAAACGGAATGATCGCATCCGTATTGTGCGCATGAAATCGGAATCCGATCGTGCAAATAATAATCTCAATGCTCCGATATTGCCATCGGCAATATCTGGAACAGAACAGAAATAAAGGTTTCGAAAAATGACACTATCACTTGCGCATTATCTGATTCTCGGCGCGATATTATTTTCGATTTCAATTATTGGTATTTTTTTAAATCGAAAAAATATTATTGTTTTGCTTATGGCAATAGAATTGATGTTGCTTGCTGTAAATATGAATTTCATCGCCTTTTCTCATTATTTGGGAGACGCTGCCGGTCAGATTTTTGTTTTCTTCATTTTGATGGTGGCTGCCGCTGAATCAGCAATCGGACTCGCCATTCTGATAGTTTTGTTCCGGAATATGGACACTATCAATGTCGAGGATATGGATTCTCTCAAAGGCTAACAATCAGATTCTCTGAAATAGATTCTCTGGAATTAATATAAGGGTCATCATGGCGGGGCAACTTAACCCTAATTTACTACTTGTCGTTCCATTGGCGCCGCTTGCGGGAGCTGTTATAGCCGGGCTATTCGGCACCAAATTTTTTGGCAATATAATCGGACGAACAGCATCTCACACAGTGACAATACTGGGTGTGCTGATTGCTTTTATTCTGTCATGCACAACATTACGTGAGGTATTGAACGGATCTGCGTTCAATGATGTTATATACAACTGGATGACCATTGGCGGACTGAAGTTTGAAATTGGTTTTCTGATTGATAGCCTTACTGCACTGATGATGTGTGTAGTCACATTTGTATCATTGATGGTGCATATATACACTGTTGGTTATATGAAGGACGACGAGGGATATAACCGCTTCTTTTCCTATATATCCCTGTTCACTTTTTCAATGCTGATGCTTGTTATGAGCAACAATTTTTTGCAGTTATTTTTCGGTTGGGAAGCGGTTGGCTTGGTTTCATACCTGTTAATTGGTTTCTGGTACAAGAAGCCGACCGCGATTGCTGCCAACATGAAGGCATTTTTGGTAAATCGGGTTGGTGACTTTGGCTTTATTCTGGGGATTGGCCTACTGGTGGCATATGCAGGGTCTTTGAATTATGGTGAAGTTTTTGGTCAAAAAGAGGCATTAGCCAAGTTAATATTTCCGGGCACCGATTGGTTGTTAATTACAGTTGCCTGTATTTGTTTGTTTATTGGCGCAATGGGGAAGTCAGCACAGTTCCCATTACATGTCTGGTTGCCTGATTCGATGGAAGGCCCGACACCTATATCTGCGCTGATTCATGCTGCGACAATGGTTACTGCCGGTATTTTCATGGTGGCCCGGATGTCGCCGTTGTTTGAGTTGTCGGATACAGCATTGTCATTTGTCTTGATTATCGGCTCAATCACTGCATTGTTCATGGGCTTTCTCGGGATTATCCAAAACGATATTAAGCGGGTTGTCGCATATTCGACCTTGTCCCAATTGGGCTATATGACCGTGGCTTTGGGTGCATCTGCTTATTCGGTTGCAGTATTCCATTTGATGACGCACGCATTCTTTAAGGCATTATTGTTCTTGGCTGCGGGCTCAGTGATTATCGGAATGCATCACGACCAAGATATTCGTAATATGGGTGGTCTGAGAAAATATATGCCGATAACTTGGATTACATCGCTTCTGGGTTCGCTGGCATTGATCGGCACACCTTTCTTCTCCGGCTTTTACTCAAAAGACAGCATTATTGAGGCGGTTCATAATTCAACAATTTACGGTTCGGGTTTTGCCAGCTTTTCAGTGCTTGCCGGCGTGTTTGTAACTGCGTTTTATTCTTTCCGTATGTATTTCCTGGTTTTTCACGGCAAAGAACGTTTTGGGCAGATGCACGATCATGATGCACATCATCATGACGATCATCTTGGCTTGGCTTTGGGACAAAAACCACATGAATCTTCGCCTGTTGTGACCTTGCCACTTGTCTTTTTGGCTATCCCATCAGTTGTTATCGGCTACTTTGCAATTGGGCCAATGCTATTCGGTGATTTCTTTAAGGATGCGATTTTTGTTGCTGATGCGCATGAGGCAATGGCGGAAATTGCAAAAGAATTTCATGGGCCTGTTGCCATGGCAATTCACTCATTTACCACGGCTCCATTTCTGCTTGCTCTGGCCGGTGTTGTTAGTGCTTATTATTTTTATATGATCGATCCCCGCATTCCTGCATATATCAAGGAAAAATTCAGTCCGATTTACAATTTACTCGAAAATAAGTATTACATGGATAAATTTAACGAGGTTGTTGTCGCTGGCGGTGCTCGTTTGCTTGGTAATGGCTTATGGAATATTGGGGATAAGATTCTGATTGACGGGCTTATAGTTAACGGCAGCGCTAAATTAGTTGGCTTGTTCTCGAGGTTGTCCAGAAAAATTCAGTCTGGCTATCTATATCACTATGCCTTTGTAATGATTGTCGGTGTTCTGGGCTTTCTAATTTATTTCATGCCTTTCCCGTTTGCTAAATAAGCTTACAAAGAAAACAAATAATAATCATGATGCAGTCAACCTCCCCACTTTTGAGTTTCGCGATTTGGTGTCCTATCGCTTTTGGTATCTTTATTTTGGCATTTGGTCGTGATGACAATCCCGGTTTGGTACGGGTTGCTTCTCTGATTGGTGCAATTGTAAGCTTCCTTGTTACGTTGCCTTTGCTTCAGCAGTTCGATAATGCTGCGCATGGCATGCAGTTTGTCGAGAAATTTAGTTGGATTGAGCGCTTCAATATCAATTACTTTCTTGGTATAGATGGCATCTCTGTCTGGTTTATTGTATTAACAGCCTTCATTACAGTGATCGTAGTAATTGCTGGATTGGAAGTAATCGAGAGAAAAGTGGCCCAATATATGGGTGCTTTCCTGATATTGTCCGGCCTGATGGTTGGTGTCTTCTGTGCGCTGGATGGATTACTGTTTTATGTGTTTTTCGAAGCTACTCTTATTCCGATGTTTATCATTATCGGTGTGTGGGGTGGTGCTAATCGTGTCTACGCAGCGTTCAAGTTCTTTCTCTATACGTTGATGGGCTCATTGCTGACGCTTATAGCAATTCTCTATCTGTATACCAAGACAGGAAGTTTCGATATTTTGGTGTGGCATGCATTTCCACTACCGTTATCAGTCCAGGTGCCGATTTTCTTCGCCTTTCTGATGGCATTTTCCGTCAAAGTTCCGATGTGGCCGGTGCATACCTGGTTGCCAGATGCGCACGTTGAGGCACCTACGGGCGGGTCAGTTGTGCTGGCCGCGATCATGCTGAAACTTGGCGCTTACGGCTTTTTGCGATTCTCTTTGCCAATTACGCCTGATGCAAGCCATTATTTGTCTGGTTTCATTATTGCCTTGTCGCTGATTGCCGTGATTTATATTGGATTGGTTGCAATGGTGCAGAAAGACATGAAGAAGCTGGTAGCCTATTCTTCGATCGCACATATGGGCTTTGTGACACTTGGTTTCTTCATGTTTAATGATTTATCGGTGCAGGGCGGTATTATTCAGATGATTTCCCATGGCTTTGTTTCTGCTGCCATGTTCTTGTGTATCGGCGTACTTTACGATCGTATGCATTCGCGTCAAATTGCAGATTATGGTGGAGTGGTGAATACTATGCCGAAATTTGCCGCGTTTTTTGTGCTGTTTTCAATGGCAAACTCCGGTTTGCCGGCAACCTCTGGCTTTGTTGGAGAATTCATGGTGATTTTAGGTGCTGTGAAATTCAATTTCTGGATAGGTATGCTTGCTGCAACCGCGCTTATTTTAGGCGCTGCTTATTCGCTCTGGATGGCAAAACGCGTGATATTTGGTGAAATTGCCAACGAGCATGTAAGGCAATTGCCGGATATTAATAAGCGTGAATTTTTTATGCTGGGATTATTGGCCATCGCGGTAATTGGAATGGGGTTGTATCCAGCGCCATTCACCGACGTAATGCAAACGTCAGTCACAGACTTATTGAAACATGTCGCTATCTCAAAAGTGAACTAAATCGGTGCATATATAAGAGGCGACTTAAATGAATACCATGAATCTGACTTTACTTTTCCCAGAAGTGTTCCTTGTTATTGCTACCTCGGCAATCCTGTTGATTGACATGTTTCTGGAAGATGGGAAGCGTTATATTACCTATATCCTGTCATTATTGACTCTGGCGGGATGTGCGCTGCTGACCGTGAACTTGTTGAATTCCGGCATCACTGGCTATACCTTTCACAATATGTTTGTGACGGATCCGATGTCGAATCTGTTGAAAATGTTCTCTTACCTGGCAGTCGGTCTGACATTAATATATTCGCGCCAATATGCAACCAGTCGCAATATGATCGGAGGAGGTAATCTCGGCGGAGAATTTTACGTACTAGCCCTGTTTACTCTGCTGGGGCAAATGATCATGATCTCGGGTAATAACTTTCTGATCATTTATCTTGGACTGGAGTTGATGTCATTATCTCTGTATGCTTTGGTAGCACTGCGTCGGGATCATAAGATTTCGACTGAAGCAGCAATGAAGTATTTCATTTTGGGTGCGATGGCATCTGGATTCTTGCTTTATGGCATGTCAATGCTATACGGAGCGACAGGGTCGCTTGATCTGACCGAAGTTGCTAAAGCTACTGCTTCTGGTACTGTGGATAGAACAGTATTAGTTTTTGGGGTAGTTTTTCTGGTCTCTGGTCTTGCGTTCAAACTGGGAGTAGTTCCTTTCCACATGTGGGTTCCCGACGTCTACCAGGGAGCACCGACTGCTGTAACGCTATTGCTCGGAGGTGCGCCAAAATTGGCAGCCTTTGCAATTTCAATCCGGTTATTGGTTGAAGGTTTGTTGCCTCTGGCTTTTGACTGGCAGCAGATGCTTGTTATTTTGTCTGTGCTATCGATGGCTATCGGTAATATTGCTGCCATCGCGCAAACCAATCTCAAGAGGATGCTTGCGTATTCGACCATTTCCCATATGGGCTTCATGTTGCTGGGATTGTTGTCCGGAGTCGTTGGAGGAGTTACTGCGCCGGCGGCTGATGCTTATAGCTCAGCCATGTTTTACACCATAACTTATGTGTTAACGACACTTGGTACCTTCGGCATTATCATGTTGTTGTCGCGTAAGGGCTTTGAAGCGGAAAACATAGAGGATTTCAAGGGACTAAACCAGCGTAGTCCGTGGTTTGCTCTTGTCATGCTGCTACTCATGTTTTCTTTGGCCGGTATTCCGCCACTGATGGGATTTTATGCCAAGTTATCCGTCATACAGGCAGTTTTAGGCA
This sequence comes from Oxalobacteraceae bacterium, assembly GCA_030698225.1. Lineage (GTDB taxonomy): Bacteria > Pseudomonadota > Gammaproteobacteria > Burkholderiales > Burkholderiaceae_D > AVCC01. The sequence continues at coordinate 16,405 of JAUYNR010000091.1, read as the reverse complement.
CGGGGCAGACATGGTTAGCCATTCTGGCAGTATTATTTTCTCTGATAGGCGCGTTCTATTATCTGCGCGTTGTTAAAGTTATGTATTTTGATGATGCCGTCGATACCTCTCCGATTGTAGTGAACAAGGAAATGCATATCGCGCTTAGTCTGAATGCGGTTATTGTGCTTGGAGTCGGATTCATGCCGGGCGCTTTGATGGCTATGTGCACAGTCGCGATGACCAAAGTTCTTGGCAATTGAGGCATAGCGATCACATTTATGAACATAACTTTTTCAGTTTGGATGATGATCATATTGGCGGTATTTTCCGCTAATGTGCCCTTTCTGAATGAGCGTTTTCTTGCCGTTATCCCAATTCGTGCATCTGTAAAACCTTTTTGGCTACGTCTGATAGAGCTGGCGATTCTATATTTCGCGATAGGCTTTATTGCTCGTTTGTTAGAAGGGCATCTTGGCACTATTTTTAAACAAAAGTGGGAATTTTTTGCCATCACGTCGTTTCTGTTTCTGGTTTTGGCTTATCCCGGTTTTGTCTTACGGTATTTACGTAAATAGAATCTCTCGGCTTCTCCCTCAATTCGGTAGGCAACTTCGCTAAAAAAATTGTCACGCGCATCCAATATGAACGATGAACATCTTAAGGAAGTTAAAGTTGAAAGCAAGCTCGCTTTCGATGGGAATTTCCTCAAGGTGCAAGCTGATATTGTGCGATTGCCTGATGGCAAAATAACGTCACGAGAATATATCAGGCACCCTGGCGCAGTCGTTATTCTTCCGTTATTTGAAGATAATTCAGTATTGCTTGAACGTCAGTTTCGCTATCCGTTGAACCATGTATTTATTGAATTTCCAGCCGGAAAAATAGATCCCGATGAAGATTCCCTGGCAACTGCCAAGCGTGAATTACAAGAGGAAACAGGCTATACCGCAACTGACTGGAAGTTTGTTTGCACTATCCACAATGCGATTGCATACTCAGATGAATATCTTGACATCTTTGTTGCGCGTGGCCTTAAGCCTGGTATTTCCGAACTGGATGATGGGGAGTTCTTGGAGACTTTCAGGGCTTCGATGAGCGATGTGTTGGCGTGGGTTCGTGATGGCAAGATAACCGATGTCAAAACTGTCATCGGTGTATTTTGGCTAGAAAAGATTTGCGCTGGACAGTGGGCATGACAAGAATCTGAGTCCACAATAAAAAAGCCGCTAATTGCGGCTTTTTTATTGTGCATTACATATTGGTATAGTTTGGACCGCCACCGCCTTCCGGGGTCACCCAAACGATGTTTTGGGTCGGGTCCTTGATGTCGCAGGTCTTACAGTGCACACAGTTTTGTGCGTTGATTTGCAGCTTGTCTTCACCATTGTCGGTCTTGATGAATTCATACACGCCTGCCGGGCAGTAGCGAGTTTCAGGACCGGCATATTCTGCCAGATTGACACGTACCGGTATAGTCGGGTCCTTTAGCGTCAGATGTATGGGTTGATCTTCTGCGTGATTGGTATTAGATATGAATACCGATGATAGGCGATCAAATGTCAGCTTGCCATCCGGTTTTGGATATTGGATGGGCTTAAATTCTGCTGCAGGGCGGAGACATTCATGGTCGGCATGCTTGTGATGTAGCGTCCATGGCGCCTTGCCGCCAAAAACAACCTGGTCGATCCCAACCAGAAGCGTGCCAGCATAGAGACCTTTGCTCATCAAGGGCTTGAAGTTGCGCGCCTTGTAGAGTTCTTCATGCAGCCAGGACTGTTCAAAAGATGTTTCATATGCGAATAATTCGTCATGCTGGCGTTTTGCCATTAACGCTTCAAATGCGGCCGTTGCTGCCAGCATCCCTGTTTTAATGGCTGCGTGACTGCCTTTGATGCGACTTGCATTCAGAAACCCGGCCTCACAGCCTATCAAGGCGCCACCGGGGAACACCAGTTTCGGCAAGGATTGCAAGCCGCCGGCCGTGATGGCGCGCGCACCATATGCAAGACGCTTGCCTCCTTCGAAAAATTTGCGGATGGCAGGATGCGTCTTGTAACGCTGAAATTCTTCAAAAGGCGACAAATACGGATTTTGATACGACAGACCAACGACGTATCCTACCGCTACCTGATTATTTTCCATATGGTACAGAAATGATCCGCCATAGGTTTGATTGTCCAGTGGCCAACCGGCGGTATGAACCACCAGACCGGGTTTATGCATGGCTGGATCGATTTCCCATAATTCTTTGATGCCAATGCCGTAGGTTTGCGGGTCTTTGCCTTTATTGAGGTTAAATTTTTGCATCAGTTGCAGGCCTAGGTGCCCACGCGAACCTTCTGCAAATAATGTGTATCTTGCGTGCAATTCCATGCCGATCTGAAAGGCATCGGTCGGCTGGCCGCCTCGATTAACGCCCATGTTGCCGGTTGCAACCCCTTTCACTGAACCATCCTCGTTATACAGGACTTCTGCGGCAGCAAACCCGGGAAAAACTTCGACCCCTAAGGCCTCTGCCTGCTGGCCCAACCAGCGTACGACATTTGCTAGTGAAATGATGTAGTTGCCGTGATTCTGGAAGCAGTCGGGCAGCATCCAGTTTGGTGTCTTGTATCCCCTGGTCTCGCTCAAGAACAGAAAACGGTCTTCGCTGACCTCTACGTTAAGTGGGGCGCCACGTTCTTTCCAGTCGGGAAAAAGTTCCGTCATGGCTTGCGGATCCATCACGGCGCCTGACAGGATGTGGGCGCCCAATTCACTACCCTTTTCAAGCACGCAGACGGAGATCTCGGTATCCGAGGCGGCGGCAAGCTGTTTGAGTTTGATAGCAGCGGACAATCCGGCGGGTCCACCGCCGCAGATGACCACGTCGTACTCCATTGCTTCGCGGGGTCCGAATTGCGCGACTATATCTTGGTTTTGTGTATTATTTTGTTCCATGTCCTCACCACCATAAGTATAAATATCGAACGAGCGTGCTAATTAGTGGGGATTTTGCAATAATTAGCTAGACACTGCAATCTAATCCCTGCTGATTCATGTAATCATGATCATATGTATACATTTGTAGAAGCGGTCATAAGATAAACCATCGGGAGAGATTCGTGGGCATTGAAGTTAATTTTGAAGGAAAAATTGCGCTGATTACCGGTGCATCGAGTGGTTTAGGGGCTCGATTCGCAAAAATCCTGGCGCAGGCAGGGGCGCAAGTGGTGCTGGCGTCGCGCAGAATTGAGCGCTTGAAAGAGTTGCGCGCGGAAATCGAAGCAGAGGGTGGTGCGGCGCATGTAGTCAGTCTGGACGTGACTGATTACGCCAGTATCAAATCGGCAATTGCACACGCTGAGACCGAAGCAGGACCGATCGACATACTGGTGAATAACTCCGGCGTTTCCATTACACAGCGCCTGCTCGATGTGACGCCCGAGGATTATGCTTATGTAACGGACACCAATCAGCGCGGAGCATTCTTTGTCGCACAGGAAACCGCAAAGCGGATGATTGCCCGCGCGAAAGGTGATGCAAAAAAACAGCATCGCATCATCAATATTGCTTCTGTTGCAGGTTTGCGCATAGTGCCGCAAATCGGGATCTATTGCATGAGCAAGGCTGCTGTGGTGCATATGACAAAGTCCATGGCGGTGGAATGGGGGCGCTACGGCATTAATGTCAATGCAATTTGCCCTGGTTATATTGCAACCGAAATCAATGCAGAATATTTTGCCAGTGAAGCAGGGCAGAAGCTGATCAATCTTTTGCCGCGAAGAAGAGTTGGCTTGCCAGAGGACCTGGATGGTTTGTTGCTGTTCCTTGCATCTGAAGAATCGCGTTTTATCAACGGCACAATTATCACGGCGGATGATGGAATGAGTGCTGAATAATACAGTTGATATAGACAACTTGATTTCGCAGTCATCATGCATAAAAAATTGGTTCATACTGCGCGCATTTCGATCCGCTGGGGCGACATGGATGCGTTGGGGCACGTCAACAATACCGTGTATTTTCGTTACATGGAGCAGGCGCGTATCGAGTGGTTTGCGACCATCGGCTGCGATCCTGATCCGGGCGCCGAAGGCCCGGTCATCGTCAATGCCGATTGCAGCTTCATCAAGCAATTGAAATATCCGGGCGAGATTGAAGTTCTGACATACGTTGGACCGCCCGGACGATCAAGTTTTGAGACCGCTTATGAAATCCGCCGGGCGGATGCGGGGGACACCATATACGCTCATGGCAGCGCCAAAGTTGTCTGGGTACACTTTGCATCGGAAAAATCCACACCTCTGCCCAATCGATTGCGCCACTTGTTGGCCGCAACGGATTAGTCTTCGCTATGCACGTCAAGTAATTTCTGGACCAGTTCGCTTGAATTGGCGGCGTTAAGTTTGCGCATCAGCTTGGATCTATACGTTTCCACTGTGCGTGGGCTTAAATCCAACTGGCGGGCAATCAGCTTGCTAGTTTTACCTTCTACCAGCAGGGCGGCGATCTCCCGCTCTCTGGGAGTGAAGTTGGCGCTGACAGGTCGTTTGGTGCTAAGGTCAACAAATGTCCATATGCCGGCGGCGTGCGGATCGTCACGCAACAGTCCGCGCCCGGTCACGCGGCACCAGAACAGGTCATTATTGGCGCGCTTCATGATGCGCTCGTCAGAGTAGTATCCACTCGCATTCATGATGGGAACGATACGTGCACCGGTGCGCTCGAATTCTCCTGCGCTTGGATACAGCACCAGAAACGACTGGCCGATCAGGTCTTCGGCCGGGCAGCCAAACATCGCGCAAAGAGCCTCGTTGCACGCCTGGATGATGCGGTTTTGCGAAACGCACATCCCGACCGGCGCGTACAGGAATATCTTTTCAAAATCAATAGGCAAGATTGGAGGCATGGGCGCTGGTAATGGTTGAAAACCGGGATGGTCGTATTTTTACGGTATTGCGCCTTTGAATGTGGCGTCTTATGCTGTCGTGTGCGGTAATCGCCGCCATGGCGTCACATTACATCTTAAAGGGATTTTGTATGAACAAAGTTTATCCTGATGCTGCAACGGCACTGGCCGGTATCGTCCAGGATGGCCAGACTATTGCCGTCGGCGGCTTCGGCCTGTGCGGCATCCCCGAGGCACTGATTGCCGCTTTGCGGGATTCTGGCGTCAAGGAATTGACTGCCATCTCCAACAATGCCGGTGTCGACGGATTCGGTCTTGGTCAATTGCTGACGTCCCGTCAAATCAAGAAAATGATTTCATCCTACGTGGGGGAGAACAAGGAGTTTGAGCGGCAATACCTGGCAGGTGAATTGGCGCTGGAATTCACTCCGCAAGGCACGCTGGCGGAGAAGTTGCGTGCCGGCGGATCCGGGATTCCTGCTTTCTTTACCAAAACCGGGGTCGGCACCATCGTCGCCGAAGGCAAGGAAATACGTGAATTCGACGGCCATCAATACGTGATGGAGCGCTCCCTGTCGCCGGATGTGTCGCTGGTGAAGGCGTATAAAGCCGATAAGGCTGGCAATCTGGTGTATCGCAAGACCGCGCGCAATTTCAACCCGAACGTTGCGATGGCCGGCAAAGTCACGATAGTCGAAGTAGAGGTGTTGGTTGAGATCGGTGAGATCGACCCGGACGACGTTCATACTCCGGGAATTTTCGTGCATCGCATCGTCGTCAATGACAAGCCCGAAAAGCGGATCGAACAACGCACTATTCGTGCAAAACAGGCAGGAGATTGAGATGGCATGGACTCGCGATGAAATGGCCGCACGTGCGGCGCAGGAACTGCAAGACGGTTTTTATGTGAATCTCGGCATCGGTTTGCCCACCATGGTCGCCAATTATGTACCTGCGGGCATGGATGTTTGGCTGCAATCCGAGAACGGATTATTGGGCATCGGCCCTTTCCCCACCGACGATGAGGTCGATGCCGACCTGATCAATGCCGGCAAGCAGACCATAACGACCTTGCCGGGATCGTCGATTTTCAGCTCTGCAGATTCGTTCGGCATGATTCGGGGCGGCAAGATCAATCTTGCGATCCTGGGGGCGATGCAGGTTTCCGAACATGGCGACCTTGCCAACTGGATGATTCCGGGCAAGATGGTCAAGGGAATGGGCGGTGCCATGGATCTGGTCGCCGGGGTGGGGCGGGTCGTGGTTTTGATGGAGCATGTGGCAAAGGCAAAAGATGGCACTGAGTCGCACAAGATACTTCCGAAGTGCAACTTGCCACTGACCGGAGTCGCTGTAGTCAACCGGATCATTACCGATCTGGGGGTGATCGACGTGACGCCTGCCGGACTGAAGTTGGTGCAACTTGCTCCCGGTGTGACTGCGGAAGAGATCCAGGCAAAAACAGGTGCGCCGCTGGACGTAACTGCGTTATGAGCAGGTAAGGGAATGCGGACAAGACGTGGGCTTCGGCCCATTTTTTGTCTCTGCCGTATCGAAGACGTCAGGTCTGCGCAGTACGGAAGGTGGCTTTTCGGCCTAGTGCATTAATGTATTTAATAGGGAGTATGTTTAAAAACATGCAATATTCCGCATGTTTTTATTGCATAATTAAAAATACATAATACAGTATATTGCCGGATCCGTTCCGAGTCCGGCAATACATTTATTTTTGATTGAACGGGCTCTCGGCTTATTGCGCGATCCAGCCGCCATCCATATTCCATGCCACGCCGCGCACCTGAATGGCCGCATCCGAGCACATGAAAACCGCCAGCGCACCCAGTTGTTCGGGGGTGACGAATTCGCCGGACGGCTGTTTTTCTGCCAGCAATCCCTTCTTGGCGGCATCATTTGAGATGCCTTCGCGTTCGGCACGGGCATCGACCTGTTTTTGCACCAGTGGCGTGAGCACCCAACCCGGGCAGATTGCGTTGCAGGTGATGCCGGTTTGCGCGGTTTCGAGCGCAATGGTCTTGGTCAGTCCGATCAGGCCGTGCTTGGCTGCGACATAGGCGGATTTTTGCGCTGAAGCGACAAGTCCGTGGGCCGAGGCGATATTGATGATGCGGCCCCAGTTTTTTGATTTCATATACGGAAGCGCCAGACGGGCCGTATGAAAGGCGGAAGTCAGGTTGATGGCGATGATGGCATCCCATTTTTCTACCGGGAAGTCCTCGATATTGGCAACATGCTGGATGCCGGCGTTGTTGACCAATATGTCGATCCCGCCAAATTTCTCTGCGCTAGCTACTGTCATCGCTTCGATTTCAGCCGGTTTTGACATGTCAGCAGCGTGGTATAGCACCGTTACGCCGTAATCATTGGCGATGGCATTTTGCAGTAACGCGATTTCTTGCGCGTCGCCAAACCCGTTCAATACAATATTGGCGCCTTGCGCTGCCAGCGTCTGCGCGATTCCCAGTCCGATGCCGGATGTGGAGCCGGTAATAAGCGCTGTCTTACCTTTGAGCATAGTGCCTTGCATGATGTCCTCTGAGAATGAAAAAACACGATGATGAACTTGCACCAAGATTTTAAGCCTAACGACCGGTAAAATGTCGGAACTACAGCAATCAGGCAGACATGACAATGACAGAGCCACGAATCAGGACCGTGCAATGCCTTTCCCCGGGCGGCTTGCATCGGATGGCGTACAAGGAGTGGGGGGATGTCGACAACCCCAAGGCGCTGGTCTGCGTACATGGGGTCACGCGAGTGTCCGACGATTTCGACGCCATGGCGCGCGCGCTCAGCCCGTCGTATCGCGTGATTTGCCCGGATGTGGTCGGGCGAGGGCGCTCGGACAGGCTGCGCAATCCGCAGCATTACCAGATTCCCCAGTACGTTAGCGACATGGTGACCTTGCTGGCGCGTGTCACCGCCCAGCCGGCGGTGACGCAAGTTGATTGGTTCGGTACCTCGATGGGCGGTTTGGTCGGGATCGGGCTGGCATCGCTGCCAGGTAGCCCGATCGGCAAACTGATACTCAATGATGTCGGGCCAACTTTAAATAGTGATGCGTTATTGCGAATTGGCGACTATATCGGGCAGGCTGTGCAATTTCAGACTTTCGACGATGCGGCGCGCTATATCCGTGAAATTTCAATCACTTTTGGTCCGCATTCGGATGACGAGTGGCGCAAATTGGCGTTAGATGTCTTGCGTCAGGGACCGGATGGCCTGTGGGTTCGACATTACGATCTGGGCTTGGCTGCAGCATTCAAATCAGCAACGCCGGAGAGCCTGAAGGTTGCCGAGGCGCTGTTATGGATGGCTTATGATGCGATAACTTGTCCGACCTTGTTGGTGCGCGGTGCCGAATCTGACCTCTTGTCGCGTCAGACCGCGCAAGCGATGACGCAACGTGGACCTAAGGCAAGGTTGATTGAATTGCCTGGTGTCGGGCATGCGCCGACCTTCATGGACCCAGATCAGATCAGGATTGTGCAAGATTTTTTACTTGCCTGATTAGCGCACTTTTAACCCACCTTGGAAAGGTATTTATGGAAATCAAGCGATTGCATGTCGGTAAGAGAATGTCCGAGGCAGCCATTCACAACGGCACGGTGTATCTGGCGGGCCAGGTGCCGGCCGATGCGACTCAGGATATTCAGGGCCAGACGCGTGAGGTTTTAAGCCAGATAGACAGTCTTTTGGCGCAGGCCGGCAGCGATAAAACCTGCATCCTGATGTGTCAGATTTTTCTCTCCGATCTGAAAGATTTCGATGCCATGAACCAGGTTTGGGAGGAATGGGTTGCGTCAGGTTGTACGCCGCCCCGCGCAACCATCCAGGCACAACTAGCCAAGCCGGAATGGTTAATCGAAATTGTCATTACTGCAGCGCAAATATAAGGTAACAATGGTTTCGGTAGTCACCCCGCAAAACGATATCTCGGATCAGCTCACAGCCGGGCTATCTAACGAGGACAGCGTGCGCGTTCTGAATGCGTTTGCGTTTGTCTGTCCTTTGTATGAAGGAAAAGAAATCGCAACAGGCCAGTCCGCACTGGAATTTTCCAAAGGGGTGGCTACTACGCTAGCAGCGCTGAAGGGCGATGCAGAAACAATTATTGCCGGGCTGCTGTTCGAGTTACCCGCGCTGGATCCAGTTGCTGCCGAAAATATTGAAGCGGGTTTCGGCAAGGATGTTGGGGACCTGGTTACAGGCATCCGGCAATTAATGCGCTTGCGGGAATTGACTGCGGGGCAGCAGCCAGTCGGCCGGGGCAAAAATGCATCACAGCAAGCGGCGGCCCAGATTGAAGTGCTGCGCAAGATGCTGCTGTCGATGGCGTCGGATATGCGTGTGGTGCTGGTACAACTGGCATCGCGGGTGATGACTCTGCGCTTTTTTGCGGAGCAGAAGACTTACAGCGACACCACGCATCAATATGCACGCGAAACATTGGATCTGTATGCCCCGCTGGCGAATCGCCTGGGTATCTGGCAATTGAAATGGGAGTTGGAGGATTTATCCTTCCGTTTTCTGGAGCCGGAGAGCTATAAACGCATCGCCAAAATGCTGGAAGAAAAACGCATGGAGCGCGAGGAATTCGTCGGCGATGCGATCGCCAGACTGAAGTCCGAACTGGCTTTGGCCGGGGTCAAGGCGGATGTCTCGGGCCGGCCCAAACATATTTACAGTATCTGGAACAAGATGCGCGGCAAATCGCTCGATTTTTCCGAGCTGTACGATGTGCGCGCATTTCGGGTGACAGTCGAAGATGTCAAGACCTGCTACACGGTACTGGGGATCGTGCACAACATCTGGACTCCGATTCCGAAGGAATTCGACGACTATATCTCGCGCCCGAAGTCGAACGGCTATCAGTCATTGCATACGGTGGTGGTGGCGGAAGACGGTCGCGCGCTGGAAGTACAGATACGCACCGAAGAAATGCACCGTTTCGCCGAGTACGGCGTGGCTGCGCATTGGCGCTATAAAGAAGCGGGCGGATCGAATTTTTCAGAACGAAAATATGATGAAAAAATCGCTTGGCTAAGACAATTGCTTGCCTGGAAGAGCGAAGTTGCCGATGCGGTGGTAGGGCAGGAAGAGATTCAGCGCGAATGGATCGAAAAGCTCAAGTCGGCCGCGCTGGATGACCGAATTTACGTATTGACGCCGCAGGCGCGGGTAATCGAACTCCCCAGCGGTGCCACACCGATTGACTTTGCCTACCATCTGCATACGGACGTCGGGCACCGCTGCCGTGGCGCGCGTATTGACGGTGCGATGGTGCCGCTCAACACGCCGCTTAAAAATGGTCAGACAGTTGAAGTCGTGACGGCCAAGGGTGCGCCGGGAACCGCCGGACCGTCGCGTGACTGGCTTGGTGCCGGCTATACCGTGAGTGCACGCGCACGCTCCAAAGTACGCGCCTGGTTTAATGCCATAGATCAGCAGGAAACGCTGGCAAGCGGTCGCAACCTGATTGAAAGAACCTTGCAGCGCGAAGGCAAGACCGCGGTCAATCTGGAAGAGCTGGCGCATAAGCTCGGCTTCCTAAAGGTCGACGAATTATTTCTGGCGGTTGGAAAAGATGAATTCAGCCTGCGCAATGTTGAGCAGGTGCTACATGGTGAGGACACAAGTAAAGCCATAAAAGAAGTTGATGCGGCCAGTGTTACAAACAAAAGCCGAGCCTCCAGCGTCATGCAGGGTGCAAAATCGGGCGTACTGGTAGTCGGCACCGATGGCTTGTTGACTCAGCTGGCGAAATGCTGCCGTCCGGCTCCTCCGGATGACATCGTGGGTTTTGTTACACGCGGTCATGGTGTTTCCATTCATCGTGCCAGTTGCAAAAATTTTACCGAGATGCGCAAGCAAGCACCCGAACGCGTTACTCAAACCGCATGGGGGAACGCCGGTCTTGATACGGTATATCCGGTTGACATATTTGTGTTGGCGGCCGACCGTCAAGGCCTGCTGCGCGATATTTCGGAGATATTTTCACGGGAAAAGATCAATGTGATAGGCGTCAACACGCAGAGCGTGAAAGGATTGGCGCGCATGTCCTTCACCGCCGAAATTCCCTCAACAGCGCATTTGCAAAAAGCGCTGAAAGTGATTCGAGAGATAACCGGCGTGCTGGAAGTCGAGCGACATTAATTCCGACTGTTTGTGGCACAATGCGTTCCTGCTGCCGGGATTTCGAGATAAATGCATTGTGAGATGCGATACATGTGATACAATTCGTATTGTTGTGATGCAATTTGTTTGACTTTAATCTTGCAAGCAAGCAGTAAATATATTCTTTTCCCTGATAGCTCAGTTGGTAGAGCGACGGACTGTTAATCCGCAGGTCCCTGGTTCGAGTCCAGGTCGGGGAGCCATAATTCTAAGGGCCGGGCTATGATGCCCGGCCCTTTTTGCTTCTGTTTCATTATCCTCCTTCAAGATCGCTTGATCTGCATGTCGCAATCGTCGATATGGGTGCAATTGTGTTTGCCGTGTTAGCCCCTGGGTTTTGGGGATATTTTGAGTAGGGCGGCTGCTGCGCTGTTTCGCTATTAAACGGGATTGTCTTATTGTAATTTAAGGCTGACTTTCATCAAAAGGCTGCGTGAAAAATGTCTCTGGAGTAATTTTTCAGCCCGGCAACGATTTATAATAAGCTGCATGCTATGCGCAATCTAATGATATTTGGAACGTTATTAGCTGCGACCATATTGCATTCATTGCCGTTCGGACGGTTACGTTGGTAACCATTTTTTTGAGAGCGAGACACTATATGAAATTAGCGCCTCAAAACAAGCTGGATGGCGTCAAGGAGTTCGAATTTACAACGCATGATTTCGCCAGAGTGAAGGCATTGATTCACAAGCGTGCTGGAATCGCGTTGACGGATACCAAGCAGGAGATGGTATATAGCCGCCTTGCCCGTCGGTTGCGCGCCAACGGAATCGTGTCGTTTGAGCGATATCTGGATGATTTGGAGAGAGGCATTGATGATAATGAGTGGGAAGCCTTCACCAATGCGCTGACCACAAACCTGACTTCCTTTTTTCGTGAGGAGCATCATTTCCCCATCCTGGCGGAACTCATGCGCAATATTAAAATGCCAATTGCCGTCTGGTGCTCTGCCAGTTCGACCGGAGAAGAGCCTTATTCGATTGCGATGACTGCATGTGAGGTGTTCGGCACTTTAACGCCGCCGGTACATATTATTGCTACCGATATTGATACCAATGTGCTCAGCACCGCGTCCAATGGCGTGTATGCGATCGACAAGATTGCAAAAATGTCTTCTGAGCGGGTCAGGCATTTTTTTCTGAAAGGTAAGGGCGAACAGGAGGGACTGGTAAGAATTCGCCCAGAATTGCGTCAAATGGTGACTTTTAAACAGCTGAACCTATTGGCCGACAATTTGCCGATTTCAGGGCCATTCGATGCAATTTTTTGCCGTAACGTAATGATCTATTTTGACAAGCCTACCCAGGGAAAAATTTTGAACAAATTCAGGCCGCTGCTAAAGCCTGATGGATTGCTGTTTGCCGGACATTCGGAAAACTTCCTGTATGTTTCGGATGCCTTTACCCTGCGTGGAAAAACAGTGTATCAACTGGCATCATCTGCAAGGCAAGGCGAATTAGGTGCAGTTGCAGCGCAGATGAGAAGTTCGTTATGAGTCGGATGCCTGAAGAGCAATTTGCGGCCAATGTTTATTACGATAGAACATTCGACTGTGATGCAGCCAAAATCCTGCCCGGCGAATATTATTGTACGGCTAGAGATATGTTGATCGTGACGGTGCTGGGTTCGTGCGTATCGGCATGCATCCGTGATCGCGTGTCGGGTATTGGAGGCATGAATCACTTCATGTTGCCGGATAGCAGCAGCAACGATGGAAACAACCCTGTTTCTGCCTCCATGCGTTATGGTGCCTATGCGATGGAGGTCCTGATCAATCAACTTTTGAAGCTGGGTGCGCGGCGCGAAAACATGGAGGCCAAGGTGTTTGGTGGCGGCAATGTTCTGGCTGGCTTTACCTCGATTAATGTTGGTGAACGCAATGCGCAGTTTGTCCGGGATTTTCTGCGTATGGAAAATATGCGAATAACCGCCGAGGATCTGAATGACATCTATCCGCGCAAGGTCTATTTCTTTCCTAAGACAGGGAAAGTCTTGGTCAAAAAACTCAAGCAAACACATAATGACACGCTGGCCATGCGCGAGCATGCCTATGCCAGTCGACTCAAAACGAGTTCGGTTGGCGGTGAGGTCGAACTTTTCTAATACCGGATTACTGGCACTGCAGTGCTTAGCATGGGACGCATGTTTATGAAAATCAAAGTTCTGATTGTGGATGATTCGGCTCTAATTCGCAGTGTCATGCGTGAGATTGTCAGCAGCCAATCGGACATGGAAGTCGTCGGCGTTGCGCCAGATCCCATTGTGGCGCGAGAGTTGATCAAGAAAACAAATCCGGATGTGCTGACGCTGGATGTCGAGATGCCGAAAATGGATGGCCTGGATTTCCTTGAAAAACTGATGCGCTTGCGCCCGATGCCGGTGATCATGGTGTCGTCCCTGACAGAACGCGGTTCGGAGATTACCATGCGTGCGCTGGAACTGGGGGCGGTGGATTTTGTTACCAAGCCAAAGTTGTCCATTCAAAGCGGCATGCTTGAATATACCAACCTGATTGCAGACAAAATTCGCATTGCATCCCGTGCCAGAATCAAGTCCCATGCAATTGCAGCAGATAATGGAGCCAAGTTGACGGATGTACCGTTGCCTCTGATTCGCAATCCGCTGACCAGTAGCGAGAAACTCATTATCATTGGCGCCTCCACTGGCGGTACTGAGGCGATCAAGAGTTTTCTGATGCAGATGCCGTCAGACTGTCCGGGAATTCTGATCACACAGCATATGCCAGAAGGTTTTACGCGATCGTTTGCGCAGCGACTTGACGGGCTTTGCAAAATTTCCGTCAAGGAGGCTGAGGGTGGTGAACGGATTCTTCCCGGGCATGCTTATATCGCGCCTGGGCACTCGCATCTGCTCCTTACGCGCAGCGGTGCGAATTACGTCACCCAGCTTGATCAGGGTCCGGCGGTGAATCGTCATCGGCCCTCGGTTGATGTATTGTTCCAGTCGGCGGCAAGCTGCGCAGGTAAAAATGCGATGGGCGTGATTCTTACCGGGATGGGAAAGGACGGTGCGGCAGGGATGCTCGAAATGCGCAAGGCTGGCGCGCATAATTTTGCGCAGGACGAAGCCAGTTGCGTCGTCTTTGGCATGCCGCGCGAAGCTATCGCCATCGGTGCCGTGCATGACGTCGCACCTCTGGAGGAATTGCCGCGCAAAGTTCTGGAACTCCTGAATGCGCACGGCAATCGCGCACTCAGGGTGTGAGCCAACGCGCTGTGCTGCTGGTGCTAATGAATTGGTAATCTGTTTTTGTAAAATGAATGGGGCGATATATGGCTGGTCCGAATACGAAATTTTTGGTCGTCGACGATTTTTCGACAATGCGGCGCATCATTCGCAATCTGCTTAAAGAACTTGGATACACCAACGTCGATGAGGCTGAGGATGGCGTCATGGCGCTATCCAAGCTGCGCAATGAACAATTCGACTTTGTGGTATCCGACTGGAACATGCCCAATATGGACGGACTTACGATGCTGAAAACGATTCGGGCCGATCCTGCATTATCCAAGTTGCCGGTTTTGATGGTCACAGCAGAAGCCAAAAAGGAAAATATCATCGCAGCAGCGCAGGCTGGAGCAAGTGGTTATGTGGTAAAACCATTCACTGCGGCAACACTTGATGAAAAACTCACCAAAATTTTTGAAAAACTTGGAAAGGCCGGCTCCTGATCGCTGTGAGCCGGTCTTGCAATGACAGACATAATTATTTTTTGGTTGGGGTATTGCCAAAAAACATATCGTTATCGCTGTTTATATATGTGAATTTTAAAATACACATATATGTATATTTTTTCGAAATTTTGAGTAAGATGTTTCTTGGTGGAATTGAGTGTGAAATTGCATGCATGGGATGAGGCGCGTGGCCGCTTCATATCGGATTTTCGGACAATGATTTCAAGATTGAGATACACGCAAACACACTATGCCTGACGAAAATTTCATCATTCGGGATCCTCTGCTTGATTCGAAGCAAAATGTAATCGGGTATGCGTTGAGTTGGCCCACCCGGAATCTGGAAAGTAGCTTATCCGAAGAGCGCCTCGCTATCTACATTGCCGCAATTGGTGATGCGTTCAATAACCCGGAAGACGGCTGGTTGCTGGCCGCCAGTTTGATATTCCTGGATGTGCCGCCAAGTGCATTGTCACTGGATGCGTTATCGCGGCTGCCGCCAAAAAATACGGTGTTTGGCGTGACTGTTGCCGATTTGCGCGAGCAGAATACTTTGGCGAAGATTGTCGCCTTGCGTGAAAGAGGGTTTGGGATATCCTTGTGTGATGCCAATTTGGTGCTGCACGATAAGTCACTTCTGGCACATTTGACTTGTGTCGAAATTGATTTTTCCTCCACTGATTTCACCACGCAGGCGAAAGTGTATGGCGCACTCAAGCAGTCCGGTATTCGCATGCTGGCGCGGCAGGTTACCGATTGGCAGGCTTTTGACGTCTGCGCCTCGTTGGGCCTGGATGCGTTTGTGGGTAAGTTGCATCTAACGCCGCGCTCAATTTCTCAAAGCAGGGGCTTGAATCCTTCCCAAACTGTCATTTTGCGATTGATGCAGATGGTCAGGGCCAATGCGGAAATACAGCAACTGGAAGATGTACTGAAGCGCGATGCAGCCGTTACCTATAAATTGTTGCGGTATATAAATTCGGCCGGGCAGGGGCAGCGGCGGGAAATCCAGTCATTGAAGCAAGCATTGCAGTTACTTGGTTATAACCCCTTGTACCGTTGGCTTTCATTGCTGCTGGCCACGTCCACAACGAATGGCTTCTCTCCGGTTTTATTGGAGGCTGCGCTGGTCCGGGGACGCCTGGCCGAAACGCTGGGAAAAAACATACTTTCAAAAGCCGATGCGGAGAATCTTTTTGTGGTCGGCATGTTCTCCCTTCTGGATCGTTTATTGGGCATATCAATGGATGATGTTCTGGCCAAAATCCAGGTATCCGAAGCCATATCGAATGCTTTATTGTCGCGCACCGGAGTGTACGGGCCGTTTCTGGCGCTGGCTGAAGCATGTGAGCTCAATGCCAACCTGGTCGCAGCTTTGGCACTACCTTATCATTTCAGTGCAGCAGAGATTAATCATTCCCATTTGTCGGCACTGGCTTGGGTAAAAAATCTGCCCGCCTGATCATCGCGGGGATGTGGCGATATGTCGCTGACATAGACCTGAATCCGTGATGTGATTTCGAAATGTCCTTCTGAATCAACGTGCTACGCCACTTATCCACTCACCCAGCAGAGGGTGTGAATATGTTATTTAACCATTTGATTTTAAAGGATATTATTTATTTCCCCTCACGGATCC
>JAUYNR010000090.1 GCA_030698225.1 Oxalobacteraceae bacterium | reverse complement strand
AATCCGTGATGTGATTTCGAAATGTCCTTCTGAATCAACGTGCTACGCCACTTATCCACTCACCCAGCAGAGGGTGTGAATATGTTATTTAACCATTTGATTTTAAAGGATATTATTTATTTCCCCTCACGGATCCAGGATAGAGAGACCCGTTGCATAGTACAAAAAGGCGTACCGTTGGTACGCTTTTTTTATTATCTCGTGCCGAATATCGGTGCCGTGGAAGTGATCATATTTCAGATTGAAAATTTGATCGCAGTCAGATTGCAGTCCATGCTCGTTGGTGATCATTTGCATTCTGTGAACTAGGCATGGATCGGGTGCTTATTCCATTGATGCAACTTGATACTTTACATTAACATTATGCTGTATCTTGGGTGCGGGTTGTTTTTGTCGGAGCGGGTAAGGAGTTGCGGTGTCTGAAGACAGTGATATGGAGAAAACCGAGCCGGCCTCGCAACGGCGGCTCGAGAAGGCAAGGGAAGAGGGTGATGTTCCCCGTTCCAGGGAGCTTGCTACCTGCCTGCTTCTGTTAACAGCCGGCTGTATTTTTCTGTTTGCCGGCGATGGCTTGATCCGTAGTTTGAGCGGTGTTCTAGTTGCGGGTTTGGCGTTTGATAGGACTCACGTTTTCGACGCAGACGTTCTTCTGACGCGCTTAGAGGGCAATATTGCTGAGGTCTTGGCAGCATTCTTGCCCTTTGGCGTAATTCTGATGGTGGTAGCGATAGCATCGCCAATACTTATTGGTGGCTGGTTATTCAGCGCCAAGGCGCTGCAACCCAATTTCGGACGCATGAATCCAATTAAGGGCTTGACCAATATGGTTTCTACCAGGGCATTGGTGGAACTGGGCAAGGCTGTTGGCAAGACTCTATTGGTCGGCATCGTCGCATGGATTGTAATCTGGCGTGAAAAAGATGAAGTGCTGGCGCTTGCACTGGAGCCTATGCGAACCAGCGGAGCGCATCTCGGATCCATATTGAGTGTCAGTTTTATCGCTATCGCCTGTGCGCTTCTTTTGATTGTTCTGATCGATGTGCCGTATCAGATCTGGCAGTACGCAAACAAATTGAAAATGACCCGACAGGAAGTCATTCAGGAATCCAAGGAGTCCGACGGTAATCCGCAAATCAAAGCGAAAATACGTGCTCAGCAGCGTGAAATGGCGCGGCGGCGGATGATGTCAGAGGTACCTAATGCCGATGTGATCGTGACCAATCCTACGCATTTTGCGGTCGCACTCAAATATGCGGAAACGGGAATGCGGGCGCCTACAGTGGTGGCCAAGGGAGCGGATGCGGTGGCAGCAAGAATTCGAGAATTGGCCAGCGAGAATGGCGTTCCGCTGCTCGCTGCACCGGCACTGGCACGGGCGCTTTATAAGCACGCCGAATTGGGTGACGAGATACCTGAGGCACTCTATACTGCGGTGGCCGAGGTATTGGCCTATGTATTCCAGTTGCGCGCCTATCGTCAGCAGGGGGGAGTTTTCCCCACTGCGCCTGACAATCTGGATGTTCCGCCTGAACTAGATCCTAACAATGCAATGACTTGAGTGGCGAACGCGCAAACCTGATTTATGAATAGCCTTAAATTTCCCGCTTGGTTCAGTGCCGAAAATAGCAAGGCATTGGCCGCACCCCTTATCATCATCATGATATTGGCGATGATGGTATTGCCTTTGCCTGCCATTGTTCTTGATATCTTATTCAGCTTCAACATCGCACTTGCAATCATTATTCTGCTGACCAGCCTGTATACGGTAAAGCCTCTGGATTTCATGGCTTTTCCTACGGTTCTGCTGGTCAGTACGATGCTGCGTTTGTCGCTGAATGTCGCTTCGACCAGGGTGGTGCTAACTGAAGGGCACACCGGGCCGGATGCTGCCGGCAAAGTTATCGAGGCCTTTGGACATTTTCTGATCGGCGGCAATTACACGGTCGGGATTGTCGTTTTTATTATTCTTACCATTATCAATTTCACCGTGGTGACAAAAGGTGCGGGCCGGATAGCTGAGGTTGGCGCGCGCTTTGCATTGGACGCGATGCCCGGCAAACAAATGGCTATCGATGCGGACCTGAATGCGGGGCTTATCGCCGAACAGGAAGCACGTCGCCGTCGCACCGAAGTTGCGCAAGAGGCTGAGTTTTATGGCGCAATGGATGGCGCCAGCAAGTATGTCAGGGGCGACGCAGTGGCAGGCATCATGGTGACCATTATTAATATAGTGGGCGGCTTGGTGGTCGGCATGCTCCAGCATGACCTGGGCTTTTCTGTAGCATTAAAAAATTACACGCTGCTGGCAATTGGTGATGGCCTTGTGGCGCAGATTCCTTCCCTGATTATTTCCACTGCTGCCGGTGTGGTGGTGTCACGGGTTGCCAGTGAACAGGATATCGGCGGACAACTGGTAACCCAGCTTTTCACAAAGCCCCGAGTGCTTTATATTACAGCCGCGATCATCGGCGGCATGGGCCTGATCCCTGGTATGCCGCATTTTTCATTCCTTCTGTTGGCTGTGGGGCTAGGTGGCATTGCTTATGCTGGTACGCACCTGATAAAAAAAGAAACTATCGCACCAGAGCCTGCGGCGATTGCTGCGCCTGCTGAGTCCGAGGAGGCAACCTGGCAGGATATCGTTCCGGTTGATACCCTTGGGCTAGAGGTCGGGTATCGTTTGATTCCTCTGGTCGATAAAGGGCAGGGTGGCGAGTTGCTGCGCCGCATAAAGGGCATCCGTAAAAAATTCGCGCAGGAGGTTGGTTTTCTTGCTCCGCCAGTGCATATTCGTGACAACCTCGAACTAAAACCGTCGGTCTATCGCATTACTCTCAAAGGTGTTGAAATCGGCACTGGCGAGGCTCTTACTGGCCAATATTTGGCAATCAATCCCGGTATGGCGACAGGCATGCTGCCGGGGCCGGTTACCAGCGATCCTGCATTCGGCTTGCCAGCCACATGGATTGAAGTATCGTTTCGCGAGCAGGCCCAGACCATGGGTTACACCGTGGTTGATGCTGGAACGGTGGTGGCCACGCATATCAATCATTTGATCACGCTGCATGCGGCTGAACTGCTGGGGCGCCAGGAAGTGCAGCAATTGCTTGACCACTTAAGCAAGAATTCGCCTAAGCTGGTGGAGGATCTGATGCCGAAGCTATTGCCCCTATCGACGTTGCAGAAAGTCTTGCAAAATTTGCTGGCAGAAGGAGTGCATATACGTGATATGCAAACCATCATCGAAACCCTGGCAGAACACGCAGCACGCACTCAGGATCCAAACGAATTGTCGGCGCTGGTCCGTATCGCACTTGGGCGCGCGATAGTGCAGCAAATTTTTCCGGCGACCAGCGAATTGTCGGTTATCGCGCTGGATAGCAAGTTGGAACGGCTGTTGATGCAGGCATTGCAAGCGAGTGGGCCTGAGGGTGCTGGCATAGAGCCCGGATTGGCGGATACCCTGGTAATGCAGGCAGAGCAGGCGACCCGGCATCAGGAACAGATGGGTTTGGCCCCGGTGCTGCTGGTGCCTGCGCCGCTACGCCCCTTGCTTTCCCGTTTCTTGCGGCGCGCACTACCGCAGATCAAGGTCCTGTCCCATGCAGAATTACCAGATTCAAAAACTATTAAAGTTACCAGCCTGGTTGGAGGCCAAGTATGAATGTTCATAAATTTACCGGGGTTACATCGCGCGACGCTCTGCGACGGGTTCGCGATATGCTCGGCCCGGATGCAGTCATTCTGTCGAATCGTCCAATTGATGGCGGCGTCGAGATTATGGCATTGGCACATGATGATATTTCTTCCATCGAGTCCAGACAACCCGAGAACCGGGAGCGCCAGCCGAACAAGGTCATCCCCGAGTTGCCGGTCAAAACCCCTGCGGCACCACTGAGTGCGATCGAACCTGACCCTCTTTCCGGTCTGGCTGATGCGCTGGAGATGATGCGCGAAATGTCGATTGCCAAGAATGCTGCTGCCAACGAGCATCTGGAAGTGATGAGCGAAATTCGTTCTATGCGCGGCATGCTGGAAACCCAACTGGCAGAAATATCCTGGGGGACGTTACAAAAACGAGAACCTGTCAAGTCGGTGATATTGCGCGAATTGCTGGCTGCCGGATTCAGTGCCAGCCTCGCACGCTACCTGACTGAAAAATCCCCGGCTACAGATAAGCCGGAAGCGGGTGTTCAGTGGGTCAAATCGATCCTGTCTCGCAACATCGCAACCATGACTAATGAAAACGAAATCCTCGAAAAAGGCGGTGTCTATGCATTAGTTGGTCCGACAGGGGTTGGAAAAACCACCACTACGGCCAAACTTGCAGCCCGTTGCGTCATGCGCCACGGCACCGGGACGCTCGCCCTGATCACAACTGATGGCTACCGTATCGGCGGTCATGAACAGCTTCGTATTTACGGCAAGATTCTTGGCGTGATCGTGCACTCGGTGCGGGATGAGGCGGATTTGCGCATTGCTTTGAAAGAGCTGAAAAGCAAGCATACGGTGCTTATTGATACTGTCGGGGTAAGTCAGCGCGATCAGATGGTGGCGGAACAAGTGGCCATGCTCTCCGGTGCCGGTGCAGATGTGAAGCGTCTGCTGTGCCTGAATGCCACTTCCACTGGCGAAACTCTCAATGAAGTTATCCGCGCCTACAAGGGCGGCGGACTGGCCGGCTGTATCATAACCAAGCTTGATGAGGCAGCAACCATAGGCAGCGTACTGGATGCAGTGATTCGCCAGAAATTAAATCTGTACTACGTTTCAAACGGACAGCGCGTACCGGAAGACCTGCATCTGGCCAATCCGCTGTATCTGGTCGATCGTGCCTTCAAATTGAAGCGTGAAACCACCCATTTTCAGTTTCAGGATGCCGAGTTACCTTTTGTCGTAGCGCACGCTTCTCGCCCGCTGAACGACAAGACCCTGCGTGAGGTGAACCTTGGCTAACTTCAATTTCGATCAGGCAGAGGGATTGCGGCGCATGCTGGCAGGGCCAAAGCCGCGCATCGTCACCTTCTTGTCGGCCACGGATCGGGAAGACAAGAGCGCAATGCTGGTAAACCTGGGAGCATCATTGGTCGGCGCTGGCAGCGGCGTGTTGCTGCTGGACGCGTGTATTCAATCAGCAGGGATCGGATCCTGGCTGGGATTATCCGATAGCGTCACCTTGCTTGATGCAGCACGAAAAAAATGTGACATTGCAGAGATTGTCCGGCCCATGGCACAAGGCTTCGGAGTGGCCAAACTGGCTAGCGAGCGCTTTTATTGTGGTCAATACGATCCTGATGATGTCGCAAATGTTGCGAGTGCTTTCGATGCATTGGTTGCGCAATCCGATATTGTCGTCGTCGATGGCGAACTGGATGCGGATGACATGTTTCCTACACCTGCAATGGCATCGAGTGAGATCGTGGTGCAAGTTTCGACTAATCCCACTTCAATCAAGATGGCCTATAGCCTGATTAAGCGATTAAGTTCACGCTTGGGGCGGCGGCCATTCAGTGTTTTGGTCACCGGTGCATCAGAAAAAGAAGCCAACGTCATTTACGGCAATATGGCGCAGGCTGCCAGCCGTTATCTGGCCATTCAACTAAATTCAATGGGATCGGTGCCGGCGGATGAACACCTCATTCGTGCCACGCGCCTTGGCCGTTCGGTACTTGACGCCTATCCACTTGCGGGTGCTTCAGTTGCATTCAGGCGACTGGCTGATCGTTTCGTCATCTCAGCCGTCGACCATAAAGGGCCGCGTGCGATTTCAAATTGTGGCGCGACTCTCGGAACTTGAATATGTACACCGTACAAGGGAAAACCGATAAAAACCACCTCCTTGCACAACATGCTCCCCTGGTTAAGCGACTAGCACACCATTTGAAAGCACGATTGCCGCCAAGTGTGGAGGTGGATGACCTTATTCAGGCTGGAATGATTGGCCTGCTGGATGCCATCGGCCGCTATGAAGCAAGCCATGGCGCGCAATTCGAGACTTATGCTGTGCAAAGGATTCGCGGCGCAATGCTTGATGAGTTGCGCAGCAGCGACTGGCTGCCACGCAGCCTGCGGCAGAATATGCGGAAGATAGAAGTGGCCATGAGTACATTGCAGCAACAGCTCGGCCATGCGCCTACTGAATCTGACGTTGCCCGGCAACTCCAACTTCCTCTGGTTGAGTATCAGAAAATGCTGGGCGAAGGAGGCGGGCATCAGCTTATCTATTATGAAGATTTTCATGATAAGGAAAATAGCGAGCATTTTCTCGATCGCCATTGCTCCGATAGTGCCAGTGATCCATTGAAGAATCTGCTTGACGATGACTTTCGTGCGGCAGTCATCGCTGCGATTGAAAAACTCCCGGAACGGGAGAAATTATTGATGGGACTGTATTACGAACAGGAATTGAATTTGAAAGAAATTGGTGCGGTAATGGGCGTCTCCGAGTCTCGCGTGTGCCAACTGCACAGTCAGGCCGTTGCCAGATTAAGGTCAACACTTAAGGATGCGGCATGGACTGGGGTAGCCTAGCGGGTTTATTACTGGCATTTTCCGGAGTCATCTTTGGGCAAATGCTGGAGGGCGGAAACGTCAGCGCACTGATACAGCCGGCTGCATTTGTAATTGTCGTCATCGGTACATTGGGTGCGGTTCTGCTGCAAACGCGCTTGTCGAGTTTTTTGCGAGGGATCCGAATGGTCAGACTGGTATTCTCTCCCCCCAAGGATAATCGGCAGGCGATGGCGCGAGATATATACATCTGGAGCGCCACCGCACGACGTGAAGGCTTCTTGAAGCTCGAACCTTACATGGATGCAGCTACCGATGCTTTTGTGATTAAGGGATTGCGACTGGTTATAGACGGCTTTGAACCAGGCAAGATACGTGAAATTCTGGAATGTGATATTTCAGCTTACGAGATGCTTGAACGCCAAGCAATCAAAATTTGGGAGGCTGCTGGCGGGTATTCTCCCACAATCGGAATTCTGGGAGCAGTTCTGGGTTTGATTCATGTGATGGAAAATCTTTCGGAACCGAGCAAGCTTGGTAGCGGAATCGCAGTGGCTTTTGTCGCAACGATTTACGGAGTAGGTCTTGCCAACCTGTTTTTTTTACCGATTGGCCATAAGCTCAAGACCCTGTTAGGGGATGAAGTGCGCCGCCGTGAAATGTTGACAGAGGTTTTTTCGGATATAGCTACCGGTGACAATGCAAGGGTTATCGACGAACGGATCGAAGGATACTTGAAATAAGCCGATGCATTGATAGCCGAGTGTTTAGCGAGAGGGAGTGGCATTCTATTCGTCCATTATTTCTTTTCTTACCCCCTTCAATGAAGGTATTGAGATACGCCAAAATAATATGGCTCGAAAAAAATACCAGGATGAACCGGAAAATCATGATCGCTGGCTGATCTCGTATGCGGATTTCATCACGCTGCTGTTTGCTCTCTTTGTAGTGTTGTACGCGATATCTTCTGTCAACGAGGGAAAATATCGGGTTCTTTCCAATGCGCTCGGCAATGCGTTCGGGCGCGTGTCCGTGGTGCCCGGCGTTGTCGTGGAGCCGCCTGCGGCACTGCCAATTCCAGGCCGACTTGCCAACCCAAATACGCGGCGCAATGAAGCCATACGCCGTGAGCGCGAGCAGATGACATCAATGGCGCGTGACATCTTGAAAGTCCTTGCGCCGCTTATTCGAGAGGGAAAGGTACGTGTTGCACAAACCAGCCTTGGAGTTAGCGTAGAAATAAACGCCAGTGTTTTATTCTCCCCTGGAGATGCCAAACTGACCGATGAATCCGGACAGGCATTGAAAGCGGTCGCAACTGTTCTTAAAGATGATACGCATGCGATACAGGTTGAAGGACATACCGATAACGTGCCTATCAGTAACTTTGTCTTTCCGTCCAATTGGGAGTTGTCAGCCGTGCGTGCCAGTAGCGTTGTCAGGCTATTTATTGAAAATGGCATTGCCGAGACGCGCCTGACCGCGGTCGGTTACGGACCGACAAGACCGATAGTGGAGAATGAGTCGGTGGAGGGACGATCAAAAAACCGGCGGGTTACCGTCACCATCCTGTCTGCGATGCAGCATCCGAGTACTGAAGTTCCTGTCGGCGGCAATTGATCCGGATTCGGCATTCATATGCAGGCAATCTCTGACCCATCTTACCCGGCAGGGCAATCCGACGCATCGATTCTGCGTATTGAAAAAATCAACAGCGGCCAGTACCTATTTAGCCAATAATCAATTTGCGTGTTGGTGGCTTTGTCATTGATTTGCCATTCGCCCCATAAAAATTGCCGCCAACCGGGATTCCTTGCAAGACATTCAGCGCGTTCTGGTTGTGAGTGGCATGTTGGTTGATGAGTTTGCCGTTGATCCGATTTAATTCTTCGGCCGATTTGGCTAGAGACAAGAGTTCTTGCCAAAGTACACGCGCCGCATCGTCGCCGGTCTGTGCGAACCATTGTTCCATGCCGTTTTGCTCCAGCGCGAGCCCGGCCGTCATCAGCGCGAGTTGACGATGACTTGCCAGCTCGGACATTTTGGCTACGATGGCCGCCTTCTCCGCTATAACAGCAGGCAATTCCTCAATATCCGCAGCAACTAATTTTGCCTGCTCTGTTTGAAGTAACCGTATCAGACTGGAAATTGCCGTATGTTCGTCAGATAGGGTGGAGGCGGGACTCGTCATCTCATTTTTTTCCTGCGGTAATTAAATCGCTGACTTCCTTAATGAGTCCGTCGGCAACCTTGTCGGCATTGACTTCAAAGTGGCCGCCGGTAATGGCTAGTTTGATTTCCTGAACTTTTTTTGCGTCAAACACGCTGCCGCTGGCAAGTTGACCCTCCAACGCGTGCAGCTGCGAAGATAAATGCACACTGTCGGATGTTGTTTTGGCGACATTGGCGGTTTCGGCATTCTTCTCAGGGCGCCCGATGATCTGCTTTGAACCGAGTCCGGCATTTTTTTTGACGGTATCATCAATTTTCACGATATTGCCCTTGTTTGATTAGGGCAATTTAGCCCTTGCTATAAACCGGTAACGGTTCTGCTGCTATAAACTTTAGCATTCTGGACATGTTAATCATGCCGGCTTTAGGCTGCCAATATATTCAGCCGGGTTGACGCAGGATACGGCAGAGCATCGCATTTCACTGGATTGCTAATTAACTTCAATTATGCCACCAGCCTTGGCTACCCCATTGACCATTTGACCGGACTGCGTTCTTGCTTGTGCCGGTTGTCCTTCGCTTGCAGTGTTCAGCGCCTTCCCTTCGCTGCTGATCTGAAAGCCCGCACCTTCCGATACCAGTCGCACGATTTGTCCTTGCCGGACTGCGGGCAGGTTACGCAAGGAGTCCTGTCGTAGTGGCGTGCCTGCGGGAATCGATACGGCGCTGCTTTTTCCGACTGCCTGCGCCGCATCGGTAATGATGCCCGGCGGCAGTAAAGCCAAATCACCCTTCAAAACTGAAAGTTCATCGGCGCCGATGATTTGCCCTTGCGAGATGGGTTTTGTAGTGGCGACATAGCCGGCTATTACGGCAATGTTGGCCTGGACATAGATGGTCCACGGTTCAGGTGCGGTGCACTTTACGCCCACCGTAGTCTTGCCCCAAACCTTGCCGCCGCGCGGAATGAAAGGCTCCAGTGCTGCACAGGCGGCCAATGACAGGCGGGGATCAATCGGGCCTACGGTTATATTTGCCTTGCCGGGCAGGCCGGCCGTTTGCGATTGCAGAAAATGTTTGATCGCCTGCCGGGTGACAGCTGCATCCTGGATTTGATTATTGGCTTGTGCCATTGCCATGGCGACTGGCAAGAGCAAGATGAGTAAGGCGATTAAATTTTTCATGCAAGCAGTTGTGATTGTGACTGGTGGAAAGCCTGGCGAGTTGGTATCCCCGCCAAGTTTTCAATTATGAAGGTCGGCAGCGGCATATTTTTCAATGAATTTATACTGGATCATGTATTTTTAATGCCGCAATAAAATATTGCGCAAAACAGGTAGTATTTGAATATACTCCGCTATAATATTGAAATTAGGCAACTTTTTAGGGCGCTATCAGATCTCTCGAAAATTCAAAACCAACATTCCCGCGAATTGCCTTCTTATAACGGGCTGAATAAATACCAGATACAAAATGCATGGTGCGTTCCAATCGGTTTGCCTAAAGGGAAGAAAAGGCCGTGCTTCTTATTCTATATCGACTGATTGATGTTGCAGGCCATCATGTAATATTGTGACGATCAAAAAGGCGTGATCGACATCCAGTACGACAATTGACGGAGATGATGATGGTTGGAAGGCTTGATAATTATTTAAGCTTCAATGAAGCGTCACTGAGTTTGCGTGCGCAACGGCAGCAATTGCTGGCATCGAACATAGCAAACGCCGATACACCCAATTACCAGGCGCGCGATATCGAATTTTCAAGCGCGCTGAAGAACGCGTTATCAAACAGTGGCGGGTCCGCTGCGGGGCTTGTAAAGACGGATGTCGCGCATCTCTCCGGCAAGACTAACGGACTCGGTAGCGCCCCATTGCTGTATCGCACCGTGCAGCAGGGCAGCATTGATGGCAATACGGTTGATATGGACGTTGAGCGAAATCAGTTCGCCGATAACGCAATCCGTTACGAGGCTGGTTTGACCATGATAAGTGCGCAAATCAAGAAGATGCTGTCCGTCATTCAAGGGTAATCGACATGTCCTTATTTAATATCTTTAATGTTGCAGGGTCGGCAATGAGTGCGCAAGCGCAGCGGCTCAATGTGGTTTCCAGCAATCTTGCCAACGTAGATAGCACGACCAGTTCAACCGGTCAGGTCTACAAGGCAAAACAGGTCGTTTTCAGCGCGACGCCGGTTGGAAATCTGGAGTCCAGCGGCGTCAAGGTGCAACAGATTGTCGAGGATAATTCCCCTCCCAGACTAGTTTTCGATCCGAAGCATCCGATGGCGGACGAAAAAGGTTATGTGGCCATGCCAAATGTGAATGCCGTGGATGAGATGGTGAATATGCTGTCCGCATCGCGCTCCTACCAAACCAATGTA
Source organism: Oxalobacteraceae bacterium (assembly GCA_030698225.1). Taxonomy (GTDB): domain Bacteria; phylum Pseudomonadota; class Gammaproteobacteria; order Burkholderiales; family Burkholderiaceae_D; genus AVCC01. The sequence goes on along the minus strand of JAUYNR010000090.1, from coordinate 10,632 downwards.
GAGACCATGAATGCAGCCAAGACCTTGCTGCTGAAGACACTCACGATTGGCCAGTAACAGGAAAAATCATGACTACCATACAAGATAACATTGTCTCGCCTGCATTATTGGCCGAGATGAATGGCACAAAAAGCACTGCAAGCGCTAGTGGCGTCGATGCGACGTCGGACCGTTTCATGAAATTGTTGGTGGCGCAGATGAAAAATCAGGATCCATTGAATCCTTTGGACAATGCGCAAGTGACCAGTCAGTTGGCCCAGTTATCCACGGTGACCGGCATCGACAAGATGAACGCGACCCTCGAGAGTTTGATCGGCAGTTATCAATCAAGCCAGTCGCTGCAGGCGGCCAGCATGATCGGACGCGGCGTCATGGTCCCTGGAAATACCGTGTTCCTGAATGAAGGTAGGGCAGTGCTGGGAGTGGAGCTCGCAACCCCTGCCGATAGCGTTGATCTCTCCATCAAGGATGCATCCGGCAAAGTCGTACATAAGATCAGCCTGGGTGCGATGGACGCGGGGGTCAGTCCGTTGGCGTGGGACGGGGTGGCTGACGATGGCACAACTCTGGCAGACGGTAGCTACAAATTCGAAGTCGTGGCCACGCGCGCAGGGCAAGGCGTGGTGGTTACAGCGCTGGCTGTTGGCGGTGTTGCCAGCGTTAGCACCAATGCCAAGGGCGTAGTGCTGAATCTGGCGGGGATGGATTCGGTCAGCATGGCGGATGTGCGTCAGATTCTTTAAGCCGGTAGTCACAATTACGAATATAGGGAGAGCAGAATGAGTTTCCAGCAAGGCTTGAGCGGACTGAACGCAGCATCAAAAAACCTTGAAGTCATTGGCAATAATGTGGCGAATTCAAGCACGGTCGGATTCAAGCAGTCTCAGGCGCAATTTGCCGACGTCTTCGCAAATTCGCTGACGGGAGCAGGTGCTTCGCAAATTGGCATCGGCACCAAGTTGAACGCGGTCGTCCAGCAATATACCCAAGGCAACGTTACCGCGTCGAATAATCCTCTGGATATTGCCATTAACGGGGGGGGATTCTTTGTCATGGACGTCAATGGCGCACCATTTTATTCGCGTAACGGTCAGTTTCAGTTGAATAAAGAAGGTTATATAGTCAATGCGAGCGGCGCTCGTCTGACTGGATATTCGGTTGATTCCAATGGGGATATCCCGACTTCCGGCGGTACTCCGGAGCCGTTAAAGATCAGTGCCGGTGATCTTGCGCCACGGCCGACCGGTGGAGTGATGCCAGTACCCCAAACCTTACCGCCGAAGAGTACTGAGCCTATACAGGCATTACTTAATTTGAATTCGGGATCTGTATCGCCCTCTGCCGTTGCGCCGGTGACGTTTAATCACGCCGATCCTAAGACATATAATGATTCAACCTCGGTTTCTGTTTTCGATAGCCTGGGAAATTTGCACATACTGCAAACGTATTATGTAAAGGATCCAACAGCTGCCGGAACCTGGGAAGTTTTTGGTGTTTTGGATCCTGATCTGATAGGTAGCACATCCGTCTCGGTTGGTACGCTTACATTCGATAGTTCAGGCAAGTTGGTGACTTCACCATCGACTACTACCGCTATTGGATTTCCTGCGTATGCGACTGGTGGGGTTGACCCGAATTTGATAATCGATTTCGAAGGAACGACGCAATTCGGTTCCAAATTCAGCGTCAATAAACTTACCCAGGATGGTTTTTCTTCCGGTCGCTTGTCCGGTTTCACTACGGAGTCCGATGGCACTATTACCGGTAACTACACTAATGGCAATACCGCCACGCTTGGCAAAGTGGCACTTGCCAGTTTTGCCAATCCAAATGGGCTCCAATCGCTCGGAAATAATCTATGGGCAGCTACTGCCGCTTCCGGCAATGCCTTGGTAGGTTCACCCAATTCGGGAAGTCTCGGTGTATTGCAATCTTCTGCGGTGGAAGATTCGAACGTCGATCTGACCGCTGAATTGGTCAACATGATCACCGCGCAAAGGATTTATCAGGCCAACGCGCAAACCATCAAGACGCAGGATCAGGTGATGCAGACTCTGGTTAACTTGAGATGATGATGATGCGTTTGTATGATGCGATTGGTGCGATTAGCGCGTTTGGCTTTGGGATTGATAGTCTAAGTAACCGGCATTAAGGGCGCAACATGGACCGCATGATTTACACCGCGATGACAGGCGCCAAGCATATCCTGGAACAGCAGGCGAATAACTCGCACAATCTGGCGAATGCCACAACTGCCGGTTTTCGTGCGCAAGTGGACGCGTTTCGGGCAGTTGCCGTTATCAGCGAAGGCTTGCCCACGCGCACATTTGTGGTCGACTCGACAGTCGGCACCGATTTCAGCGCGGGCCCTATACAGCAAACCGGGCGCGAACTCGATCTGGCCATGCAGGGGAAGGGCTGGATCGCTGTAGAAAAAGAAGACGGAAGCGAGGCTTACACCCGCCACGGCAGCCTGAAATTGAATGAAAACGGCGTTTTGCAAACGCATTCCGGCCTGAACGTAATGGGCGACGCGGGTCCGATCAGTGTTCCTCCAGATGTTTCTATAACGATTGCGAAGGATGGCACCGTATCCAGCGTGCCGGTCGGCGGTCAATTGTCGGCAGTGACAGTGCTGGGTCGGATCAAGATGGTGAATCCGCCTGAGGATACGCTGGTGCGCGGCGATGATGGGCTGTTTGTGCTGAAGGATGGCAATCCTGCAGATGCTGACGCAGGCGTGACCATCATCAGTGGCGCACTCGAAGGAAGCAATGTGAATGTCGCCGATGCGATGGTCAACATGATCAATTTGGCACGGCAGTTCGAGATGCAGATGAAGTTGATACAAAATGCCGACACCAATGCCAACAAGGCAAGTCAAATCCTGAACTTGTCGTAGTTGTTGCAAATGGTCAGATCGCAGGCTTAGGAGCATCGTACATAGTATTGGTAGTATATTTAGTGTCCGCAATAAATATGTGCGGAAAATGCCATTAAAATTACCATACTCCTTGTTTTTGTAAAAATAGTTGAGTGCTGCACAGTTCGTATTTTTTGCGTCTTTCGTGGACAATGCGGTACGTCAGTGATGGCTATTCTGGAGATATAAATGATTCGTTCCTTGTGGATTGCAAAAACCGGTCTTGATGCGCAGCAGACGCAGATGGATGTGATTGCCAATAACTTGGCCAATGTCAGCACCAGCGGTTTCAAGCGCTCACGTGCTGTTTTTGAAGATTTGCTGTATCAGACCCTGCGCCAGCCTGGCGCACAGTCATCGCAACAAACGCAATTGCCATCCGGACTGCAGATCGGTACTGGCGTGCGCACCGTCGCAACGGAACGGATTTTTACCCAAGGTAACCTGCAACAGACCAGCAATAGCAAAGACCTGGCGATTCAGGGCGAGGGTTTTTTTCAAGTTTTGTTGCCTGATGGCACAACCGCATATACCCGCGACGGCTCGTTTCAAGTCGATAGCCAAGGGCAATTAGTGACTGCCAGTGGCTTTGCCATCCAGCCGACGATGACCATACCGGCTGACACACTCAGCATTACCGTAGGACGCGACGGCACCGTATCGATAACCCAGCCCGGTTCAACAGCACCGGTGCAAGTCGGCGCGCTGCAATTGGCGACTTTCGTCAACTCGGCTGGACTGCAGGGCATGGGTGAGAATCTGTATGCCGAAACAGCGGCTTCCGGCACTGCCAACACCAATACGCCGGGCTTGAATGGTGCCGGATTGATTTCGCAGGGCTATGTCGAGACCTCGAACGTGAACGTGGCCGAGGAATTGGTCAACATGATTCAGACCCAGCGCGCCTATGAAATCAACAGCAAGGCAATCTCAACTTCGGACCAGATGCTGCAGCGCCTTACTCAGCTATGAGACTTGAGCGCCCCTTATTAGCAATTTATTGGGCGCATTTTTTGCGCGCAGTGGATGCTATTGGGATGCATCGATCGAAAACGATTTGCCGGTTGCGAAGCACTGGCGCACTGAGTGCAATGGGTTTTGTGACAATAGTATCGGGCTGTGCGGTGACGCCGGCTTCCATTGTCTTGCAGCCAACGACAGCCAAGCCGATGGCAGCATCGCCTGTGCCGCAAACAAATGGCGCGATATTCCAGAATGCCGCTTATCGCCCTTTGTTCGAGGATCGGCGGGCGCGCATGATCGGCGACATTCTTACCATCGTCATCACTGAAAAAACCAGCGCCGGCAAGGCGTCGGCAAACTCCAGCAGCAAATCCGGCAGTGTCGCGTTCGCCGCGCCATTGATATTTGGTAGTGCCGCGGCAGTTGGCCTGAATGCCAGTTCAAGCAACAAGCTCGATGGCAAAGGGGCTGAGAGTGCAAGCAATAACTTTACCGGCACGATAGGCGTTACCGTAGTTGATGTGCTGCCAAATGGTAATTTGCTTGTCAGCGGCGAAAAACAGATTGCCTTTGATGGAGGCGCCGAATTCGTACGGTTTTCCGGCGTGGTAAGCCCGGATATGATCACCGCTGGCAATGTCGTATCTTCAACCAAGGTCGCTGATGCACGGGTTGAATACCGCACTAACAGCCAGCTTGACGGCGCGCAAGTGATGTCTCTTCTGACGCGGTTCTTCTTGAGTTTTATACCACTGTGACTCTGATTTTCGGATTGAGAATGCAATACCTGAAAGCCAGAACGGCGCCTTTCCTACTGAGAATAGTGGCGGCATTGATCGCAATAAGCTGCCTGCAGGTGAGCGCAATCGCTCATGCAGAGCGCCTCAAGGATCTTGCGAGCATTCAAGGGGTGCGACAAAACCAATTGATCGGCTATGGTCTGGTGGTCGGGCTCGATGGCAGCGGCGACCAGACGACGCAGACGCCATTCACCGTGCAAAGCGTCGTCAGCATGTTGCAGCAACTGGGCGTCAATCTGCCTCCCGGTACCAGTTTGCAACTGAAGAATGTCGCCGCGGTTGTAGTGACTTCCTCATTGCCGGCTTTTGCACAACCGGGCCAAACCCTGGATATCACCGTTTCTTCGATGGGGAACGCCAAGAGCTTGCGGGGTGGAACATTGCTGATGACTCCGTTAAAAGGTGCCGATAATCAGATTTATGCGATGGCGCAGGGCAATATCGTAGTCGGCGGAGTGGGCGCTTCTGCCAATGGCAGCAAGGCGCAGGTAAATCATTTGAGCGTCGGGCGCATTTCTGCTGGAGCAACCGTCGAGCGGGCCGTTGTTTCCTCTCTCGGGCAGGGCAATATCGTTCATCTGGAACTCAACAGCACCGATTTTTCGACTGCCAGTCGTGTGGTCTCGGCTGTAAATCAGCGCTTCGGTGCCGATACTGCGGCGGCTGTGGACGGCAGGGTTATTCGTGTGCGCACTCCGGAAACCAGTGACGCACGGGTATCGTTCCTGGGCGCACTGGAAAGTCTGAATGTCAATCCGGCGCAAACCGCCGCGAAAGTGATCTTGAATGCCCGCACAGGCTCGATTGTGATGAATCAATCGGTCACGCTGGATAGCTGCGCTGTTGCACATGGGAATCTTTCAGTCATCATCAAATCCGAACCGGTGATCAGTCAGCCCGCTCCTTTTTCAAAAGGCCAGACCGTGGTGGCCGGCGTGTCACAGATCGAGATCAACAAGGAGCCTGGCCAGGTGCTGATGCTCAAGGCCGGCGTATCTTTGGCCGAGGTGGTGCGGGCACTGAACGCCATTGGCGCCACTCCGCAGGATCTGGTAGCCATCTTGCAGGCAATGAAGGCTGCCGGCTCGCTGCGTGCCGAGCTTGAAATAATTTAGGAGAGTTCTCGTGATTAATCAGGGCGATCTATCCGGAAAACTGGCCATTGATGCAAATAGCCTGAATGATTTGCGGCAACTCTCCAAGCAGAATTCTCCTGAGGCTCTAAAGGCGACGGCAAAACAGTTTGAGGCCCTGCTGATGGGTATGATGCTCAAGAGCATGCGCCAGGCGAGCGCGCAAGACGGCATGTTCGATAACGAGCAAAGCCGGATGTATACGTCGATGCTGGATCAGCAACTCAGCCAAACCCTGGCCAGCAAGGGTATGGGGCTGGCAGACGTGCTGACGCGACAGTTGTCCAATGCGGTTGTAGCGCCGCAGCCATTGCATGGACAGGCTGCATGGCAGGCACCGATATCTGGAGTCGACATGCAGCCTGCGCTTAAAGCCTATCAAAATACAGTGGATGCCGTGATGGGAGGGAAGAAATCCGTTTCTTCCTTGCCGGCGCATGTCCGGGCATTCCGTGACCGGCTTATGTCGGATGCGGAAGCAGCAAGCAAGGCATCCGGCATTCCTGCAAAATTTATGTTGGCACAAGCTGCTCTGGAAAGCGGTTGGGGTCGCAAGCAAATCATTGGCTCTGACGGTACCGTCAGCCACAATCTGTTCGGCATCAAGGCCACCGGCGGCTGGAAAGGACGAGTGGTTGAAGTTCCCACAACCGAGTATGTGAATGGGGCGCCGCAGCGCCAGATGCAAAAATTCCGCGCCTACGATTCTTATGCCGAGTCATTTCAGGATTACGCAAAGCTCATGCTGAATAACCCGCGTTACGAAAACGTGCTGGCCAACGCAACTGATGTAAAGGGCTTCGCGCAAGGCTTGCAACGTGCCGGTTACGCTACAGACCCGAATTACGCGGACAAGCTGACGCGGATTATTAATAACTCCTTATCTGGCTAATCAATCCCGGTGATTCGACCGCCACTGGAGTCTTGCAAAACCTCCCATTGTCATTAAAGTTTTCACCCGACATGTCGAAAACCAAGACACTTAGTCACAGCAGAAAACGAAAGCAGATATGGCATCCAGTATATTGAGCGTCGGTCAAAGCGCGCTCGCCGCTGCACAAGTGGGTATTAGCACGACCGGGCACAATATCGCCAATGCCTCGACCCCAGGATATAGCCGCCAGGTAGTGATACAGAACACCGCAACGGCGCAAAACTTCGGTTATGGATTTGTCGGTCAGGGTACCGAGATATCCTCCGTGAAGCGGATCTATAACGATTATCTTGGCGATCAAGTCAATTCGGCCCAGTCTTCGTACAGCGGATTAAGCACTTACTATAACCAGATCAAGCAGATTGATAATATGCTTGGCGACTCCTCCGCAGGCTTGTCGCCGGTAATCCAGGATTTTTTCAAAGGGATAAACGATCTCGCCGCCAATCCGAGCGCCGTTGCATCACGCCAGGCCACACTGTCTTCCGCGCAGGCGCTGGCATCCAGTTTTCAGTCGATGGATGGACGTTTCGATGAAATTCGCCAGGGCGTCAATCAGGAGATCGCCGGCACCGTTGATACCATCAACAGTTACGCAAAACAGATTGCCGAACTCAATGCCACCATAGGCAAGTTGCAAGGCGCAACCGGCAGCAACGTTCCCAATGATTTGTATGATCAGCGCGACCAGTTGGTGCAAGACCTGAGCAAAGAAATCAAGACTACGGTGGTCAAGCAGGATGGCGGCAATTACAGCGTCTACATTGGCAACGGTCAGGCTTTGGTGGTTGGAACGCAGTCATATGGTTTGACGGCGACAGGGAAAACCGGCGACCTTCAGAATCTTGAAGTCAGCTACCAGCTCGGTGCGAATACCGTACCCCTGGCAGAAAGCAGTTTGAATGGTGGCAAACTGGGCGGTCTGTTCGATTTTCGCAGCCAGATACTGGATCCGGCACAGAAAGCCCTGGGAAATCTCGCGGAATCCGTTACAACGACATTCAATACCCAGCATGAGCTCGGGCAAGATTTGAATGGGATTCCGGGAGGAGCTTTCTTTGCCTTTGATCCTACCAAAGGGGCCAAATCTTTCAGTGTCGTCATTACAGATACGTCCAAGATCGCCGCTGGAGCAATTGGCCCCATCGCGATAGGCGACAACCGCAATGCATTGCTGCTGGCAGGATTGCAGACATCAAATCATGCAATCGTTGGCATCAACACCGACACTACTTTCCAGGGCGCTTACTCCCAACTGGTCAGTCTGGTTGGCAACAAGACCAGGGAGCTTCAAGTCACTGGCGAGTCGGAAAAGCAGCGCTTGTCGTTGGTAGTGCAGTCACAGCAAAGCGTGTCTGGCGTCAATCTCGACGAGGAAGCGTCCAACCTGCTGCGCTACCAGCAAGCCTATCAGGCGGCAGGCAAAGTGATGCAGATTGCCAGCGACATGTTCGATGTTTTGCTGAGCCTCGGTCGATAAGGAGAGTTTGTCATGCGCATCAGTACCAATACCATGTATGAAGTAGGATCGGCCCGCATCAGCGAGCTGCAGTCCAGCCTATCCAAAATGCAGCAGCAAATATCTTCCGGCCGCAGAATCATGACGCCGGAAGATGATCCGGTCGGTGCTGCACGGGCTTTGGTAGTAAACCAAGCCAAGTCGGTCAATGAACAGTTCGGTATCAATCGCCGCAACGCGCAAAGCGCACTCAATGCAGAAGAGGGCGCACTGCAGAGCATTACGACTCTGTTGCAGGATGCGCAAGCTAATGTGGTCTATGCGGGCAATGGATCATTGACCGATACAGACCGCGGTTATCTGGCAACCGAATTGCGTGGACGCTATGAGGAATTGCTGGGGCTGGCAAATACCAAGGATGGCACCGGCAATGCGCTGTTTGCCGGGTATCAAACGTCATCTGAAGCATTCGTCAAGGATGGCACTGCTCCCGGCGGGATCAATTACAACGGCGATCAGGGGCAACGGATGTTGCAGGTCGATACTTCGCGCCAGATGGCGTTGAGCGACACCGGCAATGCGGTATTCGGCAGCGGTGACAAGAGCGCATTCAAGGCTCTGGACGATATTATCAAGCTATTGGAGAACCCAAAAGGTACTCATAGCCCAGTCGCTTTAGCCTCTACCGATGCTGCTGTAGTGGCTGCTAATTTGGTGGTTGCCAATGCAGTATCTCCCGCCGAAAAGGCAACCGCCGTTTCGGCTGCAAATGCCGCTGCCATGACCAGTGCCAGCGCTGCCCTGAATAATTCCTATGACAACGTATTGAACGTGCGTGCATCGGTCGGGATACGTCTGAATGAATTGGATGCGCTCGACAATACCGGCGATGATCGCAATCTGCAGTACCAGACCACGCTGTCGCAGATTCAGGATTTGGATGTGGTGAAGGCATACACTGACATCACACAACAGAAGACCATCCTCGAGGCAGCGCAGATGGCTTACGTTAAAACCACCTCCTTATCCTTGTTTAACTTCCTCAGATAATCTTGCCGACTATTTTGTTAGCGCTTGAGCACCGGAGCTGTCGTCGATATGTACCGGACGGCCTCGAACGCCTCCTGAAACAGTCTTTCGAGCGGCACTGCCAAATAGGGTAGTGCCACCGAAATAAGAATAAATCCGACGGTCAACGTTACCGGGAAGCCTATTCCGAAAATATTCAATTGGGGTGCGGCTCGGGTCAGGATGCCCAGCGCAATGTTGGTGATCAACAGCGCCGCCAGGATAGGCATTGCCAGTTGTAATCCTGTTCTGAAGATTGTCCCGCCCCAATTGGCAAGATGATAAAAGCCTCTTACATCCAAAGGGTTGGTGGCAATAGGCAGCGTCAGGAAGCTCTCTACCAGCGTCGAGATCAGCACCAGGTGGCCATCCACTGCCAGAAACGCCAATGTCGCGGTTAACGCGAAAAACTGGCCGATCGCTGTCGATTGGCCGCGCGACTGCGGATCAAAGAAAGTGGCGAAACTCAATCCCATCGTCATGCCGACCAGAGCCCCTGCCATTTCCACTGCTGCAAATACGATGCGCATCGCAAACCCCATGGCCAGTCCGAGAATGAACTGCTGGGACAGTATCAACAAGCCCTGAAACGAAATTGGGTCCAGTGCAGGCAAGGCCGGCACCAGTGGCGCAATGATGATGGATAAGAAAAATCCCAATCCGATCTTGACTTGTACCGGCACATTTACATTGCCAAAAATGGGGGCGGCAGCAATCAAGCCGAGGACGCGACTCAGAGGCCATAGCAGGCCTGCAATCAAGGCATTTAGTTCAGCGCTCGAAAATGTGACCATTGTTATTGGTGAGAATTATTCTGTAGAAATTCAGTGCAGTGAAAATACGCTACGGAATAATCTCTGCCATATATATACCTGTACATGTATTTTTTAAATCGCAGCATTTTGCTGCGTAAATTAGCTATATTTTTGCCATACCCAGCCATAAATAGCTTTTTGTAACTATTCGGCCCGCTATGGGGAGCCCCCCTCTCCCGCGTGCGGGAGAGGGTCGGGGAGAGGGTGATCGCAATAAGCGAGGTGGGCCAAAACAAGGCTCAACCTTGATTGCATTGCCACATAATGCGGCTGGAATATTTGCTAAATCCCTCTCCCTAACCCTCTCCCGCAAGCGGGAGAGGGGACTCAAACAATACTCACCTAGCGGGCTGAATAATTACGTTTTCTGGTATCTGTTTAGTCGGTATGCCAATCCACTAGTGTCCGGTTAAAAATCGAACAAAATCAATTGGTTATCTGAGGGAGGCGCAATGGTTTTGGTGGCATCGGGCTGCAAGGCGCATGAAATCTGGGTTTTCTCGAAAATTGAGACCGACAAAATCTGTAGCAAAGTGT
>JAUYNR010000089.1 GCA_030698225.1 Oxalobacteraceae bacterium | reverse complement strand
AATCCGTGATGTGATTTCGAAATGTCCTTCTGAATCAACGTGCTACGCCACTTATCCACTCACCCAGCAGAGGGTGTGAATATGTTATTTAACCATTTGATTTTAAAGGATATTATTTATTTCCCCTCACGGATCCAGGTTAACTCAGTGCGCCTCGCGCGGATGTAACGCGGATGTAATTTCCATGCTCTTTAAGAAATTCTCGCATTCCGGCGCAAGTGGCGCCTTTAAAGTCACAGGTTTACCGGTTTCAGGATGAATAAAGGTGATCTGATGAGCATGTAAAAACATGCGTTTCAGTGTGCCGCGAACGTCAGTAGCCTTCAGCAGCGAGCGATTGAGGGCAAAATCACCATACTTGTCGTCGCCTGCAATCGCAAATCCGCTTGAGGCCAGATGCACTCGAATCTGGTGCGTGCGACCTGTTTTCAATTCCGCTTCAAGCAATGCAAACGCGCCGTATCTTCTTATTAAACTAAACACTGTGTGGGACACCAAGCCATCGGCCTGCACCCGCACCCTGCGTTCCCCTTCGGAAGTAGTGTATTTAAATAAAGGCAATTTGACATGCTGCCGCTGATTTTGCCATTCGCCATGCACTAGGACCAGATAGCGCTTATCCAGCTCCCCTTCACGTATCTGCTCATGCAGGTTCACCAAAGCAGAGCGTTTTTTCGCCAGCAATAAAATGCCGGAGGTGTCCCGATCCAATCGATGCACCAACTCAAGGAATTTTGCATCTGGACGGGCTGCACGCAATTGCTCTATCACGCCGTAACTGACACCCGATCCGCCATGCACGGCCACCCCTGCCGGCTTATCAATCACCAAAAGATAACTATCCTCCAACAATATTTTGAATTCAGCGCCAGGCACCGATCGTACACTTTTTTCCGATATACGAATCGGCGGGATGCGTACCATATCACCTGTCAGCAATCGGTATGTTTGATCAATCCGCCCTTTGTTGACGCGGACTTCGCCAGAGCGAAGAATCCGGTAAATATGGCTTTTTGGCACGCCCTTGCACACACGCAGCAGAAAATTATCGATCCGCTGACCGGCTTCTTCTTCATCGATATTGACAAATTGCGCGGGCAACTGGTCTTGCGACTCCCGATGAAGAACCGGCTTTTTGGCCTCATTCCCAGAAAATCTCATTAAGTCTTTCATTTTGAATATATAATCATTCGGCTTCGGTGAAAAAACCGTTGCAAGTGCAAGAATAACAAAGACATTCTACACAGGGGCGTCTCCACTGGCCTCGCCAATTTGCAAATTCGGTGGAAAAGATGTGTACGCATCATCCTGTGCGAGTCAAGGTTGCACCGTTGTTGTAATCGGATAACGCAAAGGATGCTAGAAAAGATTGTTTGGATTACAAGGATATTTAGCCGGCAAGCCCACCTTCATACTAAACATAAAAAGGAGGCTCGCTGGTCGATGTGGTTGATTACTATTGCCGCTTTCGCTAAACCCATAATTTGTTTAGCTCATTTTAACTGCTGCTCACCGCCACGCATCTGGGTCGATAGATTCGACGACAGACGCACCGCTGACGATGTGCGCACTCGGCAACCAGATTGACTCCATCCGCGCCCCATGATGAATTCGGCGCCTATGGCCCGTCTTCTTCAGAATAAGGCAATTCCCCTCCCAAGCTATCGTTTCGCGTGCATCCCTGTACATTTTCTGCCTGTCAACAATTAGATCAGACAGCATTTAAGCTGGCCTTTGGGCCACGGAGCATACACATGAAACGCATGTTATTTAATGCCACGCAGCAAGAAGAATTGCGCGTCGCCATTGTCGATGGGCAAAAACTCATCGATATCGATATAGAAACCACCGGACGCGAACAACGCAAGTCGAATATCTATAAAGGTATCATCACCCGCATTGAACCCTCGCTAGAAGCTTGCTTCGTCAATTATGGTGAAGAGCGTCACGGATTTTTGCCCTTTAAGGAAGTGGCACGCGGTTACTTTAAGGAAGGTGTCGATGTCCGTAATACATCAATCAAGGATGCATTGCGTGAAGGGCAGGAAATCATGGTTCAGGTGGAAAAAGAGGAGCGCGGCAACAAAGGCGCCGCTCTGACCACCTTTGTTTCGCTGGCTGGGCGCTATCTGGTCCTGATGCCAAACAATCCACGTGGCGGCGGTGTTTCGCGCCGGGTCGAAGGCGAAGACCGCCAGGAACTTCGCGAGACCATGGATAAACTGGATTTGCCAAGCGGCATGTCCGTCATTGCCCGCACAGCAGGGATCGGCCGTAATGTGGACGAACTGCAATGGGATCTGAATTATCTGATGCAGTTGTGGCGCGCGATTGAAGGCGCTGGTAAGTCAGCGCCCGGAGCATTCCTGATTTACCAGGAATCCTCTTTGGTGATCCGCGCCATTCGCGATTACTTCCAACCGGACATCGGGGAAATCCTGATCGATACCGATGGCATCTACGAACAGGCACATCAGTTCATGAGCCACGTGATGCCCGATATGGTGCATCGCGTCAAGCGCTACAGCGACGATGTCCCACTATTTTCACGCTTCCAGATCGAGCATCAGATCGAAACCGCATATTCGCGCACCGTCCCATTGCCGTCAGGCGGCGCGATTGTGATTGACCACACCGAAGCACTGGTATCGGTCGATGTCAACTCGGCGCGCGCCACGCGCGGCTCCGATATCGAAACAACCGCGTTCAACACCAACTGTGAAGCTGCCGAAGAGGTTGCCCGCCAATTGCGCTTGCGCGACTTGGGCGGCTTGATCGTAATCGACTTCATCGATATGGAGAATGCGAAAAACCAGCGTGAAGTTGAAACTCGCCTGAAAGACGCGCTGCATTATGATCGTGCCAGGGTCCAGATGGGCAAGATTTCCCGTTTTGGCCTGATGGAGTTGTCACGCCAGCGCCTGCGCCCTTCACTATCTGAAGGCAGCCATGTGACCTGCCCACGCTGCAACGGCACCGGCCATATCCGCGACACGGAATCATCCGCTCTACAAGTCCTGCGCATCATCCAGGAAGAGGCGATGAAAGAACATTCGGCGGCCATCCACGTACAGGCTCCGGTGGATGTCGCGGCCTTTCTGCTCAATGAGAAACGTGGCGAGATCCTGAAAATCGAGACTCGCCACCGGGTTACGGTGATCCTGATCCCGAATAAACATCTGGAAACGCCGCACTACAAGCTCGAACGTATCAAACATGACGATCCACGGCTGGAAGACAGTCAAGCCAGCTATGCGATGGTAGAAGAAGCCGAGACCGACATCAGTTACGACAAGCGACAGAAAGAGGAAATCAAGCCTCGCCAGGAAGCCATGGTTAAAGGTGTCACACCATCGCAACCGGCCCCTCTGGTAGATCGCACACTTGTAGTAGCACCTTTGACAGCTGCCCCTATGGATGCAGCGAAAAAACCAGTTAAGGAAGGTTTTTTCAGCAAATTCATGGATTTGCTGTTTGGGAAAAAACCGCTCACGACCGTTGCCGTTCCGGTAGTTGTCAGCGAAGAAAAACCACAACCAAGCCGTGATCGCAGTGAGCGCAGCAGCCGCGGGCCGCGCAGCCGTGGTGGTCGCAGTGGCAAAGACCGTGCTGTCCGCGAGGAACGTGAAGCTGCAGGGCTTGATGCAGGTGGCGAAGTCGTCAAGCCCATTGCCGGCGAGATCACTGACGCACGTCCTGCACGCCCGCCTCGCCAACCCAGGCCGCCGCGCGAAGCCGAAGAAGGAAATGAAGGTCGTCGTGGTCGCAACAGTGGCGAACGGCAACAGCGCAGTCGCGATGAAAAAAAGGAATCAGATGCTGGGGAGTCGAAAATCGACGAGACATTGTCGCTTGCGTCGCTGCCGTTGGTCGCTGACGCCCGCATAGCAACTGCAGCAGCAACAGCACTATTGGCCGACGGCACGGATGGCGGTGAGTCAACTAATGAAGATGCCGCCCTGGCAAACTCAGAAGCTGGTGATCAGGGCGATGAGCCGCGCCGCCGCCGTCGCCGTGGCGGTCGTAACAGGAACCGCCGCGACCGTGAAGCAGGCGAGCAGCTCGAATCCGGCGATATCGAGAGCGTTACAGAGACACCCGAAGCGACCGTCGAATCAACATGGGCCAACATGATTCAATCGACTCCGGTGGTTTCTGACGCTGCATCCATCGTTGCCTCTGCTACAACCGTGATCAAGACGGCACCAGAAATCACGGCGGCTGCGCCCATCGAGATAACTCCGGTGATAGCCGAGATGGCTGCAATTGCTCCTGCGTCTATCGAGATCGTTCCCACCGAGGCAACATCTAGTGAATCCGTTGCTCCGGTTGAGGTGGTTGCTCCAGCTGAGGTGGTTGCTCCGGTTGAGGTGGTTGCTTCGGCTGAGGTGGTCGCTCCGGCTGAGGCGGTCGCTCCGGTTGAGGCGGTCGCTCCAGCTGAGGCGGTCGCTCCGGTTGAGGCGGTCGCTCCGGTTGAGGCGGTCGCTCCAGCTGAGGCGGTTGCTCCGGCTGAGGCGGTCGCTCCGGCTGAGGTAATTGCGCCAGCTACGTCCTTTGCTGTTTCGGCTGAGAGGGTAGCGCCGGTTGCAGCAACTACAGTCTCTGCAGTTTCGATGCCAGGCACCTCCGCTGATTTGCAGCAAGTGCTTGTCGCTGCAGGGCTCACACAAGCGACTACGGATCCGGAGAAATTACGCGCTGCACAGGAAGCTGCCGCAAAAATAGCTCCACCTGTGGTAGTGCGCCGCGAGCGCAAGCCATTGCCGCCACTATCGTCGGAACCGTTGTCACAAGTCGAAACACACCGCTAATCTAAAGGGTTGTTTTCATTGCAATGAAAACAATATGATTTCAGATGTAAAAAAGGAGAGCCGAGGCTCTCCTTTTTTACATCTGAAATCGGGTAGGACATTCGCACCTGCGTGTTTGTCATCGCACCCAGGCACTGATCCGGCGGCGCAAGGTATCACGCAGACACAAGCCGAGTAATAATTCGATGAACGTTTGAATCATCTGCGCGACTGGATAAAACGTTGGTAAAACGACTGATCTGGTCGGTCTGCGCAGTGCACACATTTGATGTTGGAGCCGGTGCCCCATCCAGTCAAAGTTATTACGTTCAGATGAATATGCAATGGCTTCAGATTGAAAATTAATTTTTGAACAACGCAGACCGGAAAAATTAGCTGAGACTGATGCTGAGCAAGGTATTTTAGATTTTTTTCTCGTTCGGTTCGGGCAACAAACAGGCATCGACCACCTGCAAATCATTATCTTTGGCAAAATCGACAACGAAATGATATGCCAGCGGCTCAATCAAGCGCAATTCCTCGTTAACCACCACCGACCGAATGCCGTTTAGCAGGATCGGACGGACATAGGGGGAATACCGGAGATGGGCGTTCCTGCCTCCATCCTTCCGAAAGCAAGACATGGCTCCGCATAGACGCTCAGACCAATCGCTTGGACGAAACTGTTTTCCATTGCTGGTAATGCCCAGTATAAAGAATTCTTTGACAATTGAAGATGTATCGTTATGAGCCATGTTTGCAGCTAATTTCTGTAGCATCTGCTATCCAGGTTTGCTTGCCGCGATTTGAGGCATTAAGCTTTTTAAAATTCTTACGTATTATATCTTATAGAAGACTTGTACATGAAAAAGCAAACCAGGATATGAAATCAATAGAAACCAAAAACTGCAGAGTTTAACCCAGCCAAACTGCCATCGATAAAAGCAAGAGCAGCAGCATCCATAGCAATAGTGCGCGCCACACCAAACCGACCGTGCTCTGCAACGCGCGGATCGATGGCTCATCTCCCGGCACGCTGTCAGCCTCGATGGCGATTGAGTCGACTATAGCGGCATCCACAGGCAATATGTCGGTCGCATTTTCCAATGGTGTGCCAAGTCGAAAGCCCATGGCGCCGCCGCCAGAGGAAAGGATGATGCCGATTGCTTCATCCTTCCAGTTACTTGCAAAATTGCGCCAAGCATAGATGGCATCTTCAAAATTACCTACTATCGCAAATGCAATTGCTGTCAACCGCACCGGAATCCAGTCGATGATATAAAACGCGCGGGCAGAAAACTGGCCAAACGTCTCGCTGCCCGCGCGACTGGAATCATTCCAGGCACGCGCCAGATACTCGGCGACCCGGTACATGACTGCTCCAGCAGGACCCAGTGGCATCAAAAACCAGAAAAATACACCAAATACATTTCTATGCGTGGAAATCAACGCTTTTTCGACTGCAATCCTAGATATTTCTGCCACGTCCATCCCGACTGTATCCTGCCGCGTCCATTCCGCCAGCAAATGACGCGCGGTTACATCGTCTCCGGCATTCAACGCTAATTGAATCGATGTAAAAAAATGGCTGTAATGTCTGAAACCGAGCGTTAAATACACTATGCAGACATTCCAGGCAAAGGCAGCAATCGGGCTGATCTTCATACATAGCCAGTAAATCAACAAGGTCGGCAACATAAGCGCCAACATCATGAAAATCCAACCTCGCTGCCCATGACGTGCCTGACCAGCGTTAAACCAACCTTCCATGCGGGCTGCCATGGCTTTGATTTCAGTATAAATCGGATTGTCGGCACGTAACGGCTTGAGCTGCTCAATCAACAAGGCGCATAGTATGGAGAGGAATGTCATTGGAACATCTTAAAAATAGGCGAAGCTCTACCTTAACCTAGCGTACCCATAGAATCAAACAGCTTTATGCAATCTAAAAAACCAGAGTGCTCACCACGATCAGCGGAATCCGGATTTCATAATCGGGAGTTGCGGATAACCATGCCATTCCAAGCCGACAGCCTATTAATTCAACACAATCATGCTCGCAAAAAATGGAATAAATTGCGCAACATGCCTGCGGTCGCACCCCAGATGAAAAAACGCTCATAGGGTATAGCGTAGAATGTTCGGCGACCGAGGCCAGGCGAAAATTCGGCTGTACGACGCTGATGATGCGCGCCATTCATCAGGAATGAGAGCGGAACCTCGAAAATTTCGGCGACCTCAAAAGGGTCGGGCCGCAAATCGAACGGAGGCGTTACGATGGAGACGACCGGCGTAACAATATAACCGGTAACAGTGCAATAGTCCGGCAAGGTGCCCAGGACATCCAGATGGCTGCGATGAATGCCGACCTCCTCTTCAGTTTCCCGCAGGGCCGTCTCAATGGCCGACGCATCGGTTTTCTCGGCACTGCCACCAGGAAAACTAACCTGGCCGGGATGATCATGCAAATGTGCAGCGCGCTGGGTCAGAAGCAGCGTCATTCCCCCCTCCCTGGCCACCAGAGGAATCAGAACCGATGCCGGGCGCAGCGGCAATCTCTGCAATCGCAAACCGTGCTCGTCTGTGATTTCAGGCTGCCATACCGGCGGGCTGGCAAAGCGCTGCCGCAACCACTGCGTCACCAGATGTTCCGACGGCACCGCCAATTCATCTGCAATCGATGCCACTGGTGCGGTTGTCGGGTCAAAAACCAGCTTGGACAAAAATCACCTCGGTTTCACCAAACAAAAAAGGGCACCGTCGGGCGCCCTTTTTCAAACGAAATGCATACCCGGTGTTATACGGATTTTTTTGCCACGGTACGACGATTTGGCAATTTTTCTTTGATGCGCGCAGATTTACCCGAACGCTCGCGCAGATAATACAGTTTGGCGCGACGTACATCACCACGACGCTTGACTTCAATCGAAGCTATCAATGGAGAATACAACTGGAATGTACGCTCGACACCTTCGCCAGAAGAAATCTTGCGCACGATGAAGTTGGAATTCAAACCACGGTTGCGGCGCGAAATAACCACACCTTCATAAGCCTGCGCGCGTTTGCGCGTGCCTTCTACGACATTCACATTAACGATGACGGTATCGCCAGGTGCGAACTCGGGGATGCTCTTACCCAAGCGAGCAATTTCTTCTTGCTCAAGTTGTTGAATCAAATTCATTTTCAGCTCCATATACCATCTTGCTGGCGCATCCGGATTTCCACCATTGCCCAGTAGAGGATGGGATTAAACATGCGGCAAACCAAAGGTTTTAGCCACTCTTCTACCAACTACAAACATCTCAAAAATTTTTCATCGGCAACTGTCAGCAAACCTTGCTCACGTGCTCGGTCAAGCAGATCGGGACGTTTCCTGGCAGTTGCTTGAAGTGCCTGCTGACGTCGCCATTTCTGAATATCCGCATGGTTTCCGCCCAATAATACCGGCGGCACCATCATGTCATGATAGCGCTCCGGCCTCGTGTAGTGCGGACAATCGAGCAAACCGTTGACGAAACTATCTTCAGTCGCTGACGCATCATCATGCAACACACCAGGCAACTGCCGGATAATCGCATCCATCAAGGCCATCGCGGGCAATTCGCCACCGGATAAAACAAAATCGCCGAGGCTGATTTCTTCATCGACGCCGGTATCCAGCAAACGCTGGTCAACTGCCTCATAACGCCCGCACAACAGTATCAGACCGGCCTGCCTGGTTAGATCCATCACATGCCGGTGGTTCAGCGTCTTGCCCTGCGGCGACAAATACACCACCTTAGGAACGGGCAATTCCAGCACGGCCTGACGTGCTCTGGCAGCGCCGATGGCAGCATCCAGAGGCTGAGCCAGCATCACCATTCCAGGACCACCGCCATAAGGTCGATCGTCCACAGTTCGATGCTTGTCGTGCGTAAACTGACGCGGATTCCACAGCGTCAAATCACATTTTTTTTGCTCAAATGCGCGTCGCGTAACACCTGACTGTGTCAGTGCAACAAACATCTCAGGAAAGAGTGTGACGACATCAAATTGCATCTCGCCTCCTCATCTCCAACAATGCCAGCCAGACCAAGAAGATGGTGCGCAGGACTCTAATAATCCAGACCCCAGTCGACTGTAATTTTTCGCGCTTGCAAATCTATCGTTTTAACGAACTGATCGACAAAAGGAATCAGCAACTCCCGGACCGGCTTATCCTTGCTTTGATCATCCGCCACCGCTACGCGCAGGATCGGATGTGCGCCGCTGCTCATCAAATCCCGGACAACGCCGAGAGGCGCGCCTTCCAGGTCATTGACATCTAGGCCAATCAAATCAAGCCAGTAGAATTCACCTTCTGCCAGAGCCGGAAAGTGGCTGCGGGGAATTTGTACGACGACACCCTTTAGCGCCTCCGCTGCATCACGACCTGAGACTCCCATCAATTGCGCGACGACATCATCGCCATGCAACTTTGCCTGCATCACATCGACATCATGCAATTCAGGCCGATCAAGCCACCATGTTTTTGCGCTCAGTAGCGCATCTGCGTCGGGAGAATAAGGCTTTATACGAACCCAGCCGTTAATCCCATAGGCACCCGAAACGTAACCCACCAGCACCAAATCGGCAGGGATCTTCACCCCTGCTGCAATCTTAAGCGACAAGTTTAGGCTGCTGCTTTTTTGCCGGCCTGAACCAGGCGAGCCACTGTGGGCGACAATTGCGCACCAACGCCTTGCCAGTAGGCCAGGCGATCCAGCACAATGCGAACCGGCTCTTCGCCACCTGCAGCCATCGGGTTATAGAAACCGATACGCTCAATGAAACGACCGTCGCGACGATTGCGCGAATCAGTTGCCACGATATTAAAGAAAGGACGCTTTTTTGCGCCTCCACGAGCTAAACGAATGACGACCATATTTATTTCCAAAAAAGTGTTCGAATGCGGAAAAAGCCGTAAATTATAGCCCGGTTACCACTTCTACCGCAACAAGAAACATAATACCGGCAGCGCACAACACTCAGACCACATCAAAACCATTTATCTTGCACAATCAAGGCCCCCATTTACTCTGCACTCAACGTCCAAATCCTCCGAAAATTCGAAATAGCGGTTTAAGTTCGGCAGGATAATTGCGCGCCAGTGAATGCCGGAAGTAATTTATGGTCATACGCTATACTTTATACTCCATGGTGCATTTTAATTAATGACCAAAAAATATGCGGGAAACTATGCTTTTTTAGCAATACCCCATGCATTACTCAACCAAGATTGTAGAAATTATGGACACCCGCCACAAGAACAAGACTATTGCCACCTTTCTAGCCACGTTTCTGGGCGGTTTGGGATTGCATCGCGTGTATTTATATGGCTGGCACGACAAATGGGCGTTGCTGCACTTCATCAGCCTTCCGGCATCAATCCTGATCGCTCTGATAGCCCCCGATCAACCCTGGATGTTTACAGGCTGCCTGTTCGTTCTGTCTGTACTGGCGGGATGCATTGAATCTCTGACAATTGGCATCACTCCCGACGATGCTTGGGATGCACGCTTCAACCCCGACTCGGGCCGGCAATCCATGTCGGACTGGCCCTTGGCAATATTACTAGTATTAACCGTCGGTGCCGGTGCGACCGCATTGATTGCTGCAATGGCGCGCATCTCGGACTTGTTGCTGACCGGCGGCGCATTCGGATGACGGGAACTTTAAAGCTACGCCCGCAACCTATAAAGTAGCCGCCGTGGCACGTCTTCATGATCATCACATTCGAGTCGGAGGAATAGCGACTCTGGATACGGCCTGGAATGACACCACAACCGGCACGCAGCACCCGGACGTACGCAGGGTATACGCACAATTACCGGCGGCAACACCATTCATAGCCGCCGAACTAAGCAGAACGGGATGGATTGAACGCCCCGATCCCGCCAACTCAATCAGGTTTGCCGGTTAGGCTGATAATCAATCGGAGGCGTGCCCTCCTTGAACAATTGTTTAAGCTGTTCACGCAACTCCGGCGTATCCTGATGCTGGTGCACTGCAACTGCATGTTGCACAGCAGCATCAAGTAACTCGCTATCCGTGTCTGCACACATGGCTACGCTGCAGTTCATCTCGCTGGGAAATTCCCGGCAATCAATGTATTTTCGAGACATATCAACCTCCGCACCAAACAGATAACGACAAGCGCGGGCTGCAACGTCAAATTCCAATGGTGTCTACCCGTGCAAAAATTATTCATGTGGATGAGCCACATGCTTATTTATAGCCACCGAATTTATCCCCCACAAGGCTCGTTTTTCCACAAAATAACAGATCCTAGACCCCGATCAAAGAAACGCTGCCGCCAGCAAAAAGGGCAGCCTTACGGCTGCCCTTCGCAATATCAAAATTGAAAATTACATTAGAACTGGTCTTCGGTCAGCGCCAATACGCCCGCGCTACCGTCGATGATGGCGATGCGCAATCCCGATGCTTGCGACAGGATGTGATCGGCGAAGAAGCGTGCAGTGCCGATCTTGGCCTGGTAGAACGTCGCATCACCCTCGCCTGCCTGCAACTTCTGCTCTGCAATCAAGGCCGCTCGCGCCATTTGCCAGCCGCCCAGCACGATGCCGGCCAGCTTCAGGTACGCCACCGAGCCGGCGAACACTGCCTTGATGTTGGAGCGCATGGTGCCGGCGACGTACTCGACCACCGCTTCCAGGTCGGCGCTGGCGCTCGACAGCCGGTTCAGGATCGCCTTGAAATCGGCGCCATGCGCGCCGTCGGTCAGCCTCGCCAGTTGCGCTTCGGTCGCGCGCACCTGATCGATGATCGCCTTGGCCGTTGCGCCGCCGTCGCGCGCGGTCTTGCGCCCGACCAGGTCATTGGCCTGGATCGCGGTGGTGCCTTCGTAGATGGTCAGGATTCTGGCATCGCGATAATACTGCGCGGCGCCGGTTTCCTCGATGAAGCCCATGCCGCCA
>JAUYNR010000082.1 GCA_030698225.1 Oxalobacteraceae bacterium | reverse complement strand
CGAACAGCACGCCGTTCTGGGTGCCCTTGTCGGCCGCGAAATTGGTGCGGAAATCGAAATACGCGGCCAGCCCGCCGCCCAGATCCTCGCTGCCCTTGAAGCCCAGATTGCTGCCGAAGCCGGTCTCGTCGATGGCAGCCGAGGTGCCGCTGGCCTTGGTCAGCGACAGCGACAGGTTGCCGTACAGGGTGACGTTCGACTGCGCCAGCGCCGCCGATGAGGCGATGGCCAGTGTGGCGCCGATGACGGCGGCGGAAATCAGATTCTTGTTGAGTGCGTTCATGCTGTTACGTCTCCTGTTTATGCGGGCGTGAATGCCGCCCATTATTTGGCGCTCTCCGGCTGGCGAGCGTCCGCTATGCCATTGGATGGCAATTCTTAAATAATCCCCCGACAGTTTGTATTGCCGGCCCTGCTTTGCCTGAATTTCAAAAGCGCTCAGGCGAAACGATCCCCGGCAACATTTCGCCATTGAAGAAAAATTGAAACGGTGAGGAAGCGCCGGATTTACTTCATGGTCGGCATTGCAAATTCCGCGCCGGCGGCAATGCTTGCGGGCCAGCGCTGCGTGACCGCTTTCTGCTTGGTGTAAAAGCGGACCGATTCAGGGCCGTGCGCATGATGGTCGCCGAACAGGCTGCGCTTCCAGCCGCCGAAACTGTGGAACGCCATCGGTACCGGCAACGGTATATTGACGCCGACCATTCCGACCTGGATCCGATAGGTGTATTCGCGCGCGGTATTGCCATCACGCGTGAAGATCGCGGTGCCATTGCCATATTCGTGGGCATTGACCAGCTCGACTGCAGTATTGAAATCCGGCACCCGCACGATGCATAGCACCGGCCCGAAGATCTCTTCGGTATAGATCGTCATGTCGGTAGTTACATTATCAAACAGCGAGCCGCCAAGGAAGAAACCTGCTTCGTGGCCGGGCAGCACGAAATCGCGGCCATCTACCACCAGATCCGCACCTGCAGCGACACCCTGGTCGATATAGCCGATGATCTTGTTCTTGTGCACTTGCGTGACGACCGGACCCATCTCGGCCGAGAGGTCCATGCCTTGGGTGATCTTCAGCGCGCGGATGCGCGGCGCCAGTGCGTCGACCAGCTTGTCGGCGATGTCGCCCACCGCCACCACCACCGAGATCGCCATGCAGCGCTCGCCGGCAGAACCGTAAGCGGCTCCCATCAGCGCGTCGACGGTCTGCTTCAGGTCGGCGTCCGGCATCACGACCATGTGGTTCTTCGCGCCGCCCAGCGCCTGCACGCGCTTGCCTTTGGCGCAACCGGTCGCGTAAATGTATTCGGCGATCGGGGTCGAGCCGACAAAGCTGACGCCCTTGACGTCCGGGTGATCGAGGATCGCGTCGACCGCCGCTTTGTCGCCTTGCACCACGTTGAACACGCCGTCCGGCAAGCCCGCCTGCTGCAGCAGTTCGGCCATCACCAGGCTGGCCGACGGGTCGCGCTCGGAGGGTTTCAGGATGAAGGTATTGCCGCAGGCGATCGCCATCGGGAACATCCACATCGGCACCATCACCGGGAAATTGAACGGCGTGATGCCGGCGCAGACGCCCAGCGGCTGGCGGATCGACCAGGAATCGATGCCGCTGGCGACCTGCTCGGTAAATTCGCCCTTCAGCAATTGCGGAATGCCGCAGGCGAATTCGACCACTTCTATGCCGCGCTGCACTTCGCCTTTGGCATCGGTGAAGACCTTGCCGTGCTCGTTCGAGATTATTTCAGCCAGACGGTCGACGTTTTGTTCCATCAATTCCTTGAACTTGAACATGACCCGCGCGCGGCGCAGCGGCGAAGTCGACGCCCATGCCGGAAAGGCTGCCTTGGCGGCGGCTACCGCGCGGTTCAGGTCGTCGTTGGTGGCCAGTGCAACCCTGGCGCTGACCGCGCCGGTGGCCGGATTGAAGACATCGCTGGTGCGGCCTTCTGGTGGCGTGGCGTTTTGGCCTGCAATGAAATGGCCGATGATGGATGGTGTTGACATGGTATGCAAACTTTCAGAGTTGGACGGATAAGGATCCGAAAATGGTTATCGTAAAAACCACCGCGCAGATTCTTATTTCTTCAGAATCCATTCGTGCGCCGGGTCGTTGTGGAAGCACCATTCGCGCTTCGGCCCCGCCATCACATTGAGGTAGTAACTGTCGTAACCGTAAGGAACGACAACCGGGTGATATCCCTTGGGCACCATCACGACGTCATGGTCTTCGACCGCCATCGACTCGTCGATCGAACGGTCGTCGGTATACACGCGCTGGAAAGCAAAGCCTTGCGACGGGTTCAGCCGGTGGTAATAGGTTTCTTCCAGCGAGCTCTCAAGCGGGATGTTGTCGGCATCGTGCTTGTGCGGCGGATAGCTGGACGAGTGTCCTCCCGGCGTCAATACCTCGGTGATCAGCAGGTATTCGGCCGCTTCGGTTTGCGGCAGGATGTCGCACACGTAGCGGGTATTGGCATCCTTGCCGCGCGTCGAGCGCTTCATGCTGGCCGGCTCGATCAAGCGCGCCGGCAGCTTGCCGCTGGCAGGCGCGCTGCACAGCGAGACTTCCGCTTCGCCATGCGCGCTGATGCTGACCGACTCGCCGCTCGGTACATAGACTGCATACGGCGAGCGCTGCTCGAAAACGCTGTTGCGCTCGCCGATCTCGCGCCATGCGTTCTGCCCAAGCGCGCCACCGGCACTGACGCTGACCACGCCGCGCAGCACCACGATGCAGGTTTCCCGGCTTCCGGTATCGAACGAGAGCGATTCCCCCTTGGCCAAACGATGTGCGGCGAAGCCGACATAAGTCCATCCGGCCGATTGCGGCGTGACGCTGACAATCTCGCGGCCGTTCTTGTTTGCCTTGGCTAACAGGTTCATGCTGCAGCCCTCAGAGCGCCCGACTCGATCGCTTGCACCAGTCCGGCCAGATGCTGATAACCCATTTGCGCATACTGGTAGCTCGGCGCCACCGCAGGGTCTTGCTCCGCCTCGACCACCAGCCAGCCTTCATAGCCATGCTCATACAGCAGTTGCAATATGCCGCGGAAATCGATGCAACCGTCGCCGGGTACGCTGAATGCGCCATTGATCACCGATTGCAGGAAAGTCCAGTTGCCGTTGCGCGCCAGTTTGGTGACCGCAGGACGGACATCCTTGCAGTGCACGTGCGAGACGCGCGCAATGTGTTTCTTGAGCATCGTCACCGCATCGCCGCCGCCGAAAGTCATGTGGCCGCTGTCGAACAGCAGGCCCAGCTCGGGGCCGGTCAGCGCCATCAGTTGATCGACATCGGCCGGTGATTCGACATATGCGCCCATGTGATGATGGTAAGAAAGGCGCACGCCGTGCGACAAGGTGTGACGCGCAAAGGCGGTCATCTTGTCGGCATACGCTTGCCATTGTGCGTGGGTGACGAAACGCGGGCGCTTGTACAGCGGCTGCGCCTGGCCCTGGATCGCATCGGCGACTTCGCCGTACACCATGACCCTGGCGCCGCTTTCTGCCAGCAGGCGCAAATGCGGGCCGACCGCTTCGATTTCCTGCTCAACGGTACGATCCGCATGCGCCAGCAGTCCCGAGTACCAGCCGGAGATGCATTCGAGCTTGTATTTGCCCAGCACGTCCAGCAATGCCGCCGATTTCTTGGGAAACTTGTTGCCCAGCTCGAAACCTTGATAGCCGATCTCGGCGCCTTCCGACAGCGCCACTTCCAGCGGCGTTTCGCCGCCCAGCGAGGGCAGGTCGTCGTTCATCCAGGAGATCGGGTTGATGCCGATCTTGACATTGAATTTCTTGTTCATTGTGCTGCCCTTTGTATTTGCTTGGCTTGCTCGTAGAGTTTGCGTGCTTCACGTACCTGTTTTCGCTCGGAGACTTCAGGCACCGCCACTTCCCACCAGCAGCCGCCTTCGCTGGTGGTGCGCGCCGGGTCGGTGTCGATGCACACCAGATAAGTGCGGTCGGCGGCGCGGGCGCGGGCCAATGCCTGCTCCAGTTCCGGGATCGTCTTGACGTTTTCCGACAGCGCGCCGAGCGATTGCGCATGCAGCGCAAAGTCGATCTGCGGCGCGCCGTGTTCGCCCTGCAGGCAGTCGTCGTACATATTGTTGAAAGGCGCACTGCCGACTTCCTGCTGCAGACGGTTGATGCAGCCGTAGCCGCGATTGTCGAGCACCACGATGATGAGTTTCTTGCCCAGCATGACCGACGTCGCAATCTCGGAATTCATCATCATGTAACTGCCGTCGCCGACCATCACGATCACCTCGGCATCCGGCTTGGCCATCTTCACGCCAAGGCCGCCGGCAATCTCGTAACCCATGCAGGAATAGCCGTAATCCATGTGGTAGCCGCCCGGTGTCGAGCTGCGCCACAGCTTCTTCAATTCCTTCGGCAAGGTGCCGGCGGCGCAGACCACGATGTCGCGCGCGGCGGAATCGGCGCCGGAGCGCTGCACCGCGCCGATCACTTCGCCGTCATACGGCAACGACGGCAGTGCCACTTCGCGGCGGGCGGTAATCGCGCTGACGGTGGCGCGCCATTGATTGGACTCTGCCCTGGCCCTGGATTGCCAGTCGGCATCCGCCTGCCATTGCGCCAATTTGGACGACAAACGCTGCAGGCCCAGACCGGCATCGCTCAGCACACTCAGACCGCGCCGCTTGACCGCGTCGAACGGGTTGACATTCAGGCTGACCAGCTTGGCCTGGCCGAACAACGCGTTCGACCCGGTGGTGAAATCCTGCAGGCGGGAGCCGACCGCCAGCACCAGGTCCGCCTCGCTGGCCAACAGATTGGCTGACGGCGAGCCGTCGACGCCGATCGATCCCAGTTGCAGCGGGTGGTCCCATGCCAGCGCGCTCTTGCCGGCGTGGGTTTCCACCACCGGTATCGCATGCTGTTCGGCAAACGCGCGCAACGCGTCGCTGGCTTGACCATACAGAACGCCGCCGCCGGCGACGATCAGCGGCTTCTTCGCCAGACGGAGCAGGGCGGCCGCCTGTTCCAGTTCGGCATCGACCGGCGGCAGCCGGCGGAAAGTGACGACAGGCGGCGAGAAGAATTCGACCGGATAGTCATGCGCCATCGCCTGCACGTCTTGCGGCAGCGCCAGCGTGACCGGACCGCACTGCGCGGCATCGGTCAAGACCTGGATCGCGCGCGGCAAGGCAGTCAGCAGTTGTTCCGGATAAATGATGCGGTCGAAATAGCGCGACAGCTGCTTGAACGCATCGTTGACGGAGACGCTGCCATCCTGGAAGTCCTCCAGTTGCTGCAGCACCGGGTCCGGCGCGCGCGACACGAACATGTCGCCCGGCAACAGCAATACCGGCAGCCGGTTCACATGCGCCAGTGCGGCGGAAGTCAACAAATTGGTCGCGCCCGGCCCGATTGAGCTCGACACTGCCATCATCCGGCGCCGCATGTGCGCTTTCGCATACGCGATTGCGGCATTGGCCATGCCTTGTTCATTGTGTGCGCGGTAGGTGGGGAAGGTATCGCGGTACTGATACAGCGCTTCGCCCAAGCCCGCCACATTGCCGTGGCCGAAGATCGCGAAGGCGCCGCCGAACAGTTGCTCGGTGCCGTTCCCGGTCTCGACCCGCAATGCAGCCAGGTAGCGCACCAGCGCTTGTGCCATGGTCAAACGAATGGTCGCGCTCATGCTGCTTTCTCCTGCGCTACGGCTTTGAAATCTTCACGTGTTTCTTTCCAGATGGTGATCAATTCCTCAAAGTTCGCCCGTGCTTCGCTGATCAGTTGCGCATCATTAATTTCACCTGCCAGCCAGCGGCGGCTCGGCTCATGGAAAATGGTGCGGCCGACCATGAAGCCGCGGCAAGTCGTGCTGTCGCGTGAAGCCTGGAAGCTTTGCGTCAAGTCTTCGACCGGCGCATGCAGGCCCAGCAATACCACGCCGCGGCAGTACGGATCGCGTTCCTGTACCAGCGCATCGATCGCGTGCCATTGTTCTGCGCTCATGCTTTCCAGCTTCCACCATTCCGGATAGATGCCGATGTTGTACAGACGCTTGACCGCGCGCAACACGGTATCCGGTGCCGAGGGCATCGATTTGGGAGGAATGATTTCCAGCAACAGTTCGTGACCGCTGATTTGTGCTGCGTCGTACAGCGCCTTGATCTGCGCTTCCTGTTCCAGACGGCTCTCGACACTTTCGTCCGGGTGCAGCTGCACCAGGCATTTGATCACATGTTCTTTCGGCCAGCTGATCAGCCGCGAACCGACCGAACGGCCCCAGTCGAACTGCAACGGGTTCGAACCTGGCAATTCGATCGGACGGCCGATCCACCAGCCGCGCCCAGTGGCGGCATTCAGCGCATCTTCGCCGTAACGGTCATCGATCAGTACACCGATCTTGCCGGCCAGATCAAAGGCTGCTTCGGTTTGCTCGACTGCCTGCACCAACAATTGTTTCAATGCCGGAATGCGCTGCTCGCTGGCGCCGACTTGCTGCGCCATATCGAAGAACTGGTTGCGGTGATCGAACGCGAACACGCACAGTGCGTTCCATTGCTTGCGCTTGACCGTGACGCGGTGCAAGCGGTTCAGCGTGGCATCCTGCCCTGGGCGTTGCAGGCGATCCGCATTGGCGAGGAAGTAGTCGAGTTCGACCGGGGTCGGCATCGCCGGTGCGCAAGCATGGCGGGCCACCACCAGCGCACCGCAGCCGTTGGCGAGTTCGCAGCAGCGCGCGTAATCGGCATTGTTCAGCCAGCCTTTCAGGAAGCCGGACAAGAAAGCATCGCCGGCACCGAGTACATTCATCACTTCGACCTGTACGCCACGGAAATTGAACGCATCGTCCAGCGTGGCCGGGATCGCACTTTCAATCACCGCGCAACCGAGCGGGCCGCGCTTGACCACCAGCGTGGCGTTCGACACATTACGCACTGCCTTGAGCGCAGCGATGATGTCCGCACCGCCGCCGGCGATCATGAATTCTTCTTCGGTGCCGACGATCAGGTCGAACTGCGGCAGGATGGTTTGCATGTGCGCAGTAACGCCATCGTTCGAGACGAAACGCGTTTCGCCGTCGGCTTTCTGCGACAGACCCCACAGCACAGGACGATAGTCGATGTCGAGTACCGTGCGCACGTTATTGCGGCGCGCATATTCCAGCGCCAGGCTGCTGACCTGATGCATTTCCTTGGTGGAGAAGTGGGTGCCGGTGATCAGCAGCGCCTTGCTGCTGGCGATGAACGCTTGATCGACGTCTTCCGCGCGGATCGCCATGTCGGCACAATTCTCGCGATAGAAAATCAGCGGGAAGGTGTCCTTGTCCTTCAGTCCCAGCATCACCAGTGCGGTCAGGCGCTCCGGATCGACCGACACATGGCTGACGTCGCAGCCTTCGCCAGTCAGCGATTCAGTCAGGAAGCGCCCCATGTGATCGGCGCCGACGCGCGACAGCATCGCCGAGCGCAATCCCAGGCGCGCGGTGCCAAACGCGATGTTGGCAGACGAGCCGCCGAGGTATTTGGCAAAGCTGCTCACGTCTTCCAGGCGGGCGCCGATTTGCTGTGCATACAGATCGACCGCCAGACGCCCGAGGCAGATGATGTCGTGGGTTCGGTCCGGTGCGAATTGAGTTGGATTTTTCATTTATTCAGTCTTTCCAGATGGTTATGCCATCAAGTTCACGCGTCATTTTTAAGCGGGCACACCGCAATCATCGGTCACGCTGTTGCAATCTGCTTGCCGCGCCATTTCAAACCGCTGGTGCCTGATCTGATAACTATCGTAGAGCATGAAAATTCAAAATGCAATAAATATTTCATATTTATTTTGTATAGAAAATCATTTCTATTAAATTTGATGCAAAGCATCTGCGAACGCTGGGACTGCGCATCGTTTTACTGCAGGCCTGGCCGGCATGAGCGCAGGATTTTTTGCAGTGGCGCCGATGTAACTGACTACGCCGACTCGACTACTTTCCGCTGCCGCCATCGGATCGCAAGTACAGCGCGATACTCAACAGCATGGCTGCGGCCGCAGCCAGCGCCGCGAACAGAAATACTTCCGCATAACTGAACTGCGCTGCTATCAACCCGGCAACCGGGCCGGTAATCCATAGCGACAAGTCCAGAAACAATGAATAGGCGCCGAGTGCGGCGCCGCGGCTGGGCGCAGCAACCAGTCCGACTGCTTCGAGCGCGAGCGCAGGGAAAATCAATGCGAAGCCGGCACCGGTCAGCGCTGCGCCGGCCAATGCCCACTGCGGCAGGCCGGCCTGCCATAGCAGCAGCAAGCCGGCGCACTCGACTGCGAAACTGACGATGGCGACCGGGAATCCGCCGAAGCGATTGATCGTATGGGCAAACAGCAGCCGCACCACGACAAAGGCGGTCCCGAAAACTGTCAGCGCCAGCGCGGCGTTGGCCCAATGATGGGCTGCGTAAAATAAGGTGATGAAGCTGGCGATCACGCCGAACCCGACCGAGCCCAGCGCCTGGCAGATGCCGTGCGGCAGTACGCGCCGCAACACATGGCGGAACGCCAGTTTTTCTCCGCGCACTATCGCGGTCGGCGCCCTGAATGCGGCAATTGCCAGCCCGGCCAATCCCAGCGCCGCCACCGTGATGCCGATCGCTGAAAATCCGCCACTGCGCTCGATGACTACGCCGAGCGGCGCTCCGACCGCCAGCGCGCCATAGGAGGCGATGCCATTCAATGAAAGCACGCGGGCCGCATTCTCTATGCCGACCCGGCCAATGCCCCAGGTAATCGCACCGGTGGCGACCCAGCTTTCGCCGAAACCGAGCGCCAGGCGCCCCAGCAGCAGGGCGGCCAGTCCGAGCCGCGGCGCATCGCTGCAAGCTGCCGACAGCATCATCAGCACGCCGCTGGCGCCGCAGGCCGCCAGGCCGATCATGACAGTTTGCTTCGATCCAACCGAGTCGGCCATGTGCCCGGCGTAGGGCCGGCTCGACAGCGTCGCCAGATATTGCATGCTGATCGCAAGGCCGGACAGAATGGCGCTGAATCCGAGGTCGAAATGCACATAGCCGGGCAGAACGGCCAGCGGAATGCCGATCGTCAGATAGCAGATGAAGGTGAAAAATACGGTGGCAACGACCTGGAAGGTCACATTGTTTTTCAGGCCGCCACTGGCGGCGGCATGCGGGTAGGCGCTTTGCGGCATATCGGGCAACTTTGCTGGTCGGATGAGTGGCGCGCCGGCGCTCCGATGAATTTTAAAAAGCAAGGAGTATTGCAATTTTTATTGCATTTGCCGCATATTTTTAATGCGATAAAAAATATACATTAGTGAGTATAATTAACGCGTCGAATCCTGCCCGGGGCCCGGGCAGCGCTCGGACGCTGCAATGCGCGTCAGGCAATCGAGCGCAAACAGCCACCGCAGTGGCTGTTTTTTGCGCCGCATGTTTTATATAAACAGCGGCAGGTCATACATCAACACAGTTCTTTTTTTACTCTTTCAAGCATGAACTTGCTGGATTCGTCGGCCCGCTCCTCCCAGGCGAATACCGAGACGGTGGCAATGCCATCGAATTTAATCTCGCGCAAGGTCGAGAAGAAAACCTCCCAGTTAATCTCGCCCTGGCCGATGTCCAGATGCTGGTGCACGGTTGCGGTGACGCCTGGCGGGTTGACGATGTAGCGAAGATTCGAGGATGCCCGGTGGTTGTAGGTGTCGGCGATGATGACGTGCGTCAGCTTGGAGCCGGCATACTTCAGCATCGACGCGATATCGCCTTTGCCGTCGTCGTAAAAATAGGTGTGGGGCGCCGCGTACAGGTAATTCAGCCATGGCTTGTCGAGTCCGCGAATGATGTCAACCGACTCGTTGTTGCGCTCGCAGAAATCATACGGATGCGCCTGGATATCGAGCTTGATGTTTTCGCGCTCGAAAATCGGCAGCAATTCCTCCATCGAGCGCATGAACTGCTGTTCGCATACCAGCGCCTTGTCCGCATGGCCGCTGAATTCCGTATTGAACAGATCGCATTCCATCTCGACCGCAATTTCAATCGCGCGCTTCCAGTTCCGCACCGCGGCTTCCCGGTGCGCATCGTCCGGACCGGCCCAGTGATACAAGGGCAGTAACGATGAAAGTTTTACGCCGGTATCGCGCAACGCCTGCTTGAATTCCCTGATGCGCTCCTTGTCCACGCGGGGATATTTATAAAACGGCAGGAAGTCTTCCCGCGGCGACAGCTCGATATGTTCATAGCCTAATTCGGCAACCTTGTGCACCATGTCCGGCAGCGACAGATGCCGATACATATACGGATCAAATGCAATTCTCATTGTTCATGTCTCCTTATCGGGCGAACGCTCAGTTTTTATAGAATGCGGGCTTTTGCTGCAGCGTCACAGGGACGATATCTCCTGTTTTTTGCGCTTCGAGGCAGGCATCCGCGGTTACCGCAGCGGCATAGCCATCCCAGGCAGACGGACCGCTCAGGCGGCCATCGTTGACGGTGTCGATAAAGCCCTGGATCTCGACGTCGTAAGCGTCGATAAAGCGGAGTTTCCAATCGGTGAGAATCTCTGTCGAGAGCCTGGCTTGGCTGCGCATCGGCACACTGGCCGGCTCGGGCAATCGTGCCACGCCGGTTTCTCCGACGACTTCGCACTGGATGTCGTATCCGTACTGGCAATTCACGAATATCTCGACGTCGACCCGGATCCCCTTCGCGGTTTCCATCAAGACGATTTGCGGATCTGCCAGATGGCCGGACGCATTTTTTGTTTTCCGTGGATACACCACCTGCACCGACACATAGTCGTCATCGAGCAGCCAGCGCAACACGTCGATTTCATGAATGATGGTGTCGGTAATTGCCATGTCGGTCGTGTAGCTGTCGCCCACCGATGGATTGCGGTGCGCGCAATGCACCATGAGCGGCTCTCCGATCTTGCCGTGTGCAAGCACGTCCTTCAGCGCGCGATATCCGTTGTCGTAGGGACGCATGAAGCCGACCTGTACCAAGCGTTTGCCGTGCGCGATTTCCGCTTCGACAATGCGCATGCAGCCGGCGGCACTGGTGGCCAGCGGCTTTTCGCAGAATACCGGTTTGCCTGCGGCGATCGACGCCAGCACGAATTCCTCGTGAGTGGGGCCCCAGGATGTGACAAGGATCGCATCGACATGGTCGGATTTGATCAGCTCCAGGCCGTTTGCATAGATTTTCGCATCCAGATTCAGGTTCTTGATAACCGCTGCAGCCTGTTCGGCGTTCACGTCCGTGACCGCAACAATCTTCGCGCCCGACAAGGTGTTCGTGATCCTGCGGATGTGGTCCTGACCGATCGCGCCGGTGCCGATAACGCCAATTCTTAATGTCATAATTTTGTGCTCCTGTTGGATAGTGAATATGTGGTTTTTATTGCAGCATGTTGATCAAATAGTCCGCTGACAATGCATGGATCAGGCAGACGCTGGTGCGTATTTTTCCGTTCTTAACGTCAGCCTGCAGGTTGGCGAAAGTCTTTTGCAACGCTGAATCCCGGCCCGCATTTGCTTGCGCTGCGGCGATGGATCTGAAGCAAATTCCGAAAAATTACTGATTTGAATATTAGTTTGAATGAATTGGTGTTTTCAATCATTTGTTGAAATACATATCAAAAACTATCAAATTTGAAAGTAAGGCAACGTCATTTTTATCAATTATTCATATGCAATGACATTGAAGCCACGCTGTCATTGAATTGACCAGAAATGGTCAATTTTATTGGTGCGCAACGGATCGCAATTTCCTACATTACTTGCTAGCAGTTCTCGGCCTGCCGAGGCTGCTGCTTCCCGCGAAGGAGACAAGCCTCAGCGGACCATTTACCTGTATGCCATTATCAAAAGAGGAAGCTGTGTCTAAAAACATCGAATTTTCATTAAACCGGATCAGCGCGCCGCGCATTGCGTTCAGCGACTATCTGGCGCTATGCCAGCGCCTGAACATCAAGGCGATCGAAATCCGCAACGACCTGGACGGCGTCGAACTGAACGACGGCACCCCGGCAGAAAAAATCAGGGACTTGACTGCGGCTGCCGGCATCACGATCCGCTCTATCAATGCATTGCAGCGCTTCGATCAATTCGATGCGGCCCGCGAAGTTGAGGCGCGGGAAGTGATTGCCTATGCGGCAGCATGCGGCGCAGAAGCGCTGGTGCTGTGCCCGACCTGCAGCCCGAATGACAGCCGCACGGCGGTCGAGCGGCATGAGGCGCTGGTGGCGGCGCTCAAGGCACTCAAGCCGATGTTGGCAGATCATGGCGTTCTGGGCTTGATCGAGCCGCTGGGCTTCGAAATCTGTGCGGTGCGCCGTAAATCGCAGGCTGTGCTGGCGATGTACGACGCCGCCGGCGAAAACGATTTCAAGCTGGTGCATGACACTTTCCATCATCACTTGTCCGGCGAAGACATTTTTTTCCCGAATCTGACCGGATTGATCCACATCTCCGGAGTGGAAGATGGCAATTTGCCAGTCAACCAGATGGGCGACGGCCATCGGGTACTGGTAGGCGAAGCCGACCGGCTCGGCAATCTGCGCCAGTTGAAGGTTCTGCTGGGCCGCGGCTATCAGGGCTATGTTTCGTACGAACCGTTCGCGGCCGAAATTGCCGCCGCTACCGATATCGAAAGTCGCTTGCGCACCAGCATGTCGTTTATTCGTACCAGCCTGGATTGATCGCAGTCCGCATCCCGGCTTGCCACGCTATCCCGGATTAAGGCAAGATGCGGTTTTCGGCTTACAGATACACCATGAGCGACCCAAAACCGGTCGGGCGGCGCAAACGCGGCCCGCGTTTCATCGAGATCGCCGAAGCGGCGGGAGTCAGCCCCACGACCGTCAACCGCGTACTCAATGAACGCGGCAGCGTTTCCGCCGGGACCCGCGCGCGCGTGGTGGCGGCGGCAAAGCGGCTTGGAGTGCCGCGCTTGCTGCCGGAGACGCGCCGCGGTTTGACGCGCTTCGACGTCATTCTCGCGCGCAGCGATACGCCGTATTTCCACCGCCTCAATCTCGCGCTGCAGCGCTCGATGCAAATGATCGACAAGAAGGTCGTTGTGCACCGCACTTTCATCCAGGAAGACGATGACGACCGGATTGCGCACGCGATCTTGAGCCCGCCGCAAAAGCGCCATGGATTGATTGTGGCGGTGCACGACACCGAACGCGTCAGCGATGCATTGCGCAGCGTCATCAGGAGCGGGGTGCCGGTCGTCACGCTGATGAGCGATATCGTCGATGTCCCGCGACTGCATTACGCGGGCATCGACAACTACCGGGCCGGGCGCACCGCCGGTTATTTCCTGGGCCGGCTTGCGCAGCGTCCGGGTCGGATACTGCTGCTGAGCAATTCGCTGATTTACCGCGCCCATGCGGAACGCAGCAACGGTTGCCGCGATGTGATCGCGGAGATGTTCCCGGCGCTCGGCTGCAGCGCGATCAACGAATGTCATGACGATGCCGACCGGTGCTATCTGGCAGTGATGCAGGCATTGAATAAATACGATGATCTGGTCGGGATTTACAACAGCGGCGCCGGCTCGGCGGGGATTGAGGCCGCCCTGCGCAAAACCGGTCTGGCCGGCAAGGTGGTCTGGATAGGCCATGAAAAGTCGGACGAACACCGGCAGTATCTTGAAAATCGGGTGATGGACCTGGTCATCGATCAGGATCCGGACGGCCAGGCCGTTTCAAGCCTGCAGCATCTGCTGTATGCCTGCGGCATGATCGAGGATGCGCCGTCCCGGGAGCCGAATGAATTCCGCTTCTTTTGTCATGAAAACATCTGGCACGGCGCCTATCTTCGGTAGCGTTTAAACATTTTCGGCGGTATATAGCTCAAACGGCAGTGGCGACAGCAGGGCGGCTGATCTGTTGCCGGCCTCAATCGCGTCCAGCATGGCTTTCACGGTGGTTTGCGCAGTCTGGACCAATGGCGTTGCGATGACGAGATCGACAATCCCGTCTATCAGTGCCGATCTTGAATCGACGGTCAGTTCGTTGACGATAACAGTCAAACGTCTTCCGGCTGGCTCTTCGCGCAGCGCCCGGATCACCCCGGATGCACCGCCGCCGGCAACATAGATGCCGACCAGGTCCGGGTGCGACGCTTGCAGTTCCAGCACCGCTTCATAGGCAAGGTTTTGATCTTCGAGATTTGAATAGGCATCCAGCAATTTGAAAGAGGGCGCATGTTCCCGAAGATAGGAACGAAAACTGATTTCCCTGGTTTCCTGCCCCAGGTAGCGATGGCTGCCGACAAAAATGCCGACTTCCCCGACCTCCCGGGTCATCCGCGCAAACAGCAGTCCCGCGGTGCGCCCGACTTTG
This sequence comes from Oxalobacteraceae bacterium, assembly GCA_030698225.1. Taxonomy (GTDB): domain Bacteria; phylum Pseudomonadota; class Gammaproteobacteria; order Burkholderiales; family Burkholderiaceae_D; genus AVCC01. Next base: position 30,013 of record JAUYNR010000082.1, on the reverse strand, counting down.
CGGTTGTCGGTGCCGATGTATCCGGTGCGTAGAGGCGCGCTGACATCGGAAAGCAGCGTAAATACCGGCTTGCCCATCTCGGCCAGCTCCAAAATCGCCTGATTGACATGCGGATGATCGAGTGCGACCACCGCGAGTGCATCGACCTGCTTTCCCGCTGCGCGAATCTTGTCGGCAATCGATAGCGGCGCCAGTTCATCCATGAACTCGATGCGCGCATCGCAGCGCACGTCCCGGTTGCAGGCTGCGGCATTCTTGAGCGCGGCGCCAAAGCCCTGATAGAAAGGATCGCTGGCTTTTTGAAGGCAGAATCCCAGTCTTCTGAATGGCGCCTGCTCGCGCAGGCGCTGGCGCATCAGTTCGGTGGCGTGGTAACCGATCTCCTGCGCCGCGACAATCACTCTTTCTGCGGTTCCGTCCCGCACCGCGGTACGGCTGTTTAATACCCGGTCAACGGTGGCGATCGATACGCCAGCCATTTTTGCGACTGCAGACATCGTAGGGCGATTGCTCATGGATAAGTCTTCATGCTGATATGACTGAAATTTGTTGACGCAGTATTGCATCGCGATATTGGCCTTTGCAAGGTCTATCGCTAACTCAACTGGCCGCTGGTACGCGGCATCCACCGGCCACAGGAAAAAACGCAAACCGTGCCGGGAACCCCGCTATTTTTTAATAAACATGGAGTATTGCAATTTTTGCTGCATCTTGCGCATATATCTAATGCGATAAAAAATATACACAATATAGTATAAATAATATGCAAGGCTGGTGCCGGCCGCTTTCTGCGTGCGGTTACATCGTACCGCAGCAATCTGCCGGACGTGTCTGGCCAAAGCCACGGACTCCTCAGAACTCTTCCCAGTCATCAGTGCCGCTGATGGCCGCAGTTTTTGAAGCCGCCGCCTTTTGCCGCAGGGCGACGCCGGCGGCATGGCTTGTGTCCGATGCCGGTGCATCTTTGCGGTGCGGGATGAGCTTGCCCCCGGTTCGTGCCGGCGCGGTCTGCGTCCGGTCGAGCCGGAACATCCCGACCACCTGCATCAGATTGCCGGCCTGATCCTGCATCGATTGCGCGGCGGCTGCAGCCTGCTCCACCAGCGCGGCATTTTGCTGGGTGGCTTGATCCATCTGCGCGATGGCCTGATTCACTTGCTCGATGCCCTGGCTCTGTTCCTGGCTGGCGGCGCTGATCTCGCTCATGATGTCGGTCACCTGGCGCACGCTGACCACCACGTCCTGCATGGTGGCACCGGCCTGCGCCGCCAGTTTGTTGCCGACGCTTACTTTTTCCACCGAGTCGTCGATCAGCGACTTGATTTCCCTGGCGGCGGTGGCCGAACGCTGCGCCAGATTGCGCACCTCGCTTGCCACCACCGCAAAGCCGCGGCCCTGCTCGCCGGCTCTGGCAGCTTCTACCGCGGCATTCAGCGCCAGGATGTTGGTCTGGAATGCGATACCGTCGATGACGCCGATGATGTCGACAATCTTCCTGGCGGACGCATCGATGGCGGCCATCGTATCGACCACCTCGGCTACCACCGCGCCGCTGTTGACAGCCACCGCCGATGCGGTTGCCGCCAGTTGCTTCGCTTGCCGGGCGTTGTCGGCGTTTTGCCTGACGGTGCCGGTCAGCTCTTCCATCGCGGCAGCGGTCTGTTCCAGGCTGCTGGCTTGCGCTTCGGTCCGGCCGGACAGATCCAGGTTGCCGGCGGCGATCTGGCTGGAAGCGGTGGCGATGGCATCGGTGCCGCTGCGCACCTGTCCGACCATGCCGGCCAGGCTATCGCTCATTGCCCCGATGGTGCGCAGCAATTGGCCGATCTCATCGGTCGATTGGGTCTTGATCCGGTGCGTCAAATCGCCGGTGGCGATATTTTTTGCCGCTGCGATTGCGTCATTGAGCGGCCGCGATATGCTCTTGATCAGCAAAAATGCGACGATCCCGGCCAGCATCAAACCGGTCGTGATGGCGAGCAGCATGCCGAGCCGGATGATGCGGTGGCGTTCGACATTCAGGCGGTATTCGGTTTTGGCGAGATCGACCTGCAGCGCGCGCAACGCGGCAACGGTCTCTGCGACCGATTGGGACAGCGGATCTATTTCTTTCTTCAGCAAGGTGGCCGCATACGCGCGTCCCTCGCGCAATGCGGCAAGGGCGGGTAGCAGTCCATCCTTGTCGAGCCTGGACCGGTCGACACCAAACTTGTCTGCCAATTGCAGCTCTTCCGGTGTCAAACCGCTCAGCAAATAGCTGCGCCAGATGTTGTTAATGTCGGCGATTCTTTTTTCTATGATTGCGGTTTCGGATGTGATTTTTTCAGGCAGCGGATTCTGCAGGATACCTGCAAGCATTAATTGATTTTGATACAGGGAGCTTTCGATTTTCGTGATCTGCTCCAGCGCTACAGTACGGTTTTCATATACTGTTTTCAGCCCGTCATTGGCCTTGCCGATACCATAAAGTCCCAGCAAGCCGATGAGCACGGTCAGCAGGGATAGGAAGCCTACAACGCCTGTCAGGCGCGCCTTGATCGTGAAATTCATCACCTGTCCTTAAACTTGTGAAATGGTCCGGCGGCCTGTGCGCGCTGCATGGCATTCATTCCGCAGGCATGCATCCGGTGCAGTATCAAAAAGGGCGGGTTATACCCGCCCTTCTTGATCATCAGCATGCCAGCAATGCGCTGCCGTCTTACTTCGAAAACCTATGGCATCGGCATGGTTAGCACTTCTTGTGCTTACGGATTTGATCGGCCACGACCGCTACCACGATGATTGCACCCTTGATGATTTCCTGGATGTACGAATCGACCCCCAGGAAAGTAAAGCCGCTGGCAATCACACCGAGGATAAGTGCGCCGATCACCGTTCCTGTAATGCGGCCGACGCCACCGGCCAGGCTGGTTCCGCCGATAACGGCTGCAGCAATCGCATCGAGTTCATACGACATTCCCATGCCGGACTGGCCCACTTCGGCGCGGGCGGAGCCGATGATGCCGGCGAGCCCGGCCAGAAGGCCGGCAATGGCGTAAATCACAATCAGGTGACGTCCGATATTGATGCCTGAAACACGGGCCGCGACGGGATTGCCGCCGATCGCATACGTGCATTTGCCGAAGCGGGTATAGCGCAGGACGACATGAAACAGCAGGGCGGTCAAAAGAAATATGATCACCGGATTAGCGCCGGTGCCGATCCACGCGTATTCGGAACTGACCATGCTCACAGGTTGCCCGTGCGTATAAAAACGCGCCAGTCCCCTTGCCGACACCATCATTCCCAGAGTCACGATGAACGCGGGAACGCCGGTTTTGACAATCAGCGAGCCATTGATAAACCCCACGGTGGCGCCGACCAAAAGACCGGCCAGCACAGGAATGACTACCGGCAACCCGAGAAGTCCGGCATACACCGGATTTGACGCGTCAACCGATTGCGCCAAACTTGCTGCAACCATTGCCGCCAGGGCAACGACGGAACCGGAAGATAAATCGATGCCGCCGGTGATGATGATCATGGTCACCCCGATTGCGATCAGGCCGATTTCCGAGACCTGCAGAATCATGATCAACAGCCCGGTAGGGTTGCCGAGAAACGATTGCTCCCTGAAATACCAGCCTAAAATCTCAAAAATCAGTGCAATCCCGAAAAGAACAAAAAGAATGCCAAATTCATGGGGCAACTTGAACGAACGTTTGGGTGCGGTTGGCTTGATGGCTGACTGGGCCACAGCTTGATTCGACTGCATAATGGTGTCTCCTGCTAGTAAATTCTTGTCATTTAAAATTAATGCATCGCCTCGGACAGCTCTAGTCCGGATGCAAGAGTCAGGATTTTTTCCTGCGAAAAATCCGGGCGGTCCAGGATGCCGGTCAACTTGCCCTCATGCATCACAATCATTCGGTCGCTCATGCCCATTACTTCCGGCAGCTCCGAGGAGATGAGGATGATCGCGGTGCCGGCCTGCGCAAGCTGGGTGATTAATTTATGGATTTCCGCCTTGGCACCGACGTCGATCCCCCGGGTCGGCTCATCCAGAATGAGAATTTTGGGATGGGTCATCAGCCAGCGCGCAATCAGCGCCTTTTGCTGATTTCCGCCACTCAGGTTGCCGATGATTTCCTGCAGATTGGGCGTCTTGATCTTTAAGCGACGGCTCATCTCATTGCATTCGGCATCGAGCTTCTTCTGCTGGACAAAACCGGCAAACGAATAGCTGGGAAGAACTGTTATATCCATGTTGCTGGCGATATCCAGGCACAGGAAAAGACCTGATTTCTTGCGGTCTTCGGTCAGCAGTGCCAGTCCGGCCTGAATCGCCTGTTTCGGCGTTCTGAAATTTACCGGACTGCCATCGATTGCAATTTTTCCTGCGTCGGGTGGATTGATGCCGAAAATCGATTCCACAACCTCTGTCCTGCCTGCTCCCATCAATCCGGCAATGCCGAGAATCTCGCCGTAATGCAGATCGAAATTGATATCCCTGAACTCGCCTTTCCGGGTCAGTCCACGCACCGACAGTGCAGCGGCACCGATTTCAGCAACCTCCTTCGGGAACATTTGGCTCATTTCCCGTCCGACCATCGCGGTAATCAATGAACTGGCGTTCATTTCGGACGCCGGGCGCGTCAGGATATGCTGGCCGTCGCGCAGGATGGTGATGTTGTCGGCAATCTGGAATACCTCATTCATCTTGTGCGTGATGTAAATGATGGCAGTTCCCGCGGCCTTTAAATCACCGATGATTTCAAACAGATGCGCCACTTCTTTTTCGGTAATTGCGGATGTCGGCTCATCCATGATCAGCACATCGGAATCATAGGAGACTGCCTTGGCGATTTCTATCATCTGCCGGTTGGCAATGCTCAGCTTGCCGAGCGGGGATTCGGGGTCAATCGAAATTTTAAGCCGACACAGCAGTTCCCTGGTTTTTTCATGCAGTTCGGCATGATTGATCAGACCAAAGAAATTAACCGGTTCGCGGCCTATCCATATGTTTTCTGCGACGGTCATTTCAGGCAGCAAATTGAGCTCCTGATGAATCATCGCTATGCCGTGATCGAGTGCTTCACGCGGCGAGTTGATCTTCAACTCCTTGCCCTTGAGCATTAGCGTGCCCTCATCCGGGATATAGCTGCCGGCAAGGATTTTCATCATGGTTGATTTGCCGGCGCCATTCTCGCCCATCAGTGCGTGAACTTCGCCTGCCTTGATAGACAAACTTACCTTGTTCAACGCCACCACACCGGGGAAGCGCTTGGAAATTGTTCTCGCCTCTAACAAAAAGTGATTCTCTTTGCCGTCGGGTATTGTTTTACCAGTCGTAGCACCCTGGAATGTCATTTCAAACCTCTCTGGAACAATCGTCGTAATCACCTGCGCTGTCGGTTGCAAGCGACTGCAAGTGAAGCTCCCTACGCCGGCATCACAGCGGCCGGCATAGGGAAGGCGAGACAAGACTTAGTTGCTGGAATATTTGGACATGTTTTCCGGCGTCACGAGTTCGTACGGGATCATGACCATATCCTCAACTTTTTGCTTCTTGGATAACTTGATGGCGGTGTCGACGGCCCCGGAGCCCTGCCCTTTGGCGTTCTGGAAAACGGTAATGGCAAGATCGCCGGACTTCATTGAGGCAAGCGCGTCTGGTGTTGCATCTACCCCGGCCACCAGTATGGATTTCGGCGATACTTTGGCCTGCTTCATCGCGATCAGCGCGCCAAGAGCCATTTCATCGTTGTTTGCAGCGACTGCGTCGATCTTGACGCCGGTGCTCAACCATCTGCTCATCAGATCGATGCCGGGTTTGCGTTGGAAATCCGCCACCTGTTCTTCAACAATCTTGATGCCGGGATGTTTGGCGGCAACTTCCTTCACGCCTTTGGTTCTGTCTTGCGCGGCGTCGCTCGACAGTTCCCCGACCATGATCGCGATATTGCCTTTGCCGCCCATGCGCTTGGCCAGTTCTTCCATTTGCAGACGACCGGCCACCAGCGAGTCCGAGCCGACAAACACTGCGCCCTGGCCCATTTTTTCGACCGGTTTCCGGTTCACATAAACGATCGGGATGCCGGCCTTGCGCGCAGCATTGGTAATGCTCCTGGTTGCCGAAGTGTCGGTAGGATTGACGATGATTGCAGAAACTCTCTGTGCAATAAAGTTCTGAACTTGACTAATCTGACGCCCGACATCTCCGCGGGCATCTTCAAATTGAAGCCGCACTTTCTGAGCCTCGCCTTCCTTGGACATTGCATTGCGTACAATGGTTAAAAAGTTATCGTCAAAATGCGCCATTGAGACACCAATCGTCGTGCTCTGCGCAAAGGCGCTCAAAGGCATCAAAACTGCTGTTGCAACCGCCAGGATAGTGCGACGTTTCAAGTTCATGTTATCTCCATTTAACTCTAATTATGATGAGAATGTGCGTTCCAGTTCTTTGCGAATTTAGCCATTCCAATTTCCATGCAATACAGGCTTAAGACAATCAAGCCTGCACAGTCCTTGTGAAAAATATCGAACTGTGCTGATACCTATCGTAGTGCAGGAAAAACCAAAACGCAATAAATATTTCACATTAATTTTATATAGAAAAATATTTCTATTAATTTCAGATTCTCATATAATCGTGTTCAATCAAGCGAGGTAAGCAATGGCCGAAATAGCGCCGGTAGACAAACTGATGCAGCAAATCGCGGACGAGTACGAATCGCTGTCGCGGCAGCTGAAAGTTATCGCCAAATACATCGAGCAGCACAAGTCGAGCCTGATCCTGGAGCGCATCAGCGACATCGCCGCAGAATGCGAAGTGCAGCCGTCGGCGATCGTGCGTTTTGCGAAGCGCTTCGGCTTCTCCGGATTCAGTGAAATGCAGGATGTGTTTCGCGCCGCCTATACCAGCAAAGAGAACGGCTCACCGAATTACAAGCAGCGTATACGCAAGCTGATCGAAACCCGCGACGGCAAGCTCTCGATCGGCAACATGATGCGCGAATTTGTCGACGCCAGCCGCTCCGGACTGGATGAGTTGGCGGCCGGGCTCGACGATGCGCAGCTGGAAGCCGCGGTCAGCCTGCTGCAAAAGGCGGACAACATCTATGTGGTCGGGGTGCGCCGCGCCTTTCCGATTGCGTCATATATTGCCTACGCACTGCAGCATACCAACAAGCGGGTGCACCTGGTGTCGGGCCTGGGCGGGATGTACCGGGACCAGATGCGCAGCGTGCGCGAGCGCGATGTCGTGATCGCGATCAGTTTCGCGCCGTACGGCAAGGAAACCCAATACTGCGCCCGGATCGGCCATCACCAGCGGGCCAAATTATTGGTGATTACCGACAGCAAGCTGTCGCCGCTGGCCCGTAACGCGGAAGCATTGTTGACCGTGGCGGAAGGCAGCGCGTTCGCGTTCCGTTCGCTCACAAGCACGATTTGTCTGTGCCAGGCACTGTTCATCGCGCTGGCATACAAACTCGAGTTGGATATAGAAGAAACCACAGACCCTGGAGGATATGATGATTGAAGTAGCATTGTTCGGTGCCGGTCGGATCGGCAAAATTCATGCCGGCAACCTGACAAAACAGGCCGGTGTGCGGCTGAAGTACGTGGTAGACGTGCATGCGGAATCGGCCCAGGCGCTGGCGCAGCTGCATGGCGCGGCAGCGGGCTCGGTGGAGGCCGCACTGGCCGACCCGGCGATCAAGGCCGTGGTCATCGCGTCGAGCACCGATACCCACTCCGACCTGATTCTGCGCGCCGCAGCAGCCGGCAAGGCGATTTTCTGCGAAAAGCCGGTCGACCTCACCATCGAGCGCGCCCGCGCCTGTGCTGCGGCGGTCGAGGAAGCCGGGGTGCTGTGCATGATCGGTTTCCAGCGCCGTTTCGACCCGACATTTTCAGCGCTGAAAGAGCGCATCCTGGCAGGAGAAATCGGCAGCCCCGAAATGCTGGTCGTCACCAGCCGCGATCCGAGCCCGCCGCCGGTGAGCTACATCAAGGTATCCGGCGGTGTCTTCAAGGACATGCTGATCCACGACTTCGACGTCTTCCGCTGGATACTCGATGACGAAGCCGTCAGCGTGTATGCGACCGGCAGTTGCCTGGTCGATCCGGCCATCGGCGCAGCCGGCGACCTCGATTCCACCGTCGTCACCATTCGCACCAGACTGGGACGTCTGTGCCAGATCAATACCACGCGCCGTGCCGCGTATGGTTACGATCAGCGCTTCGAAGTGCTGGGCAGCGCCGGGATGTTGCAAGCAGGTAACCACAAGCCGACCGAGGTCGTGTCGCATACTGCGGCCAATGTCAGCGAAGACAAGCCGGAGAATTTTTTCCTGGAACGCTACCGGGTCGCCTATGCCAATGAAATCGCGCATTTTTTCGATGCGTTGGCCAATGGCACGGCCTTGCGCACCACGGTGCAGGACGGCCTGAAGGCGCTGGAATTGGCCGAGGCGGCAATGCTGTCGTGGCGCGAAAACCGGATCGTGATGCTGGAAGGATCGCGGTCATGAACAACGCTCCATTGCGCATCGGCATGGTTGGTCTCGGACGCTTGGGCCAGCGCCATGCGGAAAATCTGGTGCGGCGCGTCGCGCATGCGGAAGTGGTTGCCGCCTGCAGCCCGGTTGCAGAAGAACTGGCCTGGGCTTGCGCCACGCTGGATATCCGGCACCTGTACGCGACTTACGCGGAACTGCTGGCCTGTCCCGATCTGGACGCGGTGTTTCTGGTGACGCCGACTTCCTTGCATGCGGAGCAAATCATCCAGGCCTTGCAGGCGGGCAAGCACGTGTTTTGCGAAAAGCCCCTGTCGCTGGATCTGGCCGATTGCCTGAGGGTGGAGCAGGAAGCGAGCAAGCATCCTGAATTGAAAGTGATGATCGGTTTCGTGCGCCGCTTCGACACCAGCTACCGTGACGCTTATCGCAAGATTCAGGACGGATCGGTCGGCAAGCCTTATTTGATCCGCTCGCAGACCTGCGACAAGAACGATCCGGGCGGATTTTTCGTGCGCTTTGCGGCCACCAGCGGCGGCATCTTCCTCGACTGCAGCGTGCATGACATCGATCTGGTGCGCTGGCTGCTGGGCAATCCCGAGCCGAAACGTGTGTATGCCAGCGGCACCAATGCGATTCACCGCGCGCTGGAAGAATATCAGGATGTCGACAACGGGCTGGCGACGCTTGAATTCATGGATGGCAGCATCGCGACTTTCATGGCGTCGCGCACGATGGCGCACGGGCATGAAACCTTGACCGAAATCTTCGGCACCGATGGCCGCCTGACGGTCGGCGCCAATCCGCGCTCGAACCGGGTCGAAATCGCCGACGCGCACGGCGTGCGCAATGAATGCACCGCCGATTTTTACGAACGCTTCAAGGACGCTTTCCTGATCGAGGCGCAGGAATTCGTCGATGCCGCACGCGGCGTGGGCGAACTGTCATTGACGCTGCATGACGCGACCGCCGCCACCAGGATCGGTCTCGCGATGACACAGGCGATGCGCGAACGGCGGGCGGTCGATTTCAGTTGAGCCTGTCGGAATTTTCGGGGGGGGGGGGGCGGCGCTGCCCCTGATCGGATGGCTGTGATGCGCAGCCTGTTTTGCGGTGGATAATATACTACGTAATGTATTTTTAAAATGCCAATGAAATTATGCGGGAGTGTAGGTGTTTTATCCTATACTCCCGCACACATTGTGGAATATGGCAGCTATTCAGCGGCCTCCGGTGGCAAGTCAGTCCGGCTTCCATTCCGGATCGAGATGAACCGGCTGCCCGCTTTCCATGGACACCACGGCAGCCTCGGCCAAGCGTTGCGCCTCGAGTCCATCGCGCATGCCGGCTAATGGGGCCTGTCCCTGCTCCAGCATGTCGACAAAGGCCACCATCTCCAGGCGGTAGGCCTCGGCGAAGCGTTCGATGAAATAATTCATCGGCGGGGCGACGGCAAACCCGGCGGAACTGGCAATCGTCACCGCGTCCCTGAGACGGTTCTCCACATACAGCGCCTCTTTTTCGCACAGCGCTTCGAGGCGCTGATCGTAGCCGAACGGGGCGCGCCGGCAGTTGTTCATCTGCACGAATCGCCCGGATTCCGAGACGAGGGTGATCATCGCGGTATCGATATCGCCGGCTTTGCCGATCTCAGGGTCGATCAGGCAGCCGCCGACCGCATAGACGGTCTTGATCTCCTCGCCCAGCAGATAGCGGGCCATGTCGAAATCGTGGATCGCCTGGTCGCGGAACATGCCGCCCGAGCGCTTCACGTAGTCAATGGGCGGTGGCGACGGATCGCGTGTGTGCATGACAAGCTGCTCCAGCTTGCCTGCCGCGCCGCTCGCGATGCGATCCCTGACCAGCCGGAAATTCGGGTCGTAGCGTCGCTGAAAGCCCAGCATGCACGGCGTCCCCGCCCGTTCCACAGCTTGCGCAACCTCATTTACCAAGGCGAAATTGAGGCTGATGGGTTTCTCGCAAAACATCGCCTTGCCGGCCGCGACCGCTTTCAGGATCAACTCGGCATGCGTGTCCGTCGAACTGGCAATCACCACGCCCTGGATGGCGGGGTCTGTAAAGACCGTATCGGCATCGACCACCTTGGCCCCGGTCTTTTTGGCCAGATCGTTCAGGTGCGCGGAGGGTACCGGATCGACCAGGTATTCAAGTTTGACGGAAGGATGCGAGGCGGCATTCAAGGCGTGCACGTAGCCGATGCGGCCGGCGCCAAAAACGGCAAGTTTGATCATTTGTTCAATTCCTGTTCAAGTTCTTTGATGGCGACCCAGCGCCTGTCCCGTTGCGACAGCAGCACGGCATCGACGACGAGGGCGGTATGTACGGCGTCGCGGAACGATGGCCACAGCGGCTGTCCGGCAGCAATGCCTTCCACCATCTCCTTCATCTCGACCGTAATCATGTCGTTGTAACCGAAGCCGTGTCCGGCGCCGATGCAGAAATGGCCGTAATCGGGATGGTCGGGGCCGATCAGGATCGTTCTGAACCCGCTGCGGCCCGGCTTGTCATCCGCCGAATAGAATTGCAACTCGGCCAGCCGTTCCTGGTCGAAGAACAGGCTGCCTTTGGTGCCGGTCACTTCGTAGGTAAGCCCCATTTTCCGCCCTGCCGCGATGCGGCTGGCCTCGATCGATCCCAGCACGCCGCTTTCGAATGTGACCAGGAAATTGGTCTGATCGTCGTTCTCGACGGCTTCCGGCTTGCCGTCCTTTCCGGGGCGCTGGCGGTGGACGGTCTGGCTTTTGCCGACCACCTCGGCAATCGGGCCGCACAGATAGTGGGCCAGATTGATGATGTGCGAGGCCAGATCGCCCAGCGCCCCGGCCTGGCTGCCGTAGGCCGCCTGCAGGCGCCAGCTCATCGGCAGGGCCGGGTCCATCAGGAAGTCTTCGTTGTGGGTGCCGCGAAAATGGACGATCTCGCCGATTTCGCCATTCTCGATCATCTGCTTCGCCAGTTGGGTGGCGGGATTCTTGATGTAGTTGTAGCCCACCAGCGTCTTGACGCCGGCCCGTTCGGCCGCGTTCGCCATCTCGTTGGCATCCTTCGCGCAGAGCGACAAGGGCTTCTCGCAGAGCACGTGTTTGCCGGCGGCAATGGCGGCCAACGCCATTTCCCGATGCAGGAAGGTGGGGGCACAGATTCCCACTACGTCGACATCGGAATCGGCGGCCAGCTCTTGCCAGGAACCGGTGGCCCGCCTGAAGCCAAAGGCTTCCGCTTTGTCCTGCGCGCCGGATGCCGAGGTGGTCGCCAGCATGTCGAGCACCGGTTTGGCAGACAGCGGAAAGACCGCCGAAACCGTGTTGAGGGCAATGGAATAGGTCTTTCCCATGTACCCGGCGCCGATGACGCCAAATTTGAGTTTCTTCGCCATGATGTGATGTGTTCTCCTTGTTTTGTTTTTGGGACGTACGAGCATTCGCTAACGGAGTCAGGCTTTCACGGTTTCCCAGGCGCGCGTTTTCAGCGAGCGCTCCATGGCCGCCATGATCTTCTGGTTGGCAACGCCAAACGCGAAGTCGGGGAAGCAGTCGCTGGCCCCGGCGATACCCATGATCAGGTCGTGCACCTCGATGACTTTCACATCGAAGTACCCCAAACCGCCGCCGGCAAAATCGAACCCGAAGAAACCCGAGAATTGCGGTACTTGCGAGCCGGCCAGAATGGTCTTGAAACCGCGATCCGGCTTGGGATCGGTAAAGCGGGAAATTTTCAGTTCGTTGAAACGCTCGCCGTCCATGATGATGGTGCCTTCGGTGCCGGAAACCTCCCAATACACCCCGAAGACCTTGCCGGCGGCGATGCGCGAGGCCTCGATGGTGCCGCCGGCGCCGGAAGCGAAGCGCACCAGGCACTGGATCTGGTCTTCATTCTCGACGCGAGCATGCCGGGCGTTGTCGTTCGCCTTGGCTCCATAGCCCGAGCCGCCTTGCGGCACGGGGCGGGTTTCGAAGACGGTCTGGGCCTGGCCTGTGACTTCCGCAATGTCACCCATCAGAAACTGCGCCACGCTGATGACGTGGGAGCCGAGATCGCCCAGCGCGCCGGAACCGGCGTCCTTGCGGGAGCATCGCCAACTCCACGGCAGCGACGGATCGTTGAAGAAGCCCTGGTCGAACCAGGCGCGGAAGCGGGTCGGCACGCCGATGTCGCCGCGTTCGATCATCTGTTTGGCCAGCAGCGCGGCCGGCGTCTTGATGTTGTTGAAGGCGGCGAAGGTCTTGACGCCTTTGCGCCGGGCTGCTTCGGCCATCCTTTCGGCTTCCTCCAGCGAAACGGAGAGCGGTTTTTCGCAATACACGTGTTTGCCGGCTTCGATCGCGGCCAGCGCCATTTCGCAGTGCAGGTGATTGGGTGAGGTGATGTCGATCACGTCGACCTTGGGGTCGTTGACCAACTGGCGCCAGTCTCCGGTCGACGTTTCGAACCCCAGCCGGGCAGCGGCCTTTGCAGCGAGTTCATCGCTGGCGTCGGCCAAGCCGTAGAGGTGCGGAACCGCCGGCAGGTTGGGGTAGAGCAGGGCCGCACGGCGGAATGCATCGGCGTGCGCCTGGCCCATGAAGCCTGATCCGATCAGGCCGATATTCAATACAGGTTTGGACATGTGTGTCTCCTTGCTGGATATTGGTATTGCGTGGGGGTGTTTTTAAAGCAGGCTTTGCATGAATGCGAACGCCCGGTTGGCCATTTCTTCCGGTGGCGCGAGGGCCGGATCTTGTTCGGCTTCGATTACCAGCCAGCCGCTGTAGCCGGTCTGTTTGACGAAGCGGGCCAGGTGGCTGTAATCAATGCTGCCATCGCCGGGAATGGTAAACATGCCTTGGCGCACCCCTGCGTTAAAACTCAGGTCCTGTTGCCGTACACGCTGCATCACCTCCGCCCGCACATCTTTCAAATGGATATGCGCAATCCGGTCCCCAAAACGCTTGATCAGGCGCTGGTAATCGAATCCGGCCGCTGCGGCGTGTCCTGTGTCGAGCAGCAAACCGACGGCATTGCCGGTTTGATCAAACAGGCAGGAAATTTCGTCGAAGGTTTCCGCCACCATCATCAGATGATGGTGATACGCCAATGTCAGCCCGTATTGGTCCTGCAGTTGTGCGGCAAATGCCGTCAGGCGCACGGCGTAGGCAGTGAATTCATCGGGTTTGAGCATGTGTCTCAGCGACATGCCAACGTCCAATGGCCGGGTCGGGTACATGCGCCCGCATTCACCATAGACCATGACTTTGGCGCCAAGCGCTTGCAGCAATCCGGCATGGGGTGCGACCGCCTGCATTTCTGCTTCCACACTTTGCTCGGCCAGAAAGCCGGAATGCCAGCCGGAAGCGAGTTTTAACTGGTGCGAGGTCAAAAGCCGTTGCAACGCCTCGCTATCCCTGGGAAATTTCCGCCCTAATTCGGTTCCCTCAAAACCGGCTTGCCGGATGTCGCTCAGGCAGACTTCAATCGGGGTGTCGCCGCCCAGCTCTTCCAGCACATCGTTGGTCCAGGATAACGGGCTGATGGCCAGATGAAACGGATGTGTCACAGTGTTCTCCTTTGTTGAATTTGTGCTGATCAATATAGGTGTGTTTGGCGTACTGCTCAATCCGATTCTTGATGTAAAACCATCAAATTGAAATATTTTGCAGAGCCGATCCGGCGCCGCTGAAAATGTATGTTGCGCCGATAAATATGATGATCTTGCGTAGATAGCGAAGTTATCCCCTGGCATGCCACAATTGAGATCTGCGCATATATATTTGATGGATATTCATCATGGAGCAAGCATGAAGAGATTTGCTGAAAAACGCCTGGCGACGGTTGATTTTCGAGCCGCTGACCGATGAAGAAAAAAATCGGGGTAATCGACGTGGCGCAGGCGGCCGACGTCAGCCCTGCCACCGTAGACCGGGTATTGAATGGGCGCGGGGGTGTGAGTCCGGACAAGGAGCGCCGCGTGCTGGAGTGGGCCAGGAAGCTGAAGCTGGATCGCAATTTGCAGCGTCGGCCCAACCGGATGATTCGGGTGGGAGTGATCATGCAAAGACCGTCCAACCCGTTTTATGAATTGTTGGGTCAGGCGTTTGCGAAGGCCAATCAGGATTATTTTGATGTGAACATGCTGGTCAGCCAGCATTATTTTGATATTCAGGCGCTGGACGATACGGTGAAGCTGATTCTGCGGCTGGGAAGCCAGCTGGATGCCCTGATTGTCGTACTGCAAGACCATCCGCAGATCACCAGCGCCCTTCAGAAGATGACTCGCCGCATACCTGTGGTGACACTGGCTTCGGATCTGCCGCATAGCGGGCGGATGAGCTATGTCGGGTTGGATAACCGTGCAGCGGGGAGGGTCGCCGGCGATCTGATGGGGCGCCTGGTCGGTCCGGCTGGCGGTGGCATCATTGTCGTGTCCGGCTTGCAGCAGTTCATCGGCCAGGGCGAGCGTGAAATGGGTTTTCGCACGGTCCTGGCCGAGCGCCATCCGCAATGCCAGTTGCTGGCCGTACTGGAAACACGTGAGCAACCAGAACAGGCAGAGCGACTGGTTGGCGAAGTGTTATCGCGCCGGCAGAACATTGCCGGCATCTACAATCTCTCATCCGGAGATCGGGAAATCGCCCGCTCCATGAAAACCTTCCGGCAGGATAAGCCGCTGACGTTCATTACTCACGAACTCACGCCCGAGCGCAAGAAACTGCTGATAGACGGCGTCATCGACATTGTGATCGACCAGAACCCGGCGCTCGAAGTTGCAACTGCGATGGCGCTGATCGCCCGCCATTTTGGCCGCACTGATGTGATGGCGATTAACCAGACCACGCCAATCAATATTTATACGCGCGAGAATTGCTGGTAACGGTTCATAACGGGGCTTGCGCGGCTGATGCCTGGATCGGCGATGCATTGCGTGTTGGGCCGTCCGCCGTTAGTGCAAAAGGATGGGCGCCAGCAATGGCGCCGGCGATGCGCGAACGGCGGGCGGTCGATTTCAGTTGAGCTTGTCGGGCATGGCTACACGGCCGGCCCCGCAGTAAATATATACCAGGCAGTGTATTTTTATTTCCGCAATTATATATTGCGGAAGTAGTACGATTTTTTAATATACTCCGGCAAATAATTGCAATTGTGTATCCATTCAGCCTGCTATGTGATTGATATCCAAGTGACTGCTTTATGCTATTGACGGTTGTATTGACGCTGTTTTTGATGTTAAGCCGCTGTGGATGCAGCCGTTTGTGTGCTGCGAAAATGGATCAGAAATGAAGGCTGTTTGAGGTGTAGCAGGGGTTTCGCGGGGCACTGCCCCGCGCCTGCGGTACGGTATCCGCTTGCAAGCGGATACGCGCCCTGCAAGGGAAGCGAGTTCCTTCATTTCCCATTTTTGCAGCGCACAAACGGGAACCCCGAAGGGGCAAGTCTGCGGTCGCCTTTCTTTTGCTTACTTTTCTTTGGCGAAGCAAAGAAAAGTGATTCGTTGGACTGTAGTCCAACCTATCGGGCTACCCCCGACAAAGCATCCACGAAGGGCAAAGCACTTAATTATGTCGTCGACTTTGCAGTCGCCCTCTCCCCAACCCTCTCCCGCAAGCGGGCGAGGGGGTATTCATGGCGGGGTGAACATTTACACAATTGTTGTGAAGGCTTGGGCCGGCTATGCGCCGGCCTTGATCTTGATGCGTTTGCCAAGCAGGGCTAGCCAGCGGTCGACGCATTGCACGTCGCTCATGCAGGAGGCGTAATCGGTTACGGTGCGGGTGGCGCGTTCCAGCAACTGGATGTCCGCTTCATGCTGCCTTGCCACATGCGGGTCTTCCAGAAACAGCACGCGCCGGCACTGGCGGTCCAGAATCAGTTCCGCAATCTGCGCGTCGCCGCCCATCGGGCCGCTCAGAAACGGCCGCACCCAATTGTGGCCGGCGTCCTCGCCCTTGATCTTTTGCGCCAGCTGGTTCAGTAGCCCGCCGGTGGTGCCGGTGGCGCAGCGGGTTGCGAAACTGTCGAGCAAATCGAAATGGCGTTCCGCCAGTTCCAGCATCTTCCCCTTCATTGCATCGTGCGCAATCAGCGCCACGCCCTCATTGGCCAGATCGAAGGTCGCGTCCAGCGTCGGATCCGGCGGCGCGCCCAGCGCGCAGGCTTCCAGTTCCAGCCATTCCCGGGCGCTGGCCAGCGTCGACAGAAACGGCTTGCCGTGGATGATGCATTGGCGCTTCAGCGCGACCGCTTCCGGGAAGGCGGAGGAGGGGTCGACCGGGTCCATCAGGTAAATCACTGCATCGAGCGTGCGGCTTGGATCGCTGTCGACCACGCGCGACACCAGCTTCATCAATCCGCCCTCGCGCCCGTAAGGGAAGCGCTCTATGTGCGGATAGCCGGTCAGCAGACGATGACTGTGCATCGCATCGAGCGTCCTGCCGACTACAATCAATTCAGGCCGCAGATGGGTCTCGATCGCCTGCCGGGCTCCCTGCAGCAGTTGCGCCAGCGCGGCACTGGACGCGTCTTGATGGATGCGGTTTGCAGCCAGGCCGATTCTGTAGGGGCGTTTCGTGGTATGCATGGGATTGCGGTTCCGGAAAGAGAAAAATACACAATTTACGCTTCAAATCAAATGACAATATGTAGTCATACTACTCTATAATTAAAATATAATACGTATTAATACTACGTTCCCGTGTGTTTTCCGGGCTGCTGCGACACCAAGATGATGAAGAAGAGTTTACAGGGTAAATGAACATGACAACAGATTTAGCCATTTCCGTCCCGCCTGATAAATTCAGTGATGGTCCGCGTCTGCTGGCAGATGTCGGCGGCACCAATGCGCGCTTCGTGCTGGAGACCGCGCCCGGCCATTTTGAGGCGATTTGCGTGCTTCCTTGCAAGGATTATCCATCGCTGCAGGATGCGCTGACCGCCTATCTGGCCAGTCCTGCAGCGCAAGCGGCACGTGCCGGTCATGCGCATCATGCCGCCATCGCGATCGCCAATCCGGTCGGCGGCGATGTCGTCAAAATGACCAACCATCACTGGACCTTTTCGATCGAGGCGCTGCGCACCGCGCTGGGTTTCGATACGCTGCTGGTGGTCAATGACTTCACCGCGTTGGCGATGGCGCTGCCCCATTTATCGCCCGACCAGCGGGTATCGGTCGGTGGCGGGTTGGAGCGCCCGGACAGCGTGATCGGGCTGATCGGTGCCGGCACCGGGCTGGGCGTGTCCGGCATGATCCCGACCGAAGACCGCTGGATTGCGCTCGGCAGCGAAGGCGGCCATGTCAGCTTCTCGCCTTGCGACGAACGGGAAGTCGATGTGCTGCGCTTCGCCTGGCGGGAATATCCGCATGTTTCCGTCGAGCGCTTGCTGTCCGGCATGGGGCTGGAACTGATTTACCGGGCGCTGGCCGACCGTGCCGGCAAAGTCGGCGTCGAACCGCTTGCCGCAGCCGAGGTGACGCGCCGCGCACTGGATGGTTCCTGTGCCATTTGCGCAGAAACGGTCGAATGTTTCTGCGCGATGCTGGGTACGGTCGCCAGCAATATCGCCATCACGCTGGGTGCGCTGGGCGGGATCTACATCGGTGGCGGCATCGTGCCGCGCCTGGGACATTTGTTTGCAGCGTCGCCATTTCGCCAGCGCTTCGAGCAAAAGGGGCGTTTCTCCAGTTACCTGGCGCAAATCCCGACCTACGTCATTACCGCCGAATACCCTGCATTCCTGGGCGTCTCTGCGATTCTGGCCGAGAAGCTCAAGACCGCGAATGCCGGCGCGCCGATGCTGGACCATATCCGCCAGGTGCGGGAGCGCATCAGCCCGTCCGAACGCCGGGTGGCCGATTGGGTGCTGGCGGAACCGCGCACGATGCTGACCCTGCCGATCATTGAAATCGCGCAGCGCGTCGGCGTCAGCCAGCCGACGGTGATGCGGTTTTGCCGTTCGGTCGGGGTCCAGGGCCTGGCCGATTTCAAGCTGAAACTCGCTTCCGGGCTGACCGGCGGCACCATCGCGGTCGCGCACTCGCAGGTAAAAACCTCGGACACGGTGGCCGACCTGGGCAGCAAGGTGCTGGCCAACAGCGCTTCGGCAGCACTGGCTCTGCGCGACAAGCTGGATGCCAAGGCGCTGGCGGCAGCCATCGAATTATTGCGCCATGCACAGCGGGTCGAGTTGCTGGGTGTCGGCAGCACACGGATGGTGGCTGAGGATACGCAGCAGAAATTCCTCAATCTCGGCATCGTCAGCAGCTACTTCCCGGACCCGCAGGCGCAACAGATGAGTGCAGCCTTATTGGGAGAGAAGGATGTCGTGCTGGTGATTTCCCGCTCGGGTCGTCCACCGGAATTGCTGGAGTCGATCAAGGTGGCGCGCGCCCGCGGTGCAAGAGTCCTGGCGATCACGGCCACCGGATCGCCGCTGGCCAAGCTGGCCGATGTGTTGCTGACAGTGGATCACCCGGAAGGCAATCTCGATTATGTGCCGATGATCGTGCGCCTGTTGCAGCTGATGATGGTGGACATCTTGTCGGTCGGCCTGGCACGCCGCAAGACCAACCTTAAATTCGGCGGCCATCTGGAGTAATGGCGGATCCAGCATCAAAAAAAGCCCGACAGATGCCGGGCTTTAAGGGTATTTCCCGAAATCCGGCCTAGACGTTGAACAGGAAATTCAGCACGTCGCCATCCTTGACTACGTATTCCTTGCCCTCGGCGCGCATCTTGCCGGCTTCCTTGGCGCCTTGCTCGCCCTTGTAGGTGATGAAGTCGTCAAATGCGATGGTCTGGGCGCGGATGAAGCCGCGTTCGAAGTCGGTATGGATCACGCCGGCGGCCTGCGGTCCGGTGTCGCCGACGTGGATGGTCCAGGCGCGCACTTCCTTGACGCCGGCAGTGAAATAGGTCTGCAGGCCGAGCAGCTTGTAGGCGGCGCGGATCAGGCGATCCAGGCCGGGTTCCTGCATCCCCATATCGGCCAGGAATTCGGCCTTGTCGGCTTCCTCCAGGTCGGCGATCTCGGATTCGATCGAGGCGCAGATGGCGACGATCGGCGCGTTTTGCGATGCCGCATACGCGGTCAACTGGTCCAGCAGCGGGTTGTCGGTGAAGCCGGTGTCGGACACGTTGGCCACATACATCGCCGGCTTGGCGGTGATCAGGCACAGCGGCTTGATCAGCGCCATTTCTTCCGCATCCAGCCCCATTGCACGCACCGGCTGCGCCTCGTTCAGATGCGGCATGATGCGTTCCAGCAGTTCGACCAGCTTGGCGGCATCCTTGTCGCCGGAACGGGCTTTCTTGTGTTCGCGGTGGATCGCCTTTTCGACCGTGCCCATGTCGGCCAGCGCCAGTTCGGTCTGGATCACTTCGATATCGTCCAGCGGGCTGATCTTGCCGGCGACGTGGATCACGTTGTCGTCTTCGAAGCAGCGCACCACGTTGACGATCGCGTCGGTCTCGCGGATGTGCGCGAGGAACTGGTTGCCCAGCCCTTCACCCTTGGATGCGCCCGCCACCAGGCCGGCGATATCGACGAACTCGACGATCGCATTCTGCACCCGCTCCGGCTTGACGATGGCCGACAGCGCAGCCAGGCGCGGATCAGGTACCTCGACTACGCCGACGTTCGGTTCGATGGTACAAAACGGATAGTTTTCGGCGGGAATGCCGGCTTTCGTGAGCGCGTTGAAGAGTGTGGATTTGCCGACATTAGGCAGGCCGACGATGCCGCATTGGAGACTCATGGTGTGTGCTTTGCAATATGTGAAATTAACCCGCTATTTTACCGGATGCGGGTGCCGGACTGATTTATCGTAGATATGCAGTGGGTTGGTCGCATGAATCCCTGCGAGTTTAAAGGCCAGGGGCTTGCCGAGGGCAGGGAACATCCGATCCGGCTTTCAGTGGCACCCGTGCTCGAGATCGAATGCCACTATTGATGCCCGATGCGATTTCGGGCATTGCCCGTTAGAGATTATCAGAGATTACGGCTGCACCGTTTCGCAGCTTGCACTAATCCATCGACCGCTGATATCGGCATGCTCATTGACCGGATTGCCCAGTGCAACGCCATCAAATTCAGTGCGTCCCGAGAAGCTCTCCGGGCTTGTAAAAATTCCTTCCGTTGTCCCATTCCCGCTCAGTCGAGCGCTGCTGCAAACGAAATCCAATTTGGCTTTGTTTCCAGTATGTGTCGGCTTGTTGGCGGTGCACCCCGATTGATTTTGATACAAGTAGGGTGGATTTTTTTGATCCGCCATTTCCTGGGTAATGCAGGTCCTGGACATTGCTGCGCCATCTTGAATATCGGGCATCTCAAATCCATTTTGCCTGGCCAGATTCATCCAATTTTGCATTTGATCTGGAGCAATCTGTGGCACTAGCTTCAATAGATCTGACGTCGTTGTCATTTCCCATAATCCGGCGCGTATCTTGTTTTCCGCCGAGTTAGCAGTTGACGCCAACAATGAGGATAGGAGGACAAGGGGAAGAAGGGCTTTGCGCATTGAGACTCCCGAGGGCGATTGAGGTTACGCATTTTCAGAGAGCGTATAAGCAAGTAAGTTCAGCAGAATGGCGATTCACCACAAAGTTTGTTATGACTGCCATCGCCATGCCGGGGCGGGAAACTTTCTACATCTTTGGAATTATTTTGGCTGCGTTGAAATGAAAAAGCCCAAAGCGTCGCAAGAGCTTTGGGCTTTGATTGGTGTCAACCATCAAAATTACCGTTGGTTCGGGGATGCGCGTTATCTGTTATAGCGCGGACGGCGATCATCGCGCATCATCCGTTCCACATCATCACGCAATGCCATCAATTCGCTTCTTAACTGACGTCGTTCCTGTCGGCTCAAGACACCGTCAGACTTGAAACGGGCTTCGTGGCGTTCAATCATGCGTTCCCGGCGCTGCAATCTGCGCGCTTCGCGTTGCGTTATACGACCGGAAAGAACGCCTTCTTCGATTCGATCGCGGATTTCGAATGCGCGATTGTCAATGCCCGGCGTATTGTCGGGCTGCTGCGCCACGACGCGAGGATTGGCGAGTTTAAATTCCACTTCAGCGCGAAGGCTATCCAGATCCTGCCTTAATTGCTGGCGCTCTTGCGGACTGGCGGATCCATCGGACTTAAAACGACTTTCCCGGATTTGAATCTCGCGTACACGTCGATACAGATATTGCGCCTCAGACGGTGTGATGTGCCCGGACGCCAAACCTTGCTGTATTCGTGCTTCGATCGCTTGCTGGGAGCGATCGATGACGGGCGTATGCGTGCTTTGCGCCATCACCGGTGACATGCCCATGCCGGCAAACAAGGCGGAGACTAATAGAGATCCAAGTATCAATTTTGATTTCATATCGTTTTCCTATTCTGCTTATGGATTGACAGACAACGTGTGTATCTACGTGCATATCTATTTGGCGAAAGGCTTAAACAACGATATTTTTAGTCGCGGTAGGGATTGTTCGGGCGACGGTCAAATCGGTTTGGCACGCCGTCACCATCGCGGTCGCGATCGTATCGATTTGGAACGCCGTCACGATCTCGATCACGTCTGCGGTGATCGCCATTCCAGCGACGCTGGCGCCAGTCCTGTCTGTATTGCTGCTCTCTATAGTAAGGTTGCGGCTGTGCATAGTAGGGCTGCGGCTGCTGATACATCGGACGTGGCTGCACATAAACCGGTGGGGGTGAAACATAGACCGGCGCTGGTTCCACGTAAACACCCGGACCCCAAATATCGACTGAAATGTCGGCGCGCGCCAGGGCAGGAGCGGTAATCAGCATCAAAGCAGCACCAGACAACAATCCTGCGAAAGCAGTTAATCGGTTTTTCATCATGAATCCCTCTGAACGATGTATGCCTGCATTACATACCAAGCAGCAGTTTGTAGCTATACAGGATCGGTAACCGAAGTAAGCAGATGTGTCTGCACCCTGAGGCAGGGGCAAGTTTGAAGTCGCGCGGTGCGCTGGCGTTAGGGCAATGCCGATACCGTGCATCTAGGCGTTCCAGATATCCAGGCGGGATGGACTATGCGTGCTGAAAACAAGTCACTGAGATATACGAACCGGTGGAATGAAGTACCCAGGGCTTTGGCCAAATAATTACTGTCGATAGGATTGACTTTCAGAGTCCAGTGGCTTGGGCTTGTAGAAGATCAAATGAAGCAGCGTTTTTATGGTGGTTCAAGTTGAACCACCATAGTGCGCCAGCCAAAAACTAACCCAAGTGTTTTTCCGGCTGTTCCCAACTGGTAACCGATTGCTTGACCATCTCCTTGGTCCCAGCCGTGGGCCCGTTGCGTCCTTACTGGACTGGCTGGGTGACTGTGTTTTGATCGAGAGTGACCGCCGTCTGCGCCAATAGTCTGCCGTTCGCCGATGCGCCAGTTTTCATGGCGATCATTGTTTTAGCCAGCACTATTCCCTCAAAATGCGCAGTTGTTCCAAGTGCGACAACGTCTGCGGGTACCCAGAAGATGTTCTTGGCCAGTGCGCCGCCTGTCAGGATCACTGTCTTAGCGGATGCCTGGGTAAGAGTTCCCGCTATCTGGAAGATCCAGACATCGTTTGGGCCACCCGAGAGTGTCACATCCGTTGCGATTGAAACACCGGTACCCCATTTATACAGGCCGGGGGCGAGGGTCAGCCCGCCAATCTCTCCTGCGCCCAGTTCAATGAAATCGGGTAATGCGCGTCCGGCGGCGTTGGTGTACGCGCTTTCCATGTCGCTCACAGCCGTGGTCAGGTAAGCTGGAACAGGAGGCGTATCGTCGGCTGCGAATATTCTTCCGAGCACTTGAGGGGATCTCGAAAATGTATTCGAGATATCCGTTGTTTCTGAAAATCCGGTGATCGCGGTGTGTGCGATCGGGCTCACTCCGATATTGCCGGTCAATACCGAGCCTGGAACGGTTGAAATTCCTGATTTTGTCAGAATCACGAAACTGCCGGCGGTTCCAAGGTCTACCGGCGCCTGACCGGTAGACGCGACGGCCTTGGTCGTAAAGTTCCATATCCCGGAATTGGGCATTGCAGTACCGCCGGCGTTCTTGGCCGCAGCAGTAACCGTGGCGGTATAGTTGGTATTCGGGGTGAGGGCGGACGCGGTTGGCGTAAAAGTTGCTGCGGTGTTTGCGGCATTCATGGCGACGCTACCGGGCACGTTTTTCCCGCTAGTCTCCTTGAGCGTGAACGTAGACAACGTTCGGGCAGGGGACGAGTTGATCGTGGCCGGATCCATCGGCTGGTTGAAGCCGACAGTCACTACGGTGCCGGTCACAACGTTATTACTGTTATTGGTGCTGGTCGGTACATTCGTGGCGCCGTAACTTGGGCTTTCGGAACTTATTGTGGGATTGGTGGCTGCTACAACGGTAGTACTCGCGAGTAAGCTTGCGCTTGGGCTTCCTTCTGCGCCACCTCCGCATCCGGGCAGAAAAGCTATCAGCAGCAATGCCATAAACCACGACAGTGGTTTGAATAAACGTTCGAATCTATTCATTACTTTCCTTCTTCATTTGAGCCCGCAAGGTACTGGTGTATGGCCGACCTTTGAGGGTGCGGCCCCTGATGCTAGAACTGCCTCTACTGAATCAATCTCTAATTGATAGTTAGCGGTTTCAGTAAAACATGCCCAATTGACGATGAGTTCCAATTCGAATTTTCAGAGAAAACAACCAAGTCATACGCCAAATGACAAACCGTGAAATGCGTCGCCACTTCCAAGTGGTCATTTGATCGCACAACACGACGATATTTTCGGCTAAGCAATTATTGCAGTGTTAGGACTTCCGCACGAAGCCTGCAAGTGTAACGAGATGTAAAGACGTAAATCCAAAGAGTGCGCAAAGTTTTGATCATTGTTGCCGCTGACCGAAAACTGACCCAGATCACCCTAGCTAGCCATGCCCAGCCTTCTGTTTGGCATGAAATGCTAGGGTATATGTAAAAACATAACCATTTCCGCTTTATTTCAGGCTGTCATAAAAAATACATAATGTAGTATATTTGCGATAAAAATCGCTCCGTCGCCTCAACATTACTTATCAGGTCACTTGCTGGAGAGTATGCAAGTGGTACAGTATTTCCGTGCTCTCACCTGATCGGAACCCGAGATGGAACACGACCTGCTATCGAATGCGCTGATCTATCTGGCCGCCGCCGTGCTGGCGGTGCCGCTGGCGAAACGCCTGGGGCTGGGCGCGGTCCTCGGCTATTTGCTGGCCGGGATGGCGATCGGACCATGGGGCTTGCGCCTGATCGAGGGCGTCGAAGACATACTGCATTTTTCCGAATTCGGCGTGGTCATGCTGCTGTTTCTGATCGGGCTCGAACTCGAGCCGAAGCGGCTGTGGTCGCTGCGGCAGCCGATCTTCGGCTGGGGCGGGTTGCAGGTCGGCGCCTGTACTGCAGCCTTGTTCGCCGCCGCGCTGGCGCTCGGCGCTGACTGGAAAACCGCACTGATCGCAGCGCTCGGCTTGTCGCTGTCGTCGACCGCGATTGCGCTGGCGGCATTTCCCGCACCTGAAAATCCTGGCGCGGGCGCGCAACGTCAGTCATTACTATGATCTGTTGGATCGCGGCGTGACGCTGCTGGAGCGAGAAACCTTCGAAGCCGCGCTGCAATTGGGCGGCAAGGCGCTGCAGGAACTCGGTTATGGCAGCGAGCGGGTTGGCAAGGTGGTGCGGCAATTCCGGGATCACAATTTCAAGACGCTGCATGCGGTATATCCGCATTACCAGGACCAGCATCAGATGATCTCGATGGCCAAGCAGGGGCGGCAGGAGCTGGAAGAAATGTTCGCCCGCGATGCAGTCGGGCTGCCGGCTGAGGCCGACGGTGAAGCGGCTGGCAGTGAAACGGATCAATGAGCGCCGCGCCGACTAGGAGGCTGGATTTTCGCAAAAGCGGGGGTAGAAGAATTGACCGAGCATAATCGATGGCCGACCTACTGCCAGGTATCCGTTCTCAAGATTCGTCTGGGGGTGCACAGGTGCACATCCGCGCCGTGGGAGATGTACCACTTGCGCATGGCCCCCGTCCCATTTAGCACCCAGGCGCTTGCCGCTGTCCTTCTTAGCAAACGCCACGTCGAGGAACAATATGGTTTCCGCGTTCCCGTGCACGCTTGGATTGACGGCTTTACGCGCCGGCGTTGTGGGTTGACTCGAAACGGCGCGCCCGGGTACGTCGAAGGAGAAGAAATTGTCTGGGCAGTCGTATCTGCTAAACTAGGGACCGCTGCAATTCTTTTCCACGTCACATCCGCTTACGTGATTTTGCGTCACAACGGCGTCAAAATCGGTAAAAAAAAGACCACATGGGCGCGTGGTGAACTGCGATCAATAGTGTGCGCGCTACCGTATGATTCAGGTCGTTGTGCATACCCGCTGCCGGATATTCACACCGCATCCGAACTGGATATCCCGGGCTAGCCCCGCAAGGCAACCACTACCGCATTTATTTCAGGGAGAACTCACGCATGCGCCAGTCATTTCGTCGCTTGCCGCCGCTGTTTGCAGTATTGCTCGCCGGCGTAGTATCGGCTTGCTCGACGCCATCCAAATCGGTGGCGTATCAACATGAGGAATTCGACTCGACCTCAACCTATTCGCACAGCTTTGCGAATTCGGCCGATAAAACTTGCGAAGCGGCGCGACGCGCGCTGCTCAGCCAGGGTTATCTGATCAATCAGGCCAAGACGGAACTGGTGGATGGCCACAAGAACTTCCAGCCGAGCAGCGATAAGCACGTCCAGATTGTGTTTAGCGTCGCCTGCGTGGCTGACGCTGGCGGCAAAGGCTCGACCGCCTTTGTCAGCGCACTGGAAGACCGCTACGCGCTTAAGAAGAGCAATAACTCGGCCAGTGTGGGCGTGGGTGCAATCGGCTCGGTTTCGCTGCCGTTCACTTCCAGCGACGATTCTCTGGTTAAGGTCGCCAGCGCAACGATCCCCGCCGGGGAGTTCTATCAGCGCT
Organism: Oxalobacteraceae bacterium; assembly: GCA_030698225.1. GTDB lineage: Bacteria > Pseudomonadota > Gammaproteobacteria > Burkholderiales > Burkholderiaceae_D > AVCC01. The sequence goes on along the minus strand of JAUYNR010000082.1, from coordinate 3,524 downwards.
TTTTCGTGCTGGTGGAACGCCATCTTGGCGCTGTTTCGGGCAACGCCACAGACGCAACTACTGTCCCGCATCCGCTATCGAAGCAGAACTAGCAGCATCCCGACGCCGGAACTGGCTGGCGTCATCGCCCACCGCGCATACTCGGCCCAACTATGCCCGCTTGGCAGCCTTATCAATGATATGCAGCACCCGGCGCGGAAACGTAATGTTTACCCGCTCGGTCACATCTTCCGCGTAGCCCAAAAGTCGTCGTCTTGCCGGCAAGCCTTCATGCGTCAGGTATTTGGATTTGTGCGTTCGCCAGAAGCTCTCTCAACATGTCGGTGGCGGTGCTTCGCTAACAAGTAGTGAATCCTTGCTTTGCCAACACCTCGGCAATGCGTTGTCCAACTCGACCATATCCGACCAAAACAACGCGGCCGGTCAACTTATGCTGCTCAACAGTATTGGGAGCTCGGCCAGCGGGTCATCAGCGCGGACGCTTCCTGAAGTGCTAAAAGTCCAAGTCTTCGTCGGTATTGGTAGGCCTTAATCCACTGCGCCTTGCTCGCGCAACCATTGAACAAGCCTTTGTAAGCCAGTTTGGTTGATTGAAATTGAGCTTGAAACCAAGCCGTTGCCAGGTATGTTTTCTTTGATTTGGATTTCAACTGAAGAGTCGCCCCCAGGATGCAACGTTACGACCAATTGCTCAGTGCCCACAGATGTTGCATTCTGAATAACGGCTTGCCCTGTTTCGGATTCGTGAAATGTTGATTGCATATCATTTCTCCTGATGACTAAACCTAACGAAACAAACTAACCAACCATCGCTACGTCCGAAAGCACGTCTCGGTTGAGGTCCGCGTTGAGCGCCTAGTATAAAACGATACCCACATGCCCGTGCGCAAGGGATTGAAAGAGTGGAATCAGACTGTGACGTTTTAAACCTGGCACCAGAGCAACAAGCTGTCACAAACGTACAGGCCGCTCGCCAAAAAAACCAAGCTGCAGACTCCCGGCAATGCGGTCAGCAGTCTGTAAAATTTTAATCGTGGCATCATCGCCATAAAGTTGCATTACTACCATTTTAAACAGAGATAACCAGCGAACGAAATGTTCTTTCTCTATACCCGTAAGCGCCATATGTTTTCCGTAGACGTTTCCCTGAAATTTTCCCGTACTGAGCAAGATTGTTGACCAAAAATCGACCATCCGAGGCAGGTGGGTCGACCATCGTCCATGCAATGTATTGTCGAATACCGGACCCAGGACTGCATCCTTTCGCACCGCATCGTAAAAGGTGTCGACGAGAAGACGAATGGATTCTTCTGTTATGGCTTGAAATTTCAGACCGTGCTGAAGCGTACCGGATTGCAGCATCGTTTTCCCTGACCTCTCGCAAATAAGAAAGCAACGCGGCGGACTAAAGTCCACCGTACGCCTTAGTTCAAGTAATCCAGCATTTCGGGCCCAAATACTTCCCGATGCAGTCGTGCCACCGGTACGCCGGACTCCACCAAACCTAGCCATTGCGCTTTCATGAAACCAAACGGTCCGCACATGTAGACGTTGGCCTCAGAGCGAGGCCACTTGGGAAGTCTGGACACGTCCATCATCCCCTCATGAATACTTCCATCGTTTGCTGCAATATCCGATGCGGATTCATAGAACGTGACGGTCTGAAGGTTAGGCATCAATGCTTTTGCCGCATTTATATCGGCTTGGTGCGAATGATACTGTTCGTCACGTGCTGCATGCGCAAAAATTACAAAGCGTGATGGATGCACTTCTGCAATACGGTTCAACACCGAAATCATCGGGGTGATGCCGACACCAGCTGATATCAGAACGATGGGTTCAATTGACTCCGTATCGGGGATGAATTCGCCGAACGGGTGCGTAATTCGCAGGATGGTACCTGATGCGACGTTGTCATGTATCCAGTTGGATACTTGTCCTTCCGGTGATTCTTCCCCGGCTCTTTCGCGCTTGACCGAAATCCTCAGGAAGTCGGCATTGGGAGCGTTTGACAGGCTGTATTGTCTGAGCTGGCGACTGTTGTCATCGAACTCGACTGAGACGCTGACGTACTGCCCGGGTTTAAAACCAGGCACAGGCTGTCCATCTGCTGCTTGCATGGTGAAAGAGGTGACTTCTTCACTTTCCTTGCTCACCTCGGTCACGCGCATGTTATGCAGCTGGCCTGCCGCAACACCGGCATGGGCGTAAAGCTTTTTTTCCGCCTCGATGAAAAGATTGGCGAGACTTCTATACGCCTCATCCCAAGCTGCCAACAAAGGTGGCGATGCGGCATCACCCAAGGTCTCCTGAATTGCTCCGATGAGATGGCGTCCCACAATTGGATAGTGCTCTGCAGTGATACCCACGGAAGCGTGTTTGTGGACAATTCGATTCACAACAGGGTAAAGAGCATCGGTGTTGTCGATATTGGCCGCGTAGGCAAAAACTGCGGAAGCGAGTGATTGCTGCTGGGCACCGTTTGCCTGATTTCCCATATTAAAAAGATTGGATAACTCTGGATGCGCAACAAATAAATTACGGTAAAACGTCTGGGTAATTGCCAGTCCATGTTCGCGTAGCACAGGTACGCTGGCATCGATATAAGGGCGTGAAGCGGGTGAAATCATTATTTCTCCTAATTGTTGCATATTAAATGCAACTTAAAGCACAAAAAAAGCCGGTTTGGATGGGTGCGGCTGTCAGTTAATCGATCCGCCAGTTCTGATGTGCGGTGACTGGCCAAGATAAATGCGATGCATACGCACAATCTGTTCTCCGGTGGCGCCCTCAGAAATGTCCAGCAGCGTATAGGCATTCATCGCATCATAAAAAGCATGAAGGCCTACCTGTAAAGCACCACGCAGCCTGCAGTTCTGATTAAGGCGACATACTTGGCCGTCACAATCGGCTAGTTCCGCATCACCTTCTAACTCACGCAGAACGGTTCCAACTTTCAAGGCTGAAGCGTCAATGCAAAGACGCATGCCGCCGTTGCGTCCGCGGGTCGTTTGTATCCATCCGGCACGTGCAAGACGACCGACCACCTTCACCAGATGGTTCACAGATATGTCAAATTGAGAAGCAATTTCTGCAACCGTCACAGACGCTTGAGCCTCGCGAACGCGGGAGAGGTAGATAAGGACACGAAGTCCGATGTCTGTGAAGTGGGTTAGGCGCATTGCAGGACGGACCATTGAAGAAGCATGATGCATTCTATCAAATATGCATCTTAAATGCACCTTAATAGGTGGCTCGGGAAATTCAGACAGACGGCTAAGTGGAAATTCTGCTCAAATGAGAGAGCGCAATGCGCGCATCGGGAGCAGAACTGAAACGTACCAGAAGAAATCACACTGCGGTCTTCAAGGCGAAAGTTGCCCTGGCGGCAATCAAGGGCGAGAAGGCGCTGGCCGAGCTGAGCACACAGTATGACGTGCATGTGAACCAGATCACACAATAGAAATCGGAATTGATCAGACGGTCCACCGAGATTTTTGCCACAGCGGCGCAAAGGAAGGAAG
>JAUYNR010000074.1 GCA_030698225.1 Oxalobacteraceae bacterium | reverse complement strand
CCCTTGTATGCTGTTTTAGATGATTTGTTGTCTGATTTTATGGTTTTGTAGTTGTCTTTAGATATTGCGATGGGCGGGGCTGCGCAGGGAGCGCGTAGCGCGACTGGCGCAGCCCCGCCCATCGCGGAAAAAATTAGAGGGATATGATTCATGTTCGATGTTGCGGGAAGTTTTCGGATGACGTTGCATAGCCCGTCCGCCCTTTGGGACACCAAGCCCGTGGGAGAGCATTTGGCATGCAACGTCAGCCGTTTATCTAAAGCCCGAACAGTTGCTGGATGGCTTGCATGAAATTGTGCAATGACCTCGTATTTGCAAGGAGGGGTAATGATGAACGCGTCTGAATTGATTTTCGCAGGCATCGATGTCTCCAAAGGCAGCCTGGAAATGGCCTTGGATGACAAGGGTAAAACTTTGTATGTCAGCAATGATGAAACGGGTATCGCCGCACTTCTGATGGCGATTAAGGGCACACGCAAGAAATCAATTGATGGTTCTGATAACGCGCAGCGAACAGTCGGCGCCATCGTGTTGGAGGCCACGGGCGGCTTTGAGCGCCAGGCAGCCGTTGCATTGTGTCTGGCTGGACTGCCCGTGATGGTGGTCAACCCGCGGCAGGCGCACGATTTCGCCAAAGCCATGGGATTTCTCGCCAAGACTGATGTTATCGATGCGCGCGTACTAAGCCATTTTGCCCGTACGCTGTACCAGTCTGAGAAGCGCGAGCAGTTGCTGATGCTTCTGCCAGATCCAAAACAAATGGCATTGCACGCCTTGACTGCCCGTCGTCGCCAGCTCATTGAGATGCGGGTGGCCGAGGACAATCGCTGGTTGATGAGCCAAAAAATCCAGCGAAAAAGTATTGACGCTGTGCGCAAGGTGCTTAACAAGGAAATTGGCAACATCGACAAGGAGGTTGAAGCGCAGCTAAAAGAGCACTTTGCTGACAAGCTGAAGTTGATCGAAAAATGCAAAGGGGTTGGTGCGGGTACCCAAGCCAGCCTGATGGGCGCGTTGCCGGAACTAGGCGCACTTAGCCCGGAACAGATCGCCAAGTTGGTCGGCGTAGCGCCCCTGAACTGCGATAGCGGCAAACATAGGGGGCGGCGCGTTACTTGGGGCGGAAGGGCCGATGTGCGGTGTGTTCTGTACATGGCTGCCTTGAGCGCAGTGCGCTATAACCCTGTCATCAAGGTGTTCTACGAACGCCTGCTGGCCAAGGGCAAACCCAAGAAAGTCGCGTTGGTCGCATGTATGCATAAATTGCTGACGATCCTTAATGCAATTATGAAGTCAGGAAAACCTTGGGACGATCATTTTGTTCCCAATTCTGCTTGACTTGAAACACAGTTGCTCTCCCCCGGCCCCTCTCCCACAAGTGGGAGAGGGGAGCAAGGCAGTGGGTTGCTGGCTGAATAACGCATCTCCCGCTTCTGGGAGATGCGATTCAAACAGTCCTTTCATAGCGGGCTGAATAGTTGCATTTAAATCGGGGGAGTTGTCAGCGCAAAATTTCACGCTAAGGCCGAGAGATGCCGGCGCAGTACTTCGGCAAATATTCGTCATACGGCTGGGCTCTTTTGTTGAGGCCAATCAAAGATGGGCACAGCTGCGGGAATATACTTTTTGCAGGGTGGTGGAATATTTATTACCACGCGCCACTCAGATCCCAAGGGCTTTTGGCCCGCTTTTTTCCATTCGCATTACAAAATGCACCAGGCCGGGTAATGCGGCCTTGGATCGCATGCGCAGTGGATATTGCGCACAGCTTGCCCGACTCGTATCCACCATTCTGGAGAATTATCATGGCTAATAACTTGATGCGCTTTGATCCGTTCGGCGATCTTGCCCGCATGGACCCATTCAGAAATATCGACGATATTTTCAAGGATTTTCGCGTGACACCTTCCTGGTCCAGCCTGCCGTCGGAACCGCGCATCAAAATGGATGTGGCGGAATCCGACGATGCCTATACCGTGAAGGCTGAAATTCCCGGCGTCAGCAAGGAAGATATCAAGGTCTCCATCGACGGCAACCAGGTTTCGATCAGCGCCGAAACCAAGAAGGAAACCGAAGAGAAGAGCGGAGAAACCGTCGTGCGTAGCGAACGTTACTATGGTCAGCAGTATCGCAGCTTCACGCTTGCATGCGAGGTCGACGATGCAAAATCGGAAGCCCGTTATGAAAATGGCGTGCTTGAATTGACCTTGCCGAAAAAATCCGGACCCAGCGGCAAGCAGTTACTCGTAAAGTAAGACTAAAGAGTAGTGCGGACCTACCGTGCCGGCAGCGGTCGCAGGCACGGCAAGCCTGCGCTGCTGATAATACAATTTGACGTAAAACAATGCTTGCAGGGAAGAATCAGCCCGACTCAGTTAGCGCCGCGCATCCCCCGCTTGGCCGATTGCATGGCGAAAATGCCATTACTTCAATTTGTGCGACGAGGATGTCGGCGCGTTTTTTCTCCCTGCCCCCGCTGACTGGCGCGCCGCATAACGCTGCGCCAGCACCGCACACACCATCAACTGGATCTGATGGAACAGCATCAATGGCAACACGATAGCACCTACCGCATGGCCGGCAAACAGTACCTTGGCCATCGGAATGCCGCTGGCCAGGCTTTTTTTGGAGCCGCAAAATACGATGGCGATTTCATCTTCCTTGTTGAAACCGAAACGGCGCGCAGCAAAGGTGCTGATTCCCATCGCCAGCGCCAGCAATATCGCACTGACGATGAACAGGCCGCCCAGCGCGCGCAGCGGCAATTGTTGCCACAAGCCCTGCCCGACCGATGCGCTGAACGCCGTATATACCACCAGCAGAATGGAGCCTTGATCGACGAATTTCAGCCCGGATTTATGACGATCAATCCAGCGGCCTATCCATTTTCGGGCTATCTGGCCAACCACGAAAGGCAGCAGCAACTGCAGCGCGATACTGACAACGGAATCGATCGAAGAATGATTGACGCCGCCTGCGACCACCAGCAAACCCACCAGCAGCGGCGTCAGAAATATGCCGATCAGGTTCGATGCGGATGCGCTGACAACCGCAGCCGCGACATTGCCACGTGCCACCGCGGTGAATGCAATCGACGACTGGACCGTCGACGGCAGCACGCACAGAAACAGGATACCCAGATAAAGCTCGGGCGTTACCAGCGGCAACAACAACGGCTTGAGCAGAATGCCCAGCACCGGAAACATCAGGAAAGTGCACGCCAAAACGGTCAGATGCAAGCGCCAGTGCCGCATGCCGGCAAGCACCGCTTCACGCGGCAGCTTGGCACCGTGCAAAAAGAACAGCAGCCCGATGGCAATGCTGGTGATCCGGTCGAACACTACTGCGACCTGCCCCTCACAAGGGAAAACGCTGGCGACGATAACGACAAAAACCAGCGCCAGGGTGAAATCATCCGGCAAAAAACGAGGGCGACTCATTGGGGTCCTGTAGAAAATACCTGCACGACGGGTAATGCATCCGGCTAACCGGAAACAGAACCACAAGGCGCAAGTTTAACCCGATCCATGATCCATCGACGCTTTGGAAAAATCGCGACTTGGCAAGAAATATCAAAATATTCCCCGCAAGACCTAGGCAAAATTAAAAAGCCCCTGTATAGTTTCGCTTCTTCGGTGCTGCAACAAAAACACCGAAGACAAGTTTGACTGACTAAGCGAAAATATGGGTGCTTAGCTCAGTTGGTAGAGCGGCGCCCTTACAAGGCGTAGGTCGGCGGTTCGACCCCGTCAGCACCCACCATCAGTCAAACAGCAGCTGTGACAGGTTGCAGTCAGTTTTAATTAGGAGTGGTAGTTCAGCTGGTTAGAATACCGGCCTGTCACGCCGGGGGTCGCGGGTTCGAGTCCCGTCCACTCCGCCAGACATTGAAAAGGGTGAACCTCGGTTCACCCTTTTTTCTTTTCCGCTGCGCATTTTCAGTAGTGCAGGCCTCCGTGCCTGCATGATGCAGGCACGGAGGCCTGCACTACCAATCAATCGTGCGCTGCAATCTTCGGCGTGCTCACCCGCACATCGCCGCACTGGGCCCGATGCCGTAATGCGTGGTCCATCAGCACCAACGCCAGCATCGCTTCGGCAATCGGCGTGGCGCGAATGCCGACGCAGGGATCGTGCCGGCCGAAGGTCTCGACCATGCTGGGCACGCCATCCTTGTCGATCGAGCGGCGCGGTATGCGAATCGAAGAAGTCGGCTTGATCGCAATCGATACCGTGATGTCCTGCCCGGTCGAAATGCCGCCCAGCACGCCGCCGGCGTTGTTGCCGACGAAGCCTTCGGGTGTCAGCTCATCGCCGTGTTCCGAACCTTTTTGCGCGACGGACTTGAAGCCGGCGCCGATCTCCACCCCTTTCACCGCGTTGATGCCCATCATCGCGTACGCAATTTCCGCATCGAGCTTGTCGTAGATCGGTTCACCCAAGCCGACCGGCACGTTTTGCGCCACCACCTCGATGCGCGCGCCGATCGAATCGCCGGCCCGGCGCAAGCCGTCCATATACTCTTCCAGCTGCGCGATGGTGCCGAGGTTGCCGGTTGCCGCGAAAAATGGATTGTTGCGCACATGCTCCCAGGATTCGAACGGGATCGCGATCTCGCCCAACTGGCTCATGCAGCCGGTAAAAGTGGTGCCGTACTGCTGCAACAGCCATTTCTTGGCGATGGCGGCGGCACCGACCACCGGCGCGGTCAGGCGGGCTGACGAGCGGCCGCCGCCGCGCGGGTCGCGGACGCCGTATTTTTGCCAATAGGTATAGTCGGCATGGCCGGGACGGAAGGTCTCGGCGATATTGCCGTAATCCTTGCTGCGCTGGTCTTCGTTGCGGATCAGCAGCGCGATCGGGGTGCCGGTGGTCTGGCCCTGATACACGCCGGACAGAATTTCGACCGTGTCGGACTCTTGCCGCTGCGTGACATGGCGCGAGGTGCCCGGCTTGCGGCGGTCGAGCTCGGGCTGGATGTCGGCTTCCGACAGATCCATGCCCGGCGGGCAGCCGTCGATGACGCAGCCGATGGCCGGGCCGTGGGATTCGCCGAAGGTAGTAACTGTAAACAAGGTACCGAGTGTATTGCCAGACATAGAGAGGGCCGGTTGAACTGGAAAAACCTGATTTTACCAGCCCGGCAGCCATGCCACGAAGCTCTGCCAGAATTCCGGCACTGCGAAAAAAATCGCCGCCGCCACCAGCGCATTCAGCAGCGCCGTTACCATGAAAATCTGCGGGATGCTGCAACCCAGCTGCAGCAAGACCATTGCGACCAAAGCGGCAGCCACCATGAACAGCGCATTCAGGATATTCATGCCGGCGATGGTGCGCGATACATGCTGGCGGTCGCAACGGGTCTGAATCAGTGCGAACAGCGGCACGATGTACAGTCCGCCGAAGACGCCGATCAGCAGGCAGTCGAACATAATGCGCAGGCTGCCATGCTGGGCCGCAAAACTGCTCACATCGACCAGTGCGGCAGTGGCGACGTCGGCATAAGCGACGCTGGCAAGAAACAAATCGAAGCCGAATACCGACAAGCCGATCGCGCCCAGCGGCACCAGCCCGACCTCCATGCGGCCCTTTGACAAGCGTTCGCACAGCAATGAACCGGTGCCGATACCGAACGAAAACACCGTCAGCAGCAAAACGAACACGCTATGGTCGCCGTGCAGGTAATCGCGCGCATACACCGGGAACTGCGCCAGCACGATCGCACCGTAAAACCAGAACCATGAATTGCCCAGCATGGCCAGGAATACCGTGCGGTTCTGGCGCGAAAAACGCAGATTGCGCAGCGTCTCGCGCCACGGATTGCGGCTGATCTGCAAATCCGGCGCCGGTGCCGGCGTCGGCGGGATCGCGCGACTGGCCAGCCAGCCGATCAGCGCAAAGGCTATCGTGCTGCCGGCCACCAGTTCCAGCCCCCACGGTTGTTGCACCACCAGCACCGCACCCAGCACCTCGCCCAGCAAGATGCCGACGAAAGTGCCCATTTCCACCATGCCATTGCCGCCGATCAGCTCCCCGGTGTGCAAATGCTGCGGCAGATACGCGTATTTCACCGGACCGAACAGTGTCGAATGCAAACCCATGCCGGCCACCGCAGCCACCAGAATCCACAGGCTGTGCGTCGTCCAGCCGTAAGCTGCGACTCCCATGATGCCGATTTCGAGCAGCTTCACAAAACGCGCGATGCGCGCCTTGTCGAACTTGTCGGCCAACTGGCCCGACAGTGCGGAAAACAGCACGAACGGCAAGATGAACAGTCCCGGAATCAGGTTGTTCAGCAAGGCCACGTCGATCGTAGTCCAGCGCAATGCGTCGTAAGTAATAATGGTCAGCAATGCGGTCTTGAACACATTGTCGTTAAACGCACCGAAAAACTGGGTCCAGAAGAACGGCCCGAAACGGCGCTGGGCGAGCAGGGAAAATTGGCCGGATGGACGCATGAATAAAGGTAGTCGGATGAAATCGCGCGAAAAATACGATGGACGACGATTTTATCGACAGCGGCAACTTGCCGCCAGCAGTTTCATGCGTTTTTTGAAATAAATTATACTGATCAGTGTATTTTTAAATTCCGCAATTAATTTATGCGGCAATTATGCATTTTTTATGCATACTCCTAATTAATTGTAAATTCATCGCATTATTCAGGGCGCCATGGTGCGCAAAACCGCTGGCAATGCGGCACTCTGGATCACGCGACCAGACGCTCCCGTTCCGCCTTGAGCGCGCTGCGCAGGTTTTGCGCGGCCTGCACCATGTTGCCGAGCGCTTCGCGGGTTTCCGGCCAGCCGCGGGTTTTCAGGCCGCAATCCGGATTGACCCACAGCCGCGCATCTGGAATCACTTCGCGCGCCTTGCGCAGCAGCCGCTCCATCTCTGCCACCTGCGGGATGCGCGGCGAGTGGATGTCGTAGACGCCGGGGCCGATGTCGTTCGGGTAGGCGAACCGACCGAAGCCGTCCAGCAATTCCATGTCCGAGCGCGAGGTTTCGATCGTAATCACGTCGGCATCCATCGCCGCGATCCACGGCAGGATGTCGTTGAATTCCGAATAGCACATGTGGGTATGGATCTGCGTCTCGTCGCCTACGCCGCAGGCGCTGACCTTGAACGCGCGCACCGCCCAATCCAGATACTGCTGCCAATCACGCGCCTTTAGCGGCAAGCCTTCGCGAAAGGCCGGCTCGTCGATCTGGATCATGCCGATGCCGGCTTTTTCCAAATCGCAGACTTCATCGCGCAACGCCAGCGCGATCTGCAGCGCGGTGGTGGCGCGCGGCTGGTCGTCGCGCACGAACGACCATTGCAGCATCGTCACCGGGCCGGTCAGCATGCCTTTCATCGGCTTTTCGGTCAGGCTCTGCGCGTACTGGCTCCAGCCGACCGTCATCGGTTCCGGCCGGTACACGTCGCCGTAGATGAAAGGCGGCTTGACGCAGCGCGAGCCGTAGCTTTGCACCCAGCCGTTGGCTGTGAACGCATAGCCCCACAATTGTTCGCCGAAATATTCGACCATGTCGTTGCGCTCCGGCTCGCCGTGCACCAGCACGTCGAGTCCCAGCCGCTCCTGCTGCTCCACCACGATGCGGATCTCTGCGCGCATCTGCTCCAGATAATCCAGATGGCCGGTCTCGCCGCGCTTGTAGGCGGCGCGTGCGTGCCGGATCGCAGCCGTCTGCGGGAAGGAGCCGATGGTAGTGGTCGGAAAGTCCGGCAGCTGCAACTTGGCTTGCTGTTTGACGATGCGCTGCGCAAAGTCCGAATCACGCTGGGTATCGGCGGCGCTGAGTTGGGCCAGCTTCTTCTGCACCACCGTATTATGAATTCGTGGCGAAGCCTTGCGCGCCGCCACCGCTGCCGATGATGCAGCCAGTTGCGGCGCTATCGCCGCCCTGCCCTGCGAGCCCAGGCCGCGCTTGATCGCCACGATTTCGTCCAGTTTCTGGGTCGCGAAGGCCAGCCAGCTTTTCAGTTCGCCATCGAGCTTGTTTTCCTGCGCCAGATCGACTGGCACATGCAACAGCGAGCAGCTGGAGCTTACCCACAGCCGGTCGCCCAATGCCGCCTGCGCCGGCGCCAATGCGCTGAGCGTCTGCTCCAGATCGGTGCACCAGATATTGCGGCCATCGACGATCCCGGCCGACAACACCTTGCCCGCTGGCCAATCCGGCAAGAATGCATCCAGTTGCCCGACGCCGCGCACCAGATCCAGATGCACGCCGGCCACCGGAAGATCGCGCAGCAAAGCCGCATGCTCGCCGACCTGATCGAAGTAGGTCGCCAGCAGCAGCGCTGGCGCGACCGGCTGCAAGGCCGCATAGGTCGGCGCGAACGCGGCTATCCAGTCTGGCTCCAGTTGCAGCGCCAGGATCGGTTCGTCGATTTGCACCCAGTCGATGCCGACCGCCTGCAGGCGCGCCAGCACGCGCTGATAGCCGGCCACAATCCGCGGCAGCAGGTCGAGCTTGTCGGTCAAGCCGGATTTGATCTTGCCCAGATATAGCAAGGTCAGCGGCCCGACCAGTGTCACCTTGGCGCGATGGCCGGCTGCGCGCGCTTCGATGATTTCATCGAAAAGCCAATCGACGCCGCCGTCGAAACGGGTGTCGGCAGTCCATTCCGGCACCAGATAGTGGTAATTGGTATCGAACCACTTGGTCATTTCCATAGCGAAATTCCCGGCATTGCCGCGTGCCAGCGTGAAGTATTGGGGCAGAGTCAACTGTCTGGCATCAAAGCCGAAGCGTTCCGGCACCGCGCCCAGCAGCGCCAGCGTGTTCAGCACCTGGTCGTACCAGGCAAAGTCGCCGACCGATACCGCATCCAGGCCGGCATCGGCCTGCGCCTGCCAGTGCCGGGCGCGCAAGCTGCGGCCGGTGTCGCGCAGCGCCTCTTCGCTTGATGCGCCGCTCCAAAACGACTCCAGTGCGAACTTCAATTCGCGTTGCGCGCCGATGCGCGGAAAACCCAGGATGTGTGCAACTGCCATGACCAACTCCCTTAAAAGAAAATAAGAAAAAATGAGATGAGCCATGTTGAGGCCAGATGCACTATGATTCAAACGATCAATATTCAGAATCAACTTGAATTTTATTCATAATGAAATCCACTTTAGAGTTGCGCCACCTGAAAACCCTGCACGCACTGCGCCAGGCCGGCAGCTTGCTGCGGGCCGGCGCCCTGCTGAATCTGACCCAATCGGCGCTGTCGCACCAAATCAAGCACCTGGAAGACTATTATGCGATCACGCTGTTCGAGCGCAAGACGGTGCCGGTGCGCTTCACCCCGGCCGGCGAACGTCTGCTGAAACTGGCCGATGCGGTGTTGCCGCAAGTGGCGGAAGCCGAGCGCGATCTGGCGCGCATGGTGCAAGGCGAATCCGGCCAGTTGCGCATCGCGGTCGAATGCCACACCTGCTTCGACTGGCTGATGCCGGCGATGGACGTGTTTCGCGGCCGCTGGCCGGAAGTGGAACTCGATATCGTGTCGGGCTTCCAGGCCGACCCGATCGGCCTGCTGTACGGCCACCGCGCAGACGTCGCGATCGTGGCCGAGACCGACCCCGATGAAACCGTCGATTACCATGCGCTGTTCAGCTTCGAGATCGTCGCGCTGGTGGCGCACGACCACCCGCTGGCGGACAAGGAATTCCTGGTTGCGGCAGACTTCGCCGGCGATACCCTGATCACCTACCCGGTGCCGGACGATATGCTCGACATCGTGCGGCTGGTGCTAAAGCCGGCCGGCGTCGCCGTAGAGCGCCGCACCACCGAACTGACGGTCGCAATGCTGCAACTGGTCGCCAGCCACCGCGGTATCGCCACCCTGCCGCTGTGGGCTGCGCAAAATTACGTGAACCGCGATTACGTGCGCGCCAAACGCATCAACCGCGAAGGTCTGACCGGGCGCCTGTTTGCTGCCTGCTTGCCGGAAATGTCGGAGAAGCCCTACTTCACGGATTTCGTCAGCAGCACGCGCGAAAGTTGTTATCTCAGTTTGGACAGTGTGGAATTGCTGTGAAATCCGGTCTGCGCGGCCGATACCGGCTCATGCGTTGGTGCCGGTCAACTGCACATACAGGCGCGGCAGCACTTGCGGCAATTCAGCGGCGTTCCTGACCACCACATAGCCGTTCGCGCCGAACAGGTGCGGCAGGTAATCGCCGGCCTTCTCGTCGATGGTCACGCAAAACGGCGTCAAGCCGAGACGGCGCGCTTCCTGGATCGCCATCCGGGTATCCTCGATGCCGTAGCGGCCCTCGTATTTATCGAGATCGTTGGGCTTGCCGTCGGTCAGGATCAGCAGCAGCCGACGGGTCGATTTTTGCTTCGACAGGATCGCCGCCGAGTGGCGGATTGCCGCTCCCATCCGGGTATAGAATCCGGGCTTGAGCGCCACCAAACGGCCGCGAATGATGTCGCTGTAGCGCTCGTCGAAGCCTTTGAGCAAATGAAAACGGATGTTCTGGCGCCGCACCGAAGAAAAGCCGTACAGCGCAAAGCGGTCGCCGGTAGCGGCCAGCGCTTCGCCAAACAGTAGCAGGCTGTCGCGGATGACTTCGATCACCCGCGCCGAATTGTTTATCCATGCATCGGTCGAGAGCGACAGATCGGCCAGCAGCAGGCAGGACAGATCGCGCAACTGCTTGCGGCTGTCGATATACAGCCCCGGCTCGGCAATCGGCGCGCCGCTGGCCTTTTCCGCCGCGTAACGCACACAGGCGTCCAGATCCAGGTCGGTGCCGCTGACCTGGCCCCTGAGCCGCGCCGGCGCAGTGCTCAGGGACTGGAACTGATTGCGCAAGCGCTTCGCGCTGGCGCGCAACGCAGGCGGCAACGGGCACGGCTCGGCATCGCGCGCCAGCAGCATCTGTAGCCGGCAATGAGCCGGCTGCAATTGCTGTTTGCGGTAATGCCATTCCGGCAGCAGGATGCCGTCGGCCAGCAGAAAATCGTCATCGGATTCGGCCGGCAGATCGAGGTCAAAACGGATCCTGCTGGCAGTGGTCTTGCCGTCGTTGGCGACGCTGAGAAAATCGAGATCGTTGGCGGCCTTGGCAGCGTTGTCGTTGTCGTCCTCATCCAGCGGCCGGTTGACCTTCACATATTCGGCCCAGGAAAACAGGCTCTCGGCGCGAAACAGCAGCATGAAAGGGCTGTTGTTTTCCGGCATGTCGACCGCTTTTGCCTGGCGTTTGCGTTTTTCCACATCGGTGCCGACCTTGCTGCCGTCCGGTTGTTGCGGCGTATTCTGCCCCGCCTTGCGCTGTTCGCCCAGTGCCACTGGCGGCTCCGGATGCAACCACAGCGGCACCGGGGCCGGCGGATTTTTGCCGGGAATGAAATCTGCGATCGAGCCGGGCTGGCATAAGGCGGCCCGAATCGACGCCTCCGCAGCGGCATCCAGCGGCGGCAGGCTGGCCGGATCGGGGCGCAGCGCCAGAGTCGCATCGAGCAGCCGCCGGTAACGCTGCTGCATGCCGGGCAGTGCCTGCAGCGTGGCTTCGGTAGCCTTTTGATTGCGTACTATCCAGCTCGCCCTGGGTGCAACATCATGCGCGGCCAGCGCGATCAGCCACAGGTACAGTTCGCGGTTTTGGGCGCGCTCGGGAAAGTTCTCGACCCAGGCCGGCAGGTGCAGCGTGGCGTCGTCGAGCCAGGCCAGCTCCACCCTCTCGCCGACGCCGGCAACCCGCTCCAGCCATTTGCGCCTGGCGCCGTGGGTGGTGGCGGTGCCGGCACGGATCGTCAGCCCGGCGTCGCCGCCCAACGCCCGGAAAAAAACCGGTGCGATGCGCTCGATCTCTGTCAGATCGACCCGCGCCTTCGGGAAACCGCGATAGGCGGTGCGCGTGATCAGCTTGTCCCACAGTCCACCAATAAATTCTTCCATTTAACCTAGATTCCTTAGTTGGACAGGCGTGAGTGTGCATTTTTCCGGTTCTCTGGCTAGGCGAGACGACGAAGCGGACTGCATTCCGCTAGGAGGAGCAACAACGCCAGAGGACCGGAAAAGTGTGCAATCGCGCATGTAGCGT
>JAUYNR010000073.1 GCA_030698225.1 Oxalobacteraceae bacterium | reverse complement strand
TGTGATTTGTCGATCATTTCTTTGCGCTCGCACCGTCCATGCGACCGAGCGCGACGGCCAAAAAATCAATCTCCATCGCCTGTTGGCCGATCTTGGCGTGCAGCGACACGACGTCCGGCCCGCCAGCGGCTTCCTTCCTTTCCGCCGCTGTGGCAAGAATCTCGGTGGACCGGCTGATCAATTCCGATTTCCATTGTGTGATCTGGTTCACATGCACGTCATACTGCGTGCTCAGCTCGGCCAGCGTCTTCTCGCCCTTGATTGCCGCCAGGGCAACTTTCGCCTTGAATACCGCAGTGTGATTTCTTCTGGTGCGTTTCATTTCTGCTCCCAATGCGCGCATTGCGCTTTCTCATTTGAGCAGAATTTCCACTTAGCCGTCCGTCTGAATTTCCCGAGCCACCTCTCCCTGACCGTACTCACCAGTGGCGCAAATTTGCCTTCGATGATGCTGATGTAAAAAAATCCGCTTATGGCGGATTTTTTTACATCAGCGTTAGAAACATGCAGTTGCCATGACTTAGGTTTTACGGCGGCTCCGTGCATTGGCTGCGATTCGCATGCGTAATGCATTCAATTTAATGAAGCCACCAGCATCGGCTTGATTGTAGGCGCCACCATCTTCGTCAAAGGTTGCTATGTTCATGTCGAATAATGAATCCGTCTTGGAGTCGCGTGATACAACAATCACATTGCCCTTATACAGTTTGATCCGTACCCAGCCATTGACACATTGCTGGGTATTGTCGATCAAGGTTTGCAATGCAACGCGTTCCGGCGCCCACCAGTAACCGTTGTAAATCATGCTGGCATAGCG
Source organism: Oxalobacteraceae bacterium (assembly GCA_030698225.1). Lineage (GTDB taxonomy): Bacteria > Pseudomonadota > Gammaproteobacteria > Burkholderiales > Burkholderiaceae_D > AVCC01. The sequence goes on along the minus strand of JAUYNR010000073.1, from coordinate 103,204 downwards.
CGGCATCAGGTCGTCCTTCAAGTGCGCTACCTCCCGATCAAGCGTGATGGATTCGATCGCGCGGTGCGCTTTGAGCATGATGGTCCCGCCTGGGGTTTCATAGCAGCCACGGGATTTCATGCCGACATAGCGATTTTCCACCAAGTCCAGGCGACCGATGCCATGTTTTCCGCCCAGGCGATTGAGTTCCGTCAATACCTGCGCGGGCGACAGGCGTTTTCCATTCAGCGCTACGATGTCGCCTTTTTCGAATTCGACGTCCAGATACTCTGGAGCATCCGGTGCGGCTTCCGGGCTGACTGTCCAGCGCCACATCGACTCTTCTGCTTCAGCGCTTGGGTTTTCAAGATGGCGGCCCTCAAAACTGATGTGCAACAGGTTGGCATCCATCGAATAAGGGGCGCCACCGTTCTTGTGTTTCATGTCGATCTCAATGCCGGCATCCTCTGCGTACTTCAGCAATTTTTCGCGGGACAGCAAGTCCCATTCACGCCACGGCGCGATGATTTTTACATTCGGCATCAGCGCATAGGCGCCGAGTTCAAAGCGAACTTGATCGTTGCCTTTGCCAGTGGCTCCATGCGAGATGGTGTCGGCGCCGGTTTCGCGCGCGATTTCAATCAGGCGTTTGGCGATTAACGGGCGTGCAATCGAGGTACCGAGTAGGTATTCGCCTTCGTACACTGTGTTGGCGCGAAACATCGGGAAAACGAAGTCGCGTACGAATTCTTCACGCACATCGTCAATATAGATATTTTCTGGCTTGATGCCGAACTTGATGGCTTTCTGGCGTGCCGGTTCCAGCTCTTCGCCCTGGCCGAGGTCGGCGGTAAAGGTGACGATTTCACATTGATAATTATCTTGCAGCCATTTGAGGATGACCGATGTATCCAAGCCGCCCGAGTAGGCGAGCACAACTTTATTGATGTCAGACATAAACAACCTTTTTGTTAATCTGAAGGGTTAAATTCGGTGCGTAATTACGCAATGGAAGGTTAGGTTTCCATGCGGGAAAGTCAGACTTTTCCCAGTACCAGATATTCTAGCAAAGCCTTCTGTGCATGCAGCCGGTTTTCAGCCTCATCCCAGACTACCGACTGCGGCCCATCGATTACCTCTGCCGCGACTTCTTCGCCGCGATGCGCAGGCAGGCAGTGCATGAAGAGTGCATCCGGTTTTGCCCGGTGCATCTTTTCAGCATCGACAATCCAGCCATCAAACGCTTGCAGCCGTGCCGCGTTTTCAGTTTCGAAGCCCATGCTGGTCCAAACATCGGTAGTTACCAGATGCGCATCTTCGCACGCGTCAGAAGGATTGCCGAACAGCGTGTAGCGCGCATTCGATGCAGACACCAGGCTCCGATCAATGTCGTAGCTTTTTGGGGTGGAGACGTTGACATGAAAGCCGAATACTTCGGCTGCTTGCAGCCATGAATACAGCATGTTGTTGGCATCACCGATCCAAGCCACGGTCTTGCCGGCGATTGAGCCGCGATGTTCGATGTAAGTGAAAATATCGGCCAATACTTGGCAAGGATGGTGCTCGTTAGTCAGGCCGTTGATTACCGGAACACGTGAGTTTTGCGCAAAGCGGTCGATGATGTCCTGGCCGAAGGTGCGAATCATGATGATGTCGCACATGCGCGATATCACCTGAGCGGCGTCTTCCACCGGTTCGCCGCGGCCGAGCTGGCTATCACGGGTATTCAGATAGATCGCAGCACCGCCCAACTGATGCATGCCGGCTTCGAAAGACAGGCGGGTGCGGGTCGAGTTTTTCTCGAACACCATCACCAGCGTGCGATCCATCAGCGGATGGTAAGGCTCGTAATTCTTGAACTTGTGCTTGATGATGCGGGTGCGTTCGATCACATGCTCAAAATCGGCAAGCGAAAAGTCTGAAAACTGCAGGAAGTGTCTGATTGTCATAAGTAGAAGCGGAAACAAGCATGATGCTTGCTGCCATAGTTGTATAACTGCTTCAATTATAAGGGATTAGTCATGAATCGAATCCCTTGCCGGAATACCCGTTGGTACGGACTCGGTACTCAATACAATGTCTGTGCCGACTCATGCACCAATTGGAGGTATAACGCGTGACGCATTCCGGCAATTTGGCCGGATTCCAATGCCGCCCTGACCGCGCAATGCGGCTCGTTATTGTGATGGCAATTGTAATACTTGCACTGACCCAGATATGGTGCAAACTCCACGAACGCGCGTTCCAGCATTCCTTCGGTCAGATGATAGAGTCCAAATTCCTGGAATCCCGGCGAGTCGATGATCGCAGTGTTGCTGTCGGTACGATACAGGCGAGTGAAGGTGGTAGTGTGCTTGCCGGTATCGAGTGCGGCCGAAATCTCGCGCGTGGCGATCTCCGCATCAGGTACCAGCAGATTAATTAAAGACGATTTTCCCATGCCGGACTGGCCGATCAGGATGGTCGATTGCCGGTCCAGCAGCGGTTGCAGCGTCGCGCAAGCCGCTTCTGGCTGGGCTCGTGCCGACACTTCATGGATCGGATAGCCCAGCGAGGAATAGGCTTTCAGGCGCTCGCGCGTTTTCGGCAGCGCTTCGGTGACATCGGTTTTATTGAGCACGATGTGGGCTGCAACGCCGGCCGCTTCCGCTGCGATCAGCGAACGGGAAATCAGGTCATCGGCAAAGCCGGGTTCGGTGGCAACCACGATGAACAGTTGCGTGACGTTAGCTGCCAGCAATTTGGATTTGTATTGATCCGAGCGGTACAGCAAGGTTTTGCGCTCGGCGATCGACTCGATCACGCCCTGATTGGCAGAGGTCAGCTTCAGATTGACGATATCGCCGACTGCGACATCGTTTTTTTTGCCCCGGGTGACACATTGGAGCTTGAGGTTGTTTGCTTCGACCAGATAGTGCCTGCCATGCGCTGCGATCACGGTGCCGGAATAAAGGGTCATGAAATTTTCATTCGGAGGTACCCGATCAGGAAAAGGTTTGCTCGAAAATCGCATCGATTTTCGCCGCACAGATGAAATCGTTTTCCGAAATGCCGCCGCGGCCATTGTTTGCGGTATGAGTATCGAATTTCACCAGGCAGCGGTTGTAAGTGACAGTCAATTCCGGATGATGGTCTTCGGCATGGATCACATAGGCAATCGCATTCACGAAAGCCAGCGTTTCATAATAGTCCTTGAACGCGAATGACTTGGCGATGCGCGCGCCATCCTGTTGCCAGCCGCTGACTGCGGCCAGATATTCGGTGATTTCATTTGCGCTCAGTGCGGCTGCATTGGGCACGCATTCTTTTTGCAATAAGGTATTGGTATCTATCATGTGCATCACCTTTTTTAAGCGGACAGTAATTTGCTGATGCGCACGCTGGCAGGCGGATGCGAATCATAGAAGGTCGAGTACAGCGGATCCGGAGTCAGGGTGGAGGCATTGTCTTCATAGAGCTTGACCAGAGCCGCGACCAGGTCCTGTGATCGGGTATGCTTGGCGGCAAAGGCATCGGCCTCGAATTCGTGTTTGCGCGAGGTGATCGAACTCAGCGGCGACAGCAGGAAGGTAAATACCGGCAACACCAGCATGAACAGAATCAGCGCCATCGCATCGGTGCCGGCCAGCAGCATCGGGTCAACTCCCAGGCCGGTATAGAACCAGGTCTGTGCCTTCAGATAGCCCAATAACGCCAGGAATCCGAGTGATACCAAAAACATCACGGTAATCCGTTTGACTATGTGTTTCAGCTTGAAATGCCCGAGCTCATGGGCCAGCACCGCTTCGATTTCCTCTGGCGACAGGCGCGACAGCAAGGTGTCGAAAAAGACGATTCGCTTGGCCGCACCGAAGCCCGAAAAATAGGCGTTACCGTGGGCGCTGCGCTTGGAGCCATCCATCACAAAAAGCCCCTTGGCGGCGAATCCGACCCGCTGCATCAAGCCGTCGATGCGCTGCACCAGCGCTTGATCGGTCAGAGGCGTAAATTTGTTGAACAGCGGCGCGATCACGGTCGGGTACAGCACCAGCATCAGCAATTGAAAGCCGCTCCAGACCAGCCAGGTGTATAGCCACCACAGGCTGCCGGATTTCTCCATCAGGGTCAGCACCACCCATAGCAAAGGCAGGCCGATGACTGCGCCGATCAGCGTGTTTTTCAGCATGTCGGCAAAGAACAGGCGCACGCTCATCTTGTTGAAGCCGAAGCGCTGCTCCAGCACGAACTGTTTGTAGTAGTCGAACGGCAGATCGAGCAGGCTGGAAATCAGGGCGAACGCCAGAATCAGGCCGATTTGGTAATCCATGCCGACACCGGTGAGATTGAATACCGCGCTCGATAGCCATTGCAGGCCGCCCAGCAGGGTGAAGCAGATCAGTACCGCTGCATGCACCAGCAGCAGAACAACGCCCAGCTTGGTTTTGGCGATAGTGTAATCGGCTGCTTTTTGATGCGCTTCTAGCGAAATTTTGCCGGCGAATTCGCTCGGAACCGCACTGCGATGCATAAGAATATGCCGGATGTGCCTTGATGCCAGCCAGAACCGCACGACCAGCGTGAGCAGCAGGAAGCTAACGAACAAAACTGAAAATGCGAGTGAAGACATGCTGTGCCTGTGAGAAAATGACGACTTCTAAAGGAAGAATTATGTCACAAGCCCCTGAATTGCCAGCATCATCCGACAAACCGGCCGCGCCTGTGCGTCCGAACGAGTTTAACCTGATCTGGGTCGACATGGAAATGACCGGTCTGGACCCGGATCATGACCGCATCATCGAGGTTGCGGTCGTCGTTACCGATGCGCAACTCAATATCCTGGCCGAAGGCCCGGTGTTTGCGATTCACCAGTCCGATGCGACCATGAACGGCATGGATAAGTGGAACCAAGGCACGCACGGCCGCTCCGGTCTGATTGAGCGGGTCAAGACATCGACGGTAAGCGAAGCGGATGCCGAGTCTGCACTGATCGATTTTCTGAAGCATTTTGTGCCGGCTGGAAAATCGCCGATGTGCGGCAATACGATTTGTCAGGATCGCCGCTTCATGGCGCGCGGCATGCCGAAACTGGAAACCTTCTTCCATTACCGCAACCTGGACGTCTCGACGCTGAAGGAGCTGTGCAAGCGCTGGAAGCCGGAAATTGCCACCGGCTTCAAGAAGCATCAAAAGCATACCGCGCTGGCCGATATTCTGGAATCGGTCGAAGAACTGCGCTACTACCGCGAGCATTTCATCAAGGAATAAGCTGCACCCAGCTTGTCGCTGTCCGTTATTTCATGTGCCCGGCAGGCATTAATATACTGTTCATTGTATTTTTAAAATCGCAATGAAATAAAGCGGCAATCTCCATATAAATGGCAATACCCCATGTTTTATTGCTGTGGCATGGCGCTCATTCCGCCTTGTTTTCAGACTGATTTTCGCCACAGCACTTCTTGAATTTCTTGCCGCTGCCGCACGCGCACGAGTCGTTTCTACCCACCTTGGGCGCCTCGCGCTTGAGGGGTGTGACTGCCGATTTCCTGTGCGGCAGCCAGAAGCGGTAGATTTCCGGAATCGCCGCCTCGACTTCGATTGCCAGCTTATGGCGCTTGATCGGGTCGTCCACCAGTACCATTTCCTCTTCCTCGATTTCCTCTGCGCCGAGCAGGTAAATCGGGCGCACCAGTGCGGCGATATTCGATGACCAGATCGCATCCCACGCCTGCGCGCGCAATTGGATGCCTTCCCAGAAGCCCCAGGCCCAAGCTTCGCCATCGATCACCGGGCGGCCTTCAAATTCATATTCGCAATACAGCGGCTCGAATTCCCTGGGCGCGACTTCCAGCGTCACCGCGATTTCGTTCATCACGCGCGCAATTAGGCCGGTGATGCGCTCCAGTTCTTTCTCGGATTTGAATTGCGGCGCTTTTTTCAGCTCCGGTCCCCAGACGTTCGGTAGCCACTCCGGCATCAGCACCATTTCAGGCCCAATCACCAGCGCAGTCAGGTAGCCATGCAGCGAGTCCATGGTCATGCCATCCTCAGCGCAGCGGTCGGAGAGCAGGAACTGGTCGAGTTCCTTGAATTCTTTATCGGATAACGGGTCGTCGAGTTGCATAAGGATTTTTGTCAGGATAAAAGCGGCAAGACCGACAGTGTAGCGCGTTGCGCCCGGTGCCGGCGCACGACGGGATTGCGACAAGATCGCGTAAACGTTCAGAGGCACTACAATGCGTCCATGAAACCTTTAAATCCCCTTTCGTTTGCGACCTTATCTCCCGACTGCGTGCTGGATGCGCTCGATAGCGTCGGCCTGCATGGCGATGGCCGCATGCTGGCGCTCAACAGCTATGAAAATCGGGTATACCAGATCGGCATCGATGACGGGCCGCCGCTGGTGGTCAAGTTTTATCGCCCGCAGCGCTGGAGCGACGCTGCGATCCTGGAAGAGCATGCATTTGTGCAGGAACTGGCTGAGCGCGAGATACCGGTGGTGCCGGCGCAGGTGGTGAATGGTTCTTCGCTACAGGTGTTCGACGGCTTTCGCTTCGCGGTCTTCACCCGGCACGGCGGTCGCGCACCGGAACTGGAAGACCGCGCCACGCTGGAGTGGCTGGGGCGCTTCATCGGCCGCATCCATGCGGTTGCTGCACTGCAGCCGTATCAGGCGCGCCCGACGCTGGATATCCAAAGCTTCGGTATCGAACCGCAAGAGTATTTGCTGTCGCACAGCTTCATTCCGCCCGATCTGCTGGACGCGTATCGCAGCGTCATCGCGCAGGCGCTGGAAGGCGTCCAGCATTGCTATGAGCGGGCCGGTGCGCTGCAAATGTTGCGTCTGCATGGCGACTGCCACGTCGGCAATGTGTTGTGGACCGATGCCGGCCCGCATTTCGTCGATTTTGACGATAGCAGGATGGGGCCGGCGATGCAGGATCTGTGGATGCTGCTGTCGGGCGAGCGTGCCGACAGGTCGCGCCAGATGGCCGATTTGCTGGCAGGCTATGAAGATTTTTGCGACTTCAATCCGCGCGAACTGCATCTGGTGGAAGCGCTGCGCACCCTGCGCCTGATCCACTATGCGGCCTGGCTGGCGCGGCGCTGGGACGATCCGGCTTTTCCGGTCGCATTCCCGTGGTTTAACACGCAGCGCTACTGGCAGGACCGGATTCTGGAACTGCGCGAGCAGGTCGCGCTGATGGAAGAGGGGCCGCTGTGGATGGTCTGAAATGCGTGCGCACAAAGCAAAAGGGCTAGCCGGTTAAGGCTAGCCCTTCGTCATTTTGGTAGGCCGTGCGGGATTCGAACCTGCGACCAACGGATTAAAAGTCCGCTGCTCTACCAGCTGAGCTAACGACCCAAAAGTGATGCTATTCCCGCTCTGTTGCAGGGAAATAAAAAGGGCTTGCAAGAGCAAACCCTTTTTAAAGTATTGCGGTATTCGTGGTAGGCCGTGCGGGATTCGAACCTGCGACCAACGGATTAAAAGTCCGCTGCTCTACCAGCTGAGCTAACGACCCGAAAGAACGTAATTATAGGTAAGTGCCGGGACTCTGTCAAATGCGCCGGGCGTTATTTGCAAAGAAAGCTGCGCTGCCAGTCTTTGCGTTATTGGAATGCGCTCAAGCGTTCTTTGGCGGTTTGCGCGGTAGGCGATCCCGGGTATTGCGCAATCAGTTTTTCCAGAGTTTTTTTTGCATTGGCTTTGTCTTTCAGCTCGGTATAACAGCTGGCGATATTAAGCATCGCATCGGCGGCCTTGGGGTTGTCCGGATAATTTTGTACCACTAACTGTTGCGCTGCAATTGCGTTCTTGTAGTCGCGCTGCGCATAGTACGCATTGCCCAGCCAGTATTGAGCCGAGGGTGCATAACCGGATTGCGGATAGCGCCGCAGGAAATCGGAAAACGCTGCGCCGGCCCGTTTGTAGTCAGCGGCCTTGAAGGCTGCCAGTGCGGCGTCATAAGCCAGTTGTTCTGAAGGCTGGACACTGGCTTCCTTGCCGTCAACGGTAACCACTTGCGGTTCCAGCTTGCGGATCCGGTTATCCAGGTCCACGTAAAAATCCTTTTGCCGGCGCTGGGCATTGGCCAGTTCGTTGGTCAAGAGCTCGATTTGTCCGCGCAGATTTGCGATTTCAGCTTGCAGCTGCTGGTTCTGGTTGGCCAGTTCGAGCGTGCTGCTCTTATCGGCCTTGCCATCGATGCGGGTATTGCTGGCATCGATCCTGCTGCGCAGGTCAAGCACGGCCCTGCGTGCTTCGTCGTCGTCAAACAGGCCGGCGTAGGCCGGCACAGCAGCATGGGTAAAAACGACCATCAAGGCCGCAGCGAGTCTGGAGTGGATGATCGTTTTCATGGCCGATGCTTATGGGTAGACGATGTCTGCGCGGCGATTTTCAGCCCATGATTCTTCGTCGCTGCCGAGCGCCTTCGGTTTTTCCTTGCCCAGAGAAACGGCTTCCATTTGTGACTCCGGCACCCCTAGCAGGGACAGCGACTTGCGTACCGCTTCCGCACGTTTCTGGCCCAGTGCCAAATTGTATTCACGTCCACCGCGTTCATCGGTATTGCCCTGGATGATGATCTTGCGCGCGGTGTTCTTGACCAGATATCTGGAATGCCCTTCGACCACCGGCTGGAATTCGCCTTTTACGACATAGCTGTCGGTGTCGAAGTAGATGCTGCGCTTGGCCAGAACGCCTTGCGGATCGTTCAGCGGATCGGTGGCGCCGGCGTTAACGGTGCTGACGGTACGCGGGTCGACCTGGCCGGTGCCGGCCTGGGAGGTCTGGCCGCTGCGATCTACTACCGGAGCCTTGTCGCTCAGTTTGGTCGGCGAGCTGCAGGCGCCCAGTAGCAGGATGCTAGCGGCAATGAGAGTCAGGGTGATGGATGTGCGCATTGGATTCCCGTGATTGTAAAGTGTTGAGGAAGGCATTATTTCATGAATGGGCCCCAGGTGGGCTCCCGGATATCGCCGGCCCTGGTGGTCAGGCGATGCCTGGCGCGGCCATCAACAGATACCACCGCAAGCGAGCCGCGTTTGCCGGCTTCGGTTGCGTACATCAGGTACTTGCTGTTGGGTGAGAAGCTCGGCGATTCGTCCTTGACGGTGTCGGACAGGCGTTGCTCCTGACCGTTGGCGAGATCCAGCACGTATAGCTGGAACTGGCCATTGCGGCGTGAAATATAAGCCAGCAGCTTGCCATCGGGCGAGATGCGCGGACTGATGTTGTAAGTGCCGTTGAAGGTGACGCGCTGTGCCTCGCCGCCGTTGGCGCCCATCTTGTAGATCTGCGGGCCGCCGCTGCGGTCGCTGGTGAAATAGATACTCTGGCCGTCGGCCGAGAATTGCGGTTCGGTGTCGATGCCGTTGGTATTGGTCAGGCGGCGCAGGTTGCTGCCATCCTGGTTGATGCTGTAGACCTGGGTCAGGCTGTTGCGCGCCAGCGCCACTGCCAGTTTGCTGCCATCGGGCGACCATGATGGCGCCGAGTTGCTGCCCTTGAAGCCGGCCAGCACGGTCCGTTGGCGGGTGATCAGGTTTTGCACGTAGATCACCGGCTTTTTGGCCTCGAACGACACATACGCTACCTTGGTTCCGTCCGGCGACCAAGCGGGCGAGATGATCGGTTCTTTGGAGCGCAGGGCGACCTGGGTGCCTTCGCCATCGGCGTCGGCCACTTCCAGCCGGTACTCGTTGCCGGCTTTGGTGACATACGCGATGCGGGTCGAGAAAGCGCCGCGGCTGCCGGTCAGTTTTTCATAGATATCGTCGGCGATCTTGTGCGCGCTGACCCGGGTGAATTGCGGTTGCGCTGCCAGCGCCAACGCCGACAGCTGCGCCGATTTGACGGTGTCGAGCAGTTTGTAGCGGACATCGAAGCGGCCATCGGCCAGTCGCTGCACGCTGCCGACCACCAGCGCATCGGCACCGCGCGACTTCCAGTCGCCCAGATTGACGGCCGCGGTCTCCGAAAGAACGCTGCCGGTGTCGATGATCTTGAACATGCCGCTGCGGTTCAGGTCTTCCTTGATGATGGCGGTGACCTGTTGCGGCGCGATCGATTCGTTGGCGAAGGAGGCGATGGCGACCGGTATCTGGCTGGCGCCTACGCCGGAAATTTCGACTTGCAGTTGGGCATGCACGAAGGCTGGGGCGGTGAGGCTGATCGCGATGGCGGCGCGCAGCAAAATTTTTTTCATCATGGTCATTAGTCTTTCGGTTTGTAGATCAGGTCGAAGCTGGGCGGGACTTCGCCCGATTTGTCCTTCGGATACGGTTCCGATTTTTCTATCCCGCGCTTGACTGCCTCGTCAAAGCCGGCCACGCCGGACGATTTCTTCAGGCGCATGCTGCGGATGGTGCCGTCGGGCAGCAGACTGACTTCATACTCTGCGGCCGGGTTGCCGTCGAGGCTGGCGGGCACGTTAAAGATCGTATTCGATTTGATTTTCGCCTTGATGCGCTCGCCATAGCTCGGGTCGCCGCGATTGCCCTGCGATTTGGCGGCAGTGCCGGCGCCGCCGCTGCTGTCCCCGGTCATGCGCCGCAGGTTTTCTTCTCGCAGCTTGGCGAGTTTTTCATCCTCTGCAGCGAGCGCGGCTTGTTTTGCCAGTTCCTGCTTGCGTTTTTTATCCTGCGCGGCGGCGGCGATCTTGCTGGCTTCTTCTGCCTCGCGCTTCTTCTTGGTCAGATATTCAGCCTTTTCTTTCTCAGCCAGTTTTTCGTTCGCGATTTTCTGTCTCTTCAGGCGTTCCTGATCCTCTTTTTGCTGAAGCGCCTTCGCCTGACGCTGTTCTTCCGCCAGCCGTTCCTGCTGCTCTTGCCGGGCCTTGCGCTTTTTTTCCTGCTCCAGTGCGATATCGGGTTTTGCCAGCAGCGGCGTTGCGATCACCGGGCGCGGCTCGGGCAGGGGCGCCGGTTTTTCAAATACTTTTTCGGGCGGCTGCTCAAGCAGCGGCTCCGGTATTTTCTGTGCCGCTAGCGGTGCGGCCTCCTGCGTGCTCGGGCTCCAGATTTCCGCTTCGACCGTTAGCGGCTTTTCATTTTGCCAGCGGATGCCGATCCACAGGAACGCGAACAGCGCCGCGTGGACCACCGCGGCGAGGGCGATCGCGCGCCAGCGGCCGGGCTCCTGCGGAACGAAATAGGGCGTTGATGCGTTCATTGATTCTTGACGGCTTTCACTGTTTGGCCGCGAGTCCGACGCGGTTGATACCGATTTTTTTTGCGTCTGAAATGACTTGCACCACATCGTCATAAATGATGTTTTTTTCGGCTGAAATCATCAGCGGCAAATCGGGATATTGCTGGTGCAGTTCGCGCAAGTTTTCCAGCAGTACCGCGTGGTTTTTGGCGCTGGTGGTCCCGCTGGCGGAGCTGCCCTGGTTTTGGCCATTGACGCGAATCTGTGCGCGGGCATCCTTTTTCAGGATCACTTCGACGTACTGGCTCGGCGGCAGCGCCGATTTGCCGGCGTTCGGCAAGTCCACCATGCCGGGGTTGGCCATCGGTGCGGCCGCCATGAAGATCACCAGCAGCACCAGCATCACGTCGATGTAGGGCACCACATTGATTTCGGATTTGAACTTGCGGGTGCGCCCGCCGCGCATCGAGCCGGAGATTGAGGTGGTCATCGCAGTTTCCCCTTAGTGCGCCTGGCGTTGCAGGATGTTCGAGAATTCCTCGACGAAGCTCTCGAAGCGGATCGCCAGCCGGTCGATATCGTGCGAGTACCGGTTATACGCAACCACCGCAGGAATCGCCGCGAACAGGCCGATCGCGGTTGCGATCAGCGCTTCGGCAATCCCCGGCGCCACCGCCGACAGGGTGGCCTGCTGCACGTTGGCCAGCCCGCGAAACGCATTCATGATGCCCCAGACGGTGCCGAACAGGCCGACATAGGGCGAGACCGAACCGACCGATGCCAGGAAGGCGAGATGCGATTCCAGCGCATCCATTTCGCGCTGGTAGGCGGCGCGCATCGCACGGCGGGCACCGTCCAAAGTTGCGCTGGCATCCGTGACGTCCTTTTTCGTGTAGGACGCCTGCCCCTTCAGATATTCGCTCATACCGGAGGTGAAGATGCGTTCCAGCGCGCCGGTTGCGCCATTGCTCTGGCGCCGGCTGGAGCTTGCGTCCTGATACAGCGTGTTCAGATTGCCGCCCGACCAGAATGCGCGTTCGAATTCTTCAGTCTGCGCGCGCGCCGCCCGGATCGCAAACGACTTGCGGAAGATGTAGCTCCAGCTCATCAGCGATACGGCCAGCAGCAGGGCCATGATCAGTTGCACGATGATGGATGCGTTGGTAATCAGGGCGAGAAACGAGAGATCTTGGGTGACTGTCATGGGTTGTGTGTGATTGGGGCTGGTTCATCGATGGTCGGACACGCTGGATTATTCTTATCGCGCAATTCTTAGCAAAACGGGTGCCGGTATCGGGCGGGGCCGGAATGATTCGACATCCACGCAAGCCACCTTGATCCGGCCGGAAGTGAGCAACTGTTCGCCGCGCCAGGCTTGCTGGATGAACTGCACCGAAGCCCGTCCAAGCCTTTCGACCACGACCGTCAGCTTGAGTTCATCATCGAGTTGCGCCGGGGCATGATAATCGACCGCAGTGCTGGTGACCACAAACATGACTGCATCAGTGTCCATCAGCGCTTGCTGCTGGACGCCGGCGGCGCGCAGCCATTCGCTGCGTGCGCGTTCGAAGAATTTCAGGTAATTGGCATAAAACACGACACCGCCGGCGTCGGTGTCTTCATAATAGACACGCACGCGCCAACTGAAATTGTTGGTCATTATTGAACTTTTAGTAGAAATGAGGCGTGCATGACGCTTGGGAATTCCGCGCTTATTATATAGGCGCCGGCTGTTGTGCTGCTTATCCCGCTGTGATCCAAGTGTTTTTCATGGCTGTCCGGCAGCACTGAGCCGGTATTTATTGTCTGCAGTCATGCAAATGCTGCCCTCGCGAGGAGTTCCGATGCAATTCGTTTTTCCGCCACCTGCCCCTGCAGCCGTACCGGTTGTCGGCGATTCCGTCTTTTTCCCGGTCCACCGCATTTATTGCGTCGGCCGCAATTATGTCGAGCACGCCAAAGAGATGGGCGGAACCGGGCGCGAAGCGCCGTTCTTCTTCATGAAGCCGGCCGATGCGGTGCTGCCGGTGGCAAGCGGTGCGGTCGGGCAGATGGCGTACCCGAGCCGGACCGGCGACTTGCAGCATGAAATCGAGTTGGTGATCGCGATCGGCAAGGGCGGCCAGGACATCGATCCCGATCTGGCGTTGCGGCATGTGTGGGGTTACGCGATCGGACTCGACATGACGCGCCGCGATCTGCAAAGCGAAGCCAAGAAGCTGGGCCGGCCGTGGTGCACCGGCAAGGGTTTTGATCATTCAGCGCCGATCGGGCCGATCCATCCGGTGTCGCAGTGCGCGCTGGCCGCGAATGCGGGCATCGAGCTGAAGGTGAATGGCGCGCTGCGTCAGCACGGTACGCTGGATCAGCTGATCTGGAGCATCCCTGAAATCATTGCGCATTGCTCGAAATTCTATGCGCTGCAGCCGGGCGACCTGATCTTTACCGGCACTCCGGCCGGCGTGGCGGCGGTGGTGGCGGGCGATCTGCTGGAGGGCGGGATCGCCGGTCTGGGCTCCTTGTCGCTCAGAATCGTTTGATTGCCAGTGTGTGCGCTCATGCATACTGCATTATGTATTTTTTAGATGTCAATAAAATAATGCAGTAATGGCACTCTTTTTTGCCATACCCCGTCAGTATTTTATTGGCGGGATGTCGGGTCGGACCCGCCCGATTCGGCAATGATCTGATGGAGGCCTCCATGAAACTGTACAGCTATTTCCGCAGCTCGGCTGCTCACCGGGTGCGCATCGCGCTCAACCTGAAAGGGCTGGCTTACGATGTGATCCCGGTGCATCTGCTGCGGCAGGGCGGCGCGCAATTCTCGCCCGAATACCTGAAGCTTAATCCGGAGGCGCTGGTGCCGCTGCTGATCGACGACAGCGGGCCCGAATCCGAGACCGAATCGGACGCGCCGACACTCAGGCAGTCGCTTGCCATCATCGAATATCTGGAGGAAGCCTACCCGGCGCCGGCGCTGCTGCCGCCGACGCCGCTGGCACGCGCCTATGTGCGCGCCATCGCGTTGTCGATCGCCTGCGATATCCATCCGCTCAACAATCTGCGCGTGTTGCGTTACTTGGCGCGCCAGTTGAAGGTGGACCAGGAAGACCGCGACGCCTGGTATCGCCACTGGTGCGAACAGGGCCTGGCGGTGCTGGAGCAAACCCTGGCCGCTGATGCGCGGGCCGGCACCTACTGTTACGGCGGGACCCCGACGCTGGCCGATTGCTGCCTGATTCCCCAGCTCGTCAATGCCGGGCGGGTCGGCTGCGACCTGAGCCCGATGCCGACCCTGCTGCGCATCCGCGACGCCTGCATGCAGCTCGATGCGTTTGTCGCTGCAGCGCCCGAGAATCAAGCGGACGCCGAGTAAGTTAGTAGTGCAGGCCTCCGTGCCTGCATGCAGGCACGGAGGCCTGCACTACTAAACAGCAGGATTTACGGGCGACTCACGGTTTCTGATAGGCAATCACATCCTGCTGCTGCTCGCCCAGGCCGGCGATGCCCAGCGTCAGCCGGTCGCCCGGCTGCAGGAAGCGTTGCGGCTGCAGCGCCATGCCGACGCCCGGCGGGGTGCCGGTGGTGATGATGTCGCCCGGCATCAGCGTCATGAAGCGGCTGACGTAGCTGACCAGTTTGGCGACCGAAAAAATCATCGTCTTGGTGCTGCCGGTTTGCATCCGCTCGTCGTTCAGGTCCAGATACAGGTTCAGCCGCTGCGGATTCGGCACTTCGTCGCGCGTCACCAGCCACGGGCCGACCGGGCCGAACGTATCGCAACCCTTGCCCTTGTCCCATTGCGAGCCGAGTTCCAGCTGGTATTTGCGCTCCGACACGTCGTTGACCACGCAGTAACCGGCCACATGGCTCAGCGCATCCTTTTCGGTGACCGATTGCGCCTTGCTGCCGATCACGACGCCCAGTTCCACTTCCCAGTCGGTCTTCTTCGAGCCCTTCGGCAGCATGATCGGATCGTCCGGACCCGACAGGCAGGAGGTGGCTTTCATGAAGATGATCGGCTCGGCCGGTTTCGGCAAGCCCGCTTCGGCCGCGTGGTCCGCATAATTGAGGCCGATCGCGATGAACTTGCCGACCTGCGCCAGCGGCACGCCAAAGCGCGGATTGCCGCGTACCAGCGGCAGCGTGTCGTGCTGCAGCTTGGCCAGTTTGGCCAGCGCCTTGTCGGACAGTTGATCGTTGCCGATGTCGGCGATGATGCCGGACAGGTCGCGCAGCTTGCCTTCTGCATCGATCAGTCCCGGTTTTTCTTTGCCGGGGCGGCCGTAACGGACTAATTTCATGACATTTCCTCAATGGTGGGCGGGCAACTGCGCTATTTATCTATTTTTGCCCGATGGGCGGGTGGGATTTTATAGCAAGTCGATGCGGGGACTGTTTCTGCCGCATCCATCATCGAAGTCTGACATGATTGCGTGCGACTTCTCAGGAGAAAAAAATGACGAACAGAAAGGTGTTACTGGTCACCGGCGCCGGCATCGGTGCGGCGACCGCGCTCTTGGCGGCGGCGCGCGGTTATGCGCTCGCGCAGCGGTCAGGCGTAGGTCGAGCCGGCATGGCCGGCGGCCGCTGACATAACGTTAATTTACCGGGGGTATAGTAAAAAACTATGCCTCTTCCGCATATGATTGTTGGGTCCGAAATAAATACAATAGTTAGTATTTATTTTTGCATCAGGCAAACTGGAGCGGCTCGCCGGTGCGGTCGAAGGCCATGAAGCGCGACAATTTGGCGCCGGTCTGGACTGCGCTGACCATCATTTTCAAACCCTGGTCGGCATCGGATGCGCTCGGCATGATGCCGTTCTTGCCCGCCATGCAGGCCACCAGCACCACGTCCCAGTGCTGCCCGGTCTGTTCCGATTCCTGCACCAGAGCGGCAAAATCGCTCAGCGCATCCAGCGTCTTGTCGACGCACACGACCGGAGTCAGCGCGCCGCCCAAGCCAGCCTGGAAATTCTGCGCTTCCGTTTCGACATGGTCGTCAGGCAATTCTTTTTTCGCGAACACGAACAGCAAGCGCTGCGGCTCGGCTTGTTGCGCTGCTGCTTGCAGCAAGTCTTCAAAATTCGAGATGGACATGGTGTTTCAGTTCCGTTTCTGGGTTAAATAGGGTGCGGGTCTTTCACTTTTTCTTTTTTTATTCGATCTTCTGTTCGGTAAGATCGCCGACCATGTGTTCAAAATCGATTTTCCAGCCGGTGAAGGGGATGGCCAATTTTACCGGAATCGCGACGCCTTTGAGCGACTGTAATGCAGGGCCGTAAGGTTTCTTTGTACAACGCCCTGAGCACCACGTCGCCTTTCAAACGATTGAAAAGACGCGTCCGGAAAGCGATCCATGAGGATGACTAATTTCCGCTGGTTACGCTGGTTATATTAGGGGATTGGCGAATCAAGCGCTGTGCAGCACAGGCAGCCCAGTTCCTCGTGGCCTCGCAAGCGGCTATCCAGACCCGCGAGCGCAGGCAAGCCGCAACGAGATGTTGAACTGCGGAACACACTTCGCGTATGTCAGCATGATCAAACGTCGCAACTCACCTGACTCCGCTGTGGCCTCCATATTGCGGCCGCACAGCATTTCTTCACCGGAAAACGGGACAGACAATTTCGCCCTGTTGAAAGCAATAAGACATATCAAAATTTCATGGTTTTAGCTACTTTCGCTCAACTAACAGCGCTTTGCACGTATTCTTCCCCATGTTTGTCGCAACATGCCCCGGTACTGCGGCATTGATGCGAGAAGTTCCCGCCTTCTGGGTCCCATCAATGCGTTTGCCATCTGGAAGATCAGCGCTAAGTTGGCAGTCAGTAATCCAGTAGATCACTGCGGGCAAATGCGAATGCATAACGTCCTTCTGACCTGGTTGCCAGGTCGCCTCGATA
Source organism: Oxalobacteraceae bacterium (assembly GCA_030698225.1). Taxonomy (GTDB): domain Bacteria; phylum Pseudomonadota; class Gammaproteobacteria; order Burkholderiales; family Burkholderiaceae_D; genus AVCC01. Next base: position 86,185 of record JAUYNR010000073.1, on the reverse strand, counting down.
ACGCGAAAGTGTTCGTTTTCCTGGACCAACTTGTAGACGTCCGGAAATGCATTGTATGAAGGAGGCGCTTCTTCGGCCAGAGCAAGTGGCGCGGCTACCAAGGCAGCGCAGAGTAAACCCGTTTTCAGATTCGATCTGCAATCCATCGCAATCAATTTGTTCATTACGTTCTCCTCGATTTAAAGCGGATCGAAAGCGCGACAACGGGGGCCGACGGCCATGTCAATCGCGCCTGGATCGGTGAATCGCTGCTCATATGAGTTCCGCGCGTTGCCGGAAACGGCAAGGGAAGGCGCGTTGGACGAGCCGAGCAGCCGTCCTGCCGTTGCGGCTGCTCGCTCACTCACTTGACCGGTATCATCAGGTGCTGGTACGGGGTCCCCGGCCACATCACATAGGGGGCCGAGGTGTCGGGGTCCGCGCTCTTCGGATACATGTCATAAAAGCCGGCCTCGGCACCGACGATCATGACGTGCGCTCCGGTCTTGACCCAGTGATTTCCGGCGTCGGGTTTGGTCGCATAGGGATCCGTATTGCTGGCGTCGGTGCCTCCCGAAAGCATGTACATGAAGCCGACCATGCCGCTGGCAGGTGTCTTGTGACCCATCCATGCACCCGCCCATTCCCAGGCGGCCTTGTCCATGCACATCGGGTCGGGACCCGGAGTCGCCGGATTGTCCGGCATGCAGGTGAATCCGTTCTTGCCTTCGCGCAAGGTGCGCATCTGGCCGTCAGCACCCGCCGCCACGATCGTGGCCGCCGCACTCACTTTTTTCGGCGCGGCCCGCATTGCGCTCTTGATCATTTTCTGGTCGGCGGCAGACGGTGCAGCCCCTTTCGCGCCCATCGCAGGCATTGCCGTATCGGCGGCAATCGCCGCTTGCGTGAACAGGATGGACAAGGCTGCGACCATCGAACATAGTGCAGGGATCGGTGTTGACATGGCGCTGCACTCCTTTGGCATTCGTTAAAAAACACCTGGCACACGGATTTTATCGGCAATCCGGGGTCCGTTTTGGCTACAAAGCCAAGAATAAAACAATGAACCAAATCACGCCATGTGATCAAGAAAAATCCTTACGTTGTCTGCGCTAACGCAATATGTAACGCATGTTGTTTGGGTGTTTGTCCGAAAATCGTCGGGCACAGAATGGCACGCAGGACAGAGCGCAGCGATGGGTATGCCGATCGGCATACCCGGGGTGGGACGTGTTACTTGGCTGCCATATCCAGCAACATCGCATTCAGGCGTTTGACGAAGCCGGACGGATCGGCCAGCTGACCGCCTTCGGCCAGCGCGGCCTGGTCGAACAACAGGTGCGACCAGTCGGCAAACTTCGCATCCTCAAACTTCAGGCGCTGCACCAGAGGATGGTTCGGGTTGATTTCCAGAATCGGCTTCGATTCCGGTGCCGCTTGCCCGGCCGCTTTCAGCATGCGCAACAGGTTGCCGGACAGTTCATGCTCGTCGGCCACCAGACAGGCCGGAGAATCGGTCAGGCGGAAGGTGACGCGCACTTCCTTGGCCTTGTCGGCCAGCGCTTCCTTCATCTTCCCGACCAGATCCTTGTATTCGGTCTGGGTTTCTTCGTGCTGCTTCTTCTCGGCTTCGTCTTCCAGCGCGCCCAGGTCGAGGCCGCCCTTGGCCACCGACACCAGTTCCTTGCCTTCGAACTCGGTCAGGAACGACAGCATCCATTCATCGACGCGGTCCGACAGGATCAATACTTCGACGCCTTTCTTGCGGAAGATTTCCAGATGCGGGCTGTTCTTGGCGGCCGCATACGATTCGCCGGTGACGTAATAAATCTTGTCCTGGCCTTCCTTCATGCGCGCCACGTAATCGGCGAACGACACGTTTTGCTGGTCGCTCTCGTTATGGGTCGAGGCGATGCGCAGCAGCTTGGCGATGCGGTCCTTGTTGGTCGCGTCTTCGCCGATGCCTTCCTTCAGCACCTGGCCGAATTCTGTCCAGAAGGTCACGTACTTGTCTTTTTTCTCTTGCTCATCGGCGTTCGCCATTTCTTCCAGCATGCCCAGCACGCGCTTGGTCGAGCCTTCGCGGATCGCTTTCACGTCGCGCGATTCCTGCAGGATTTCACGCGAGACGTTCAGCGGCAGGTCGTTGGAGTCGATGATGCCCTTGACGAAGCGCAGGTAGACCGGCATCAGCTGCTCCGCGTCGTCCATGATGAACACGCGCTTCACGTACAGCTTGATGCCGCCGCGCTTGTTGCGGTCCCACATGTCGAACGGCGCGTGGGACGGGATGTACAGCAGTTGCGTGTATTCGGTGCGGCCTTCGACCCGGTTGTGGGTATGGATCAGCGGCGCCTGGAAGTCGTGCGAGACGTGCTTGTAGAACTCGTCGTACTGCTCCGGCGTGATGTCGGACTTGCTGCGTGCCCACAATGCGCTGGCCTGGTTGACGGTCTCGAACTCGTCCTTGACCACGGTTTCCTTCTTCTCTTCGTCCCATTCCTCTTTCTGCATCAGGATCGGCAGCGGGATGTGGTCGGAATAGGTGCGGATGATAGCTTTCAGTTTCCACGACGACAGGAACTCGTCCTCGCCCTCGCGCAGGTGCAGCGTGATGGCGGTGCCGCGCGACGGCTTGTCGATCGATTCGACGCTGAAATCGCCGGCGCCGGCGGATTCCCAGCGCACGCCTTCCGTGGCCGGCATGCCGGCGCGGCGGGATTCGACCGTGATCTTGTCGGCCACGATGAAGCCGGAGTAGAAGCCGACGCCGAACTGGCCGATCAGCGCCGCATCCTTCTGCTGGTCGCCGGACAGGCGGCCGAAAAATTCCTTGGTGCCGGATTTGGCAATCGTGCCTAGATGCTCTATCGTCTCGTCGCGGCTCATGCCGATGCCGTTGTCCGACACGGTGATGGTGCGCGCCGCCTTGTCGAAGGTGATCTTGATCTGCAGCTCCGGATCGCTTTCGAACAGGTCGGCGTTGTGGATCGCTTCGTAACGCAGCTTGTCGGACGCATCGGACGCATTCGATACCAGTTCGCGCAGGAAAATTTCCTTGTTGGAATACAGCGAATGGATCATCAACTGCAACAGTTGCTTGACTTCGGCCTGGAAGCCCAGGGTTTGCTTTTCGGAAACAGTCATGTGGTCCTCGTGATGGGCGTTGTTGAACGGATCGCTTAAAAATGGGGGTGATGAAATTGATTTCAAGGCAAAGCGCCGGCGCCGAGGCACGACAGTGCCGGATCAGCGTGCTGCGGGCCCGGAGATTTGCAGGTATTGCACTATTCGGCTAAAGATTCGGCAATAAAATCCGTTACAAATCATGAATTTGCAGCGATCCTTGTCGAGCGCGCGACTTGTCCGCTAACAATCCAAAACAATGCAGTAATCTTTAATAAACGTCGCGTCAAGGGGTGAAACACATGAGTACAGTGCAGCAGGATGTCAATGAACGGACCAATCTGACCGCCAACAACAAGTTTGAACTGCTGCTGTTCCGTCTGGGCGAGGCTGCCAATGCCGATCGCTCCGAACTGTTCGGCATCAATGTCTTCAAGGTGCGTGAAATCCTCGCGATGCCGGTCATTACCAGCGTCGCCGGTGCGCTGCCGCACATGCTGGGGGTGGCGAATATTCGCGGCCAGATCATTCCGGTGATCGACCTGCCGGCGGTGGTCGGCTGCACCCCAAAGAGCGGATTGAACATCCTGCTGGTGACCGAGTATGCACGCTCGACCCAGTGCTTTGCGGTCGAAGGCGTGGAAGAAATCGTGCGGCTGGACTGGAGCCAGGTGCTGTCGGCGGAATCGAGCATGGTCGGCGGCATGGTAACCAGCATTGCCCGGCTCGATGGCGACATCGACGGCACCCGCCTGGCGCAGGTGCTGGACGTCGAGCAGATCCTGCGCGACGTGATGCCGTCAAGCCAGGCGGAGCCCGCTCCGGGCACCATCGGTCCGGCATTGAAGTTGCCGAGCGGCGCGGTGATTCTGGCGGCCGACGATTCGCAAATGGCGCGCACGCTGATCGAGCATGGGCTGGATGCGATGGGGGCGCCGTTCATCATGACCAAGACCGGCAAGGAAGCCTGGGAGCGGCTGCAAAGCATCGCAGACGCCGCGCTGGCCGAAGGCAAGACGGTGCAGGACAAGGTTGCGCTGGTGCTGACCGATCTGGAAATGCCGGAAATGGATGGCTTTACCCTGACCCGGAAGATCAAGCAGGATGCGCGATTCAAGTCGATCCCGGTGATCATCCATTCTTCGCTGACCGGCTCGACCAACGAGGAGCACGTCAAAAGCGTCGGCGCGGATGCCTATGTGGCCAAATTCGTCGCAGAGGAACTGGCCGCCACGATCCGGCGGGTGCTGGCACAGAAGGCGGGATAATAATTCTGCGGTAACAAGACCAAAAAAACCCCTGCTGTCGCACCGCGACAGCAGGGGTTTTTTTTGATGCGTTAGTTTATTTACGATGTTTGCGATTTCATTTTTTGCCTACTTCGTGCCCGATGACGCCGCCGACTGCCGCGCCCCCGACGGTCCCAACCGCACTGCCGCCGGTCAGCACCGAGCCACCCACTGCCCCAACACCGGCGCCAATGGCCGTGCTTTTATCCTGGCGGGACATGCCGGAACACCCGGCCAGAGTCAGGAATGCCGCTACAACGATGGTATTGACTGCCAGTTTTTGCATTGTTTTCATCTGATCACCTCATTAAAAAGGGATTAAACACGTTCGCGCCAATCCGAAAAAACCGGCATCGTGTAAATATTTTGAGTGGATTAGCTGTGATAGTTCAAAAATATTACGAATAGTTGCAATCTTTTGATGATTTCGCTGAAATACTGTCTCAGATGAGTATATGAAAAAATAGCCTATCTGCCGCATATATTCATTGCGTTAATGAAAATACCCGCCAATTAATGCTTTTCTAAAGTGCCTTCCCGATCTCCCGCTCCAGAAACTCCCGCACCTCCGGGTCGCACAGGGTGGCGACGTTCAGGCGCATCCGGTGCGACGGCAGCTGGTTCGGCGAGAACAGGCAGCCGGGCGCCAGCAGGATGCCTTCAGCCATCGCCTTTTCCGCCAGCAGGTTGGTGTCGCAGCCGGTGTCGGCCCAGACGAACATGCCGGCCGGGGTGCTGATGTCGATGCGCATGCCGATCCCTTCGAGCCACTTGATGCTCTTGCCGCGCACTGCGTCCAGCCGGCTGCGCAGGCGCTCGGTGTGTTTGCGGTAATGGCCTTCGGACAGGATCTTGTAGACCACGCGTTCGCCGATTTCGCTGGTGGTCAGCGCGGTCAGCATCTTGCGATCCGATAGCTGCGGCACCAGTTCGCGCGAGGCGGCGATGAAGCCGACCCGCAGATTGGCGGCCAGCGTCTTGGAGAATCCGCCGAGATAAATCACCCGGTTCAGCTGGTCGAGCGACGCGATGCGGGTCGCCGGCTGCACGCCGCTGCCGGGATGCATATCGCAATAGATGTCGTCTTCCACGATGATGAAATCGTGCTGCTCAGCCAGCTTCAGCACCTGGAATGCCTTGGCACTCGAGAGCGAGGTCGAGGTCGGATTGTGCAGCACCGAATTGATCACATACAGCTTGGGTTTGTGCAGCGCGGCCAGTTCCGCCAGCTTGGCGATGTCGGGGCCGTCCGGCAGGCGCGGGATGCCGATCACCTTGGCGCCCAGCATCGTAAATGAACCGAACATCAGGAACCAGGCCGGGTCGTCGACGAAAATGGTGTCGCCCGGCTGCGTGAACTGGCGCCCGACCAGGTCCAGCGCCTGCGTTACGCCGGAGGTGGTGATGATCTGTTGCGGCGTGGCGGCGATTTCCAGCGCCGCCAGTTTCAGCTGCAATTGCTGGCGCAGCGGCAAGAATCCTTGCGGTGTGCCGTAATGCAGCAACAGGTTCTGGTGCTGGCGGCTGACCGCGCGCAGGCCGCTGGCGATCAGTTCGCCGTCCAGGAAGTCATGCGGCAGCAGGCCGATGCCGGGCATTTTTTGCGGCGTCGTCGGACGGAACATGCTGCGCACCAGCCAGGCCACGTCGAATTGCAGCGGTGCATTATTGAATGTGTGGCTCGGGTCCGATACCGCCCGCAGCGGCGCCCGTTCCCGCACATAAAAGCCGGAGCCGCGGCGCGATTCCAGATAACCGTTGGCCACCAGCCGGTCATACGCTTCGACCACGGTGAAGCGCGACACCGCGCTGGTGTCGGCGAACTGGCGGATCGACGGCATCCGCGCGCCGGTGCGCAGCAGCTTGTCGTCGATGCGCGCCTCGACCGACCGCACGATCTGGGCCACCAGTGAAGTGCCCGATTCCCGGGTGAGCGTTGTTTGCCTATCCATTGCGCGGTCCTGTGTATTGGTCATCTTGCCGGTACAGTCTGCAATTTATCTGATCAACTGTATCGGTAGTGTATTGGTTTTGTCGATTAGCATACATCAAACACATTCAAGGAGTCAGCATGAAAAATATCGTCGCCAATGATTCCCTGGTTTTTCAGCCGGGCCAGTTGATTTCTGTCAGCGCGGATACCGCGCTTACGATGCGTATCGATTGCGGATGTGTCTGGGTCACGATCGAGGGCGATGCTACCGATTACTGGCTGTTCGGCGGTGACAGTCTGCTGCTGGTGCCGGCGCGGCATGTGGTGATCGAGGCGGACAAGGTGTACAGCCGGGTCGATTTCCAGCCAGCGCCGGAAGCCGCCGCCGCTCCCGCTTTGGCACCTGTCGAACATTGTCTGTCCACCACGTAAGGAATATTCATGGAACCGCTATTTCCGCTCGCGCTGTTCGCCTTCGTCTCGTCGATCACGCCGGGGCCGAACAACATCATGCTGACTTCGTCCGGCATCGTGTTCGGCTTCAGGCGCACCATCCCGCACATGCTGGGCGTGACCTTCGGCTTCGGCGTGATGCTGTTGCTGTGCGCGCTGGGGATCGGCAGCCTGATTCTGGCCGTGCCGGGGGCGCATACTTTGCTCAAGGCGATGGGTTCGGCCTATCTGCTGTATCTGGCCTGGCAGCTGCGCTCGATCGCGTTTCGGCAAAACAGCGCGGCCGATGCCCGGCCGATGTCGTTCCTGGGCGCCTCCTTATTCCAGTTCGCCAACCCGAAAGCCTGGGTCATGGCACTGACCGGCGTATCGGCCTTCATGCCGGCGCTGCAGCCGGTGTGGCTCGCGATCGGCCTGTTCTGCCTGGTTTTTTGCGCGATCAATCTGCCCTGCATCGTGGTCTGGGCCGGCACCGGCGCGACGCTGCGCGGTTTTCTGACGCAAGCCAAGTGGCAGCGCGCGTTTTGCGTGGTGATGATCCTGCTGACCGTGTATTCGGCGCTGGCGATCTGGCGCTGACAATCCGGCCGGCAGGAATTTTTCGCAGCAAACCGGCCGCTTTTGAGATAATCATGCGCCATGCATGGCGGCGATGATGATGCATTTGCCTTTCCGTGCGATACCAGGTCGATCAAGAGTCGATTCATTAATAAGAGAATTTAGCGAGGAGTACCATGTCTTTTTACGAAAAAATCAAGGCCCTGAACATCGAACTGCCTGCGGTCGCGGCACCGGCGGCAGCCTATGTGATGTTTGCGCAAACCGGCAATACCGTTTTCCTGTCCGGCCATATCGCCAAGAAGGACGGCCAGGTATGGGTCGGCCAGCTGGGCAGGAACATCTCGACCGAGGAAGGCAAGCTGGCCGCGCGCGCAGTTGCGATCGACCTGATCGCGACGCTGCAATCGGCCTGCGGCGGCGACCTGAACCGCGTCAAGCGCATCGTCAAAGTGATGAGCCTGGTCAATTCGACGCCGGACTATACCGAGCAGCATCTGGTCACCAATGGCGCCTCGGAACTGATCGGCGCGATTTTCGGCGAGCAGGGCAAGCATGCCCGTTCGGCCTTCGGCGTCGCGCAAATCCCGCTGGGCGCCTGCGTCGAAATCGAATTGATCGCCGAAATCGCTTGAACCGGCACTAAGCAGTAACGGTACGTCCGATCCAGTCAACGGCATTTACCCAATGCCGTGATGAGCGCCAGCCACAAGCCGGCCCGACCCGGTGGCGAGTGCCACCATTTTAAAGAGACAAGCATGAAAATTGAAAACCCGAACCAGATCCAATGGCAATTCGCACAACGCGCAGAGCAGCTGCAAAGCTCGTTCATCCGCGAAATCCTGAAAATCACGCAACGCCCGGAAATCATTTCCTTCGCTGGCGGCTTGCCGTCGCCGGCCACCTTTCCGGTAGAGGAAATGCGCGTCGCGTTCGATAAGGTGCTGTCGCAACAGGGCAAAGTCGCGCTGCAATACGGCCCGACCGACGGTTATGGCCCGCTGCGGGAATGGATTGCCCATCGTCTGTCGACCTCCGACGCCAAAATCCTGCCGGAGCAGGTATTGATGGTATCGGGCTCGCAACAGGCACTCGACCTGCTGGGCAAGGTATTGATCGATGAAGGCAGCAAGGTTCTGGTCGAGACTCCGAGCTACCTCGGCGCACTGCAGGCTTTTTCCGTGTATCGCCCGGAATTCGTCTCGGTCGCCACCGACGATGCCGGCCTGGTGCCGCAATCGGTGGCCACGGTGGCAGAGGGCGCACGCCTGCTGTACGCATTGCCGAATTTCCAGAATCCGACCGGCCGCAGCCTGTCGGTCGAGCGCCGCATCGAACTGGTCGAAACCTGCGCCCGTCTCGGCCTGCCGCTGATCGAGGACGATCCTTACGGCGCGCTCAGCTATCGCAGCGAACCGGCACCGAAGATGCTGACGATGAACCCGAACGGCGTGATTTACATGGGTTCGTTCTCCAAGGTGCTGACGCCCGGCATCCGGCTCGGTTACGTGGTGGCGCCGCTGCCCTTGCTGCGCCGGCTGGAACTGGCCAAGCAGGCGGCCGATCTGCACACCGCGCAACTGACGCAAATGGTGGTCTATCAAGTCGTCAAGGACGGTTTCCTCGACCGCCACATCCCGACCATCCGCACGCTGTACGCGAATCAATGCCAGGCGATGCTGGACGCGATGGCCGAGCATTTCCCGCCGTCGGTGACCTGGACCAGGCCCGAAGGCGGCATGTTCATCTGGGTCACGCTGCCGCAGCACATCGACAGCATGCAACTGCTGGAGGCAGCGCTGGCACAGAACGTCGCATTCGTGCCGGGCGCGCCGTTCTATGCCAACACGCCGGAGACCAACACCTTCCGCCTGAGCTTCGTCACCGTGTCGCCGGAACGCATCCGCGAAGGCATCGCGAAACTGGGCCGGCTGATCGCGGCCAGGATGTAGGCGCGACAATATTTCGGCCGCCGTCAATGGGCCTGCTGCACGTCGAACGGCGTGCCGCAGGCCCGTTTTCATTGCGAGCGGCATTGCCGCTGCCGATATTCGGGCGCGATTGCACTGCCGGCACGGGTTGCTGTCGTGCCAGTTGCCACTTCTGACTTACATTAATACATGCATATGTATTATTAGTAACGCATTAATACTGTGCGGAAGACCTCGTGTTTATTCGCATACTCCCAATGATGATCTGAAATCTGGGCAGTGCTTGCGGGCCAGCCTGTTGCGCCTGCACAATCTTGCGGAAATAAAAAGTGACATCGAAAGACCCTTCAGGCATAGTTGAAATTCGGCAATGATTGCCGCGGATCCACTCGTAAAGACTGTCATCCGCAACTTTGCCGGTCCGATCGGAAAAATAACAAAGCAATGCTGGTAACAGAGCGCCGGTTGTTAAGATTTTCAACGTACCTTCGCACCTGCCTGGTGCCCGCTAATATTTAGGATGCATGAACATGCTGAAGAATCTCACCATCAAATCACGCCTGATTTTCGTGATTACCTTTCTGTCGTTCCAATTGATCGTCGGCGGCGTCGTTGGCATCGCCAGCCTCGGTTTTGCCAACGACGCGATGAAGTCGCTGTATGCCAACGAGATGGCTTCGATCGGGCAGCTGGATCAGGTGGTCCGATTGCTTGGCGCCAACCAGTTTCTCGTTGCCAAAGCCGTGACCGGGGATCCGGCCGCGCTTGGCAAGCAAATGGATGCAGTGGACGCCAATACCCAAACCATCGGCAAGGTGTGGGATGAATACCAGGCCCATGTCCGTAGCCCGGAAGATAAAAAAATCGCCGACCAATTTGCGGAAAGCCGCAAAAAATTCGTTGCCGATGGCCTGCTGCCGGCAGTTGCCGCGCTGCGCGCCGGGAATACCCAGATGGCAACCGAAATTCTGAACGGACCGATGACGCAATTGGTGCTGCCGGTGGAAAGCGACATCAATGCACTCATCAAACAGCAGATGGATGCGGGTAAACAGGCGTTTGAGCTGTCGCAAACCATCTATCAGTGGGTGCGCATCAGCTGCACCGCCGGCATCCTGTTCGGCTTGTTGCTGGCCGCGATGGTCGGCGTCTGGCTGGTGCGTGCCATTTCACGGCCGCTGGAAGCCGCAGTGAAGATTGCGCGCGGCGTTGCCGGCGGCGATTTGACGCAGCAGATCGACGTCCGCTCCAAGGATGAAACCGGCCAGCTGATGCAGGCGTTGAAGGATATGAACGATAGCCTGGTGAAGATCGCCGGCGATGTGCGCTCCGGCACCGATACCATTGCCACCGCCTCCAACCAGATCGCCGCCGGCAATCTCGACTTGTCGTCGCGCACCGAACAGCAGGCCAGCTCGCTGGAGGAAACCGCGTCCTCGATGGAGGAACTGACCAGCACCGTGCAGCAGAATGCCGACAACGCGCGCCAGGCCAACCAGCTGGCAGCATCCGCATCGGAGGTTGCAGCCAAGGGCGGCGCGGTGGTGGCGCAGGTGGTCGATACCATGGGTTCGATCAATGCCTCGGCCAAGAAGATCAGCGACATCATCGGCGTCATCGACGGCATCGCGTTCCAGACCAACATCCTGGCCTTGAATGCGGCAGTCGAGGCGGCGCGCGCCGGCGAGCAGGGCAGGGGCTTCGCGGTGGTAGCAACCGAAGTGCGCAACCTGGCGCAACGTTCGGCCGCGGCCGCCAAGGAAATCAAGACCCTGATCGGCGACTCGGTGGAAAAGGTCGACCAGGGTGCCAGACTGGTCGACCAGGCCGGTGCCACCATGGAAGAGATCGTAGCCAGCGTCAAACGGGTCACCGACATCATGGGCGAAATCACGTCCGCCAGCCAGGAGCAGACTTCCGGCATCGAGCAAATCAATCAGGCGATCAGCCAGATGGATCAGGTCACCCAGCAAAATGCGGCGCTGGTCGAAGAGGCGGCGGCGGCCGCCGCATCGCTGCAGGATCAGGCCATCAATCTGTCGCAAGTGGTCAGCATTTTCAAGCTGGATGGTATGCAGCCGGGCCAAACAATCGCGCCGCGCGCTCGGTCAACTGTCAATTTAAGCCTTGCTGCAACCAAGCGGGATACCCGTGCGCCGAAGGCTGGCAGTTTCCCGCACGTCAAGCGCGTCGTCAATGCGCCAGCAGACAAGGCGGACGAGTGGGAAGAATTCTAGAATGGCAGCGCGGAAGCCGCACAGGCGGTTTCCGCATCATTCGCGGTGCCGCCAGCAGCTGCCGGCCTTCCTGATATACCCGGTTCGGTATATATTTGATCCCCTTTTAAGACGTGCGGCCATTGGCATTTTTATGGATATACTCCAATAAAAATGCCACCATGGATGGGATCTGACGCGTCACTGCTGCTTCGCCTGCGTAGTGAAAAACCGCATCATCTCCCGCGTCGCATCCGGTCCTTTGGCATCGGTATAACTGCCGCGCTTGCTGCCGCCGGACCAGGCATGTGCGGAGCCATGGATCAGCCAGTGTTCGGCAACGATCTGCCCTTCAGTGTTCTGGTGCATGGTTTGGGTGTAGGCGTGGCCGTTGGTGATTTTGCCGCGCCGCACGCTTGGCTCGGGTGCGATCGGCGTTGCGGCAGAGGCCGGGCCCGTGTCCCGATCGCGCGCATCTTGCTGCACCGCACCCGGCACGTTCTGCGCCATCACCTTTTCGCCGTTGCGCGGATGGACCGTGATGTCACGATCGCCATGAAATACGATGATCGGAATCGCATCCAGGCGTGCGCCGGCGCCAGCGCCCGATCCCGATCCTGATCCATTCTGCGCCTGCCGGCCTGCCGCGCCACCTTGCATTGCAGCCAGTGCAGATGGCAAGTCATGTGCGGCAGCATATGGCAAGCCGGAATGGACGCCGACCGCCGCGTACAGGTCCGGATACAGCGTGCCCATGATGACGGCCATCGCGCCGCCGGCCGACATCCCGGCGATATAGACGCGGCTCGCATCGATGTTTTGGGTGCTGATAATCTGGCGCGTGATGCCGGCGATGATCGATGGCTCGCCCTGGTCGCGCTGCTGATCGATCGCGTTGAACCAGTTCCAGCATCTGGAGCTGTTGGCTGACTGGGTTTGTTCCGGATAGACGACGAAGCATTGCTTTTCTTCGGCGATGGCGTTCATCCTGGTGCCGGCGGCAAAGTCGTCCGGATTTTGCGTGCAGCCATGCAGCATGACCATCAGCGGCAACGCCTGGCCGTGATAACTGCTCGGGATATACAGTTTGTAACTGCGGCTGCCGGCCTGGTTGGAATAGGAACCGGCGACAAACCGGCCCGCACTGCTGGCATCTATGTGCTCCTCAGGTTGGAACTGGGGCGCAAACGATGGTATCGGAAATTCTGGGCGAACAAATTTTCCAGCTGCTAGGCCGGATGGAATACCCAGCCGTGCCAATAAATCGGACACGAAATCGTCCGTCGCCGCGACCTTCGCACCATCGGCGACACTGGCGACATCGATAGTCTCTGTTCCGGGCGCAGGATTGATATCGCGCATCGGGCGCGACTGGGGTGCCGTGTGCTCGGGACTGAGGCCTTTCTGCAGCGCCTGCTGAATGGCAGCAGTGGCTGCCGCCGGCCCGCTTGTCAACAATTTTTGCGTGACTGCGCGCATTTTCGCCAACATTTTTTCATCGAGTTTCATTGGATTCATCCTTTCAGTTGTCTCCGGGCCCAGCAGCCATGGGACAAGAATTAATTTTCTTAAACTAACGAATGCGTCCGGCCAGCGCTGTCTTGACCGCCGGACTCGCATGCAATGCGCCCAGCACCTGCACCGAATCGATCGTCGCCAGCGCCAGTTCCGGCGACACATCGGTGCCGATACTGGCCAAACCCAACACCTGGATTTGTAGCCGCTGTCCGGCGGCTTGTACCGCCTCAAGGTCTGCGCGGGAATAATGTTGCAAGCCGAGCACCAGGCTCTTGCGCGCCACCGTTTGCTTGACGACATCGGCGTGGGTACTCAGCTGATTGCGAATGGCGGTGCGGATCAGGTCGGTACGGTTGGAATAAAAACCCTCCTGCACCAGCAAGTCAATTTGGCCAAGATCGATGAGCCCCAGATTGATGGTGATTTTCTCGCTGTCGCTGAGCTTGGGCCGAATTTCATGCACGTTCATATTCACCTCATCAGACTCTGTATGGCATCCATATACCATCTGTATGGATGGTAGTATAGGTCTGAATGGATGATTGTCAAGTGAAAAACCGGAATGGATCGGACATAAAAACGCGACGCTATCGAGTGTCATCGATGCGTCGCGCAAGGTGCGGCGGATTACGGCTGCGCCTGATCCGCCCTCCCGATCCTGAAAATATACTCAATACCGTATATTTGTAACCGCATTAAAAACCTGCGGATAGTTGCAATATTATGGATATACCCCTATGAAAATGCCAATCCGTGGTCAGGCTATCGGGGCCAGTGCGGCGGCCTTGATCTTGCTTTCCAGCGCCTTGCCTTTGCGCGCGCGTTTGGCGATGTGGGGGGCCAGCGCGGTGGCCGATAGCGCTACCGTTTGCGCCTTGTTGGCGCGGCCGATGCCGGATACGCTGACGCCTTTCTGGCTGATCGGCTGTGCCGCCAGCAAGGTTTCCTGGTCTTCCAGGACCATCAGGATAACGCCGCGGCCGCCGTTGGACAGCGACTTGAGCTCGTCGATGCCGAATACCAGCAGCCGGCCCTTTTCCGACAGGCAGGCCAGGGCGCTGTCATCACTGCTGACGATGGCGGGCGGCAATAGCGCGTCGGTCTGTTCCAGCGTGACGAAGGCCTTGCCGGACTTGTTGCGGCTGACCATGTCGCCGGCCCGTGCGGTGAAGCCGTAACCGGCGGTCGATGCCAGCAACAGCATCACGTCGGCGGCGCCGGCGAAATAGTGCAGGATGCGGGTGCCGCTGGCCAGTTCGATGAAGGTGGTGATCGGCATGCCGTCGCCGCGCGCATTCGGCAGCACCGATACCGGCACCGAATAGATGCGGCCGTTGGAGCCGAACACCAGCAGGTTGTCGACGCTGCGGCATTCGAAGGTGTTGTACAGCGCATCGCCGGCCTTGAAGCTGAATAGCGCGGCATCGTGGCCGTGGCCGGTGCGCGCGCGCACCCAGCCTTTTTGCGAAATCACCAGCGTCACCGCTTCATCCACCACCTTTTGTTCCATCACCGCTTTTTCGGCCGCTTCGATCAGCGTGCGGCGCTTGTCGCCGAACTGCCTGGCGTCGGCCTCGATTTCCCTGATGATCGATTTTTTCAGCGCTGCCGGGTTGTCCAGCAGTTCCTGCAATCCGGCGCGCTCGCTGCGCAGGGTCGCCAGTTCCTGCTGGATCTTGATAGCCTCCAGCCGCGCCAGTTGGCGCAGGCGGATTTCCAGGATGTCTTCGGCCTGGCGGTCGGACAGCGCAAAGGCCTGGATCAGCGCCGGTTTCGGCTCGTCCGAGGCGCGGATGATCTTGATCACCTGGTCAATGTTGAGCAGGATCGCTTCCCGCCCTTCGAGGATGTGGATCCGTTCATCTACCTTGCGCAGCCGGTGCTGGGTGCGGCGGGTGACGGTGGTAAAGCGGAACTCTATCCATTCGCGCAGGATCTCGCCCAGCGCTTTCTGGCGCGGCCGGCCGTCGCCGCCGATCATCACCAGATTCAGCGAGGCGCTGGTTTCCAGCGAGGTGTGCGCCAGCAGCATCTGCATGAAGGCGGCCGGATCTTGGGTGCGCGATTTCGGCTCCAGCACCAGCCGCACCGGCGCCGCGCGGCCGGATTCGTCGCGCACCGTGTCGAGCATCGACAGGATGCTTTGCTTCAGGTTGACCTGTTCCGGCGTCAGGGCTTTCTTGCCCAGCTTGAGCTTCGGATTGGTCAGTTCCTCGATTTCTTCCAGGATCTTCTGCGACGAGGTGCCGGGCGGCAGTTCGGTGACGACCGCCTGCCACTGGCCGCGCGCCAGTTCCTCGATCTTCCAGCAGGCGCGCACCTTCATGCTGCCGCGCCCGCTTGCGTACATCTCCGACAGCGCTGTCGCTGAGCTGATGATCTGGCCGCCGCCGGGGAAGTCCGGTCCCGGCACGAATTCCATCAGTTCGGCATGGCTCAGCTTCGGATTGCGGATCAGCGCGACGGTGGCACGGGCGATTTCCAGCAGGTTGTGCGACGGGATTTCAGTCGCCAGCCCGACCGCGATGCCGGACGCGCCGTTCAGCAGCACGAACGGCAGGCGGCCCGGCAGCAGCGTCGGTTCTTCGGTCGAGCCGTCGTAGTTGGGCTGGAAATCGATGGTGCCCATGTCGATTTCATCCAGCAGCAACCTGGCGATCGGCGTCAGCCGCGCCTCGGTGTAGCGCATCGCCGCCGCGCCGTCGCCGTCGCGCGAGCCGAAATTGCCCTGGCCGTCGATCAGCGGGTAGCGCAGCGAGAAATCCTGCGCCATCCGCACCAGCGCGTCGTACACCGACTGGTCGCCGTGCGGATGCAGCTTGCCCAGCACGTCGCCGACCACCGCGGCGGACTTGCGCGGCTTGGCAGCCGCATTCAGGCCCAGTTCGTTCATCGCGTACAGGATGCGGCGCTGCACCGGCTTCTGGCCGTCGCAGACGTCCGGCAGCGCGCGCCCCTTGACCACCGAGATCGCATAATCGAGATACGCGCGTTCGGCGAAAGTGGCCAGCGTCAGGGTTTCATCGTCGGCAGGGGCTGGTTCAAATAGCGTGGTTTGGTCGGTCATGGTTTTTTAAAATTAACGTAAAACTCGCGCAGCGAGCCTTCGTCCCCCTCTCCCGCTTGCGGGGGAGGGCTGGGGTGGGGGAAACGGTCATGGCGAATTTCATAATCGGGTGTGGCACTTTTGCCATGACCGTTAGATATCGGCTTCGGCTTCGTTGCCGTGCTCTTCGATCCAGGCGCGGCGCGAGGATGCTTCGCCTTTGCCCATCAGCATGTGAAAGCGCGCTTCGGAATCGGGCACGTCCAGCGCGCCGAGCGTGATCGGCAGCAGGCGGCGGGTGTCAGGGTTCATCGTGGTTTCCCACAACTGCTCGGCGTTCATCTCGCCCAGCCCCTTGAAGCGGGCAATCGACCACGCGCCGTCCTTGATGCCATCCTTGCGCAGCTTGTCTTCGATCGCGGTCAGTTCGCCGCTGTCGAGCGCATAGATCTTCTGCGCCGGCTTCTTGCCGCGTGCCGGCGCATCGACCCGGTACAAGGGCGGGCGCGCGACACAGATGTGGCCAAGGTCGATCAGTTGCGGGAAATGGCGGAAAAACAGCGTCAGCAGCAGCACCTGGATGTGCGAGCCGTCGACGTCCGCATCCGACAGGATGCAGATCTTGCCGTAGCGCAGACCGCTCAGGTCTATCGTGTCGTTGCGGCTGTGCGGATCGATGCCGATCGCGACCGCCATATCGTGGATCTCGTTGTTCGCAAACAGCCGGTCGCGCTCGGTTTCCCAGGAATTCAGCACCTTGCCGCGTAGCGGCAGGATCGCCTGGAACTCCTTGTCGCGCCCCATCTTGGCGGAGCCGCCGGCCGAATCGCCCTCGACTAGGAACAGTTCGTTGCGCGTGATGTCGGAGGATTCGCAGTCGGTCAGCTTGCCCGGCAGCACCGCCACGCCGGAGGATTTCTTCTTCTCGACCTTTTGCGCGGAGCGCAGCCGCGATTGCGCCTGCCTGATGACCAGTTCGGCCAGCTTCTTGCCGTATTCGACGTGGTGATTGAGCCACAACTCCAGCGCCGGTTTGGTGAAGCTCGATACCAGCTTGACCGCATCGCGCGAATTCAGCCTTTCCTTGATCTGGCCCTGGAATTGCGGGTCCAGCACCTTGGCCGACAGCACGAACGAGACGCGCGCGAACACGTCTTCCGGCAGCAGCTTGACGCCTTTCGGCAGCAAGGAATGCATGTCGACGAAGCTTTTCACCGCGCCGTACAAGCCTTCGCGCAGGCCGGATTCATGGGTGCCGCCGGCCGGGGTCGGGATCAGGTTGACATACGATTCGCGCACCACATTGCCGTCCTCGGTCCAGGCCACTACCCAGCTCGCGCCTTCGCCCTCGGCAAAGCCTTCGGCGTCGGCGCTCGCATGCTGCGCGCCTTCGAACAGCGGGATCAGAGTTTCGCCACTGGCGGTCTGCGCCAGCGATTCCAGCAGGTAGCCGCGCAAGCCCTGATCATATTGCCAGGTCTGGCTGTCGCCGCTTTTGGCGTTGGCCAGCGTGACCTTGACGCCGGGCAGCAGCACCGCTTTCGAGCGCAGCAGGCGCTGCAGGTCCGCCAGTGCGATGTTGGGCGAGTCGAAATACTTGGGATTCGGCCAAACCGTGACCCGGGTGCCTGATTTTTTGCCTTCCCGAAAGGCAGGGCGCGAGGTCAGCGCTTCGATCAGGTCGCCGTCGGCAAACGCCAGCTGATGCACGCCGCCTTCACGCCAGACCGTGATTTCCAGCCGCGAGGAGAGTGCGTTGGTGACCGATACGCCGACCCCGTGCAAGCCGCCCGAGAATGCATACGCGCCGCCGCTGCCCTTGTCGAACTTGCCGCCCGCGTGCAGCCGGGTGAACACGATTTCGACCGTCGGCACCTGCTCTTCCGGGTGCAGGCCGACCGGGATGCCGCGGCCGTCATCTTCCACGCTGACGCTGCCGTCGGCGTTGATGGTGACCAGAATCGTCTTGCTGAAGCCGCCCAGCGCCTCGTCGGAAGCGTTGTCGATGACTTCCTGCACGATGTGCATCGGGTTTTCGGTGCGGGTGTACATGCCTGGACGCTGCTTGACAGGTTCCAGGCCTTTCAGGACGCGGATCGAGGATTCGTTGTAATCGGATTGTTTTGTGGCCATGCTGTCGGAGGTACTTTTTAAAGACTAAATGTTGTATTCTGAAATTATGCTGTGCAGCAGCATTTTAATGAAAAATTCTATGCCGATGCGCACGATAGCTTAACCTTATACCCGCGATGGAGCGAAATCAGGGTGCGCGATCGCAACTGATTTTACCCGCCGCGCAATATGCAACAGCAATACGCACAATTTCCATCCGACACACATATGCAAAATCAGATTACCAGATTGATTCCGCCGCCCCAGCTTGCGATCCGCCTGATCGGCTTCTCCAGCCAGGAAGCAGGCATGCTGGAAGCGACCTTTGCGGTCCGTACCGAGGGCAAATATAGCTGTTGCTGCCTGGCGCAGGACAGCTTGCAGGATCCCGACCTGTATTGTGCCAATGCCGACGATCTGAAAGCGCTGGCCATTTTATCCAGCCTGGGGCCGAGCGATATCCGTCCGGCCCTGCTGATCGGCGCGCCCGCTATTGCACTGCCGCATCCTCATCTGGCGCGGCCGATACGCTGGCGCAAATTATTCGATGTGCTCGATGTGTTGGTCGATCAGCGTGCGGCCGCACTGGCGCGACTGCATCCGGCGCTGCCGCCGGTGCCGGAACGCCGCCAGCGCCACCGGCTCGATATCGATCTGACCGATCCGAACGATTACATCCGCATGCGCAGCAAGCCGCGCGATGGCGGGGTGCTGATAATCGACAAGAACCCGCTGTTTCGCGACTTTACCGCAGGCTTGCCGGCGATGCGCAAAGTACCGGCGACCTGGGTCGCGACCGAACAGGCGGCGCTCGACTACTGCAATCTGCACAATGTTGCAGTGGTGCTGATCAACACCGCCACGCCAGCGGTGGATCCGTATCGCTTGTGCCGCACGATCAGGAGCGGACGCGATGGCAGCGGGGTGGTCGTCATCTTGCTCGCCGGAAAACCATTTTCCTACGACAGCCGGCTTGGGCAGGCGGCCGGTTGCAACGGTTTCCTGAATAAACCGGTGAATGCGCAACTGGTGCTGGCGACGCTGCAGAAATACCTGCCTTAGAAACCTGCTGCGCTTACTTGCTCAACAGGCGCATCCCGCGCTCGAGCCCGTCTATCGTCAGCGGAAACATCCGGCGGTTCATCAGTTGCTGGATGATGGCAACCGATTGACGGTATTGCCATAAGCCTTCCGGTTCCGGATTGAGCCAGATGAACTTCGGGAAGGCTTGGGTGAAACGCTGCAGCCAGGCGGCGCCGGCTTCCTGGTTGTTGTATTCGACCGAGCCGCCCGCCTGCAGGATTTCATACGGGCTCATGGTGGCGTCGCCGACGAAAATCAGCTTGGTGTCGGCCGGATATTTGCGCAGGATATCCCAGCTCGGGAAGCGCTCCGCGTGGCGGCGGCGGTTGTTTTTCCACAGGGTATCGTAGACGCAGTTGTGGAAATAAAAGAATTCCATGTTCTTGAATTCGGTTTTGGCAGCCGAAAACAGTTCTTCGGAGCGCGCAACATGGTCGTCCATGGTGCCGCCGACGTCCAGCAGCATCAGCACCTTGATATTGTTCTTGCGCTCCGGCTGCATCCGGATGTCGAGGTAGCCGGCGTTGCTGGCGGTGGCGCGGATGGTGGCGTCCAGCGCCAGTTCTTCCTCGGCGCCTTGGCGGGCGAATTTGCGCAGCCGCCGCAGCGCGACCTTGATGTTGCGGGTGCCGAGTTCGCGCTCGCTATCGTAGTCGCGATAGGCGCGCGCTTCCCACACCTTGACCGCCGAACGCTTGCCGCCTTCACCGCCGATGCGGATGCCTTCCGGATTGGTGCCGCTGTGGCCGAACGGCGAAGTGCCGCCGGTGCCGATCCATTTGCCGCCGCCTTCGTGGCGCTCCTTTTGCTCGTCGAGCAATTCCTTCAGCCTATCCATCAGCTTGTCATAGCCGAACTTTTCGATCGCCGCTTTTTGCTCCGGGCTTAATTCGCGCTCGATGCGCTTCATCAGCCAATCCAGCGGAATCTCGGGGTTTTTCTCGAAGATAGTGTGAATGCCCTTGAAGTACAGCCCGAAAGCGCGGTCGAATTTGTCGTAATGCGCTTCATCCTTGACCAGCATGATGCGCGCCAGATAATAGAAATCGTCGACCGAAGTGCCGATCACGCTTTTCTGCAGCGCTTCGAGCAACAGCAGGAATTCCTTGATCGAGACCGGGATCTTGGCGTCTTTCAGCGTAAAGAAAAAATCGATCAGCACAATAATCCTTGGTGTGCGAGCTTGTGCAGCATTGTGTGTTCTCCTTTGAGCGCAATCGGCATGTGTCTGGGCATGATATATACTGGAATATGTATTTTTAATTGCCGCAGGTAACTTATGCGGGAATTGTACTATTTATTTGCATACTCCCTATATGTTATTATCGGTTGGTGCGCGACATGAACACCAGGCGTTCGAACAGGTGCACGTCCTGCTCGTTCTTGAGTAATGCGCCATGCAGCGGCGGCACTATGGTTTTTGCGTCCTTGCCGTGCAACGCGTGCGGCGGGATGTCTTCGGCCAGCAGCAGCTTGAGCCAGTCCAGCAGTTCCGAAGTGGACGGTTTCTTCTTCAGGCCCGGCACCTCGCGCACCTCGTAAAAGGTTTGCAGCGCTTGCGCCAGCAAATCCTTCTTGAGCAGCGGGAAGTGCACATCGACAATCTGCTGCATCGTGTCTTTGTCTGGGAACTTGATGTAGTGGAAGAAACAGCGGCGCAAGAAGGCATCCGGCAATTCCTTTTCGTTGTTCGAGGTGATGATCACCAGCGGCCGGTGCAGCGCGCGCACCATTTCGCGCGTCTCGTAGACGTAAAACTCCATGCGGTCGAGTTCGCGCAGCAGATCGTTGGGGAATTCGATGTCGGCCTTGTCGATCTCGTCGATCAGCAACACTACCGGGCGATCGGCGGTGAACGCTTGCCAGAGCACGCCCTTGACGATGTAGTTGTGGATGTCGCGCACGCGCTCGTCGCCCAGTTGCGAGTCGCGCAGGCGCGACACCGCATCGTATTCATACAAGCCCTGCTGCGCCTTGGTGGTCGATTTGATGTGCCACTGCATCAGCGGCATATCCAGCGCGGCGGCAACTTCCTCCGCCAGCATGGTTTTTCCGGTGCCCGGCTCGCCTTTGATCAGCAGCGGGCGCTGCAGCGTCAATGCCGCATTCACGGCCAGTTTCAGGTCGTCGGTGGCAACGTAGCTTTGGGAACCTTGAAAGCGGTTTTCGTGTCGCATAGTCCTGTGTCGTCAGAGTGGGATCGAATTTCAGTATAAATGAGAATCGCAAAACACCGGTAAAAGTGCACGATACTGCACCAGCGTGCGCGGCATTCGGAATAGTTCCTACCGGCATTTCATCGCAATACCAACCCGTCAAAGCAAACGAAAAACATGAGACTAACCTTACTGAAGATCAGGGTGATGTGGCGCCGGTTTCGCCACGGTGCCGATCAGCCGGCACAAAACCCGCTCCAATACCAGCACCGGGTGGAAACCCTGATGCATCGGGCCAATCCGGATGCGTGCTGGCAAGAGCGCGCCAACTGGCTGATGGATGTCGCGGAATGGCTGCGGCACGCGTCGACGGTGACGCTGCAGGGCGAAGCGGCCCGGCTGTATGTCAAAAATCAGCGCCTGCTGTATCTGCTGGACTGGCTTGATGCGCATCGCGACGAGCGCCGGCGGGTGCGCCTGACCTTGCAAAAGAGTCTGCGCGAGGCCGCCGGCCCCGAGCTTTTTTGCGCCACCGGCCTGCCCGGCAAGCATGCTTTCTTCGGCGAACTGTATGAACACCTGATTTCCAAGCTGCTGCCGGCGCTGCCGGCCAGGATGGATCTGTCGAACCTGATCACCTCCATGTTCCCCGATCCTGCCGATGCACAGTGGTTGGCGGGACTCGATGCAGCGGTATTGACGCGGATCTGGAAATTGTGCGGCGACGATGGGATCAATCATACCTATGCGCAACAAATCGACGAAGCATTGACCCATTTGGTGACCGATATCGTGGCCACTGGCATCAGTGCCGACTTCCACCACCGGATATTGCCCCGCATGCCGCTGCCGGCCACGCCGTTCATGGCGCTGCGGCGCGAGCTGGAAGCCTATCTGATGGCGCACCCGCAGGACATATCGGCATTGCGCAGCGTGCGCATGCTGATCGCCGTCTGCCAGGCCCAGACCGACAAGATCTATGCCCATCTGGACGAATACGGCGTCTCGCTCGGACTGGTCTACGGCGTCGAGCGCATGCGTGCGCAACTGGCACGCATGTCGCGCCTGCTCGAGATGCGCTCAGCTGCCGCCGACGCGGCGCAGGGTGCCGGGCACATGCAGGCGCTGCTGGTCGATCTGATCCATGCGCATCATCAGCGATCATCATTGTCCGGCCTGTTCCAGCGCAGCTTTTCATTGCTGGCCAGAAAGATGGTGGAGCGCAACGCCGACCATGGCGAGCAATACATCGCACGCGATAAGGCGGCCTACCGCATCATGCAGCAGGCCGCCTATCGCGGCGGGGTGGTGATCGCGTTTACCGTATGCATCAAGTTTTTGCTGGCCGGCATCGGCCTGGCCGGGTTTTTTGACGGCCTGTTCGCATCGCTGAATTATGCATTGGGCTTCATCCTGATCCAGGCCGTCGGCGGCATTCTCGCAGCCAGGCAGCCGGCAGTGACCGCCCCGGCGCTGGCGGCCAAAATGGGATCGCTCGACAGCGCCGATGGCTTGCGTGCGCTGGTGCACGAAATTGCCTTGCTGCTGCGCTCCCAGTCGGTTGCCCTCTTCGGCAATCTGATCGCGGTGATCCCGGCCATGACCGTGATATCGCTCGGTGTGGCGCTGTTTTCCGGCGCTCCCATGCTAACGCCGGACAATGCGCAAGCCAGCCTGCAATCCCTGTCCGCGCTGGGCCCGACCGCGCTGTACGCGGCCTTGACCGGAGTCCTGCTGTGGCTGGCCAGCCTGGCCGCAGGCTACGCCGACAATTGGTTTGCATTGCGCCGATTGTGCGAATCGCTGACCTATCAGCGTCGGCTGGTGCATGCCTTGGGCGCTGCCCGCACCGCCCGTTTCGCGCTGTGGCTTGAAAAACACATTGCCGGCGTGGCCGGCAATCTCGCTATCGGCGTACTGCTAGGCATGACGCCGGTGCTGGCGCAGTTTTTCGGGCTGCCGCTGGATGTGCGGCACGTCACTCTGTCGGCCGGCACTCTGGCCGCCGCCGCAGCCAGCCTGGGAGCGCCCGTTGTGCTGTCGAGCCAGTTCTGGCTGGCGGTCGCGGGCATCGTGGTCACCGGCATACTGAATGTCGGCGTCGCGTTTAGCTGCGCGCTCGCGCTTGCAATGCGGGCGCGCAATGTCCCGGCGCGCGTGCGGCGGATGGTGTTGCGGATGGTATGGCGGCGCTTCGGCGCCGCGCCGCTGGCATTTTTATCGCCGACCTGGAGTACCGAGCAGCAAACGTCGCAATCGGCGATAATTACCCGCGGAACAACTGGCGAACAATAATGTGCGCAGAGCCATCATCTGCCGCACGTCCGAATAAGATCTGCGTACTTTCTATCCTTATTATTCATGAAAAAACTCTTTGCACTTCTCGCGCTTGCGGGTGTTGCCAACGGCGTCGCAGCGGCGGATCTGGTTGGTAATCCGAAGGCGGCCGAAAACAAGAATGCCATGTGCATCGGATGCCACGGCATTCCGGGTTACAGAACCGCTTTTCCTGACGTGTATCAGGTTCCGATGATTGGTGGCCAGTCGCAGAAATACCTTGAAAATGCGCTCAATCAGTATCGAAAAGGCGAGCGCAAGCACCCGTCGATGCTCGGTGTTGCCGCCGGCTTGTCGGATCAGGACATCGCCGACCTGGCAGCTTACTACGCACAGCAGAAATAACGGGAGCCCAGCATGAAAACCATTCTCTCTTTGGCAGTAGTGTGCGCTGCGGCACTGACCGGTTCCGACGCTTTCGCGGCCGACGCTATCGCTGCCGGCAAGGCACTGACCGAAAAATACGCGTGCGCGGCCTGTCATGGCGCGGACTACAACTCGCCGATCGACCCGAGCTACCCAAAATTAGCCGGACAGCACAAGAGCTATCTGGAGTACGCGCTGATAGGCTACAAGCGCGGCAGCGAAGGCGCCAATGGCCGCGCCAATGCGATCATGGGCGGGCAAGTCAAACCCTTGTCGCATCAGGACATCAAGCATATCGCAGCGTATCTGCACAGCCTGCCAGGCTCGCTGGTGTTGCGCAAGTAAAGCGTTGCCGGATTTTTTGCAATGCGCATTGAAAAGCCCGAAGAGCCACGCGTGCGTGGCTTTTTTCATGCTGAACCGGATCAATTACGCCGATGCCCGACGCTTGACGCATGCGATGTACGCGGCACCATCGGGCGCTAGTCCGCTGCGTTGCGATGTCCATAGCATTTCACCCAGGCACTCCATCATCTGGTGATGCGCCTGGTGTTCCGAATCCAGCTTTTGGACCAGCGTGCGATGCGCGGCGCGGATGCCTGCCGGTTGGTCGATCGAGACCTGCTCGGCAATCGACAGATGCATCGACAAGTGCAGGAAGGGATTGCTCTGCCCCTGTTCCACCGGATAATCGGCTGCCAGGGCGGCGTCCAGATCCGCCAGCACAGCCGCGTATTCAGGGTGCTGGTTAATCCAGTCGGCTGCAATTGCTTCCAGTGGCGTGAGTATCTGGTTGGCACGCTGCTTGCGGTAAGTGTCGCAAAAGAAACGGCGAACGTCATGTTGCGAGGGTGTGTACATTGCATCAAATGGAAATGAAGTGGGTGAATTGTACGCGGCTTTGCCGCAGGCATATTCGTTCGCGGCGCCAAGGAATTGCGCCAAATACGGGTGCTTGGCACGGTTTCCAGCGCCAAACCGGGTTGTTTCATGTTGAATCTTTAAATGAATGGAATTAGAAATGTTGAATCCCACTGCACTCGACGCTCTTTTCGTCCAGGCCCGCACCCATAACGGCTGGCTCGACAAATCTGTCACCGATGCGCAATTGCGTCAAATTTACGCGTTGATGCAGTGGGGTCCGACTTCGGCCAACTGCTCTCCTGCACGCATCGTGTTCGTCAAAACAGCGGCCAGCAAGGAAAAACTCTTGCCTTGCATGGGGGTGGGCAATCAGGAGAAAACCGGAGCCGCTCCGGTGACTGCCATCATCGGGATGGACATGACATTTTATGAAAAATTGCCGGTGCTTTTTCCCCATGCAGACGCCAAGTCCTGGTTCGTCGGCAACCAGTCGCTGATTGATGCAACCGCGTTTCGGAATTCTTCGCTGCAAGGCGGATATATGATCATGGCAGCGCGCGCGATCGGCCTCGATTGCGGCCCGATGTCCGGCTTCGATGCGGAAAAGATCAACCAGGCGTTTTTCGCGGGAACCACAGTCAGGGTCAACTTCGTATGCAATCTGGGATATGGCGATCCGGAAAAACTGTTCCCGCGTTCACCTCGCCTGCCATTCGACGAAGCGTGCAAAATCGTTTGAGGGTTTCCAGGATGCAGCCCGATGACTTCAGTCGGGCTGCAGCGGGTTTATTTTACCGCTTATATTGAATAAATATATGGAGTATGGCTAATAATATATACTTTTCCGCATGTTTTATATGGCTTTATAAAAATACATTTACCAGTATATTGCCGGTGATGGTGGCCTGAAATGATTCCCGGCGAGCGCCGTAATGTTCAATAATTCAGGCACCTTTCGGCGTCGGCGTCTTTGACTTGTAATCGCATAGATCGGTAATCAGGCAGTTCCAGCATTGCGGATTGCGTGCGGTGCATGTGTAGCGGCCGTGCAGGATCAGCCAGTGATGCGCATCATGGATGAATTCCTTCGGAATGACTTTCAACAGTTTTTGCTCAACTTCCACGACATTCTTGCCCGGTGCCAGGCCGGTACGGTTTGATACCCTGAAAATATGCGTGTCGACCGCCATGGTTGGCTGTCCGAATGCAGTGTTAAGCACGACGCTGGCGGTTTTGCGCCCAACGCCGGGAAGCGCTTGCAATGCTTCCCGGGTGCACGGCACTTCGCCGTTGTGTTCAGCCAGCAACAGACGGCAGGTCTCAATCACGTTCTTGGCCTTGGTGCGGTACAGCCCGATGGTTTGGATATACGGTACCAATCCGTCGACACCGAGTGCATACATCGACTGCGCAGTATTGGCTACGGGAAACAATATGCGCGTCGCCTTGTTGACTGACACGTCGGTCGCCTGCGCCGAAAGAATGACTGCAATCAGCAGTTCGAACGGCGAGCTGTATTCCAATTCCGTGGTCGGCTGCGGGTTGGCAGTACGAAAGCGGGTAAAAATTTCACGGCGTTTCAGGGCGTTCATCAGTCTTGTTCAGGCGTAGTTGGTGCCGCGGTATTTGCATTTTCTGCTGCAGTCATTTCTTCCTTTTTCTGTTGCGCGCGTGCGATGGCTGCCTGGATGATTGCTTTCTTTCGGGCTTGTTCGGTCTGCTCCTGGACGGTAACGGTCACTTCGGCTTCCACGCTTTTCAGTTTTGCATTCGCCTTGGCCGCGAGCCGGGCATTGTTTTCTGCCTTTTCGCGTCGCAAACGCTCGGTTCGGAAGTTATGACGTGCCCGTGCCGCATCGGCCTGTGCCTGCGACCAGGCATCCCAGCCGGTGCGAATGCCGGTGACATTGACCATTGCAATACAATCGACCGGGCAGGGCGCAACGCACAGATCGCAGCCGGTGCAGTGGTCCGGCAATACGGTATGCATCTGTTTGGCGGCCCCAACGATTGCATCCACCGGGCAAGCCTGGGTGCATAAGGTGCAGCCGATGCACAGCGCTTCATCGATCACCGCAACCGGACGCGAACGCTCCAGGCCGTTGGCCGGATTGATCGGACTTGTCGTTTTGCCGAGCAATTGCGCCAGCCGGCGAACGCCCTCGGCGCCACCCGGTGGACATTGGTTGATATCGGCTGCGCCGCTGGCAATGGCTTCCGCATAAGGGCGACAGGCGGGATAACCGCATTTCGTACATTGGGTTTGCGGCAGGATATCTTCGATTAGATCAGCGAGTGATTTGGAGGCTGGCTTCGTCACGGCAGTATTCATCGGTATAAAACGCTATTATCGGACAAACGCCCGTCGTCTCAAATAAAAAGCCGCTTCCCGATGCGAGGAAGCGGCTTTCTGGCTTGTCAATCTTTGCGATAAACTATCCGATTGCAGTATCAGGCATGTGTCTTAATGAATTCGGCAATTTTTGGGTAAATCATTTCGCGCCAGCGACGTCCTGAAAAAATCCCATAATGCCCGCAACCCGGGGCTACGAATTCCAGTCGCAATGCGTCCGGGATTCCGCTGCACAATTCATGCGTTGCCTTGGTCTGGCCCGCACCCGAGATATCGTCCAGCTCGCCTTCGACCGTAAACAATGCAACCGTTTTGATGTCTTGCGGACGCACCAGTTTTCCTTCGACGTCCCAAGTGCCCAGCGGCAAGCTGAAATCCTGAAAAACAGTTTTGATGGTGTCCAGGTAGTACTCTGCCGGCATGTCCAGCACAGCATTGTATTCATCATAGAATTTACGATGACTCTCGCTGGAGTTGTCGTCGCCTTTTACGAGGTCCATATAAAAATCCCAGTGGCTTTGCGCGTGCCGGTCCGGATTCATTGCAACGAATCCCGCATGTTGCAAAAAGCCCGGATACACCTTACGCCCAAAGCCCGGATAATTATGTGGCACGCTGTGGATCACCGTATTTTCAAACCAGGAAAATTTCTTTTCGACGGCCAGGTTGTTCACGCCGGTTGGAGATTTCCGTGCGTCTATCGGCCCGCCCATCATAGTCATGGTCTTGGGTAATAGCGGATCATTTGCGCTTGCCATTAACGAGATGGCGGCAAGCACAGGTACCGTCGGCTGGCAGACTGAAATTACATGCAGGTCAGGGCTCAATAGCCGGACAAATTCCTGCGCATAATAAATGTAGTCGTGCAGATGGAATGGGCCGTCGGAGAGCGGCACCATGCGCGCGTCGATCCAGTCAGTAATATAGACATCGTGTTTTTCCGACAGCTTTTGTGCAGTGTCGCGCAGTAAGGTCGAGTGATGTCCCGATAGCGGAGCCACCAACAGCACTTTCGGTTGCTTTAATGCAGCGAATTCCTTGTCATTCAGATTTTTTTTGAAATGAATCAGATGGCAAAAAGGCTTCTTTTGTGTGATTTCTTCAAGAATGTCGACCGGTTTGCCATTAATTTCAACTGGACCAAGTCCGAATTGTGGCTTCTTGTAATCTTTGCCGATGCGAAACATGAGCTCGTATCCGGCAGCGATACGTTGTGAGAATGGGGTATGCGCTAACGGCGAAACGGGATTCGATAAGAGTTTGGAAGTCGCTTCCGCCCACTGTGTAAGCGGACCCAGGAAGGCACGACGCATTTCGTGAAGTTGGTAAAGCATGGCTTGCCTTGTTGGTTAGTTATAACAAATATATGAGCCAATCAAAACTGCCCACTACACTTTAATTATTTAGATTAGATTTTATCTAGTGTACTCTTTTTGTAGTAAGGAGCTGATTTTGCGCAACAAATGTTTATAGTTAACAAGGCAGACAATTGGAGTGGAGCCGCGATTCGAGAAATTTCCGAACCCAATGACTTCTTGCAAATAGTTAGTCTTTCATCGGTTTGTCGATGTCATAAGCATGGAAGCCATATTCGCCACCCTGCTTGGCTTTTTTGCAATCCTCAAAAAAGAATTTCAATGTATGTGCCACAGTGGGGAATGCGATTTCGTTCCACGGTATTTGGGATTCGGAAAAAATGTTGACTTCCAGGCTTTCTGGCCCGGCCTGATAATTCAGGTCGAGCAGTGTTGCGCGATAGAACATGTGCACCTGATGTACATGGGGTACGTTGAGCAAAGAGAATAATCCATGCAGCGCAATGTTCGCGCCGGCTTCTTCCTGTGTCTCACGCAAAGCGGCGTCGGCAGTCGTTTCATAGTTTTCCATGAATCCGGCTGGCAAAGTCCAAAATCCATGGCGAGGCTCAATAGCGCGCCTGCATAACAGTACATATGTTTCGCCTTCCTGTTCCCATGCCGGAATCGAACCAACTACCAACTTGGGATTTTGATAGTGAATCGTTCCGCATTGTGCGCATACAAAACGCGCGCGGTTATCGTCAGGAGGAATGATAAGCGCGACGGGGTGCGCGCAAACGGAGCAAAATTTCATAGGGGAAATGTAATATATTTACTTGAATTTTTCTAAGTATACGAGACATGCAATTCGGGCATTTTTAATCGAACAAAATTACTTATCCATACTATAGTTCTGCTTTCGCCCCACCAAGTGTAGCACTGTGTGCTTGCACTGTAATTGCAGTTGCTTTGCTACTGAATTCATTGTATAGTTCTTCTATCGGACGCGGGGTGGAGCAGTCTGGCAGCTCGTCGGGCTCATAACCCGAAGGTCGTAGGTTCAAATCCTGCCCCCGCAACCAAATAAATTAGGTAAAAAGCTCAGTTTTCATTGCTGAGCTTTTTGCTTTTTTTGCGCCGTTCGGACTGTGTAAATTTTCCGGTTGATGCTGTGCATTCGGCAATATTTCTGCCTGATTGGCAATCTATGGCGGCCCTCGTCATTCTTGTGAAAATACATTACAGTAATCATTGAAGTATTTTTGAGAAAGGGTTGGCAAAGGAAGTAATTGCTCTGCTATAATCACTTTTTTAGGCGCGTAGCTCAGCTGGTTAGAGCACTACCTTGACATGGTAGGGGTCGTTGGTTCGAGTCCAATCGTGCCTACCAACGAATAATTGGTACCGTTCTGCGGGAAATGAATTTTTTCAGTTAATTGCAAGCAGCTAAATATGTTTGTGGTTGGTGTGTTAATATTTTTTTCGGTCAGAATTGAAAAGCGCGGCTAGTCCGCGTTTTTTTTCGCCCATATTTTCTTGTTTAGTAAATTTAGCAATCTAGCGTTAGTATATTTTTCTGCTGACTTGGAGAATAAAATGATTTCAATTCGACTTCCCGATGGCTCGCAGCGCCAATTCGATACCCCTGTAACAGTCGCCCAAGTAGCCCTAAGCATCGGTTCCGGACTCGCAAAATCTGCATTGGCTGGCAAGATCAATGGGTGTCTTGTGGATACGTCATATCTTATTGCGAACGATGCCGATTTGGCTATTGTTACCGATAAGGATGCGGATGCGCTTGAGATTATTCGCCATTCCACAGCCCATTTGCTGGCACATGCAGTCAAGGAATTATTTCCAGATGCGCAGGTAACTATCGGTCCGGTAATCGATAATGGCTTTTTCTACGATTTTTCATATAAGCGGCCATTTACTCCAGATGATTTAGCGGCTATCGAAAGGAAAATGGTCGAGTTGGCCAAAAAAGATGAGCCGGTTACGCGCAAGGTTTTGCCCCGCGACGAGGCGGTTGCTTACTTTAAGTCGATAGGGGAGTCGTACAAGGCTGAAATTATTGAATCAATTCCGCAAGATCAGGATGTGTCGTTGTACACAGAAGGTGATTTTACGGATTTGTGCCGCGGTCCGCATGTGCCATCTACCGGCAAACTGAAAGTTTTCAAGTTAATGAAACTTGCTGGTGCGTACTGGCGAGGGGACTCCAAAAACGAGATGCTGCAGCGCATCTATGGGACTGCATGGGTTAAGAAGGACGAGCAGGAAGCCTATTTGCACATGCTTGAAGAGGCTGAAAAACGCGATCATCGTAAATTGGGACGTGCGCTTGACTTATTCCATTTTCAGGATGAGGCGCCAGGACTGATTTTTTGGCATCCGAAGGGCTGGACCGTGTGGCAGCAGGTTGAGCAGTATATGCGCAAGGTCTACCAGGACAATGGCTATCAGGAGGTTAAGGCGCCACAAATCCTCGATCGTAGTTTGTGGGAAAAGTCCGGCCACTGGGAGAACTATAAAGAGAACATGTTCACCACCGAGTCGGAAAATCGGTCATACGCATTGAAGCCAATGAATTGTCCTGGGCATGTGCAGATATTTCGGTCGGACTTGCGCTCTTACCGTGATTTGCCTTTGCGTTATGGCGAATTTGGTCAATGCCACCGTAATGAGCCCTCCGGCTCATTACATGGCATGATGCGTGTGCGCGGATTTACGCAGGATGATGGGCATATCTTTTGCACAGATGATCAGATATTGGATGAGTGTGTTGCTTATACTGCTCTTTTGCAAAAGGTGTATGCCGACTTTGGATTCAAGGAAATAATTTATAAAGTTGCAACAAGACCCGAAAAGCGTGTCGGTGCAGATGATTCGTGGGATAAGGCTGAAAACGCGCTGATCGAATCTCTTAAGCGTTCAGGATGCCAGTATGAGATATCGCCAGGAGAAGGTGCTTTTTACGGTCCAAAAATCGAATATACATTGAAGGATGCTATTGGCCGGGCATGGCAATGCGGAACGATGCAAGTCGATTTCTCCATGCCGGTTCGCTTGGGGGCTGAATATGTGGCGGAGGATAATACCCGCAAAATACCTGTTATGTTGCATCGGGCGATCTTGGGTTCGTTAGAGCGATTCATAGGAATGTTGATAGAAAATCATGCAGGTGCCCTGCCATTGTGGCTGGCGCCTGAACAGGTGATTGTGCTCAACATTTCTGACGCGCAAGCAGAATACGCGCAGATTGTGGTGCAAGACCTGAAAAGACAAGGATTTAGGGTGCGTGCTGATTTGCGTAATGAGAAGATTACCTATAAAATACGCGAGCATTCTGTTCAGAAAGTGCCGTACATCATTGTTGTGGGTGACAAAGAGCGTGATGGCAATACGGTGGCTGTGCGTGCGCGTGGCAACATCGACCTAGGTGTAATGTCAATCAATGAGTTGGTAAATCGATTGAGTATTGTGATCGATTCCAAGGCGTGAGTTATCCCTTTACAGCGTAGTTGCAAGGCCGGATTATTTGATATTTAAAGGAAACTGCAATAGCTACTGATAAGTCGCATCGCATTAATGGCGAGATTACCGCACCTGAAGTGCGTTTAAGTGGAGTCGAGAACGAGCCCATCGGCATCGTTACTTTGACTGATGCCTTTCGTATGGCTGAAGAGGCAAATGTGGATTTGGTGGAGATCGCGCCTACTGCCCAGCCCCCTGTATGCCGCCTGATGGATTATGGTAAGTTTAAATATCAGGAGCAGAAAAAGGCTCACGAAGCAAAGCTAAAGCAAAAAATCATTCTGATCAAAGAGGTAAAGTTTCGGCCGGGAACGGACGATGGCGACTACAACATCAAGCTGAGAAATCTTATCAAATTCCTTGATGACGGCGATAAAACGAAGATTACTTTACGTTTTCGCGGCCGTGAAATGGCCCATCAAGACATCGGTTTCCGCATGTTGGAGCGATTGAAGGCTGATTTGGAGCCGTATGGTCAGGTTGAGCAGTTTCCCAAGATGGAGGGGCGTCAGATGATTATGGTGCTGGCACCCAAGAAGAAAAAGTAGGTTTCTATCGGGCACTTTTTTGAGTGCTTGGAATGGAGGCTGTGAATCTAGGTTCGCAGCAAAACAAGTGAGAGTAGGCATCCAAGCGTAACGAAATTGTTGCCACCTGCAATCATGTTAAAAACGGAGCTGTCCAAAGGACAGATGTAGCTATGCCTAAAATGAAAACGAAGAGTGCAGCGAAGAAGCGCTTTCGTGTACGTCCAGGTGGAACGGTTAAATGCGGTCATGCATTCAAGCGTCATATCCTGACCAAAAAAACCACAAAAGTTAAACGCCAATTGCGCGGTGTTACAAATGTTCATGCCCATGACGTGGTTTCCGTTATGCGCATGATGCCGAACGCTTAACCTCACACTCAATTTAAGGAGTTACTATGCCTAGAGTAAAACGTGGGGTCACAGCACGGGCCCGTCATAAGAAAATCCTCGATCAAGCCAAAGGCTATCGTGGCCGTCGCAGTAAAGTCTATCGTGTAGCCAAGCAAGCCGTCATGAAGGCGGGGCAATATGCCTATCGTGATCGCCGAAACAAGAAGCGCGTTTTCCGCGCTCTGTGGATTGCGCGTATCAATGCGGCGTCCCGTGAGCACGGCGTTACATACAGCGTATTCATGAACGGTCTGAAGAAAGCATCGATCGAACTGGACCGCAAGGTGCTGGCTGATATGGCTGTTATGGACAAGCCAGCTTTTGCTGCTATCGTCAATCAAGTGAAAGCCAACCTCGCTGCATAAGTGTTGTGAGGCGCAGACATCACTTGACTGTGGTGCTGCAATAATTAGCGGGGCACAGGTAACATACCTCTGCCCCGTTTCATTTTCGGCTTCTTTTTTTGGAGCGGGAAAACCGCATGAATTCCCTAGAACAACTTGTAGGCCAGGCGCAAGCAGATTTTTCTAACGCAGCAGACGCTGCTGCTTTGGAAAATGCCAAAGCGAAATATCTCGGTAAAGCGGGACAGATTACCGAACTGATGAAGGGTTTGGGCAAACTTGTACCGGACGAGCGTAAGGTGCAAGGCGCTGTCATCAATGCTGCCAAAACACAAATAGAAAAAGAACTCAATGCACGGCGCGACGCACTTGCTGATGCACAGCTGCAGGAGCGGTTGAATGCAGAGGCAATTGATGTATCTTTGCCAGGTCGCGGGCGCGGGATGGGCGGAATTCATCCGGTTATGCGTTCTTGGGAACGTGTCGAGGAAATTTTTCGCTCGATTGGTTTTGACGTTGCGGACGGACCAGAAATTGAAACGGACTGGACCAATTTCACCGCACTGAACAGTCCTGAAAATCATCCGGCGCGCTCCATGCAGGACACATTCTATATCGAGGGTAATGATACGGAAGGCAAGTCGCTGCTGTTACGCACGCATACGAGTCCAATGCAATTGCGTTACGCACGCATGCACAAGCCGCCGATTAAGGTCATTGCCCCCGGCCGCACTTACCGGGTTGATAGCGACGCGACGCATTCGCCGATGTTCCATCAGGTCGAGGGACTATGGATTGCAGAAGACATCAGCTTTGCTGACCTGAAGGGTGTGTATCTGAACTTCGTCAAGGCATTTTTTGAAACCGATGATTTGCAGGTACGTTTTCGCCCGTCTTACTTCCCATTTACTGAGCCTTCGGCTGAGATTGACATTGCCTTTGGTAGCGGCCCATTGAAGGGGCGTTGGCTAGAGGTTTCGGGCTCCGGCCAAGTACATCCGACGGTAGTGCGCAACATGGGACTTGATCCTGAAAAATTCATTGGTTTTGCGTTTGGCTCCGGCCTCGAGCGTCTAACCATGTTGCGTTATGGCATAAGCGATTTACGCCTGTTTTATGAAGGCGACTTACGTTTTCTTAAACAATTTAATTAAATACCTTGGGCGGCTCCGGTTCCGCTATGGAATCGTCCTTGTATTGGACATTTTTACGGTCGAACTATGCAATTCTCCGAAAGCTGGCTCCGCACGATGGTAAATCCGAAGATGACTTCGGATGAATTGGCGCATTTACTAACGATGTCTGGTCTGGAAGTGGAGGAGGTTGAAGCTGTCGCCCCTTCTTTCTCGAATGTGGTTGTCGGCGAAGTCCTTGATATTGTCAAACATCCGAATGCGGACCGACTGAACGTTTGTCAAGTCGACGTTGGAATTGGAACGACTCTAAATATTGTGTGTGGCGCGCCGAATGTTCGTGTCGGCATGAAAGTGCCATGCGCAATGGTGGGCGCCATGCTGCCAGCCGGAGACGATGGCAAACCGTTTGAAATTAAATTGGGTCAATTGCGAGGAGTCGAATCGCAGGGCATGCTGTGCTCCGCGCGTGAGCTCAAACTTTTCGAAGATCATGGCGGGTTAATGGAACTGCCACAAAGTGCGCCTGTGGGGCAGAATTTCCGCGAATATTACGATCTTGATGATCTTAAATTCACGATTAAACTGACACCGAACAAGGCCGATTGCCTGTCTGTGCTAGGCGTGGCGCGTGAGGTTTCGGCATTGACGGGGACTCCGCTCAAGATGCCGGTTTTTCATCCTGTACCAGTAACAATGCAGGACACACTGCCAGTGGCAGTATCGGCCCCGGATTTATGCGGCAGGTTCACTGGTCGCATCATTCGCGGCTTGAATGCGAGGGCGCAGACGCCGGACTGGATGAAGCAACGTCTGGAACGTAGCGGTCAGCGACCGATTTCAGCACTGGTTGACATTTCAAACTACGTGATGCTCGAACTCGGGCGGCCCACGCATGTATTTGACCTTGACAAGATTCACGGTGGCTTGCATGTGCGCTGGGGCCAGCAAGGGGAATCGCTCAAACTCTTGAATGGCAATACGGTTGCCGTCGATGAGTGGATTGGCGTGATTGCCGATAATGCGCAAATCGAATCATTAGCGGGCATCATGGGTGGCGATTCCACTGCGGTTTCTCTGGATACCAAGGATATCTATCTGGAGGCCGCATTTTGGTGGCCGCAGGCGATACAGGGTAGGGCGCGTCGCTATAATTTTTCAACTGATGCCGCGCACCGTTTTGAGCGTGGCGTTGATTTTGCAACTACGGTCGAGGACATCGAACGCATTACCTCCTTAATCGTCGACATATGCGGAGAGAAGAATCAAACAGCGATCGGACCGATTGATGATCACGTCATTAACTTGCCGCTACGTCAGCCAGTACATTTACGCGTCGCCCGAGCTTCGAAGGTCATCGGTATCGCGATTTCGGATGATCAGATTGCTGATATTTTCACGCGTCTGAATCTTGCTTTTACGCGTGAGTCGAGTGCTGACGATACAGTTTTTATCGTTACACCGCCATCCTATCGTTTCGATATTGAAATCGAAGAAGATTTGATCGAGGAAATTGTGCGCGTGTATGGCTTTGAAAATATACCTGCATTGCCTCCGGTTGCGCCAAATTCGATGTTGATTGCGCCTGAAAGTATGCGTTCTCTATTTACTATACGCAGGCAATTGGCTGATCTTGATTATCAGGAGGTAGTCAACTTCAGTTTCGTTGAAGAAAGTTGGGAGTCCGATTTTTCGGGCAATTCGACGCCGATCCGCCTCCAGAATCCGATTGCAAGCCAATTGAGTGTGATGCGTTCATCGCTTATTCCCAGTTTGATTGCAAACGTACGATATAACCTGAACCGTAAGTTGGACCGGATACGCATATTTGAAATCAGTGCGGTTTACTTGCGCAATCCGGCAGTACAAGACAGCGGACTGAGTGTGGCCGGCTATGAGCAGCCCAAGCGTGTCACAGCCTTGTCCTATGGCCCAGTGGTTGACGAACAATGGGGACAGTCATCACGGAATGTCGATTATTTCGATCTCAAGTCGGATCTGGAGGCCATGCTTTCGCCTCTGGTAGCGCGTTTTGTAAAGGCCGAGCATCCGGCGCTGCATCCCGGACGTAGCGCACGGATTGAACTTGATGGCAATGTTATTGGCTATCTTGGCGAATTGCATCCGCGTTGGCAAAAAAAATATGAACTGCCGTTGGCACCGGTTGTCTTTGAGCTTGATGCTGGCGCTTTGCAGTTGCGGAAACTGCCGGTATATTCGGAAATATCAAAATTTCCTGCTGTTACAAGAGATCTGGCGCTAGTGGTGAAAAACACTGTTGCAGTGCAGGATATTCTGGATGCATTCAATGCGAGAAAGGCTGCGGACAGCATCTGCAGGATCGCACAAGCCATTGTTTTATTTGATGAATATCGCGGCAAGGGGTTGGAAAACGACGAAAAAAGTCTTGCCTTCCGTTTTACCTTGCAAGATACTCAAGCTACCCTACAAGATGACCGTATTGATGCTGCAATGACGGGTTTTGTTGCAGAGGCCAAAGAAAAGCTTGATGCAAGATTGCGCGCATGAGGTCAGCTGAGAATACTCGAAATGAATAATGTGAATCCTGCCGAACTTGAATCCGTTTTGGATGCCGATCTTAATCGGGCGATGCTCGAAGCTAGGGTTCGATCCCAAGCTGAGAAAAACTTGCCAACACTGACCAAAGCAGAGTTGGCAGAGCTTCTTTTTGAGCAGGTCGGTCTGAATAAGCGTGAAGCTAAAGATATGGTAGAGACTTTTTTTGACGAGATACGTAATGCTCTTGAGCGTGGCGAGCCAGTCAAACTGTCCGGATTCGGTAATTTTCAGCTAAGAGATAAGCCGCAAAGGCCAGGGCGCAACCCGAAAACAGGTGAAGAAATTCCGATTACCGCACGGCGTGTGGTCACCTTTCATGCAAGCCAAAAACTCAAGGGCATGGTTGACGATATCAATACCAAGCCTTCCACCCGTGCCGCCTGAGATCACTGATGAATGATCGAATCAATAAGCAAGAATTAATCGCTTTGCCTCCGATCCCGGCAAAGCGATATTTCACCATCGGTGAAGTTAGTGATTTATGTGGCGTCAAACCGCATGTTTTGCGCTACTGGGAGCAAGAGTTCACCCAGTTGAAGCCTGTCAAGCGCCGCGGCAACAGGCGTTATTATCAGCACCATGAAGTCTTATTGATCCGACGTATCCGCGAGTTATTGTACGAGCAGGGCTTCACCATCAATGGCGCTCGCAACAAGCTGGATGGCCGCGTGACTGGAGAGGTGGTTGACAATGTCGAGAGTCCAGATGGTGTCAGAGCCGTTTCGAATTCGATAACGAATGAGAAATTAATTGGCATCCGCGCCGAGTTAGAGGAAATACTACTTCTTTTGCGGCAATAAGTAAGTGCCAATAGCAGCGGATATTGGCAGAATTGCGATTTCCCGCTTAATCACACCATCAATCAGACATTTTTCGTTGTCGCCACATGATGGCAGTGATTGAGTCAAGGGCAATAATCTTTTCCAGTTTGTTCTTGCATCACCGGATGCGGCCAAATACAGCGATCGGAGTTCGACGCTTTTGGCGCAATTTTTTTCAGTCATTAGATATACATAATGCCTTCAGATTTACGCCTTTCAGGCCATCTACATGTCTACTACCATCGATACCCCAATCACTGAAGCCATTGATACCGTTGCACCTGTGATCCGTGAAGTATCCGTCGGACAGATTGCCCGTGAAGTTAGGCGTCGCCGCACCTTTGGCATCATTTCACATCCGGATGCCGGCAAGACCACGTTGACTGAGAAACTGTTATTGTTTTCCGGCGCGATTCAACTTGCAGGCACGGTGAAGGCCAGAAAGAGCGGTCGCCATGCGACTTCGGACTGGATGGAAATCGAAAAGCAACGCGGCATATCGGTTGCAAGTTCGGTGATGCAGTTCGAGTATCGCGATCATGTGGTGAATCTTTTGGATACTCCGGGTCACCAGGATTTTTCTGAAGATACTTATCGGGTATTGACGGCGGTCGATTCAGCGTTGATGGCGATTGATGCAGCCAAGGGTGTCGAGGCGCAGACTATCAAGCTGCTCAATGTTTGCCGGATGCGCAATACACCGATTCTGACTTTCATGAACAAGATGGACCGCGAGACCAGAGATCCTCTGGAACTGCTCGATGAGGTCGAGTCGGTACTGAAAATCCAGTGCGCGCCAGTCACATGGCCGATTGGCATGGGTAAGACTTTCCGTGGCGTGTATCACTTGATTCACGATGAGATCAAGTTGTTTTCTGCAGGCTCGGAACGTGCGGATCAGGAATTCGAAATCATCAAGGGCATAGATAATCCGCGCCTGGCAGAAATGTTTCCACTCGAGATCCAGCAACTCAAGATGGAAGTCGAACTGGTCCATGGAGCTTCGCATCCGTTCGATCTGGATGCTTATCTGGCGGGTACGCAAACACCGGTATTTTTTGGTTCGGCGATCAATAATTTTGGCGTACGTGAGATTCTTGATGCACTGCTGGAATGGGCGCCGGCGCCGCTGGCCAGGGATGCCAGCGTGCGATCCGTAACGCCGACCGAAGTCCCGTTTTCCGGCTTTGTCTTCAAGATTCAGGCCAATATGGATCCCGCACATCGGGATCGGATTGCCTTTTTGCGCGTGTGTTCCGGTCGCTTTGAGCGCGGCATGAAAATCAAGCATCTGCGCCTGAATCGTGAGATTCGCGTCTCGAATGTGGTCACTTTCATGGCTTCCAACAGGGAACAGGTGGAAGAGGCATACGCTGGCGATATCATCGGTCTGCCGAATCACGGCAATATGCAGATTGGGGACAGTTTTTCCGAGGGCGAATTTCTGCAGTTCACCGGGATCCCGTATTTTGCACCGGACTTTTTCCGCAGCGTACGGATACTGAATCCACTCAAGGTCAAGCAGTTGCATAAAGGCTTGCAGCAACTGGGCGAAGAGGGCGCAGTTCAGGTCTTTAAGCCGGCACATGGCGGCGAATTGATCCTGGGTGCAGTCGGTGTGCTGCAGTTCGAAGTGGTTGCCAGTCGCCTGAAAAATGAATATGGGGTCGATGCGGTATTTGAAGGTACCAGCATCAGCAGTGCGCGCTGGGTGACGGCGGAAGACAAGCGCATGCTGGCGGATTTCGAAAAATCATCTGCCGGACATAGTCTCGCTCATGATGCGGCCGGGAATCTGGCTTATCTGGCTTCGTCCGGTATCAATCTCAAGCTAACCCAAGAGCGCTGGCCGCAATTGACTTTCCATGCGACACGCGAACATGCGGCAAAATTGGCTTAATACAAGTCGACTATTCTAAGTGGAAATATCCGACATCATAAATCTTGAGAAGACATATATGTTGCATTGCGATATTATGAATTTGTCTCCTCCAACTCCTTAAAAAGATTGGATTTAGCCCGCACCGAAAGGTCTGCGGGCTTTTTTTTTCGACATTTGATGTGCATGCATCTTGTGCTGCTGTAGATAATAAAAAATCGAAGCAGCAGATTGTTACCGTTTGTTTCAGTCCTTACCCATTATGCATAGCTTCGTGTGTGGAGCCGATGTTTAATATGGCAGCAATCCACCCACAGGAGAAATCATGAAAACAAACTATACGGTTGCAGCGACTTTTATTTTGGCAGCAGCAGTCTTGAGCGGCTGTGCCAGCCCCTACAATCCGATGCCGGTTTCGCAGCCTTATCCTGGCAGCACGCAATCATCGCAACCCCAGTATAGCGAATATGGCGTTGTTGATTCGATTCAGATGGTGCGGGGCAATGCCGGCGGCGGTGTGGGGGCCGGCGCCGTGGTCGGCGGCGTAGTCGGCGGTCTGCTCGGTAACCAGATCGGCGGCGGCAGCGGCAAGGCGGTCGCGACCGTTGCCGGGGTGGTCGGTGGCGCAATGGCCGGTAACCAGATAGAGCAAAGCAATCGGGCACAGACGCGCGACATGTACCAGATTACGGTGCGGCTGAACAATGGTGGTTACCAGACCATAACCCAGGACAGCATTGCCGACTTACGTATCGGCAATCGCGTACGTATCGATGGCAACCGCGTCTATCGTTACTGAGATTGCTTGAGCGTCAGTTAACGCTGGATTGAAGTTGCGGCGGTCATCGCTGCACTGCGTGCATCCGGGCAATATTGATTCTCTTGGGTAACAGAGCGCATATCTGCTTGCAACAACTACCGGTAGCCGGGGTTGTTGCAAGCAGATATGCGCAATCTCAATGCGGTTTCAGATTGCGATGCTAACGTTACTCAGTGGCATATTTGCGCGGAGGGATGCAATGTTTGACATGCGAAAAATTACCAGCGTTTTAGTCTGCGAGCATCAGGCGCCCACGCCCGAACCGGTGGAAGAGCCTGAATTGCCGGAGCGCTTGCCCGAGCCTATGGATGAACCACCGGTGCCGGACCATAATCCGAGCGGCACCTAGTTAAAGTAGGGACTGCACATTCAGCCGGGGTCTCTGCATCGTTATTAGCCCATGCATTCTGGCGATCAAGGAGTGGGATATGGCCCTGCTTAGTTATACAAAAGGCAATTTCAAGGCTGAAGTTGATGTGCTGATACTGGGTAATGATCGATTCCAGGGCACAGTGTTGCTCAAGAACCAGACCAAAACCGGCCATACTGAAGTGCGGCACAACGTCGAAACAGTTTCCAGTTCTTCGAATGAAGCGCTGGATGAGGCCAAGGCCCTGGCGCATCGCTTGCTCGCCGCAATATAAACAATTCGGCTCGGTCCGATTCACTCTTCCTTCGTGTTGCGCCGGTTACAATGCGCGATTCCAATTCATTCGAGCGTTACCATGACAGAATCCGTTCGCCTGGCCAAACGCGTTGCCGAAGTCGTCTCATGTTCGCGGCGCGAAGCCGAACAATATATCGAGGGTGGCTGGATTTTGGTCGATGGGCAGGTGATCGAAGAGCCCGGCTTCAGGGTGTTGCCGCAGCAGATGGTGGAGCGCCTGCCGCACGCCACTTTGATTCCTGCATTGCCGGTCACCATCTTGCTGCACAAGCCGGTCGGGATGGCGGCGCAGAACGCGCCGGCTTGCATCAGCACCGAAAATCGTATCGCCGCTGATCGTTCCGGTATCCGTTTCTTGAAGCGACATCTGACAGATCTGAGCATGACAGATGCTTTGGATGCGACATCCAGCGGATTGATGGTATTTACCCAGGATTGGCGAATCAAGTGCAAATTGATTGATGAGGCATCCCGAATCGAGCAGGAATTCATCGTCGATGTCAGTGCTGAGCTGGTACCGAACGGGCTCGCATTGCTCAATCACGGACTGTACTTTAATGGCCGGCCGCTGGCGCCGGTCAAGGTCAGTTGGCAAAGTGAAACCCGATTGCGCTTTGCGGTCAAAGGCGCACAAGACGGCCAGATCGCCCACATGTGCAAGGCAGTCGGTCTGCGCGTAGAAGCCATGCGGCGCATTCGTATCGGGCGCATGCCGCTGGCCGGCTTGCCGGTAGGACAATGGCGCTATCTGCTGGGGTACGAACAGTTTTAGCGAATAGCGTTTATCCGCCGGGTCCTACAACAGTTTGGTGCAAAGGCGGAAATCCGGGTCATCCGTATAGGGTTTGACTGTAAAGCCGAGACTGTGCATCAGTTTCAGCATCGCCGTATTTTTGCTTAACACCAAACCTTCAATTTGCGACAAACCCCTGTTGCGCGCGAAATCCATGATTGACAACATCATTCGCGAACCCAGTCCCTGACCGCCGAATGCGTCGGCAATCGCCAATGAGAATTCGCAACTGCGCAAATCCGGATTGGTGATATAGCGTGAAACCCCGATCATCTGCTCGGTTTCCCTGATGCCGCCGGCCGGGTCGGGGCTGCGTACGTGATGCACCGCTATCAGCGCCATTTCGCGGTCGTAATCGATCAAGGTGTAGCGCGCCAACATCTTCGACGGCAGTTCACGCATCGAGGAAATGAAGCGCATATAGCGGCTATTGGGCGACAATTCGCGTACGAAAGTCTGGATCATCTCGGCATCGTCAGGGCGGATCGGGCGCACCGTATATCTGTCGCCGCTACGCATTGGCCACTCCTGCTCGTAGTCAGACGGGTAGGGCAGAATCGCCAGATGGCCGTATTTTTGCGGCCTGGCCGATCCCTGGTCGATGACGATGCGGGCATCCACCACCAGTGCTCCGGCGGCGTCGACAATCACCGGATTGATGTCCATTTCGCGCAATTGCGGCAGTGCGCAGACCATTTCCGACACCCGCAGCAGTATCTGCTCCAGCGACTCTCTGTGGGCGGGCGGCATGCCGCGCCAGGCGCCCAGCGTCTCGGCCGAGCGCACCCGGTCGATCAGGTGTCGGGCCAGAAACTGGTTCAGCGGCGGCAGTTCCACCGCGCGGTCGGCGATCAGTTCGATCATGGTACCGCCGGCACCGAAGGAAATCACCGGGCCGAACGGCACATCGGTGGTCACGCCGATGTACAGCTCGCGACCTTCCGGCTTGCCCGACATGTTCTGTATCGTCACGCCGTTGATATGGGCATCCGGGCGCAGGCGTGCGACCGCTGCCATCATGTCCTGCCAGATATCGCGCACCGATGCGGCATTCGATACATTGAGCGCCACCCCGTGCACGTCGGACTTGTGCGAAATGTCGGGCGAGTCGATCTTTAGCGCGACCGGGTAGCCCAGTTGGTTGGCAATCAGGATCGCCTCTGTCGCGGAACGGGCCAGAATGGTCTTGGTCAGCGGGATATGGAAGGCCGCCAGCAACGCCTTCGATTCCATTTCGGTGAGTACCTTGCGGCGCTCGGCCAGCACGCTTTCAATCAGGATACGGGCACCTTCGACATCGGGTTGTGCCAAATGTGTCAGCGGCGGCGGGGTTTGCAGCAGCAATTGCTGGTTGCGATAGAACGAGGCGATGTTGCTGAAGGCATCCACCGCTGCTTCCGGGGTGCGGAAGGTCGGAATGCCGGCGTCGCTCAGGATGTTGCGTGCTTCGGCAACCTGCGCATCGCCCATCCAGCAGGTGATCAGCGGTTTGCCGATGCCCGGCTGCAATTCGGCCAGGGTTTGCGCGATGGCATTCACATCGAGTTCCGGCTTGGGCGATAGAATCACCAGGATGCCGTCGATCGACCCGTCTGTCGCGCAGGTGCTGAGTGCGGCCCGGTAGTGGCTGGCGTCGGCTTCTTCCGACAGGTCGATCAAGCCCTGCAGCGTGGCCAGCGCCGGCAACTGCAATTGCAGTGCGCTGCCGGCGTCGGCCGAGAGTACGCCCAGCGTCAGACCGAGGTCGCTGGCCCAGTCGGCTGCCAGTACGCCCGGGCCGCCGCCATTGGTAATCACGGCCAGCCGCCGGCCGACCGGCTGGTAGCGCGAGGCCAGACATTTTGCGGCAGAAAACAGCTGGGCGAAGGTGCGTACCCGCACCGCGCCGGCACGTCGCAACGCGGCATCGAACACTTCGTCGCTGCCGACGATGGCGCCGGAATGGGTCAGGGCGGCGCGCGAACCGGCCGGCTGGCGGCCGGACTTCATCACGATCACCGGTTTCGCAGTGGCTGCGGCCCGTAGCGCGCTCATGAAGCGCCGCGCATCGCGAATCCCTTCCATGTACACCACGATGCTCAGGGTTTCGCGGTCGCTCGCCAGGTAATCGAGCACTTCGGCGATATCGACTGCGGTGTTGGCGCCGAGTGAAACCACGGAAGCGAAGCCGATGCCGTTCTTGTCGGCCCAGTCCAGTACCGATGCGGTCAACGCGCCCGATTGCGACACCAGCGACAGCGATCCCGGCTTGGCCATCGTCCCCAGCACGCTGGCGTTGATGCCGGCTTTCGGATGCTGGAAACCCAGGCAGTTCGGTCCCAGCAAGTGGATCCCGTGCAAGCGTGCGATTGCGTGCAACTCGGCCGCCAGAACTGCGTCTACCCCGCTGGAAACAATCAGCGCAGCCTTGCACTGGATCCGGCCCGCCACTTCCAGCGCCGCCGCCAACTGTGCGCCGGGCAGCGCGATGATTGCCAGATCC
The DNA here is from genome assembly GCA_030698225.1 of Oxalobacteraceae bacterium. GTDB lineage: Bacteria > Pseudomonadota > Gammaproteobacteria > Burkholderiales > Burkholderiaceae_D > AVCC01. The sequence continues at coordinate 41,592 of JAUYNR010000073.1, read as the reverse complement.
ACCCGTGACTGGGCCAGATCGGACAGCGTGCCGCGCATGTTGATGTCGAGAAAAGTCAGCGGACCAGCATAGCCGCCGTTCTTCAGTTGTTTTACCAGCAGCCTGGCATGCGCGGTCTGGGTATCGGGCGTCTCGGTATCGCCTGCGAATACCACGATCGAGTGGGGAGAAAACAGCGGTGTCAGGTGATGCATGTCCATGCGGTTTCCACTTATCAGAGAGAATCAGAAAAAATCAATCGGCGCCAATCAGTACCCGGACGTGGGCGGCGACGCTGCGCGCCAGCGGCGACAGCACGTAGCCGCCTTCCAGGCAGGACACGATGCGGCCGTGGGCGTGGCGTTTGGCAACGGCGACCAGTTGCTGGGTGACCCAGGCGTAATCGGACTCCACCAGCCCGAGGTTGCCCATGTCGTCTTCGCGGTGGCCGTCGAATCCGGCCGAAATGAATAGCATCTGCGGCCGGAATGCATCCAGCGCCGGGATCCAGTGCATATCGACTGCGGCGCGAAATGCTTCCGATCCGGAGCGCGCCGGCAAGCCGACGTTGATCATGTTCGGTCCGCGCGGCACTGCGCCTGAAAATGGGTAGAGGCCGGTCTCGAAGATGGAGCACATCAGCACGCGCGGATCGTCATGCAGGATGTCTTCGCTGCCGTTGCCGTGGTGGACGTCAAAATCCACCAGCGCCACCCGCTGCAAGCCGTGCACGTTGAGCGCGTGACGGATGCCGACCGCCACATTGTTGAAGAAGCAGAAGCCGCCGGCCGCGGCGCGTTCGGCATGGTGGCCGGGCGGGCGCACGTTGCAAAAGGCCACCGGCGCTTCGCCACTGACCACCAGGTCGGTCGCCAGCACCGCTGCGCCGGCGGCGCGCAATGCGGCCTGATAGGTGTACGGATTCATGCGCGTATCGGGATCGACCTGGTAAAAGCCGCTGGCCGGCACCTGGGCCGCCAGTTCATGGATATACAGTGTCGAATGGGCTTGCGCCAGTTGCTGTTCGGTCGCCAGCGGCGCGTCGTACGGCATCATGTAATCGAGCAAGCCCTTGATCAGCAAGTGGTCGCTGATTGCACCTATGCGTTCAGGGCATTCGGGATTCTGATCGCCCATGTCATGCTTGATGCAATCCGGGTGGGAAATGTAAGCGGGTAGCAAGCGGGTCTCCTGGCTGATGATTCGGATGTTATTTTTTGATTGTAGAGATTGTATCCGGCGCCAGGCTTAATATGGCGCAAGTTGCCAGCCGCCCTTCGGGAATCCTGCTGCCGCCCGCGATGATCTGGCTGCAGCTGCTATCCTTAAATTATACTGATATATGTATTTTAAGATACGCAATTAAATATTGCGGAAGGTTGCACTTATAATCATATACTCCCTATAAGATTCGATGTGCGAAAGTGAATGCAGCGGCCATGGCCGGAGCGGCTACACTATCGTCTGGTTCGGCAGCCAACCCGCTTGCGGGCCCGCCCTGATCCACTTCCGTCCACTCCTGATTAGAAAACAGCATGACTACCGCCTCTTCGATCGATCTTGAAAACATTAACGTTGCTTCCTTTGATGCGATGCCTTCGCCGGAAGACCTGCATGCGCGCCTGCCGCTGACCGATGCTGCCGCTGCCAGCGTCACGCGCGGCAGGGAAGCGCTGCGCAATATTCTCGAGCGCCGCGACCCGCGCCTATTCGTAGTGGTCGGCCCGTGCTCGATTCATGATCCGGTGGCCGGACTCGACTACGCGCGCCGCCTGAAAGCCTTGCAGGACGAGGTTGCCGACACGCTGTTGCTGGTGATGCGGGTGTATTTCGAAAAACCGCGCACCACCACCGGCTGGAAAGGCTACATCAATGACCCCGACATGGACGACTCGTTCCACGTCGACCAGGGGATGGAGAAGGCACGCCAGTTCCTGCTCGATGTGTGCGAACTCGGCCTGCCGACCGGCACCGAAGCGCTGGACCCGATCTCGCCGCAATACCTGGGCGACCTGATTGCCTGGACCGCCATCGGCGCGCGCACCACCGAATCGCAGACCCACCGCGAAATGTCATCCGGGCTGTCGACTCCGGTCGGCTTCAAGAACGGCACCGATGGCGACATCAGCATCGCCATCAACGCGATCCTGTCGGCTTCGCATCCGCATTCCTTCCTCGGTCTCAACGGCCAGGGCCGGGTTGCCATCGTGCGTACCCGCGGCAATCGCTACGGCCACGTAGTGCTGCGCGGCGGCGATGGCCGCCCCAATTACGATACGGTGTCGGTGGCGATGGCCGAGCAGGCGCTGGCCAAGGCCGGTTTGCCGGCCAATATCGTGGTCGATTGTTCGCACGCCAACAGCTACAAGAAGCCTGCGCTGCAACCGCTGGTGATGACGGACGTCATCAACCAGGTTCGCAACGGCAGCACATCGCTGGTCGGCGTGATGATCGAATCGAATATCGTGGCCGGCAACCAGCCGATTCCGGACGATCTGTCGCAGCTCAAGTACGGCTGCTCGGTGACTGACGCCTGCGTCGACTGGGAGACCACCGAAAAAATGATTCGCGACGCCGCCGCACTGCTACGCCAGCGCCCATGAACATGTCGGGCGCGGTGCGGCGTTGCGCCTGGGTCAACCCGGCCAATCCGCGCTACCTCGCCTATCACGACCAAGAATGGGGCGTGCCTTGCCATGACGAGGTGCGCTTGTTCGAGATGCTCAACCTGGAAGGTGCGCAAGCAGGGCTGAGTTGGGAAACCATCCTCAACAAGCGCGACAACTACCGCGCCGCATTCGATGGCTGGGACGCTGGCAAGATCGCCGCTTACGATGCGACCAAGGTCGCTGCACTGCTGGCGAATGCCGGCATCGTGCGCAACCGCCTCAAGATCGCCGCCGCAATTTCCAATGCGCAAGCATATTTGCGCTTGCGCGACGAATTCGGCAGTCTCGACGCTTATCTGTGGGCTTTTGTCGATGGCAAACCGATCCGGACTGCCTGGACCGGCCAGCAGCAAGCCCCGGCCAAGACGCCGTTGTCGGACCGCATCTCCAAGGATCTGGCCAAACGCGGCTTCAAGTTCGTCGGTTCGACCATCATTTACGCTTACATGCAGGCCATCGGCATGGTCAACGATCATGCTGTGGATTGCCATCGATTTGATATCGAATGATCCATTGAAGCGATAATACTTCTGTTTTTATGAAGTTGAAGTCAAGTTATATTCGGTTTTCCGGAGATGTTGAACCCACTATAATGGCGTTTCGTATGCGAGTTTGATAACGCTCGGTGCCCCGTCAGGCGCACCGGATATAACTTTAGGAGTTCTTCACATGAAAAAGATCTTGCTTGCCATTGTCATGCTGGCCAGTGCCCTGACGCTGGCAATTCCCCAGGCGGAAGCCCGGCGCTTGGGCGGCGGCTTTAGCTCGTTTGGCAAACAATCGAACAATGTCTCGCGTCAGGCGCCAGCGCAACAGGCGACCAAGCCGGCCGCGACACCGGGCGCTGCCGCAGCAGCCAAACCGGCCAGCCCATGGAGAGGCATTCTGGGCGGCGCCTTGCTGGGTCTCGGATTGGGGGCGTTATTGTCGCACTTCGGCATCGGCGGCGCGTTGGCAAGCATGATCGGCACCCTGTTGATGGTGGCGCTGTTTGCGATGGCCGCGATGTTCATCTATCGGATGTGGATGCGTGGCAAAAACGGCGCGCAGCCAGCGTATCCCGGGGCTTATACCACTAACAGTACGCCTGTCATTGGTTCGGGCATGTATGCCCAGTCGCCTGCTGCGCTGCAATCGACATCGTTCGCTTCGGGCTCCGACGCTGCCGATCAGGCGAGCTGGAGCATTCCGTCCGACTTCGATGTGCAGGGCTTCTTGCGCCACACCAAAACCTATTTCATTCGCCTGCAAGCTGCCTGGGACCGTGCCGATACCAACGATATCCGTGAATTCACCACGCCGGAATTGTTCGGCGAACTGAAATTGCAATTGCAGGAACGCGGCGCAACGGCGAATGTCACCGACGTCGTTTCACTGGATGCCGAATTGCTGGGGATCGAAACGACACGCAATGAATATCTGGCCAGCGTCAAATTCAGCGGCATGATCAAGGAGTCCGAGCACGCTCCGGCAGAAGCCTTTGCCGAGGTCTGGAACCTGTCCAAGCCCTTATCCGGCCAAGGCGGCTGGGTGCTGGCAGGAATTCAGCAACTGCCCTGAGTTGGGACTCCGATGCGCGGGCAATCGCCGCGCATTGCTTCGATAAAAAAACCTCTGGTGTACCGGCACCAGAGGTTTTTTCATAAGATGCTGTTGCCATTCAGTTTAACGGGAGTATGCTTAAAAACACTGAACTTCCCGCATATAAATTATACTGGATTAAAAATACAATCACCTGTATATGTGAAGTGTTACTCCGGCAATTAGACCGGCTGCAGTTCCTGATACAGCGCCAGAAATTCCTGGCTCAATTTATGGCGCGCATCGAGATGGATCATCGGCAGGCATTGTTCATGCGATTCGCGGATCCTGATTGAGCTCGATAGCTTGCTGTCGAGTACCGGCAGACCCTCAGCAATGAGTTCGTTGACCATCCGTTGCGGCAGGCTGGCACGCGGCTGAAACTGGTTGACGACGATGCCCTCGATCGTCAACGCCGGATTGTGGTCGGCCTTGATTTCTCCCACATTGTTCATCAATGTATATAGCGCCTGGCGCGAGAAATCGTCGCAGTCGAACGGGATCAGGCAACAGTCGGCGGCGATCAGCGCCGACTGGGTAAAGAAGTTATAGGCGGGCGGCGTATCGAGGATGATTTCGTCATAGTCCTTGGCCAGCTCCTTGAGTGCGTCGCGCAGTTTGTAGATCTTGTGGCGCGATTCCAGCTTGGATTGCAACTCGCCGATTTCTGGATGCGATGGAATCACCGACAGGTTCTCGAAGCGGGTTGCATGGACGTAGCTGCTGGCCGGCTTCGGATAGATGACGAAATTGAGCGTTTGCTCGAAGTAGTTAGCCAGCGTCGGCGCTATCTGCTTGGCCGCCTCGCCCAGCAGATAGCGGCTGGAATTGCATTGCGGGTCCATGTCGATCAGCAGCGTCTTTTTGCCCTGGTGCGCGGCAATCGAGGCCAGATTAACCGCGATAGTCGATTTGCCGACACCGCCCTTTTGATTGAAGATGACACGTTTCATGCTGCATCCCGTTGAATGATTGCGCTGGCAAGGATTCTAGCAGGTGATGCGCTGCAGCAACCTGGCTGGCTAAGAAATAACCCGCATCTTGAATTGCCGGCCCTTGATGTTGCCGCTGGCCAGTTTGGCAATCGCCCGGTCGGCAATGCGCCGGTCCAGAGCCACGTAGGTCATGAATTCAAACACGTTGATCTTGCCGACCTGCTCCTTGGCCAGTCCGACGTCGCCGCACAGCGCGCCCAGCAGATCACCGGGGCGCAGCTTGTCCTTCTTGCCGCCCATGATGCACAGCGTCACCATCGGCGCAATCAGTTCGCCTGCTGCCGGCGCCAGTTCGGCCAGCTCGAACCAGCTGACCGGACGGTTCTGGTATTGCTCGATCAGCTTGACCCACTTCTTTTCGTTCGGTGCGCACAGGCTCAGCGCCAGCCCGGATTCATGGCCGCGGCCGGTGCGGCCGATGCGGTGGATGTGGACCTCGGTGTCTTTCGAGACATCGACGTTGATCACCGCGCCCAGCGTCTGAATGTCGAGGCCGCGCGCGGCGACGTCGGTGGCCACCAGCACCGAGCAGCTCTGGTTGGCGAACTGCAGCAGGATTTCATCGCGTTCGCGCTGCTCCAGTTCGCCGTACAGCGCCAGCGCGGAGAAACCCTGTTCGCGCAGTTCGGCCGCCAGTTCGCGGCAGTGGATCTTGGTATTGCAGAAAGCCAGCGTCGACACCGGCCGGTAATGGTGCAGCAGGCGCGCCACCGCCGCGTTGCGGTCGTCGTATCCAACCTCGAAAAAGCGTTGCTCGATCTGGCTGTCGTCATGCTGCGCCTCGACCATCACCTCGGCCGGTTGGCGCAGGAATTGGGCGCTGGCACGGCGGATATCGTCCGGGTAGGTGGCGGAGAACAGCAAGGTCTGGCGGCGTGTCGGGCAGGCGCTGACGATGCCGGCGATTTCATCAAAAAAGCCCATGTCGGTCATCCGGTCGGCCTCGTCCAGCACCAGCGTCTGCACGGTGTTCAGGTTGATGCTGCCGCGCGAGATATGGTCGCGGATCCGTCCCGGCGTGCCGACCACGATATGCGCGCCGTGCTCCAGCGAGGCCATCTGCGGGCGCATCGGCGCGCCGCCGCACAGCGTCAGCACCTTGATGTTGTCGGCAAAGCGGGCCAGACGGCGCAATTCATTGGCGACCTGATCGGCCAGTTCGCGCGTCGGGCACAGCACCAGCGCCTGGATCGCGAAATAGCTCGGATTCAGTTTCGCCAGCATGCCGATGCCGAATGCGGCGGTCTTGCCGCTGCCGGTCTTGGCTTGCGCTATCAGGTCGCGCAGTTCCAGAATCAGCGGTAGGCTCTGGGCCTGAATCGTCGTCATCGTGTGATAACCGAGGCTGTCGAGGTTGGACAGCATTGCCGGCGACAGGGCCAAACTGGAAAAAGAGGTGGATTCCATCAAGAGTGCGCGCACCGGCGTAGGGGATAAGGGGGAGCGAAGTCTAACAGACTGCGCGCGGCACCTGCCGGTCTGATGCGTCAGGCAATGAATCGGCTTTCATCGCGCTCTGGCAGGGGTTTTATGCGTCTCCATGAAATACGACATGCGCTTGCGCGGACTCAGGTAATCGTATACTTCCGGCTCCAGTTGCCTGGGCTTCAGGCTGGCACCGATATTGAGTTCCGGTTCACTGATCAGGTCCAGGATGATGGCCTCGCTTTTCGGTATGCTGGAATCGTAAATCAGGATGCTGGGACGCAATGGCATGCCGGAATTGACTGAAATCACCATCCCCAGCGTACCGTCTGACAGACGCACGATGGTGCCCGGCGGGTACACTCCCATGCAGCGGATGAAAACATTGAGGGGATCGGGCGCGAACAGTTTGCGCTGCTGGGTAAACATGATCGACAAGGCCTCGTAAGGGCTGAGCGAGTCCAGCGGATTGGGGTGGTTGCAATGGTTGTCATAGGTGTTGACGATCGTCACAATGCTGACCAGAAACGGTATTTGCTCTGCCTTCAGATGCATCGGATAACCGCTGCCATCGGCATACTCGTGGTGTTTCCGGATGATCTCGATGGCTTTCCCGGGCAGCCCCAGCTTTTGGGCAATGGCGTCGCCATATTGGCAATGCTGTTGCATCAGATTGCGCTCGGCGCTGGTCAGCGCCTCGGTCTTGTTTACAATCCGGCTCGGCATCTCGATCTTGCCGATGTCGTGAAACAGGCAACCGGTGCCCAACAGCCTGATATCCGCTGCCGGCAGGCCAAGCTCTTTGGCCAGCATCATCGCCAGCACGGTGACATTGAGCGAGTGGTAATACATCTCTTCGCCGGCGATCTTGTCGTTCATCAAGTGGATCGCTACATCCTTGTTGATCAATAAGGAATCCAGCATTTGCTGAACCAGCTGATCGGCCTCTTCGCGTGTTTCCTGCGGCCTGGAAAAAATATTGCGGGAAATGCTCCTGATCGTGGTGGCAGCCTTGGCAAACTGTTTTTCGCATTGGCTGACCGCGTTGCGGGTTTGATTGAGTCGCTCGACGCGTGCTTTCTTGGCCTCCATTACTGTGATTTCTGCGGCAGTCGGTGCCGTGATCTCCACCGCTGCCACCGGCTTCGTCTGCGGCGACAAGTCTGACGGCGAGCAATCGGATCGGGCCGGATCGAAACGGATTTTCTTCAGCCCAAGCTTCTTGATGGCAGCAAGATCTTCCTCATTGCTGATCTTGAAGCTGTTGCGGGCAAAACCATGATCGAGCCAGGGGATGTCCAAGTGCACATACAGGCCGACACAGAGCTGTTCAAGCACAATATGGATCGTGTTGGGAGTGGCGGTCATTGTTTCAGGCAGAAATGGTTGAAGTCGGGAGTGCGGATTTATTCTAGCAGTCAGGGGTTGAGAATGGCTATCGCAAAAGGCGGCAGAGTTGAAGGGTTTTCAGGATTCTCCACCCCGCTTGATTTGCTGCTGTTTGGCAAATTTCATCACCGCATTGCGAATTGTCGCCAGCACCGTCACCGAATTGAACGGTTTGACGATGAAGCCCTGTACCCCGCGCTGCAACGCGCCCTGTATCGCAGCCGAATCGATCTTGCAGGAGACCAGGAGCACCAGAGCCTTGGGCAATTCACTGCGTACCGTTTCCAGCAGCGTCAGGCCGTCGCTATTGGCCTCGCCTATATCGATGCAGACGATCTGCGGCCGCAGCTTGATCAACTTGGCCAGCCCCGCAGCACTGATATTGCTATCACCCACCACATGATGACCGCCGTTGGTCAGCACGGTATTCAACAGATCCCGCGAGATGGCATTGCCGTCCAGAATGACCACTTTTAGCATATCAAGAATCTCTCAATTGATGGCTGCGGATTGCCGGCTGCATTGCATGCCCTGTCACCGCATCATAAATAATATTGCCGCTTTACACCACCCGGCGGGCGAATGCATGTCTGCACCTGCCATTGCCAACTTATTTCGAGCCTGCAAGGGAGGACTAGTGCAAAATACGCACCGGGCCTTACCCGTAACCGAAGGAGCTGAAGAATGACTTATGAAGAATATCTGGACGAAGTGACCACGCTGATGACTGAAATGTACGATCTGAGCGATGCCGCTGCGATCAAATACGTGATGCGCGCGCAAGCGGGAAATTTCTTTACGCTGCATGACGACGATGAAGCGATGCGGACCCGGGAGCGCGCAGTCCAGGATGCGAAAATGGTGTATGAGCAGCGCAACAAATCCAACCCGCAATCGTTTCGCAAGTAAGAGTTTCGCAACTAAATCACCGGCGGGTTCCGCTGTCAGGTGCGGCTAGGAGGCGCTGGAGCGGTAGCCGACGCGGAATGCGCCCCAGTGTTTTCCGGCCACGTAAATCGGCACCGACAAGTCGTGCATGACTTCGCCGGTGTCGCGCTTGTAGGTCTGCAGCAGGAACGGTTTGGTGTTGGCGCCGCAACGGCTGCCGGTGCGGTCGTTGAAGATGCGTTTGGTACGGTTGTTGACCAGATCGGTTTCGTAGTCTCCGGTCAGCGGCCTGGAAAATTTCTTGTTGTGGGTCGGGAAGTAGCCATTGTTGTCCACTGCGCCGGCATAGGCCAGTTGCGGTATGTCGGCCAGGATCTGTTCCTGCAGTTCGGGCAGCACACGGTCGGTGAATGCATCGAATTTGGTCGAATGCTTGGGCGGGTTGGTATTGTTGATCGGCGTGTAGTTGCGATCAAACAAGGCTTCCTGGCTGATGCGTCCGCTGGCAATCGCTTCGGCAAACAGCCGGCCGACTGCTTTTGCGCCGGCTTCGGCCGCCGCATGGTTGGCGTCGTGCGAGGTGGTCGCATTGAATTCGGTAGTGGCGCTGAACATGGCTTCGGCGCGCTCGGTGAGCGCTGTCGCAGCGCTTGCGGCCAGCGGCAACTCGGCTTCGGTGGCCAGCAGGCCGTCGCGAATCAGTGCAATGGCATCCGCAATCGACTGGGAAGTCTGGACATGGTCGCGCGAGGCGGTGGCGATCTGCTGGATCTCGGTCTGTGATTCCGTCGACGCGCGTTCGATGTCGCTTAGAAATGCGTGCACCCGCTCCACGTTGTGTGCGGCCTCGGTCACCTTGGTGGTCAGCCCCTGCATTCCGGTGGCGGCGCGTTCCGCCTGGTCATTGATTTCGCGCACCATCACGCCGATATCGTCGGTGGCCTCCTTGGTGCGTTGCGCCAATTGCCTGACTTCACCTGCCACCACGGCAAATCCGCGGCCGTGTTCGCCGGCCCGGGCCGCTTCAATCGCTGCATTCAGCGCCAGCAGGTTGGTGCGGGCCGCGATTTCGTTGATGACTTCGGTAATGCCGTGAATCCGGCGCGACTTGTCCTGCAGTGCGGTCATCGTAGTCAGTGCTGCCTGCGCATCCAGACGGGCATTGTTAATCTGGGCCAGGCCTTGATCGACCTCCACGCGCCCCGCCATGCTTTGGCTGCGCACATCGCTGGCAACTTTCGAGGCCTGCTCTGCATTGGCTGCGATTTGCTTGGTCATGCTGGCATTGTGGGCGGAGCTGGCGGCAATATCTTCGGTGGTGCGCACATCCAGATCGATCTTTTTCTTTACCGAATCGACAAAATAGGAGGTTTCGGCAGAACCGATCATGATGTAATCGAGCTCATGGCTGATCAGATCGGCGAGCCGGGCTTCGCCGGTATTATTGGCTTTGCCGGCCAGCAGCAAAACCAGCAGACCGCCGGCTGTTGCCAGGGCGCTCAACAGCGCCGGGTCAATTGCAGCGCCGATCAGCCAGTGGCCCAGAGCTGCCAGCGCAGCGCTCGCCGCTACGACAAGAGTTCCCAAGCATAGGGTGCGAAGTAATGTATGTTGCATAACCTTGTCTCCTGGTCCAAAGCTTTTGAAGCTGCTCTGGATATTTGTGCGATGCTATTTATTTTCTCAGGCAAGCCGATCCGTAACAACCGATTTGACCGAGTCGGCCTGTGCTGGTATGACACTGTGCCGGATATCGCCGGAAAAAGCATCATTTCGACGCAATATTTGTGCCAAGTAGCAACATTTTTTGATAAACGGATCGTGCGCCGGTCAGATTACACGAAGCTTACATGGTCGCGCCGGACCTCGAAATCCGGCTTTCCTGCATGCGTCGGCTGCATTTCAAAGGCAGATGCCGGATTTTCGGCGCACAACGAGAACAGCCCGGGCTTTGCAGTCCGGGCTGTGTTGCGCTTGCTGCGCAAGCGCTATCGATATCGGCCGCTTATTGATTGTTCATATGGGAATAGGTCGGATTCGGCTCCACATACGCGCGCACCTGGTGATCCAGCACGCCAGTAGGTGCAATCCGGTTAAGGTCGAACGAAGGAACGGTAACCGGCACCTGAAAACTCCAGGCGAAGGATTTGTCGCCAACGACAAACTTGATGGTTTCACCGCTGACCACGTTTACATGCCTGGTGTCGGGTGTAATCATCACAGTGCGTACGGCGGCCAATTCCGGCGCCGCATCACCCAGCAGATCGATGCGGGGCAGTGCCAGTGCGGAAAGGGTTGCTCCAGATAGCAACAGGGCCGCCACGCCCCGGAAACGGAATTTCGATTTCATGATGCGCCTCCACCAAAAAAAGAGATCGGACAAAACCGGAAAATTGGATACAGACTCCAACTCTTTTTAGATAAATGCGGTTTCTGTTTGTTCCGGACAATCGTTGCTGCAAAACCGGGGCAACTGCCCTTCGCGCAGCAATGGCCAGCTCCAAGAAAAAAATTGTTTTTTATCATAAATTGCCGAGTATCATATAAAAACTGTATTTTCACGCAGATATTCATTATGTTTTTTTAAATACACTAATGGGTATCAAGAGCATCGAGTGGCCTTGGTCGGCTATCTATTGTTGAAAAAATATTAACATTTGTTCACCTTTATTCGTGGAGAGTTTGACAATGCTCATCAATTGCGCTGTTTATCAGGAAGGCAAAAAACTGTGCGATATTCCGGTCGAAGCGATTAGCGATTACGTCCAGCGTTCCGACTGTTTTGTCTGGGTTGCGCTGCACGATGCCGAACCGGCAGAGCTGGCTTTGATGCAGCGCGAATTCGGCCTGCACGAACTGGCCGTCGAAGATGCCCATCGCGGCCAGCAGCGGCCGAAAATCGAAGAGTATGGCGATTCGTTGTTCGCGGTAGCGCACGTGCTGGAATTGGTCGATGGGGAATTGAAAGTCGGCGAGCTTGCGGTATTCGTCGGGGAAAACTACATATTATCGGTGCGCAATCGCAGCCGGCAAGGTTTTCTGGGAGTGCGCACGCGCTGCGAGCGCGAGCCGCATCTGCTCAAGCAAGGCCCGGCCTTTGTGTTGTATGCGCTGATGGATGAGGTGGTCGACCGCTATTTTCCGTTGATAGAAACGCTGGAGTCTGAACTGGAAACGATTGAGGAACAAATATTTGCCAAGGGTTCCGAGCGTGCCAATATTGAACACCTGTACCAGCTCAAGCGCAAAGTCATGCAGCTCAAACATGCGGTAACGCCATTGATGGAAGCCATCGGCAAGCTGCATGGCGGCCGGGTGCCGGCGCTGTGCGTCAACACGCAGGAATACTTCCGCGATGTGTACGATCATCTGTACCGCATCAATACCACGATCGATACCATTCGCGACGCCATCGGCACCGTGATTCAGGTCAATCTGTCGCTGGTCGCGATCGATGAAAGCGAAGTCAACAAGCGCCTCGCTGCCTGGGCCGCGATCTTTGCGGTGGCCACTGCGTTTGCCGGCATCTGGGGCATGAACTTCAAGGCGATGCCGGAACTGGACTGGAAATACGGCTATCCGGTGGCGGTCCTGATCATGGGTTCGGTCTGCGGCTACCTGTACCACCGTTTCAGGAAAGCCGGCTGGTTGTAGCGATCCGGCGGGCGCATGCGCGATCCGCAAGCGTGCTGCCCGGTCATGACCGGGACAGCAAGCCTGGAATGCATTACTCCGGCAACGCGATTTTGTTGTCGACGCTGTACTGGTAGTCGTGGAAGATGTGCGCCGCACTGAGCCCTTGATAGCTGCCGTCCGGCAGGCGGCGCGTGGTGTCTTTCAGGCGATAGGTGTAATGGCCGCAAGTCCAGCAGTTGTAGTTGCGCATGTGGGTGCACAGGCAGGTCTTGTCCATTACAGAGATCACCTTGTCGTTCGGATGCGCCTCGACTTCGCGGTTGTAGGCGGTGATGTAGGCGCAGTTGCCGTTGCCGTCGAGCAGATATCCGTACGATTCGCAATTCGGGCGAATGCCGGAGCCGATCGCCGGCGTGTTCTTGAGCATGCGCATCGGATAGCCGGTCGGCGAGATCGTGTTGACGATGATGTCTTCCTCGCTGGCCTTGAAATATTCCTGCTTGTCCTTGGCCGGCAGGCCGCATTCATCGGCCACCGTAAAGCGGGTCGCCACTTGCACCCCTGCCACGCCATTTTCAAGGAAGGAGACCGCATCGCTGCCGGTGAAAATGCCGCCGGCGGCAATCAGCGGGATATCCAGCTGTTCGGTCTTCAGATATTGCGCAATCTCGGCAATGATCGTGGCCAGATCGTACTGCGCCCAGTCCATCCCGAAACCGAGGTGTCCGCCCGCCAGCGGGCCTTCGACCACCACGTAATCGGGCAAGCGTTTGAGCTTGGCGTTCTTGCGCAGGAAAATCTGCAGCGCACGTACCGATGACACGATGATGCCCAGCCTGGCATCGCGAAAGCGCGGATGATCCTCGATCAGCCCGAACGAACCGAGATGCAGGCCGGCGCTCAGCGTGATGCCGTCAATGCCCGCATCGAGTGCCGATGCCAGACGCACGCGCAAGGTTTCGCGCGGTGCATTCATGGTCAGCTTTTCCATACAGTTGACCCAGATTTCGCCATCGCCGCGCTTGGCTTGCATGGTATTGCCGACATGCAGCCTGGTGGCCTCGGCCAGATGGCCGAGGTCGAAATGGATGTCGGTCTTGTCCGAATTATTGATGTTGTACTTGTACAGCCGGGTCTTATCCTTGACGAAACTGGTATCGAAGCGCCGATCGGAAACCTCGTTGACCATCGCGTCCGAAATATGGCCGACACCGCCCAGGCGCGCCGCTTCCAGCGCCAGCGCGGCGGTTGAGATATCCACGCCCATGCCGCCGATGATGAGTGGCACCAGCTCCTTTTTACCAAATTTCAGTCGGAAATCATCAACACGTTTCATCATAATCCTTGGGCTTCTTGATTGTTCACAGGCTCTTGCTGCATTCTGTCTTGCGCATCGCTGCCCTATTTTTGGGCAGCCGGTAGTTTATCAGCGGCAGCCCGCCTAAAACCGCGTAGTGCTGCATATTGTTATTCCATCCGCATGAAATAGCCGCTGTCAGTCTGCTGGACAGCCATTTTCCGCCGGCCGAATCGGGTCCGATGCGGCTGCGGATCGTTTACTTCAAGCCGTGGCCGGCGCGGGTGGCATCGATGAGCGCGGTATCGTACGGATACAGGTTTTCGATAAAAAACAGTTCGGTGCCGGCCGGGTCTTCCAGACACATCGTCAGCATGTGCGGGCCATCCTCTTCCACCCCCAGAAAATCCTTGCTCCAGCGATTTTGCCGATGCGCGCGCAACACCTCCCGGCCCAGTTCTGCCAGCGGTGCCGCAACACCTGCCGCCAAAGCTTCGCGCTGCCATTCATCCCAAAAAAATACTTTTGCTGCTTGGTCATCCATCTGTAGTGTCCCGCTGTAAATAGTTAGGCCGTCATTTTACTCTTGAAAACCCTTTCCGAAAGCTGTGGAAAATGCGCGGCAACCGACGCGGGTTCGAGAACCGCGTCAGGCTCAGCCAAACGGACTGACACCGATCAGCCAGGCATGCAGAAATCCGGCGAACAATCCCCACCCCAGAAGCCCGGTTGCGACCACCTTCAAGTCGCTCGCCGGAGTGCCGTCGCGATAGACTACGCCGGCCGCCCGGTCGCGGCCGCGCGCCGCATGAAAATCCATCATCGCCCAGGCCAGAAAGGCACCAAACAGCAAGATGTCGGCCAGGCTGCCATTCGACAGCAGATGGGCCAGCGCCCAGATGCTCACGCCGAGCAACATCGGGTGCCCGACAGCCGCCTTGATCCGGCTGCCCCGCACATAGGTCGCAGCGAGCAGGATAAATGCCGGTATCGTCAGCAACGCGGTCAGGTGGCCGATCCACAGCGGCGGCTCCCAGAGCGGCACCGGTTGCGCCCGGCTGAGCCGATAACCCCAGACGATCAAGCCTAGGCCCAGAGCCGACAGCAGCGCATACACGCCCTTCCAGGGAAGCTCGCCAAAGCGCGCGATCTGCTGCGTGCGCCAGTCGTCAGCCACCATGCGCAGCGAATGCACGCCGAGAAAAAGCAGCAAGCCGAGAATCAGAATGGTCATCGCAGTTTCCTGAAAGAGTTGAGGAATTGATGGAAAATACGATCCATTGCCGGTATCGGGCGCCGCGCATCGGTCATCATTTCCGGTCTTGCAGGCGCCGCAGCAACGCGCTGGCGCTGTCGCTCATCGGCACGCCATGCTGACGCAGCAGTTGCACATGCAGCACCAGGTTTTCCAGCACCAGTTTGGCGGCCACCGCCAGCAGGGCCAGATTGCGGTCTTCGTCGCTGAAGCTGTCCATTGCCGCCGCCATCTCGCATAAATGGTCGGCCACCAGCGCGCGCAGCGCCGCCTCGTCAAACGGCAGATCGGCGAAGTCGATCGGGTCTTCCCGCTCGACTTCCTGGATCAACGCTACCAGTTGTTGCGCAGTAATCGTCATGATGCGGCTCCTGTTGGGAAGACAATCACATTCTAGGCCACGGAATGGTCCATCGGCGCACACTCACTGCCATTCGCGCGGGTCGACGCAGTAAAACTCGCGCAGTGCAGCAAACAGGGCCGGGTGCTCTTGCCCCAGTTGCTGCGATTTTTCAAAAAAGGCTTCGGTCGCCACAGCAAAGAATTCTGCCGGACTGGTCGCGCCGTAGTGATCGATCACGCTCGCCGACCGATGCTGCGCGGCCTCTTGCAGCAGCGCAAACTCTTGCAGGAAAACCGATGACCAGCGCGCATAGCGCGCCCTGCTCGTCAAGTGCGGCGCCCCATTGGTGCTGCCGGATGCGCTGTCGAGTTGATGCGCGAACTCATGCAGCACCACGTCCTGGCCAGGGTCAGACTCAGCGTTGCTGCGCCTGACATGGTCCCAGGCCAGGATCACCCGGTCATCGTCCCAGGATTCGCCCAGCAGGGTTTGATCGCCATGCGTGACCAGCCCGCCGGTTTCAATCTCGGAGCGCGGCACGATGAACGCCGACGGATACACCAGAATGAAGGACAGATTCGGATACGCCGGCGTCGGCCGATTCAGCAACAGCAGGCAAGCCTTGCCGGCAATCGTCACCCTGATTTCATCGGTGATGTTCAGGCCGTCGCAGCCGACAAATTTTTTCTGGTGCAGGAATTGCTGTATCAGACGTTTCAACTGCAGTTGAAGATCGGCCGGCATTTTGGAATACGCCGGCATATTCTTGCGCAAGATTTCCGCGTAATGGCGCGGGAAAGGGCGCGCGAGCGCCCGCTGAAGACGGTATTTCGGCAGCCAGAGCAGCAGTCCGGTCCCGAGCGCCAGCAGCGCTATCAGCACCATCAGCGCCATCGCACGGCCCGAGCTTGCGCGTTGTCGATTGCCCCATCCATGCCTTCCCTCCCGAACCGGTGAACCATCGATAGATGGGACAGGCGCAGCGAAAAGCAATAGAGGCAGAAACCTGTAGCGCGCCAGACCGTTCATTCAGCGTGTGTCGAAGGCCGGGTGCGTATGCGCTCAACGGCTCGGCAAACGTGCGCTGGCCGCATACATGGCGCAACCTTTTTGCCTGAAAATATAAATAACACTGGGTATAGCTTAAAACATTCAATTTTACGCAGATATTCAGTGTGTATTTAAAAATACACAAATGTGTATATTCGAAAACGGCGCAATGCGCATTACCGCCTTATCTTGCCGCAAAACAATACAGCAAGCCCGCGCCGCCGGTGCTGCGCAGCGCAGCGAGGCTGCAGCCGCCCCGGGACGGGTGGGATGCGTTCCACGATTTGGACGCAGCGTCGTCTTGCAGGCCGATGCGGTCATGATGGCCGAGCATCGCAGCACCGTCGCCGCCGCTCTTGGTCCAATTGCCGCAGGTCATCTCCGTGTCGCCCGCAAAAGCCCGACCGTCCGGCTGGGATCCTGTCAGGATGTCGTGCATGTTGGGCGTATCGCCACGGCCGTTGACCACCTCGCCTTTTTCAGTCAGGGCGGTCTGCTTGTCTATCTTATTATTGCTGTGCAACTCATCGACGCTGCCGGCAATCACCACGCCCTTGGCGTTTTGCCACGGCCCGGTGCCGATGCGGTCGCGCGCATTGACTGCAGGCGCACCGGTAGTGGCGCTGGTGCTGAGGTAGGCATGCCAGCTATGGCTGCCGGCACCTGCCGCACTGGCCAGCGCCTGGCAATGCCGATCGGCACCCGCCAGGCCGCCCAGATCGGCACCCTTGCCAGGGTTGCTGCTGCTGACGAAGAACGTCATCGGGTTTTGGTCCGGGCCTGTTGCCGAACTCCGCATCTGCGAACACGCTGTCAGCAGACCCGCAGCGGCGCAGGCAAGTATGGACAATCTGATCGGGGTGCGCATGATCGGTCTCCTGTTGTTTTTCGGGTCATGCTGTGCCGGCAGCATCTGCACAGGCTTTCAGTTTAGGCAAAGCGGTTTTGATTGCAAGTCGCCAGCCGGTGACGTGCGACTCGGAGTGCGACCGCAATCGTCGGCAGCCGGACCTCGACTGCGGCCAGCACATCATGCGCTGGCGAGCGCCGCCGCGATCGCCAGCCCCATCTCGGTGGTGGATGCGGTGCCGCCCAGGTCCGGGGTGCGCGGGCCACTGGCGATGACCGTCTTGATCGCGTCGACGATCGCATCGTGCGCGGCGTGGCCGGGGCCGCTGCCGCCGCACAGGAAATCCAGCATCATCGCGCCCGACCAGACCATCGCCACCGGGTTGGCGATATTCCGGCCGTAGATGTCCGGCGCGGAGCCGTGCACCGGCTCGAACAGCGACGGGAACTTGCGCTCCGGATTCAGGTTGGCCGACGGCGCCAGACCGATGGTGCCGGTGCATGCGGGCCCCAGATCCGACAGGATGTCGCCGAACAGGTTCGATGCCACCACCACGTCGAAGCGCTGCGGCTGCAGCACGAAGCGCGCGCACAGGATGTCGATGTGCTGCTTGTCCCAGCCGATGTCCGGATACTGGCTGGCGACTTCCGCGGCACGCCCATCCCACCACGGCATGCTGATTGCGATGCCGTTGCTCTTGGTCGCCACCGTGACGTGCTTGCGCGCACGTTTCCGCGCCAGCTCGAACGCATACTTGAGCACCCGGTCGGTGCCATGACGGGTGAATACCGACTCCTGCAGCACCAGCTCGCGCTCGGTGCCTTCGAACATGATGCCGCCCACCGACGAATATTCGCCTTCGGTATTCTCGCGCACGATCATGAAGTCGATATCGCCGGCACCGCGATCCGCCAGCGGGCTCGGCACGCCCCGGAACGTCTTGGCCGGGCGCAGGTTGATGTACTGATCGAATTCGCGCCGGAACTTCAGCAGCGAGCCCCACAGCGAAACGTGGTCGGGAATGGTGTCCGGCCAGCCTACCGCGCCGAAATAAATCGCATCCATGCCGGCCAGCTGCGCCTTCCAGTCGTCGGGCATCATCTGCCCGTGCTGCGCGTAGTAGTCGCAACTGGCCCATTCGATATGCGTGTATTCGAGGCCGATGTTAAAGCGCTGTGCGGCCGCATTCAGCACGCGCAAGCCTTCCGGCATGACTTCCTTGCCGATGCCGTCACCGGCGATGACGGCGATCTTGAATGATGGGTTCATGCTGATATCTCCAAAGTGGTTGGCCGGGAGCTGAATGCGACCGGAGTAATGCGCTGTTGTTGCCAGCTTGCGGTGCTGTTTGCCTGATGATTATATTCATTCTGATAAATACTATAATTGCGACTTCGGTTCAATCATTGTGCACACATCATGAGCAATATCCCGTCCCCCGAAGACTTGCGTGTGTTTACCGTAGTGGTGCGCAAGTCCAGCTTTTCCGGCGCCGCCGACGAGCTCGGCGTGTCTGCCGCCTACGTCAGCAAACGCATCCGGATACTGGAAACCGGTCTGTCGACCAAGCTGTTCCACCGCACCACCCGCAGCGTCGTCATCACCGGGGACGGCGAGCGCGCCTATCAATGGGCGCAACGCATCCTCGACGACATCGATCATCTGCTGCAGGAGCTGTCGGTGACGCGCCAGCAGCCGCGCGGCGCACTGCGCATCAGCAGCAGCTTCGGTTTCGGCCGCAACATCATCGGCCCGGCGATTTCCCTGCTGGTTGGCCGTTATCCGCTGCTCAGCGTGCGTTTCGAGGTGGTCGATCGCATCGTCGACATCGCCAGCGAAGGGGTCGATCTGGATATCCGGGTCGGCGACCAGATTGCGCCGCACCTGATCGCGCGCCGGCTGGCCTCCAACCACCGCGTGCTGTGCGCAGCCCCCGACTATCTGGCGCGGCGCGGCGCACCGCGCACGCTGCTGGAACTGGCGCAGCACGACTGCCTGGTCATCAAGGAGCGCGACCATCCGTTCGGGGTCTGGAAGCTGCATCACGGCGCGCAGGAACACACGGTGAAAGTGACCGGCCCGCTCTCGACCAATCACGGCGAGATTGCGGTCCAGTGGGCGGTCGACGGCCGCGGCGTGGTGCTGCGCTCGATCTGGGATGTCGGGCCGCAACTGCGCAGCGGCCAGCTGGTGCAGGTGCTGCCCGACTATACCCAGGAGGCCAACATCTGGGCGGTCTATCCGTCACGCCTGGACAATTCGGCCAAGGTGCGCGTCTGCGTCGAATTCCTGCAGGATTACTTCACGCAACGCGCTCCGCAGGTTTGAATAAGACAAGGGGTATAGCCTAAAACATGTTGGTTTGCGCAAATATTCAGCGCACATTTAAAAATACACAATGATGTATCGGCCGGCGCCGGGCGCCTTGGCGCTGCTCCGGCGCCGCTTGCACGCAGTTACGCCCCGACTGCTTGGCGCGGTACAGCGCCGCGTCGGCCTGTCGCACCAGATCTTCGATGTACTCGTCGAACAGTGAACGGATCAGGTGCTGGCGTTCCGGTAGCATCGGGCTGGCGCTCATAACGAATATCGGAACTACATTTGACAATAAAAATCATACGCAAGTGCCGGCTTGCCGGGACCATTGCACACCCGACCGGCCGCCGTCGATAAATCAGGAATAATCGAGGCAGGGTACAATTTCAAGCCTGAAACCTGTTCTATCCCCTATCATTCGTACCCCCATCGAACTCCAACCCGCAACTCTGAAAGAGAATAATGACTACTTTAAAAGCCATCATGGAAACCAGCAAGGGCACCATCAACATCACCCTTTTTGCTGATCAGACACCGGTCACGGTTGCCAATTTCGTCAACCTGGCTGGCCGCGGATACTACAACGGGCTTAAATTTCACCGCGTCATCAGTAATTTCATGATCCAGGGCGGCTGTCCGCAAGGCAGTGGAATGGGTGGCCCGGGCTATGATTTCGAAGACGAATTCTCCAAGGATCTGCGCCATGACAGGGCCGGCATATTGTCGATGGCCAACTCCGGGCCGGCCTCCAACGGCAGCCAGTTCTTCATCACCCACGGTCCGACACCGCATCTCGACGGCAAGCACACGGTGTTCGGTGCGGTGGTCGGCGATGAAGACCAGAAAGTGGTCAACAGCATCGCCAAGGATGACATCATCCAGAAAATCACGATCGAAGGCGATGCCTCCGAGCTGATGAAAAAGGTCGAGGAGAAGCTGACAAAATGGAATCAGATCATCGACAAGAGATTCCCCAACCTCACGCCGGGCGCCGCTTGATAGGTAAATAGTAAATAGCGCGGCAATAACGGGGCGCTCCGGGCGTCCCGCCAAAGCGCGCACCCGACAAATTGCCGTACTGCCCGCGCATTATTTGATGCCAAGCGCCCATTGGATGATGTACTTGGCCACAAAGCCCAGCATGCCGAACGCCAGGCCGAGAAACAGCACAAAAGTTGCAAAGCGTCCGGCCTTCGCTTGCCATGCAAGCTGACCGATGATGAACAGCATGTAAAGCATGAAGGCGCCGACGCCGAAGGTCAGGCCGAAATTGGCGATCTGGGCCTCGGTAAAGCCGAATACCGTCCCGTTCAAGAGTGGCCTCCGTCGGCGGCATCCGGGCCGGCAGCTTGCACCAGGTCGCGATAAGCATGCCAGCTGGCGTGGCCCAGCAACGGCATCAGCGGTATCAGGCCCAGCAGCAGCGAGGCCAGCCCGAGCAAGGTTAAACCCATGATCAGCCCGGACCACAAGGCCATCGGCGCCGGGTTGGCCAGGATCACCCGCCAGCTGGTGAGGACCGCATCCATCAGGCTGATGTTGTTGCGGTCCAGCAGCAGCGGCATGGTCACCACGCTGGAGGCGAAAACCGGCGCCGCCAGCACGCCGCCGAGGACCAGCCACAGTTCGAATAAATAATTGTCGGGAGCCAGCACCACCAGACGCACGAACTCGATCGGGCTGGCGATCGGCTGCGGCGCAAGCGCGGTCACCAGCGCCGCCGAGGTCATCACCCAGCCGGTTCCCGCCAGCGCCAGCAGCAGGCCGAAACGCACCAGCCTGGTATCGCGCGCACCGTCGGGCCTGCGCCAGTGCAGCCAGGTGCGCAGCACGCAGCGCGCGTCGGCCGGCTCGCCGCGCTCCAGCGCACGGCTCAGCGCATACAGCCCGGCCGCCAGCACCGGCGCCACCAGCAAGAAACCGGAAAAGGCGCCGACCAGCAGCCAGAAGCGGTCGTGTGCGATGGCCGTCAGCAGCGCGCCGAACAGCGCCAGCGCCACGCCGTGCGCGATGCTCAAGAGCGGGCAACGCAGAACGTCGCGCCAGGCCAGAACCAGCCATTGCAAAGGCCGCAGCAGCGGTATGGAACGCACGGCAGCGGCTGGGATCGGGAGGGTGGTTGGCATCATCGGCGGGTATTTTAGATAAAAAGTGGGATGTGCGGATCGCTTGATCCAGGGCAAGTCACCTATGGTATACCGATAGTCCGCCAAGTTTGCGCAGGGGCCGCCTAATTCGCCAGCGAGCGCTTCATCAATTTAAAAAATAGGCGGGTATAAGTCAAAACAGCCAGGTTCACGCATCCGTTTTCTGTATATTTAAAAATACACTTGCATGTATATGTGGGCATGAAGTGCCGTAGCCTGGCATAGCCCCCGGCGCAGCGCGATCCGTCGCCGGCGCACGGAACTTTGCATGCAATTATTGTTTCAAACACAGGTCATCAACAGACGGGATGAGTGCCATGGCAAAGTCAATATCCCCGCTGGACCAGCACTTCAGCTTGCCGTCCATACGCACGGTGGACGCCAGCCGGCCGTTGGTCTGGTTGAAAGCCGGTTGGTCCGATCTGCGGGGCAACCTGGGTGCGAGCCTCACTTATGGATTGGCGCTGTCATTTGTCGGCTATCTGATCCTGAGCAATGCAGCGGACATACCGTATCTGTTTACCGCAGCGATCTCGGGCTTTTTCCTGATCGGACCGGCCGCCGCATCGGGCCTGTACCAGATCTCGAGGCGGTACGAGAAAGGCGAGAAATCGAGCTTCGCGGAGTCGCTCGCAGGCTTGCGCGATGAGGCTCAGTCGCTGATGTTTTTCGGTGCGCTGCTGGCATTTGTGCTGCTCAGCTGGGAGCGCCTGTCCGCCATCCTGTTTGCGCTTTTCTTCAGGGGCAACGTCCCGGATATCAGCAATTTTGCAAGAGACGTGCTGCTGTCGGGCGAGCACATGCAGTTTGTCGCGGCTTACCTGCTGGCAGGCGGCGTACTGGCCGCGACGGTGTTCGCCTTATCGGCGGTCGCCATCCCGATGATATTGGATCGCAAAGTCGATATCGTCACCGCGATGATGACCAGTTTTCGGGCCACGGAAAAAAATCTCGGCACCATGTTCATCTGGGCAATGCTGATCGTCGTCAGCGTCGCTATCGGCTTCGCAACGATGATGATCGGCATGGTGCTGCTGCTGCCGCTGCTCGGGCATGCCACATGGCACGCGTACAGGGATCTGGTGGAATAGATTTCGTAGCCCTACGGATTGCGCCTTGCGGCCGCCGACTGTACGAGAATCAGGGGAGCTGCGATGACCATTCATCTCGATCACACCATAGTGCCATCACGCAACAAGACTGCTTCGGCCAAGCTGTTGGCAGAGCTTCTGGGAGTTCCATGGGCGCAAGCAGGAATAGGGCCATTTACCGCCGTCTACGTCAATGATGGCTTGACGCTCGACTTCATAGAAACGGATGAGGATTTTCCTGTCTACCACTTCTGCTTCCGGGTCGGACAGGAAGAGTTCAATGCCATTCTTGCGCGCATCAAGGCGGCCGGAATCAACTATCGCAGCACGGTACGCGGACCCGTGGATATGCAGATCAACCCGGAATTTGGCAACATCTACTGGAACGAGCCCGATGGCCACCAGTGGGAGATTCTGACAGTCAGCTATGCGCGGTAGGCCCGCCAATTTGTAAAAACACTGGAGTATAGGCAAAAACATATAGGTTTTCGCACTGATTTGCTAGGTATATAAAAATACATAGTCATGTATATTCCGGCAATGAATTGCCGTCGCCTGCGGCTGTGACGCAATGTCTAGGATTCCGGCGTCAATCCCAGCACGATGTCGAAACGTGCGGCCAGTTCGCCCTGGTGTTCGCGGCTCGGCACGAACGGCACCAGCACCGCCGCGCGTTGTCCGGGGTCGCGGATGCCGCGCAATACGCCGTCGCGCTCGTTCTGCGGGTGGCCCTGCACGTACAGCTGGGTGGTCAGCAATTCCCGACCGCCCTTGCGCAACTTGACGTGGATATGCGGGGTGCGCCAGGAATACGGCACCGGCTTGATGGTGCGGAAGCGGTAGCGACCATCCTGGCCGGTCTCGAAGCGGCCAAAACCCTGGAAATTCGCATCGTTCCTGGCGCTGGCGTCGCCCGAATGAATGTAGCGCCCGTTGTGATCGACTTGCCAGATTTCAATCGTCACCCCGCCCAACGGATTGCCGCGCAGGTCCAGGATGCGCCCGCTCAGATCGGTAATCTCGCCCGCAGCCGGGGTCTGGCGTCCGCTGACGATGACCAGGTCGTTGTCCTGATCCAGCGGCAGCCGGTCCGGATAAAACGGCCCCTCGGTCTGCGCCGGCGTCGCGATCAGACTTTGCGCCCACGCCGCATGCGCGCTGCATGTTAGCGCGCCGAGCAACAGGCCGTGCAGCACGGTGCGGCGCTGATGATTGCTAACTTGCGGCAGCGTTAGGTTCAATGCGGATGGTGCGGTTTCGGCGTCAGTCATCGCAAATCCCCCCTGCTTATTCATCACATTACTTCAGAGTCGGAACAGCCGTCGAAGTTGCTGCCATGTTGAGATAAATCGCTGCGCAGATGCCGTCATCGCGTCCCGCGGATTGGGCGGTTTTAATGGTATCGGCGGGTGAGAGCGGCATCGTTACATTTTCCTGAGCAAGGCATCCAGGTCAAAGTCAGCAAAAGCATCGTCGCCGTACGTCGGCAGCGGCGCAACACGATAGGTTTTTAGCCAGGCCTTGAGCTTTTTGGTTTGTTCAAAACTCTGCAGATCCTGCGCGATGCTGTCGATGTCCTGTTGTAAGCGGGTGATCTCGCGCTCCAGCTTGGGAAGCAGGAATGCGGGCGCCAGCACGCTGTCGTGCTCGATATGGAAGCGCAGCCGGAACGCGAGTTCATTTTGCGCGACTTCAAGCTCGAGTTCGCCCGATTGTTCGGTCAATATCTGGTTGTAGTGCTTCAGGCGATCCTCGCCGATGGTGTTGATCATGCTTTGATCGATTTGCTCAATTTCCAGCTGCAACTCCAGCAGTTGCAACAGGTCTTTATTGCCATACGCCACATTGACGCGCTGCATCAGGTCGGTTTTGCGCTTGCGCTCAACCGCGTCCTGTTCCCGGTCTGGGTGCAGGGCGCTGGCCAGCTTGCGATAGACCTCGCGAATCGACTGGCTGATATTTTTTTCCTCCTCCTCCAGTCTGGTTTCCTTCGCGAGTTGCTTGGCGGATTTTTTGCGTTTGCTGCCATTGGCTTGTTGCGCTGCGGCTTCCCGCTCGTGCATTTCCTGCGCTTTTTCGGCCATCAGCCTGAGCATTGCTTCGGGGTCGAAGGGGTCGATATCGCCGTCAATTTCCGTGCCAAACAACTCTTCCATCATCGCTTTGACATCTGCCTTGACCTCTTCGCCCTGCGTGTCATAGTCAGTTTCATTGTAGTCATTGAAAATCGACTTGATCTGCGCCGGCGTATCTTTGTCAGCCAACAACTCGCCGGCAATATTGGCAATCAGGTCGGATAATTTCTTCCGGTCAGTGATGGTAAATATCTTGTCGTGATAGACGCGGTCGAACAAATACACCAGTTGTATGCGCTGTTCGTTATAGGTTTTCAGCAGCGGCGCATATTCGCTGTCATGCTTTTGCTGGTATAGCGGGACGGTGGCCTGCCATGCCAGCAACTGCTGGCGTTGCACGTCAATTCTCTTGATTAATTTATTGAACAGTTTTTGCGCTTTGGACAAGCTGGTGGTGCTGGTTTTTTGCGCAATCTTGACGATTTTAGAAGGAGTGGTTTTCATGGCTAACAGATTTGGATGGGCGAATCATGCCAATTTGGCGGAACTGTACCTGATTGTAATCGAGGTTGAATCCATGCCGGGAGCCTGCCGAATTTAGCCCAAAGAGCAGAAATGGCAAATATTGCTGTGACTGCCAACAGCTCATTTAATCGACACTGACCCTATTATTGCGGATTCGGAGTGAAGTCAGTAAAAATCGGGGGTGAAGCCAATACGTTGTAGCCCGTTTATTCGGGGTCGGAGTAATTTTCGCGATAGAACGCTGCGAAAAAAAACTCCGACCCCGAATAAACTACCGCACCGCTCTGCAACGATCCACAGCAAAACCAAGGTTCATCCCGCCATAGCCGCCTGAACAGTTTTCCATCACGGATCTGTGCTATTGCGCAGATCCGTGTTGCGTTGGCGTCAGCCCCGCGCGGCCTTCAGTGCAGCATTGAGGGTTGCGCTCGGGCGCATCACGGCCTTGAGCTTCTCGGCGTCGAGCAGGTAGTAGCCGCCGATATCCACCGGATGGCCCTGCACCGCCTTGAATTCGGCGGTGATCTTCTGCTCGTTGTCGGTCAGCGCCTTGGCCAGCGGCGCGAAATGGGCCTGCAGTTCCTTGTCTTCGCTCTGTGCCGCCAGCGCCTGCGCCCAGTACAGCGCCAGATAGAACTGGCTGCCGCGGTTATCGAGCTCGCCGGTGCGCGGCGAAGGCGACTTGTTGTTCTCGAGCAGCTTGCCGGTCGCGTCATCCAGGGTGGTCGCCAGGATCTTGGCCTTGTTGTTGCCGGTCTTGATGCCGAGATCTTCCAGCGACACCGCCAGCGCCAGGAATTCGCCCAGCGAATCCCAGCGTAGGTGGTTTTCTTCCACCAGCTGCTTGACGTGCTTCGGCGCCGAGCCGCCGGCGCCGGTTTCAAACATGCCGCCGCCGGCCATCAGCGGCACGATCGACAGCATCTTGGCGCTGGTACCCAGTTCCATGATCGGGAACAGGTCGGTCAGGTAGTCGCGCAGGATGTTGCCGGTCACCGAGATCGTGTCCTTGCCGCGGATCACGCGCTCCAGCGTGTAGCGCATCGCGCGCACCTGCGACATGATCTGGATGTCGAGGCCGGTCAGGTCGTAGTCCTTCAGGTAGGCCTTCACCTTCTTGATCAGCTCGGCTTCGTGCGGGCGGTACTCGTCCAGCCAGAAAATCGCCGGCATGCCCGACAGGCGGGCGCGGTTCACCGCCAGCTTGACCCAGTCACGGATCGGCGCATCCTTGACCTGGCACATGCGCCAGATGTCGCCCTGTTCGACGTTCTGCTCCAGCAGCACGTTGCCGTCGAAATCGACGATGCGCGCCACGCCATTGGCCGGCACCTCGAAAGTCTTGTCGTGCGAGCCGTATTCCTCGGCCTGCTGGGCCATCAGGCCGACGTTCGGCACGGTGCCCATGGTGGTCGGATCGAACGCGCCATTGGTCTTGCAGAAGTTGATCATCTCCTGATAGATGCGGGCGAAGGTGCTTTCCGGCATCACCGCCTTGGTGTCCTTCAGCTTGCCGTCCGGGCCCCACATCTTGCCGCCGAGACGGATCATGGCCGGCATCGACGCATCGACGATCACGTCGTTCGGCGCGTGCAGGTTGGAGATTCCCTTGGCCGAGTCCACCATCGCCAGCACCGGCCGATGCTCGTGGCAGGCGTGCAGGTCGTGGATCACCTCATCGCGCTTGGATTCCGGCAGGCCCTTGATCTTGTCATACACGCTGGAGAGGCCATTATTGACGTTGACGCCCAGTTCCTCGAACAGCTTGCCATGCTTGGCGAACGCATCCTTGTAGAAAACCTTCACCGCATGGCCGAACACGATCGGGTGCGAGATTTTCATCATCGTCGCCTTCACGTGCAGCGAGAACATCACGCCGGTCTCGTAAGCGTCCTGCATCTGGTCTTCATAGAACTTGCACAGCGCCTTCTTGCTCATGAACATGCTGTCGATGATCTCGCCTGGCAGCAGCGAAGTCTTCTTTTTCAGGACAATGGTCTCGCCGCTCTTGGTCACCAGCTCCATCCTGACGTCGCAGGCCTTGTCCAGCGTCAGGCATTTTTCGCTGGCGTAGAAATCGCCGCCGTGCATGTGCGACACGTGGGTGCGCGACGCCGGGCTCCACTTGGCCATCGAGTGCGGGTTCTTGCGCGCATAACGCTTGACCGCTGCCGGCGCGCGGCGGTCGGAATTGCCTTCGCGCAGCACCGGATTGACCGCGCTGCCCAGCGCCTTCGAGTAACGCTTCAGGATCGCCTTTTCCGCATCGGTCTTCGGGTCTTCGGGGAAGTCGGGGATCGCGTAGCCGCGTGCCTGCAGTTCCCGAATCGCCGCCACCAGCTGCGGCACCGAGGCGCTGATGTTCGGCAGCTTGATGATATTGGTGTCGGGTTCCTGGGTCAGGCGGCCCAGCTCGGCCAGATTGTCCGGCACTTTTTGGTCATCCTTGAGGCAGTCGGAGAATTCGGAAAGTATCCGCGCCGACACCGAAACGTCGCTCTTGACGATGTCGATGCCGGCCGGCGCGGTGAAGGTCCTGATGATCGGCAGAAAAGAAGCGGTCGCCAGCAGCGGCGCCTCGTCGGTAAGCGTATAGATGATCGTTGATTTACCTGCAGTCATTGCTATCTCCGTGCTGTTGGTGTGTCGGTTTGTGCTGCGTCATTGTATTGGTGCTAGCTGTCACCAAGCTGAATGGCGCGCTGAATGGGTCTGGCGGCGTCAATTATATTGAAACAGGCTTTCATAATATGAAAACCGCGTCATCGCAGAGCAGAAGTTTATCCGCAGTTGCGATTGAACGCGCAAGAAAATCTCAGCCAGCGCTCTGAATTGAAGAATAAATCCGGGGTATCAGCAAAAACTCGCTGGTTGCCGCAAGGATTCATTGGGCCTTTAAAAATACCAAGTGATGTATATGTTCACGCTCGGGAAGTCTGCGCAAGCCGATGCAGCGTCACAGCTTCAAAAACAGGCAGCTTGCCGCGCAGACGGGGGTCACCACCAGGATTTGGTCTCGCCATGCGGCACGCTGTGGCAGCGCTCGCACGAGAAAAAGGTGATGAAGGATACGCGGTCGTGGCACACGCCGCAGAATTGCCCCTGGAAGATCTTGTTCATCGTGATCTGATTGGCGCCCGCCTTCGGCACGAAAATCTTGTCATGGCAGTTCGAGCACGCCAGCCATTGGGTGTGCGAATTGTGCGGAAACTTCACATACGGCATATCCCGGGTGTTTTTCAGGATCACATCCAGGTCCAGCACCTGCATCGGCTTGCCGTTGGCGAGGTCGGTGCGCGGCGTAATGGTGCCGCTGCGCAACGCCTTCATCCAGTCGACATTTCCCTGCTTGTCGAGCGGAAAGCCGGCCAGCGCCTGGTTCGCCTTCTGCAACTTCTGATAATCCGGATTCGCGGCGTCGTAAAACTTGTTCTGATCAAGCTGCTCCTCGGCCGAGCGCGTCGCCGGCAATGGCCCGGTTTTCGGCGGCTGGCCGGCGGCAGCCACGGGCAGCAGCACCGGGTCGACCGGCAGCGCCAGCCAGAGCACAGCCAGCAGGGCAAGAATCAAGCGCAGATTAGGCATAGTGTAGGAAGGAAACAGAGAGGGCTAAAGGTACGCCAATTCTATCTGTCTCAATAGCGGCGCGGCGCAAAGCGAAGCCGGCGAATCTGGGTAAAATCAGGATTCATCGATCGTCGCAGGGGGCAGTCATGGCCATCAAAAATATCTGGATCCTGATTAAAGCCGCGGCGTCATCCTGGGTCGACGACTATGCGCAAAGCATGGGAGCGGCGCTCGCTTACTACACGATGTTCTCGATTGCACCTTTATTGTTGATTGTGATTTCGATTGCCGGACTTATCTTCGGAGTCGATGCCGCGCGCGGCGAAATTGTCGGGCAGTTGCAGGGCCTGATGGGGCAGCAGGGTGCGCAGGCCGTGCAGGGTTTGCTCGAAAGCGTGAACAAGCCGGCCGCAAGCATCACCGCCACGCTGACCGGGGGAATTCTGCTGTTGATCGGTGCGACCACGGTGTTCGGCGAATTGCAGGATGCGCTGGATCGCATATGGCGCGCACCCAAGAGAAACAAGGGCGGGCTCTGGAGCTTGCTGCGCGCGCGGCTGCTGTCTTTCGGCCTGATCATGGGCATCGGCTTCTTGTTGATGGTGTCGCTGGTGGTCAGCGCGGCGCTGGCCGCACTGGGGAAATTATGGGGGCCGCTGTTCGCAGGCTGGGAAATCCTCGGCAACGTGATTGATCTTCTGGTCAGCTTCGGATTCACGACGACCGTGTTCGCAATGATCTACAAGATCATGCCCCGGGTGAAGGTCGACTGGTCGGACGTATGGATCGGCGCCGCAGTGACCGCGCTGCTGTTTACGATCGGCAAATTCCTGATCGGGCTCTACATCGGCAAGAGCGGCGTGACTTCGGGATTCGGCGCCGCCGGTTCGCTGGTCGTGGTGCTGGTGTGGGTCTACTACTCGGCCCAGATATTCCTGATGGGCGCGGAATTTACCTGGGCCTATGCGCTGACGTTCGGGTCGCGCAAGAGGCAGCCGGTGCCCGCCGCCGCGCCCGCCATTCCGAGCCAGGCGACAAACAGCCAGCCGGACGAAAGCATGATCGAGGCGAAGCAAGCGGCGATAGAGGAGGCGCTCAGCAAGAAGACTGAAAGCGGCGCGCCGGAAGCCAAAAATTAAAGCTTGCAGATCCATCGCGACGCGCAAGCAGCGCCGAGCAAGCTGTCTTTGAACCCCCTGCGGCGCCTGCGAAACTGCCGAGAGGATTTATTCGTGAACGAAGTACAGCGCCGCGCACAGGCCGATGCCGATGCCATACAGTAGCCAGGTCTGCGAGACCGCATACGGATACAGCATCAAACCGATACCGATCCACTTCGGATAGCTGCTAAAGGTTTTTTTCCCATAGCGATAGGCGGCAATGCCGATGATGCCAAAGACGATTGCACCGATCAGGTAGGCCGGACTGGGCAGTGTCACACCAAGAGATCCAAGGGTATTCAAGTCATCCATGCAGTGTGAGCAATCTGTAGTGAGGGTGAGCGCAGTTCAATGCATTGCGTAGTTAAAAATACACTAGCAGGTATATGTTGGCATAAATTGCCGTAGCCTGGCGCCGAACTGGCGCAGACCGATATACGGGCTGCGCATTCATTGGGCGGCCGGGCATCATTTCTGTGGCACCGGCGACAGCAAGTTTGCGTCGCGTGCCAGTACCCAGTTGCCCACCTCTTTCTTCAGAATAGAAAGCGTGTGGATCAATTCCGATGCGCGTCAAGCGCCGAGTTCCATCAGTCCGATATCGAGCACCAGCAATCCGGCGGTGCCTTTGGGCGCAGCGAGAAAAACACTTAAATACGTATCGCCGATCAGGTCTTCGACCACGGCCAGTGGCACGTGAATGCCGGACTTGGCGCCGATCGGGAAGTAACGCATCGGCTTGCCGTCGCGCATCAGCACGCAGTAGATCAATTCATCGCTTGAGTTGCCACCACGAAAGTAGATCGGTTGCGCGAGCCTGTCGGATGGCACCGAGTAGGAAAGCTCGGCAAGCGGGAACGGCTGCTCGAGCCCCAACCCTTCAAAAGGGTAAACGCCTTGCAGAAATAGTGGTGTCGGTTCCATATACTTTCTCCGTCGGATTGTCATGGTGATGGTCTCCCGCGCCAGTCAGCGTGAAGTTTGCGCGCGGATAAATGCGCGGATGCGCGGATAAATCGTTTCCCGGAAACGACGGCCGCTGAAAATGCCGTAATGCCCGGCGCCATCCGCAACCAGGTGCGCCCGCTTGCGTCTTGGGAGATTCAGGCACAGGTCGTGCGCCGCTTCGGTTTGGCCGCGACCGCAGATATCGTCCAGTTCGCCTTCGATCGTCAGCAACGCGGTGTGCCGGATGGTGGACGGGTCCACCCGGATGCCGCGGATCACCAATTCGCCGCGCGCCAGCGCATGATCCTGAAATACCGTCTTGACGGTCTCCAGATAGTATTTCGCAGGCAGATCCATCACCGCGTTGTACTCGTCATAAAACTGCCGGTGTGTCTCCGCCCCGTCTTCATCGCCCTGTACCAGATGGCGGTAAAAATCGACATGGGAATCTATGTGACGGTCGGGATTCATCGCGACGAAGCTGGCGTGCTGCAGAAAACCCGGGTAGACGCGACGCGAACAACCCGGATATTTGTACGGGACGCGCTGGATCAGCTTGCTGTCGAACCATGCCAGGGGCTTGCTCTTGGCAAACGTGTTCACGCTGGTCGGATTCAGGCGCGTATCAATCGGCCCGCCCATCAGGATCATGCTGCGCGGCGTTTCCGGTTCGTCTGCCGCTGACATCAGCGCAACCGCGGCCAGCACCGGAACGGTAGGCTGACAGACGGCAAGCACGTGCAGATCCGGACCCAGCAGGCGGATGAACTCCTGCACGTAGGCCACATAGTCATCCAGGTGAAACGCGCCGCTACTGACAGGGACCAGGCGCGCATCGATCCAGTCGGTGATGTACACCTCGTGCTCCGGCAGCAGGGTGCGCACGGTTTCACGCAGCAGCGTCGCATGGTGGCCGGACATCGGCGCCACCACCAGAACCGCCGGGTCACGGCGCGCGCACTGCCGTTCGAATCGCAGCAGGCGACAGAACGGCTTTGCCATCACCACCGTTTCGTTTACCGCCACCTGCTCGCCATCGATCACGGTAGTCGACAGCGCGAAGGCAGGCTTTTCATAGCGCTGGGTCAGGCGCAGCAGCAGCTCGGTTCCTGCGCTGACGGTCCTCTTGTGCGGGCTATGGAAAAAATGGCTGAAAGGATTCACATAAAACACCGCGCTGGTTTCAGCCAGCATGCGCAAGGGGGCAAATGCCGCATGCTGCATTTCGTGTAATTCGTAGATCATATGTCTCCCGACGTCGCTGAACGCGCAGATTTTCGGTAACACCGGCATCAGGATCGTTGCCAGGAGCTGGTGTCGGGCCCTGGGGAAATCCTGATGCCGCGCAGGAATGCCCCCTACCTCTGCTAGAGCATTAAGCGTGCCAATTTCTGGGCGGCTTGCTCCAGCAGCGGTAAAACGGCTTGCAGCCTGCCGCGGGATCGGGATCGCAGCGGTATCGACTGCTTGAACTGGCGGGAGAGGAGAAATTAGGAGAAATGCGCCGGAACGCAGCGCTGCACGCAATGGCGGGCAGACTGCGGTTTCCCGCCAGGCGGGCGCGTGTCAATACCGGAGCGTGTCGATACCGGAGCGTGCCTAACGGGGGACAGGCTGCGGTCGCAACAGGCAGCCGCAGACGACAAACAGCCCGCCTGATGAAAGCATGATCGATGCGAAGCGGGCGGCCGAAGAAAACCCCAGCAAGAAGAATGAAAGCGGCGCGCCGAGCAAACTTCTTGTACCAGCCTGCGGCCCTGGCGATTTTAGATAATGATGGGGTATAAGATAAAACTGGCAGGTTTGCGCAGGTATTTAGTCTGCCTTTGAAAATACATATTAGTGTATGTAGAAGAGCATGGAGCGCAATACGCTGCGCCATGGACGCCCTACCGGGTATCGCTGACGGCCTTGACCCCTCTTGTTTGATGTTTATGCAATCTATTCATTCCTCGTCGGGAAACAGCGCGGACTGCTCCGGTGAAGATTGCTTGAATACGGCGGGCAGCTTGGTCGGCGCCTTGATGCGCAATTTCTTGTTGACGTTCATGCGGCCGGATACCACCTCGATGTCGGCAGCCGTGACGCCGAATTGCGGCGCCAGGAATTTCACCATGTGATCGGTGGCCTTGCCGCGCACCGGCGCGGCCGTCACGCTGACCTTGAGCT
Organism: Oxalobacteraceae bacterium; assembly: GCA_030698225.1. Classification (GTDB taxonomy): domain Bacteria; phylum Pseudomonadota; class Gammaproteobacteria; order Burkholderiales; family Burkholderiaceae_D; genus AVCC01. The sequence goes on along the minus strand of JAUYNR010000073.1, from coordinate 8,237 downwards.
GATTGCCCTTGGCCTTGCCAATGGCATCGCGCCCGGCACTGGGCTTGCCCAGGATGCTGAGCACCAGAGTGTCGCCATCCCAGGAGAAAAACGCACCGGAAATGTTTTTGGTTTGCATGGATTATTGTCAGGATTTCTTGGATGGGTGAAGACCATTTTAATACACGCAACCGTCACCCTGCCGGATTCCATGGGGGTCGCGGTTTTCCGGACCTTACCCCGTATCGGTAATTTACTTGACCGTGATGTGGATGGTGCGGCTCATGCCGGGACCATACGATTGATGCGCGCCATTGGCGAACTGCATCGTCAATGTATGCGCACCGGCAGGCAAGGAAATCTCCGCCTCGGTCTGGCCCTTGCCGTAATGCAGGTGCCGGCTGTCAGCCGGAATCACCACCCCCTGCGGTGCGCCCGCGTCGTCGATGAACAGATGGTGATGGCCGGTATTCGGCACGATCTCACCGGCAGGCTTCACTTCCACGCCAGAAACAGCGAACCTGACCTTGAACGGACTGGACACCACAGCGCCATCGACCGGCTCAATGAATGCAACCGATGGCGTGTTATCGCTGCTGGTTGAAGCACAAGCTGCAAGCGTCGCCGCGACACCCAGAATGGCAATCAGTGTTCTTGGTTTCATGATGGACTCCTCGTTCTGTTCATGAGGCAAGCCCTGCAGATCGGCAAGACGCGCAAGGATTGTTGATATGGCAAGAACACTTTAGCCTAAATCCGGCAGATCTCCCGAAGATTAAGCAATTTAGCGCCACTTGGATACCACGTCCGGGATCCAACGTCCGGCGGATGAATCAACGCAAGGCGCCGAAAACCTTGCCAATGATCTTGCTGCCTTTCTATGCGATGTATACGTGGTCAGCGTGCGCATTATGGAGGCAGCAATAAAAAAGCCGCCCCAACTTGGGGCGGTTCGATGCAGCTTCGACCAACCGCGTTTTACGAAGTTTTACGAAATCAATTGTGGCGCGGGTTGCCTGGATCGCTGTCGTAACGATTGCGCACGCCATCGCCGTCGCGGTCTCGGTCGGCGCGGTTGGGAATGTCGTCTCGGTCACGGTCGGCTTGACTGCTGCGGGCCGGATTGTTCCGGTTGCCGTCGAAACGATTCGGTACGCCATCGCCGTCGCGATCACGGTCGACGCGGTTGGGAACGCCGTCACGGTCACGATCGCCACGACCATAGCCCCGGTTCTCGTTTCTGTTGTCATGGCGCTCGCCACGCTGCCAGCCGCCACGGTTCAGGCGCCAGCCATCATTGCCCTGTCGCCATTCAGGGCGCTGATAGTAGTGGCCGGAGCGTGCGCGTTCCCAATGACCTCTGGACCACTGATGCCTTCCGTCGTTCAGATTCCAATAACCGGGCGCCCATTCAAAGCCCCGGCGCGGAGCCGGAACGACTTCATACCTTACCGGCGGCGGGGCGTTGCCGATGACGATGTTGAAACCCACCTGCGCGACCGCTTGCGTAGGGATAAAGGCGGCAGCACTGAGTACGATTGCTGCGGCAGTACTACAGAGGATGCGTTTCATACCAATCTCCAAACGATTTGTGTTGAATTCAATATATAGCGTTGCTGACGCGAAATCGTAAGCGTTGCCTCTGCTTACAAGATATACATTTGGTACACGCTGCTCTGTGCGGCAGCGAACACACCCATATCCTGGTCGGGATCCGTTCCGTGATTTCCCGCAGATGCGAGATTGTGTGGCCTGGCGATTGCAGTTCGTCGCCGGTTTTCTGGTCGGTCGCCATCAGCGCCAGCGCGTCGGGGATGCGCCGCAGCCGGCAGTGGCGCGACAATTCATTGCCCGATCAAGAAGCCACGCGATCTGGCTCAGGCGCGCGCCGTTGCAATTCTCGTTCGCGACCAAATGCCGCAGTTCTCTTTTGAGGAAACATTGACATCGTTGCATGGCGATGTCCGGGCAATGCTGCCGGTATTGTTCGTTAGTTGATCAACTTCCAGAACCAATGCGCTGCGCTTATTGACGCCTTACACATTGCGGCTTACGGCCTTGTTTCGCTGCGGCTTACGGCCTTGCAGATCAATCCTTGTCGCGCCCGTCGCGCTGCCACACCAGCGCCAGTGCCTTGAGTTTCTGCCAGGAGCTGGCGCGTTCGTCCGACAGCACGTCCAGAAAATCCGACAGGCGTTTTGACTTGACCATCGTATACACGCTCAACGCCGTGGTCAGCACAAAGACGATCGCGAAGATCCACAATTTGCGGTCCGCCGGGGCCTCCGCCTCTGCCAGCAAATTCATCCCCAAAAAGCCGGTGGTGATTGTGCCGATCAGGCCAAAGATGGTCACCACGGTCAGCCGCACGACGGTGTTGGCCTGGCGTCGGAAGCCGTCCGCATCCAGATATTGGCTCATTTCTCCAATGCGCTCCTTGACCTCGGCATACAGCGGGTCCAGTTCAAGATGGCGTGCGCTGATGCGGAACAAGTCGCGCACCTGTGCCTGTTCGGACACCTCGTGAAACCAGTAACGGTGGGTGAAGCGCAGGAAGCCGGCAAAACAGTTGCGGATGCTGCGCTTGAACAGACGCACGCTGCCAGCGTCGGCGATGTCCAGGTTTTTCAGCGCTTCGGCCAGCCGGTCCGAGAACATCAGCAGCGCCGCTTTCTGGAAATGCGCAATCAGGAACAGCAGGAAATGCTGGTGCCGGAACTGGGCCAGCACGCCCCGTTCGCGGCAGACGTAAAACGGGCTTTTCGCGTCGCCCACCACCACCAGCGCATGTCCGCTGCACAGATAACGGGTGTTGGGTGCGGCGCCGCAGTCGCCCCAGAAACGGTCATAGCAGAAGCTTTTTTCAAAGTCGGCCAGGTATTGTTGCGCATAGGGCAGGCTGGTGTCATGGCCCGGCGCAGCCGGCCCGGTCACCAGCCCGAGGCGAATGAAGTCGTTGCGGCTCAGCGCGCGCGGATTGTCCAGCGCCAGATAGGCCAGCTGCGGCATGCGGTAATACTCGATCTGCCGGTAGCGCAGCGCGCCGCTCAGGTCCGAATGGTCGCTCACCAGCGGCTCCAGCAGCCAGGCCCAGTGGGCGGCGATGCGCGGCGCGCGGTGGCTGCTCACATGGGCCATGAACAGCTCGCGCTGGTTGGCATCGGATTGGGCCAGCACCTGCCCGTCGTGGCCCAGCCACTCGGCGCTGGACAGGCAGTGCAGCGCCTGCCCGTGCGCGTCCCAGCCGGCCGGGTAGCCGCGGCCGAAGCGGTACATCAATTCCTGCGCCTGGGCCAGCGTCAGGTCGTTGGCGCTGACTTCGACATTGAGCAGCACCAGATCCAGATCGAGAAAGAAATAGAGATCGATGTGCGCGATGTCTAGCGTGACCGGTGACGTGCCCGGATGCGTGACCGCACGTACCGCGCGCACATCGCTGCGGCGAAACACCCGCATCGGCGAGCCCGCCGCAGCGCCGCCTTTCCGGCCGCGCCCATCGCCGTACAGGAAGCGCTGCGCATACGGCAAAAAAGTCACAAATTCGTTGTAGTGGCGTTCCTGAAAACGCCCGCTCTCGCCGATGTATTCATCCACTACTTCGCGCCAGGGCGAGGCCTCGCCCATGTCCGCCAGCAGCTGCCAGGGCTTGGCCAGATGACCCGCAGAGCCGCGCACCGGCATCAGGCGCAAAGGCCACAGCAAGACCTGGCGAAACTGCCGCACGCAGGCCGGATTCGACGCATCTGACATGGGGAGCCCTTTCATCAATAGGTGATGAAAGTATATGGGCAGCGGATCGGTATGGTCCTTCTTTTCTTGATTGAGCGGAACTGCGCGTGGCAAGGGCGGGGGTGATTGCCATACGGATTGCGTCTTACGGCCTTGATGCGGGGAAACCTCAGGGCCTGTCATCCATTATTGTCAATCGGGCATCCGGCGAAAAACGCGTATCCGGCAAAAATCCAAACATGCCGATTCCGCCGGAAACAAGCATGCCTGACCTTGCCGCACCGCGCTGTTTCCGGCAAAATATTAAAAATCAACATTTTGCCGGAAACATCATGAAGCTGCTATCCAATCAGCAACGACTTCACCTGGTCAACAGTGAACAACTCTTTGAAAATTATCGTGCCGCACAGCGCCATGCGAAAACCTACCGCTACGGGATGCGCTGGAAGACGGTCCGCGGCACCGAGTACCTGTTCAAAGACAAGGATAGGCGTGGAAACGGCAAGTCGCTGGGCCGGCGCACACCCGAGACCGAGGCATTATTGCTGACATTCACCAACGGACGTGCGGCGGCGCAGGAGCGCTTGCGACTGATCACCGAGCAAATCGTCGAGCAGGCAAGGCTCAACAAGGCATTGCGACTGGGCCGCGTCCCCCGCGTCGTGGCGCGCGTGCTGCGGGAACTGGATGACGCCGGCCTGCATGAAGATTTCACGGTGATTGGCACGCAAGCCTTGTATGCGTACGAATCGGCCGGTGGCGCGCATTTCCTGCTCGAATTACTCGCCTCCGGCGATGTCGACCTGCTTTATGATGCGCGCCATAAAATCACGCTGGTGTCAGACAAACTCGATGGCGACGGCTTGCTGGGCTTGCTGAAAAAAGCCGACAAAACGTTTGAATGCGTGTGCGAGAATGGATACCGCGCTGCCAATGCGGGTCAGTTCATGGTGGATCTCGTGATTGCCCCGCGCGGAATGCAGCTTGCGGACGCGGTGACCTTTGGCGCATCGGATCTGGTCGCAGCGGAAGTGCCTGGCCTGCAATGGCTGTTAAACACGCCGAAAATCGATACGATCGCCATCGACGAAGACGGCTGGCCGGTACCGATCAAAGTGCCCGACCCGCGCGCATTCGCGTTGCACAAGGCATGGTTATCTGGCCTGAGCACACGCGACCCCATCAAGAAGCCGCGCGATCTGGCTCAGGCGCGCGCCGTTGCAAAGCTGGTTCATGACGAAATGCCGCAGTTCCCTTTTGACGAAACATTGACATCATTGCACGGCGATGTCCGCGCAATGCTACCGGTGTTGTTTGTTAGTTAATCAACTTCCAATAGGGGCGGCCCCTGAGGTTTCCCCGCAAATATTCCTGAATATTCAATCCTCATCGGGAAATAGCGCGCACTGAGCAGGTGAAGATTGCTTGAATACAGCGGGCAGCTTGGTCGGTGCCTTGATGCGCAATTTCTTATTGACGTTCATGCGACCGAATACCACCTCGATGTCGGCAGCTGTGACGCCGAAGTGCGGTGCCAGGAATTTCAGCATGTGATCGGTGGCCTTGCCGCGCACAGGCGCTGCCGTCACGCTGACCTTGAGCTGATTGCCCTTGGCCTTGCCAATGGCATCGCGTCCGGCGCTGGGCTTGCCCAGGATATTGAGCACCAGAGTGTCGCCATCCCAGGAGAAAAACGCACCGGAAATGTTTTTGGTTTGCATGGATTATTGTCAAGATTTCTTGGATAGGTGAAGACCATTCTATTCCACGCAACCGTCACCCTGTCAGATTGCATTGGTTGATAAAAACAGTGGGGTATCAGTAAAAACAGGCAGCTTGCCGCACGGTTTTGTTGGGACTTTAAAAATACATTGGGATGTATCTGTGGGCATGAAGTGCGTGGCCTGGCGCTGATTTTGCGCCGCCCGGTGTGCGCTGGTGATATCGGAAAGTGTCAAATGTCGAGCTTGGCAGCTCACCTTGCCAAGACGAACATTACGAAATATAGCCCCACTTCTTGAATTGCGATTGCAGCGACGGATCGTTCTTGAATGCGGAGAAATAAACAAACTCAGGCGCAAGATCCAGCCCATTCGGCCAGACGATGGTATCGAGTTCCGGCTCGACGGCAACCTGAGAGAACAGCGCGATGTCCTGCAGCGACTGGAATACGCCTTCCTTTAATGCCGGCGATAAATCCGCTTCGCCTTTGCGCCCATCATTGAAAATCACTTCGATTTTGTAATCTCTGATGTATTTCGCACTCGTAATGTGCAGCATGCTGATTTACTCCTGAGTTATTCCAACGGGGCAATCGGGGCAGGGTTTTGATTCTTTGCGCACAGTTGCAGCCCAAGCTACCGTGCTTAATTCGTCATCCAGGGATTGATCAATTTCAATTGCCCGATATGCACAAAATCTTTCGTGTTGCGCGTCACCAGCGGCATTTGATGCTGGATCGCGATCGCGGCGATCAGTGCATCTTCGGTAGAAATCGCGTGGCCGATCCTGGTGCGCGCGGCCACCAGCAGCGCATACTCACTGGCTGCTGCAGCATCGAACGGCAGGCAATGACTGGCAAAATCCTCTTCAAACATCTGCTCGGCGGCAGCGGCCAGCGCCACCCTGCGCTTGCCGGCAGGTAATAACGCAATTCCCAGCAAAATCTCGGCCCGGGTAATCGCACTGGTGTAAAACCTCACCCCGGACTGTTGTTCAAACCACGCCAAAACAGCTGCATTAGGCCGTGCCCGCATCAGTTCCGACAACACGTTCGTGTCCAGCAAGACACCAGGCAAGGCCCTCGGCATCATGAAAGATCAGGCGCTTGTCGTGTTGCACGCCGCGCCGGAATCGGCAGCACATCCTCCTCCGGCCCCGCCTGCAATGCCGCAAAGCGCCGCTGAATTTGCTGTGCAAAACCGGAACCAGTTTCTGCCGGCAGCAGTGAGCGACGTAAAATCTCGCGCGCTTCCTGCTCCATTGACCACCCATGCTGCGCAGCCTGCAGGCGCAGCATCGCCTTGATGCTTTCGTCCAGATTACGGATAGTAATGCTCGCCATCATGCGCTCCAAAGTGATATCAATGAAATCATTGTAATCAATTTTTGTTGTCCGTGCCGGATTGGCGCCGGCTAGAACGGGGGCGTGTTTCACCGTGTATTTCAGGAGTAGTGGGGAAATTCAATTGATGCGGACGCCATTATTTATTCTCAATCTTGCGTCGCCGATTTTTCCGTGGCAGTATGCGCGCACCTTGCCAGCCTGCCATGCGCGGCTTCCCTAAATCACACGCCATCAATGAATATCATGTCCGACAATTGGAATACGCTGCGCCCGCAGATCGAATACTTCTCCCGACCTTTCCCGCGCCCGGCAATCGTCTTTGCCAACACGCATCGCGAAGAAGTCGCACCGTTCCTGATCGACTCCCTGACCCGCATGGCGGCCGATCCTTCTATCGCGCAAGACAGCGAGTATGTATTGCATCTGTACGCGATGCACCTGCTGGCAACATGGCGCGATGCGCGTGCCTACGCGCCACTGGCGGCGCTTGGCCATCATCCGGACGACGTGCTTGACATCGTCATGGGCGACGTCATCACGGAATCCTACGGCCGCAGTCTGGCGTCCGTATGCGACGGCGACATTGCGCCGCTGCAAGCGCTGTTCGAAGACGTGCAGGCTTCGCACTGGGCCCGCAATGCCGCCCTCGAAGCCTGGGGAGTACGGGTCATCGAGGGCGACAGCGCGCGCGACGACCTGCTGCAATACCTGATGTCGCGCGGTGATATCGAGGCCGCCAGACTGCGCCGGACCGATACCGTCCGCAACGAGTTCGAAGTGCTGGACTGCGTGGTAGCGGTCGCCGTCGATATCGCCGCTGTCGAGATGATCGACCGCATCGACTGCTGGTATGCCGACAATTTGCTGGATCAGTCCATTTCCACCAGGGATTGGGTGCACCAGCAGATGCGCACAACGTTTGATCTCATCCGTGCGCAGTCACTGGCGCGCGGCAAAGGCTATGTGCGTGATCCGGAAAAGGAAATGGGCTGGTGGTCAGGCTTTACCGAGTCGCCGGTGAAGAGCAAGAAGCCGGGCGCAACGCCGCAGCCAGTGCAACATGACCCAAAAATCGGCAGAAACGACCCCTGTCCCTGCGGCAGCGGCAAGAAATACAAAAAATGCCATGGTGCAAGCTAGTCCAGCCGGTTCGCCATCAATTGGAGCAGTGTCGCGATGGGTTTTGTGTCGAATGCATCGGGGATAGATCACGCTGTTCCAGACCTGACCCCGTATTTCGCTGGGGAAACCGTGGTGTCCCCCTTTTTCTACGAGTTGGCAGCCCACAAGCTACAGGACTGAAAACCCCCTCTCCCGCTGGCGGGAGAGCAACTGTGTTTCAAGTCAAGCAGAATTGGGAACAAAATGATCGTCCCAAGGTTTTCCTGACTTCATAATTGCATTAAGGATCGTCAGCAATTTATGCATACATGCGACCAACGCGACTTTCTTGGGTTTGCCC
>JAUYNR010000053.1 GCA_030698225.1 Oxalobacteraceae bacterium | reverse complement strand
CCCCCTTGGAGTTTGGCTGCCGCCACGTGCCCCGCCCAGAATCCCGTTCCCATCTTCATACTGGCTCCATCTAAATTTTGATGTTGCAAGCATGCAGAAATTGGGATCAAACCACAAGTCTGTAGTTCATGGAGCCCTTACCGCTGTCCGCCTTCCAGGCGATGAACAAGGCTGCCTAAAACGTGTATATGATTATCAGAACCCCATGGCGTGCCTCACGATCAGCATCCCCAACAGTAGCGCGCCCCACACGCTCCATCTCCTACGTGATCGGCATCTGCTCGCCGCTACTGAACTCTGCCCGCAACCAGTCATACCACTGTTCAAGTCCGTCGCCTTTCAGCGCGGATAGCAGTATGACCTGGATACGAGGATTGACTTGGCGCGCATAGTCGACGCAGCGCTCCACGTTAAATTCGAGGTGAGGCAACAAGTCGATCTTATTGAGGATCATCAACTGGGCTGCGCGAAACATGTGCGGATATTTGATGGGCTTGTCTTCGCCCTCAGTCACCGAGAGAACTACGATTTTGGCCCGTTCGCCCAAATCAAACAGCGCGGGGCAAACTAGGTTGCCCACGTTTTCGATCATTACGATGGAGTTAAACGGCGGGTCGAGCTGGCGCAGGCCACGCGCCAGCATCTCCGCGTCCAGATGGCAGCCGGTCCCGGTGTTGATTTGTACCACTTTACAACCAGTTGCACCAATGCGCCGGGCGTCGTTTGCAGTCTCTTGGTCGCCACCGATCACGCTGATCGGCAACTGACTACTCAGGTCGAGGATGGTCCGTTCGAGAAGAGTGGTCTTGCCGGAGCCGGGTGAGCTTACCAAGTTAAGCGCAAGAATATCGCGACCCGCGAACCAGCCACGATTGCGCTCAGCTAGTCTGTTGTTCTTCGCCAAAATATCCATCTCCAGAGTCACGGTGGTGCCGTGCGGGATCGCATGACGATGAGCCGCGTGCTCGTCATGTTCGCTACGATCGGAATGCTCATGCTCATGCTCATGCTGGTGCTGGTGCGCCTCAATAATCTGGCCATTTTCGAGGCCGACCACGCGCACGTTGGCGTCATCGGAACAACCGCAGATCGTACACATCACACCACCTCCATTTCCTTGATCCTGAGTGTTTCTCCGGCGACGCACTGGATATCGATCGAGCCGCAAGTGCAGCTTGCTAAAAAGTCGTCCATGCACATTTCACATCCGCACCGTCGGCAGCGTCCCCGACCTGGAACCTCGACGATCTGGAGTTGCGTCCCATCTAGCTCGGTACCCTGTGTGCATACATCAAAACAAAATCGGATAGCATCCGGCAGAACCGCCGAAAGCTTGCCGATCTCCAACGTCACCCGGATCACCCTGGCACCTGCTGCTTGCGCGGAGCAGATTTCCACGATGCTCTGGGTGATTCCTAGCTCATGCATATCGCCTCCTCAACAAATCTGCGGTAACTACTCGCCCACCAGCGTGTCGACGAAGCGCTCACCACCGAACACCGTGGACAACAGCACCACGCCTAGCGGCTCCCCGATCACTTCGCCGGACGACTGCCGCACGTCCAGCAGCCAACATAACGGTCGCATCATCTCTGATGAACAGCTTATCGGAGGCACCGAGATGCACCACTCGGCGTAGCGTATTAATACTGAAACCTTCTTCGTGTATCATGCCGCAAAGGTCCTTGAATCGGTGCGCAGCCCGTTGCCGTGGGGGCGTACGGTTACATGTTGCGGATCCTTATGTAGCGCTTGATATCTTTCAACACCGACGCAATGAGGGCCAAGGGGATTGTCACGAACCGAAAAATTTTTTTCATGCCTGTCTTCTTCTAAAAATTTTATATTTCAATGACGCGCCGATTGCTCGGCATGTTGTTAGCCTGCAGCGCGTGGGCAAGCATTGATTCAATCAGCTCGATCGCCTTGTCCACAGCTGCTGCAACCGGCTCGCTCAAACCTATCCTCCCCTCCTGCTCGGCTTCCGTCCCAAAACTCTCGGGCTCGCAACCCACCAGCACAATGCGCTCACACGCGCCGCCCAGCAGGTTCACCACGCGCAGCACTTTACCCGGGTCCATCTCGTGGGGCGAGAACAGCAACGCTGACGGTTGCGTCTCGCTCTCAGGCTGCGGTTCGATTACGTACAGGCTGCCTGGCGGCCCGCCGCGCTGCGTGGCATCGACCAGAATCGCCGCATCGACGCCATCGAGCAGCGCGTAAGTCAAGTCGATGCCGCGGATTCCGAAATCCTCCACGTGCACGCCCGCCGGCAGAGGGCGGGCGCGCATGCGCTGCGCCACCTCGACGCCGAATCCATCGTCACCGAGAAACACATTGCCGAGACCCGCGATCAGGACGCCACTCATGCTCGCGACTCCTGTTGTACGACGGGCTCGACCTCATCTGGCGAAAAGAAGAAACGATGGCCAGGCATACGCTCTAGTCCCATGTCCCTACCCGGGTCGTCGTCCAGAGTGACGGCCACGTGCACGCGGTCGTCAAAATCGCGCTCGAAAGATTCGATGGTTGCGACTTTGCCAGACAGCGCCAGATCAAAAATGTCGGCGTTGCCTCGCGGCCGCAGTCGCACCTGATCGCCGATCTGCAGATCGACCCCCTTGACCCGCAAGTAAGTCAGCCGCGGCTTGTTGTCCAATTCTTCCCAAGGCGCTTTAATAGTCGGGCTCATAGCTTCACTCGAGCAATCTACTTGTTTTAAACTGCGCAACATGCCATGCAGCCTTTGCAGTTGCTCGTTGGTAAGCCTCTCGGTTCTCTCTAACAGGGCGCGCGATCGCTGGTCCACCGCGGCCATTTCGCGCTTTTCCTGTTCAGTCATGGTGAGGATGCGTAAAGTGAGTATCTCGTCAATCTCAGTGGCATCAAACAGATCGCCGGGACTTTCGGGGGCGATCTGCGGATAATCGTAAAGGATAATCGGCGATGCCAGCATGGTGTCGTAGCTCCCTTCTGCACCCACCAGAACTGGCCAGACGCCAATGTTTTCGCACGCAGCCGCAGCCGCAGCCGCGGCAAGCGACTCCGGAGGATCGATTAAGGACAAGAACTCACCATCGGACACATTGAGGATGATGTGGCAAGACGCCAGTGCCTGCAGCGTAGCCGCATCGCGGCTAATGCTGTGCGCCGCCGCAATCGGGGTAAGGTTCATGAGCTTGACTGTGATCCGGAACGTGTGCTCGGCTACCGCTTCTGCGCGCAACTCCACGATCCCCTCGACACGCAACTGCGTGCGCGCCAGCAGGCCGACTACTGCACCGCTAGTGTTACGTAACGGTTCCAGCTCACGCGACCCCAAAAACGCAAATGGTATCCGCCGCCCTACATTGGCGAGTTCACCGAGGCGCATGGGCGCGATGACCACCTGTCGTTCCACCGACTCTTGCCACGTATAGAAGCGCTGCGCATCGATCGCCAACACTTCGACCCTGCGGTATGGTGGCTCCTCCGGCTGCGGCCATTCCGACAGCGGCGCAGCCAGTTCGCCGGCCTCTCGCTCAACCAGATGCAAGAACCCGGGCTTCGCCTCAAGCAGCGTGTCCGGCCCGCCCAGCATCAGACACTGAGTCTGTAAGGTCCAAGGTTCGCTTCCACCATGAGCGACGCTGAACGCTTGCGGATAGACTCCCCCGAATGTCCAGCGTTGCCGATTCTTCACCGACGACGGACGATAGGGATAGAGCATGTATCCCTCATAGAGCACGGCGTTGACGATGCTTGCGACCGACGTGAAGCTCATGGCACGTTCTCCTTAATGGCATCGAGCAAGCTTTCTAGTGTTTGCTCCCAGGACACCAGATCGCAGCGCATCTTGTACCTGTAAAGCCGATCGAACACGTCACGATTCAAGCATAACCACGCGCTGTTCGGGTAATAGTGATCCATCATTTCCTGCCACACCTTTACCGGAAGCCGAAAGCGAGCCTCCTTGCTCCAGGAGATCTGGCCCACCTGCAACATTGCGTTTTTCCCTCGGTAAAAAACGGTTCCGCTGAACTGGAATGAAAGCGGTACTTCCCCGTGTTCAAGGGCGTAAAAAAACTTGACAGCAGCTACGTTGAAGTCGTAGGTGCACGGAATCAGTAGCTCCACCACACAACTACCTTGGAAACCCGGGATTAATACGCTGGCATGCGTCCATAGCAGCGTGCGTAACGTCTGGCTCCAGCGTTGCGCTTCGCCGAATAACTCCCGTAATCCTTCTTGTTCGCCAGGTGCATAATCGCGCCGTGGAGCCTCTATCTGGACTTGGCATTGCAACATGACATTTGCGACCTCTTCTTCGGCGGCGGCATCGACTACGTGCAGCTTGAACTTGAGCAATGGCGTAGCCGCGTATCGAACGACTTCCACGCTTTGGACTCGGAAGCTGAGATCAGGCATGACATCCCATCCCCGAGGCACTTGCGCCGGTCTTGAGTCCAGCGAAAAATTCGCGAATAGCATCCCACGTCTCTGAGCCGCCGGACAGGCCGCGCCATCGAGCACGAATCAGGCCTACCAGCGCATAACACTGGTCTATGGAAACTCGGTAATAGTCGCGCGCACCGTCCGCACGGTTGACCAAGAGCGCCTCCACATCCGGTTCCATCTCCGCTAGCACCGGGTTGTCCGCTTCCAGCTCTTCCCATGCCGCAAGATCGAGCAACGATTCGGTCGCCCCTGCCGGGCTCGGGTAGAGGGCAATCACTCTGGACTCAGATGAACTTTTAAAAAAAAATGCGATGTTAATGGGAATCAGCAAGGCGTCCCACTGCGCATCGGTCATGAGAAAAACGGAACCCAATAAGCGCGCACTACGCCGTGGTATCAAGCGGTATTTACCGACATCATGGTTGCCAAACAGCACCGCGCACGCCTGGCAGCAGCATAGCAACTGGCGCTTGGAGGTTTCCATAAGGTGCTGGTGCTCGGAAAGGAGGGCAGCGCTGCACATTTCGCACCGCAAAGCTGGCACTGTAGCGCGCGCAAACCGGCGTAGTCCGGCCACCCATCCTTCTGACCGTGATGAAATTGCGCTCAACTTCAACCTCCTAGATATCGGGTAGTTGGTTTTCCCGCCGTCGCTATACTTCATTTCGCCAGCACGCACCATGGCAGGGCCATCAATTTGATCCAATAAGAAAACACTTGCTGGGACTTAACCGCAAATCTTCCCAGCACCCCTTACATACACAGCAAACTCAAGGGCCAACGCCCTTACGGTTTGTTCGTAGCGTTGAGGCAGGCACAAATTTCATTGCGTGCACATTAGCATCAGGAAGATTCTCAATCTCAATCGCGGCGACCTCGGGAGCCAGCGTAAAAATTGCGTCTTCGATTTCGCGCCTTAGCCGCGTCGCAGATAAATTTTTCCCTTGCCCATTGCCGGAGAGCTTAACTCGCACCACTTCTTCGCCAACGATCAACAACTCAATCCCAATCCCCTGCACGCCCAACGACGCACGCATTTTTTCGATCGCCTGTCGAACACGCTCTGCCAACTCCAGCGGATGCAATCCGTGCAGCAACAACAGGGCGCTTACGGATTCATCCTGCGCCAGCGTCTCGACTGTCGCCTGACCGGACGCGCTGGCGTCCACCAAGATAGTCAGCAGACGCGCGAGCCCTGCTCCATGCAGCTCCAGAACTCCCTGCACCAGTTGCTTCGCGCATTCTCGGGCTTCCGGGTCCTTGACTGCCTCAAGTGCCGCAATCAATTCCTCGATTCGGCGTTGCTCTTGCTGCACAACCGAGCCGCTCACTCTTCCCCCTTGCGCGCCACTCCGAAAGTCGGCGCATGCACGGTGTCGATCGTCTTGCCGTTGCCCACATACATATGGACTCCACACGGCAGACAAGGATCAAAGCTACGCACCGTGCGCATAATGTCAATGCCCTTAAACTTGTCAGGACCGTTCTCTTCGAAAATCGGGGTGTTCTGTACTGCGTCCTCATATGGTCCCGGCGTGCCGTAGATGTCGCGCGGACTGGCGTTCCACGGTGTGGGCGGATAAGGGTGATAATTGGCGATTTTTCCGTCGCGGATCACCAAGTGATGCGATAACACACCGCGCACTGCTTCATGGAAGCCGCAGCCGATACCGTCATTGGGTACCTTGAATTCGCTGAAGGTCTTGGTGTGGCCAGCATGTAATTCCGCCATTGCCTGCTCGGCGAAGTACAGTGCTGCACAGGCTGCATACGCTTGAAAATAGGTGCGCGCACGGTCACGTTCGAGGGCGTTGCTCCACTTCGGGATCTCCCACTCGAACTCGACCTCAGGCTTGAGCGCGGATTTTGGCAGATACATCTTGACGCTGTGCCCGGTGGCCTTGATATAGCCGATGTCCACCAAACCCGCCAACGCGGTCGCCCACAGACGCGCAATGGGGCCGCCCCCGGTATCCAGCGCCAGATAGTCACCGGTGCGTTTGTCCAGCCAGCGCGGCGACATCACCCAGGTGTATTTGCTATCGAAGTTGCGCTTTTGTGGTCTCGGTACGGTAGTCTGATTCCATGGGTGGTTCTGGTCCACCTGATTGCCCAGTGGATCCGTCTTGACGAAGGTCTCCTTATTGGCCCATTCATCGTAATAGGAACTGCCCAGCAGGATACGTATGTTCAGATTGATGTCCACTAAATCTGTACTTACCAACTGGCCGTCTACCACCACGCCCGGGGTAACGTACATCGCGCGGCCCCAATCGCTCATCGTCTTGTAGTCATAATCACACACCTTCGGATCCTGAAATGATCCCCAGCAGCCGAGCAGAATACGGCGCCTGCCGACCTCCTCATAACCGGGCAGCGCCTCGTAGAAAAAATCGAACAGATCATCGTGCAGCGGCACGCATTTCTTCATGAACTCGACGTAGCGCATTAGTCGCGTGATGTAATCGGTAAACAACTGGACCGTCGGGACCGTACCGACCCCGCCTGGATAGAGCGTCGAGGGATGCACGTGGCGTCCTTCCATCAGACAGAACATCTCGCGCGTTAAACGACTGATCTGCAACGTTTCGCGGTAGAAATCGCCGGTGAATGGGTTCAACGCGGTCATGATGTCGGCGATGGTGCGATAGCCATGATCCTGAGCGTGAGGGGCTTCCGTGGTTTTGGCTTTTTCCCAGACGCCGGGATTGGTCTCCCTCACCATCTGCTCACAAAAGTCCACGCCGACCATATTGTCCTGGAATATGTTGTGGTCGAACATGTATTCGGCCGCTTCGCCGAGGTTGATGATCCACTCGGCGATCGCCGGTGGTTTTACCCCATAGGCCATGTTCTGCGCATATACCGAGCAGGTGGCGTGATTGTCGCCGCAGATGCCGCAGATGCGACTGGTGATGAAGTGGGCGTCGCGCGGGTCTTTGCCCTTCATGAAAACGCTGTAGCCGCGGAAAATCGACGAAGTGCTGTAGCATTCGGCGACACGGCGGTTTTCGAAGTCAATCTTGGTGTAGATACCGAGGCTGCCGACGATCCGTGTAATGGGATCCCAGTTCATCTCGATCAGTTTTCCGGGTGCCACCTTTGGCGTAACTTGAGATTGCTGTGCGGTATCAGCTGCCATAATGTGAATCCTCGATTCGGATTAAAAGATAACAGATGGTGAATTGGTATTTTTACCTTATCTGGCAACTTATTCCCGTACATACCCGGTGGTGAGCTCGAGCCGGTTATGCCGCCATTTCGGCTCCTTGTTGAGAGTCGAGTTGGTGAAACCACGCAGCTTGCGAATCCACCCGCCGTATAACTTAATCGCATTCGATGACAGCACTGCGCCTGGTGGCTCGTCCATAAACGGCATGAACTTGTCGGGAAAGCCCGGCATGGTGCAACCGATGCAGATGCCACCTACATTTGGACAGCCGCCGATGCCGGCCATCCAGCCGCGCTTCGGAACATTGCATTGGACGACGGGACCCCAACAGCCCAGTTTAACAAGGCAGTTGGGGTTGCCATACTCCGTGGCAAAGATCGCCTGTTCATACGATCCCGCGCGGTCGCAGCCGTCATGCACAGTGCGGGAAAACAGCCACTTTGGCCGCCCCACCGTGTCAAGCGGGATCATCGGCGCCAAGCCGGCCAGCTGGTAAAGCAAATAGAGCAGCGTCTCCATGAAATTGTCCGGCTGCACCGGACAGCCGGGAACATTGACAATGGGCAACCCCGCCTTGGATTTCCAATCCCACCCTAGATAATCCGCGAGTCCCATGCAGCCGGTCGGGTTGCCCTGCATGGCATGTATTCCACCAAAAGTGGCGCATGTACCTGCGCCTACGACAGCAAGCGCCTTGGGCGCGAGACGGTCGATCCATTCGGTGGTTTTAATCGGCTGTTTGGTGATGGGATCTTCTCCCTGCGCCGCCCAGTAACCCTCCCCACTGATCTTCTCGTTAGGGATCGAGCCCTCCAACACCAGAACGAAATTATCGAGCTCGCCCTTGGCCGCCTGGTGAAATGGCGCCAAGAAATCATCTCCGTTCGCGTAGGCCAGCACTGGGTTATGTAGATGAACCTTGGGCAGACCGGGAATGGCCCCCATGACAATGTCTTCAATGCTGGGCTGGCTGGCGGCGGTAATTGAAACCGAGTCGCCGTCGCAACCAAGGCCGGCGGTCATCCAGAGGATATGAATTTCTTTGAGAGCAGGCGTGTGCTGGGTCTTGCGTCCATATGGAACGGAGCGTGCGTCTGACATGATAATACCTCCACTCCTAACGCCTCATGCATATTTTCAGGAGATTTGCGTCTTCAGCGTATGTGAGCGCGATAACTAGTCTGCCATCTCTCTGCGTGTCGGCTTTCGCCAAGAATTGTTTTCTTGCTGGAAGTTTTCAAACGATATGAGAAGTATTTTTTGGCTCAATGTAATACCAATTTATGCTTTTTGTAACTAACATTCAAGTTTTTTGATACAGAGCTTTCCTAATTTCCTTTGAGATTTCCTAACGTTTCGGTGCTATATCCTCAGCCTTGCGAGGTTGTGATAAGAGGCACCAAGCGAACCGCCGCGCCCAACCAACTTGTAGTGGTCAAGTAATTTCGGGCACAACAATAGTTTTTTTGCTGCCATGTTCCGTTCAAAGATCGAGGGCGGCAGATTGCCCAGTATTGAATGTAGCCTCGCACAGTTGTAAAAGCCCACGATGTACGCAGTGACATCAGTTTTGGCTTGAGCCTGATTGGCATAGCTTCGTTGCCAGACCCGTTCCATCTTGAGATTCAAGAAGAAGCGTTCGGCGACAGTGTCCCAACAATTGCCTTTGCGGCTCATACTGCAAACAAAGCCATGTTCGTCCAACAGATCCTGATACAGCTTGCTGGCATATTGACTGCCGCGGTCAGAGTGAACGATCAGGCCCGCTGCTCGCCATACGCAGTGCGGCGCAGACCAGTTCCGCAGGCATTCTCGGCGCCACGGCCCAACCGACTACCTTGCGCGAGAACAGATCCAGCACGATTGCCAGATAGAGCCAGCCGGTGCGGATATAGGTGATATCGGAAACGAAGGCCACGTTCGGTGCGCCAGGATTGAATTGGCACGCCCGAATATTTTCGGCAATGGGCAAGTTGTGCTTGCTGTCGGTGGTATTAACGAATTTACGCTTCCAGACCGGTTTCAAGCCCGCCTGGCGTATCAGACTATGCGCCTTGTAGCGACCAATCTGAATGCCTTGCGCTTCCAATGCGCTCACCAGACGGCGAGTGCCATAGTTTTGATGACTGTCGGCAAACGCGGCCTTCAGATGAACGCCTGCCTTACATGAAGGCGGTTTGGCAGGGCGGCGCTGGGCGTCGTAATAACCGGAGCGGCTTACCTGCAGGACGCGGCAACTCTGCACAACAGGAATGGCCTTCTTTTGCAACTGGTGAATGAGCTGGTAGCTCATTTCAGTTCGCGGGCAAAGAAGGCAGATGCTTTCCTTGATGTACGAAATATTTTGCGTTGCACCATGCACATAGCCGGTTAGTCGCTTTTCGTTTTGAACAGTGCAGTGAATGCCAAAGCTGCCGCATTCGTTCCTGAACAGTCATCGCCACTGTAAAACACCTCACCATTCCCATGCTGCTTGCTTAACGTGTTGCTGATTTAATCGAGGGCCGTATTTCGTAAGGGCTAGGCGTTAATTTATCGTGTCGAAAACCAAATAAAAATTCGTTCAAGATCCGCGCCGAGCTTAGCTTTTCGTGGGTTTTTTTCACGTGAAAATTTTTCCTAAAGGAAACTATTTGGTGGTGTGAGTCTACAGTAAATTTAAGCTTAGCTCCTGCCGGATTTATTCATGTGAAATCTTTTCGTCAAACGCAAAAAGAGCTGCAAACTCTTGCTGGGGGCGGCTCTTGTCGAATCATTCCGCAGGTTAAGGTAGTGCATCGAGTTCGGCCCAGCGCGTGCTTAAAAATTTTTTAGTGCCGCCGGCAACACGCTAACTGATGGGCTCGCACCATTCCTCTGTTTCATCCCATTTTTGTTCCACTTCTCTGTGGCATGGAAATTGCCGACAAATAGATACTCTGTCAGATGTTTGTGCGATTGCAGCATTTCTCTACACCGCTGACAGGGATGGGAAAACATAAACAACACTGTGCACGGTGAATGCCGGAAGAGCTTCAAATAATTGAAACCGTTTATGAGGCCATGCGGCCCCAAGCCAGTCAATGCTTAAAACGACCATGATCGGCTGTATGGATGTGGTGCATCAGGCGGCGACAGGCGATGGTGCAAATCGTCGACAAATTTGACGGAGCGCGGGAGGAATCCCTTGTTCCGCACTACTGCACGGGAGATTTCTCCCGTGCAAAATTGGGGCAGCGCCATTCAGCTGCAGTGTGACCAGGGTTTTATCTTAAACTCACTAATCAATCAGGGAAATAAATGAAGAAATCTGCTCTCGTTATCGCATTGGCTGTACTCGGTTGTCTCTCAGATCAGGCCACGGCACACCAAAAACCATGGCTGGTTCGGGCGCGCGCGGTGCACATCAACCCGGCGGACAAATCCGATCCGGTTGGTGGCATCGGTGCTGCCGACACCATCCACGTCAGCGAAAAGACCATTCCCGAAGTCGACATCTCTTACTTCTTTACTCCGAACTGGGCGGCGGAACTGGTGCTGACGTATCCGCAAAAACACGATGTCACGCTGAGCGGTTCTAATATCGGCAGCTTCAAGCACCTGCCGCCGACGCTGACGGTTCAATACCATTTCACGCCTGCCGCACCAGTCAGCCCGTATGTGGGAGCCGGTGTGAATTACACCCGCATCTCCAGCGTCGATCTGTTGAGCGGCGCAGGTCAACTGGATAACAGCAGCGTCGGTTTGGCACTGCAAGCGGGCGTGGATTTCAAGCTGGACAAGAACTGGTCACTCAACCTGGACGTGAAAAAAGTACAGATCCGCAGCGATGTCAGTGTTTTCGGTACGCAGGTCAGCACACTGAAGATTGATCCGTGGCTGGTCGGTGTTGGCGTCGGCTATCGCTTCTGATTGTCGCATCAAGATCGTCTGCAGGTTGTCAATTCACCGGTCGCATGACAGGTTTTTTATGGTGTGCGCCCGGCAGGGCACACTTATTTGGAGGTGAAAGTTCGCTACTCACCCGGCAAGAGGAAGTTAGCCGAACGGCAAGGGTGTCGGGGGTGACTGAGAATCTGAAGGAAGCCTAAGGAAATGCGCTGGCGTGACCAAAAGGATGCGGATATGAGGCGGTGTAGCGGGGTGAGGTGGCCATTATCATCAAAGCCCGCTACGTACTCAGAACACTACGACGTATATCCGACAGGCATAAACGTGAAGGTTGTGCGCAATTCCCGGGGAGATATGGCTACGTGTCTCGGTGCCAGCGACACCGACACCGGGAGGTGTCGGGACGCGTATGCCGAAGTCAGCAGAAGGCATAGTAGGTCAAGGACAAGGCGGCGAGCCAGAGCGGGCTCTAACCGAAGGCAAGGAACATTGAACAACGCGTAGGACATTCAATCTCGAAGTAAGCCGGTGAAGCGCCCATGCAGGAAACTGCAGCCAGAACAGGAGAAGGCGAACGGAATTGGCCGGAGTCTGTGACGGGCGCTGAGGACTGTACGGCGACGGTTGGGAAAACGAAAGCAGAAGAACTGCGGTAGATGGAAGCCGTGGTCGAACGATACAACCTGTGGCGAGCGTATAAGCGGGCCATGCAGCCGCTACCCGCGCTTCCTGGCGGGCGAATTCGGCGTATTGCTGCTTGAGTTTCTCAAGCTCAACGACGGAAGCATTCCAGTGCTGCTCAAGGGGCGCTGCCACCATGCGAAGAGTGGGATCGATTTCCTGATAGCGCCGCTCGGCAAGCGCTGCGTTCAACTGTGTCCGCACTAGTCGCATCTGCCACTGGCGCAGGATCGCGGAATCGCGCGCTTCCATTTCCTGCAGGGCGGCCAAGGCTAGTTCGAGCAAGATCTTCAATACTTCAGCGCCGATGGCAGCATCGAGCAGATCGCTGCGTATGCGCAGGCAACCCATGGTGGCCACCGCGACAACGCCGAACCAGTGGTGATCCCGCTTTATTGTTTGTAAGTGGGATGTTTCTTTGCGTTTTGGTTGTTTTACGCAAATGAAATTTCCACTTCGCTGGATTCGTTTGACTTATATCGCCCCCCATTTTTCATCCCAGATAACGCATTGAATGCATTGAAAACCATTGTCCCGCTTGGCATAGCAGAGGGTGGCTTCTATTGTTCACGGCTAGTATTGGAGGTCAATGCACGGCCAATTAACTGCTGGCACAATTATTGTATGCAGATTGTAAAAAACTTCATACGATAAACGGAGACTCACATGCCTGAACCTTCCCTAGCTTTAACCAGCTTAATGGCATTTGCCATTTTGTTTGGGATTAAGCACGGCTTTGATGCGGATCACCTGGCAAGTATTGATGGCTTAGCGCGGCTGCAATCGA
Organism: Oxalobacteraceae bacterium; assembly: GCA_030698225.1. Classification (GTDB taxonomy): domain Bacteria; phylum Pseudomonadota; class Gammaproteobacteria; order Burkholderiales; family Burkholderiaceae_D; genus AVCC01. The sequence continues at coordinate 38,744 of JAUYNR010000053.1, read as the reverse complement.
AACATGGACGAACCCGTCTGGCGCGTATGAGTGGAATGCTGTTTTCGGGCGGGCATGGACTCGTTGTTCTAACTGCGGCCTGGTTGCTGGAATGGTACGGGATCGGCAGACTGCCACGTTGGTTGGATCCCGTAGGCACCTGGATTTCAATCATCTTTCTTCTGTCGATCGGAATTATTAATCTACGCAATGCATGGCGTCCAAAGAACGTTGCATCTGAGCCTGTCATGTCGCCGATAGCAGGTTGGATCATGAGTTTGCCGGTACCTCATGGTTTCGTTGGCAGTCTTGTGGTAGGCGCTTTGTTCGCGCTTTCGCTTGATGCGATGACGATGGCGGCCTGGTTCGGCCTAGCAGGCAATAGGCATAGCGGGATGTCCGCTACGCTGATATTGGCGCTCTGTTTCGTTTTTGGCATGGTGATTACCGATACGATAAATGGACTGCTAGTTGCGAACCTGATCACGCGTAGTGAACAATTCGTGCAGCGGGCCGGGCGCCTGTTTTCGTTACTAGTCGCTTGTAGTGCGCTAATGGTGGCGGGATTCGGTGCGGCGAAATTTTCTTCCGAAGTCGTGGATTCGTGGGCCGACGGTAAAGAATTGATCGTGGGTTTGGTGGTCTTGGCGTCAATCCTGATTGGGTATATTGCGGCACGCCGTCTGAATCAAACAGGTTCTCAAACGAGCGCTCAGCCCAGTTCGATTATTGCGAATCCATGAGTTTACCCAGTTGCAATTATTGCAATCGGAGGCTGATTGACGGTTGAGTTGGACCGGCATTTTGTGCGAGTTCATTGCAATTGCCATGGTCGGCAAGGTAGATATCACTTATTCCCGGCACCGATTTGAGCCTGATAATCAATTGATGTACTTAAATAGTACCTGAATCCGTGACATCGGATTCAGCGGATGAAAATAAGCGATGACAGCCGGAGATATTCGTTTCAGGTCGAAAAGTGATTGGATATTCGACGCGATTGTGATCACAGGCACACGATTATCGCGGGCATCGACATCGTTGCACTCGGTTTCCCGCGGCACTGGCGAGCGCATCCCTGCCGGCACAGCGACCCATCAACAAGTGCAACGATTGCGGTACTGGATCGGCTCAGCCAGATTGGACGAGGCTTTGGTAATGACGCGCGAAGACGGTAAAGGCAGCACAGTGTTCGGCCAAGCCCAAACTGACGCGGCGCGCATGACGCGTGACGCGTGCGGCAATGCCAATGATCTCCTGCATCACCGTTTTGAGGCGCCGGCGCCTGGCAGGATGACGAACCGGACTGTCGGGGCCAATGAGCGTGGCCTGTCCGATGGCGCGCAAGATGTTGTAAGCGATCGTGGCCAGGCTCATCACCAGGTCATTGGTGGCGAATTTACCGGAAGGCAGGCGCTCCAGATCCAGGTCGGATTTGAACTCGGAATGGAATTGTTCGTGGGTGCCATGGGCCTGATACAAGGCGATGACGTCGGCAATGGGCAGCGTCAGGCTGGTGGTCCAGCCTTCGATATCGATAAGGGGAATCAAAAGGGTCTGGCCATGCTTGTCGATTGTGCGGACAATCAGATGCATGATGCGGCGCATCTGCACCGGACGGCCGTCTATCGACCGGGTGACGGTGTCGCTGAGGTAGGTTTCGCGCTTACCCTCGCGCGACGAATGCCAGACAGTGGAGGCGTCTTTCTCAAGCCGCTCGAACAAGGCGTGCGTATCGAAGGCACGCGGATTCCACTTGACGATGTAGTCCAGACGATGGGTAGCACGCGCACGCTCGAGCGTGTCGCCGACAGGTGCGCCGTCAAAGCCGGAGTCGGCGCGCACCAGCAGCGGCAGCGATGTCAAGGCAAAGGCGCGCGGCAACACACGCGCCAGGAAATCGGGCGTCTCCCTGGCGCTGTGCTGCGCACCCTCGCGCAGTTCCAGTCCGAGACAAAAGCCTTCTTCGCCCAGATAGGCGGCGATCGGCGCAAAGCCATCAAAGCCGGCATAGGTGCGCGAGACGCCTTCCTTCGCTGTGCACGAGTTATCCATCGGGAACACGTCAAAGTCCAGCGCCAGATGGCCCGTCGTCAGCGGCGTCATCACAGGTTTGGCGCGCTTGAGCAAGCGCATGTTGGCTTCGTCAACGGCGCACAGCATCTTGTCATCGTCAGCGGCATAGGTATCCATGCGCTGGCGCAGCGTGGGCGAGGATGGGACTGCGGCAAGGCCCAGTGCGGACAGGAAAAAGTCGTCTCTGCGCAAGGATTCAATCGCATCGAAATCAGACTTTCCCGTGCACAACAAGCCGATATAGGACTTGATAAGGCTGCTCGTAGGAATGCCGCCCGCGCCTTTGATCGGAAATTTCGGGTCGATAATTTGATCGATCTGGGCAAAGCGTTTGAGATACTGGCCGATCAGAGAAAGACCGGCGTGCGCTGTCAGATTGTAGGGCAGACGCTTGATATGAAAATCGACCATGGCAGAGATGAAAAATCGCGTTGCGCCATTATCCCATCATCAGCATTTTTACTCACCTGCAAGGTGCGAGCAAATCGGCCCGAAACCCGCGCCAGTCCTGGCTTTATGGATTTGAGGTCACGGATTCAGGTAGTAGTAAGGACTTACGCAGATACCCAATTGTAGGTCGGATTTTAACCCGTAGGTATCGGAGTCGGGTTAAAACCCACCCTACAAACTCTGTATAAGTTCTTAATAATCAGTAGTAATCAGTAGTAATCAGTAGTCATAAAGCCGTAACCTGAATCATTAGCCTCAATTTTTTTTATTTAAGGAGAATCGCATGAATAGCAAATTTATTCGCTGGTGTATCGCCCTGATGTCCATCGCTTTCTGCGGCATTGCCAATGCCCATCCTGGCCATGGTGGCGGCTTGGTGGCCGGTATTACCCATCCGCTGTTCGGCCTTGATCATTTGCTGGCAATGGTCGCGGTCGGTGTCTGGGCATTTCAGCTGGGTGGGCGCGCCAAATGGCTGGTGCCGGCCAGCTTCGTGGCGCTGATGGCAGTGGCGGGCGGCGTCGGCATGGCCGGCATCGCATTGCCGATGGTCGAAAGCGGGATTGCCACTTCGGTCCTGATTTTGGGCCTATTGATCGCGTTTTCGGTACGTGTGACGCCTGCACTCGGTGCCTTTATTGTCGCTCTGTTCGCGATTTTCCACGGTCACGCGCACGGTGCCGAGATGCCACTGTTCGGCTCGGCATGGCAGTACGGTATCGGCTTTGTCGCATCCACCACAGCATTGCATGGCCTCGGTCTGGCGCTAGGCAATGGCTTGAACAAGCAGAGTCTGTTGCTGCGCGCTGCTGGTGCTATGGTGGCCGCTAGCGGCGCCTGGATGATGGCGGGGATCTGATATTTACTCAACTGTGTATTTTTTAAAGCCGTAGGTAATACAAGCGGGATAGTCGCTATTTTAATGCATACTCCATATTTATTGGCTTTATTGCAGCCGTTTTTTCACGGATCCATAAGAACTGTCAACGCCACGCAGAAATATGCCTTGAATCGTTTTTTGTGGGTGAGGAATCAAAATAACGACGTAGGCTTATCCACGGCGGCGGACGTGGTCCCCATCTGGACCATGGACGTCCGCTGCGGTGGGTAAGCCGGTCAGCACATTGCACCCGTACGAAGAAGGATTTTTCTGCTTGCGCTCGCATTTCCTTTCGTTTTGTCCGTCGTTTTACACGTCCAGGTTGAAGCTCTCGGTCAACCATCGTGAGTTTTTTCGTCTCACCACAATCCAACCCGCCGCTTAGGCCTTCAGGCCGAAACTCTGATCTTCGCAACAGTCTCAATAAGTTTCAATCGTTTGCATTTTCCAACCCGAGAATTTCTTCTGCACTGCAACATGCTTGCAGCCGATTAGCAGCTTTCCACTTTGTACTGTGTATTGATTAGATTAATCGTCACACTTATGCGTGAAAAGCGATCGCCGCCCCGTAACGCACCAACAATGCCCCTTTTCTTCATATTTTTTCGCTCCTTGTTGCTGTGGCACGGAAGTTGCCAATTAAAAGAAATCCTGTCAGATGGTTGTGCGGTTGCAGCATCCGTTAAAACAATTGACTGGAATTCGATAACTTAAAAATACGGTGAATACCGGAGGAGATTTCAAATGATTGAAACTTTTTATGAGGTCGCGTGGCGTCAAGGCATTTCATGTCGCAGTTTTTTGAAGTGCTGTTCACTGACAGTTACCTCATTGGGGCTTGGGCCATCATTTGTGCCGCAAATAGCGCATGCAATGGGCGAATCAACTATTTGATACTTCAATTAAATAGATAGTTACTTTAAAAGTTAAATAAAAGTGACATATCTGCCCCCGCTTTATTTGGGACCAACTTTAGATGGGACTAAAAGATTATGAAAAAGATCCACGAAATACTTGAGCATCACAATTCAGACAGAACCCGCTTAATGGATATTCTTTGGGATATCCAGCATCAGTGGGGTTACATTCCAGATGAAGTCCTGCCAGAAATGGCGGACAAACTCGGTTTAACTGAGTTGGATATACGGGAGACCTATTCTTTTTATCATTTCTTTCTTGGCAAGCCTCCAGCAAAGCATCAAATCTATTTAAGTGACACGGTCATCGCAAAGATGCATGGTTATCAGGCTGTCTACGATGCGCTTGAACAAGAGACGGGATGTGCCTTTGGTGAAAAAGATGCCACAGGAACATTTGGCCTAGAAACAACATCTTGTATCGGTCTAAGCGACCAGGAACCTGCGATGCTAATTGGCAAAGAGGTTTTCACACGATTAACTCCTGAAAAAATTTCGCAGATTATCAGTCGTTTGAAAAGTGGTGAATCCCCTGCGGATATTGTTAATCCTGAGGGTTTGGCAAGCGACACGTTGGCTTATATCCACACCATGGTGGAATCTGGCATTCGTAGCAAAGGCGCTGTATTTTTCCAGAACAAAACTGATTTCAAAGCCTTGCTAAATCAAGTTATTAACAGTCATCCAGAGGTAGTTATTAAAACTGTTTCTGAATCTGGGTTACGAGGACGCGGCGGTGCTGGTTTTTCAACCGGTTTGAAATGGCGCCTATGTTCTGATAATGATGAGAAAACCAGATTCATCATCTGTAATGCTGATGAGGGCGAGCCAGGCACATTCAAAGACAGAGTTTTGTTGATGGAATCGCCGAAGGAAGTGATTTTCGGAATGATCACTGCTGGCTATGCGATTGGCGCGCAGGAAGGAATTATTTATCTGCGTTCTGAATACTACTATCTCAAGGATTATCTTGAAAAACAGCTGGCCGACTTCCGAGCTGAGGGCATGCTGGGCAAGAGTATTGGCGGAAAGCCGGAATTCAATTTCGACATTCGCATACAAATGGGTGCAGGCGCTTACATTTGTGGTGATGAGACAGCCTTGATTGAATCCATGGAGGGCAAGCGAGGCACACCTCGTGTCAAACCTCCTTATCCTGTAAATGTGGGTTATCTCGGTAAGCCAACTAGTGCCAATAATGTAGAAACCTTTGTTGCTGTCACTCAAATTATGGACAAAGGTGCGTCCTGGTTTAAAGAGATGGGTACAGCCGAGTCAGCAGGTACGAGGCTATTGAGTATTTCCGGTGATTGCGATGCGCCAGGAATTTATGAAATTGAATGGGGCATTACGCTAAATGAGGTTTTGGAAAAAGCGGGTGCCAAGGATGCTTGGGCAGTTCAAGTCAGTGGCCCTTCAGGGGATTGCGTCTCGGTTGAAAAAGATGGCCGCAGGGCAATCGCTTTGGAAGACCTCTCGTGCAACGGTTCATTCATGATATTTAATCGTTCTCGTGACCTGTTGGCTATCGTCAAACACTTTACGAAGTTCTTTGTGAATGAATCTTGTGGAATCTGTGTTCCCTGCCGCTCAGGCAATGTCGATTTGTTCAAAAAAATAAGTCGTGTCATTGATGGTAAAGCCTGTCAAAAAGATCTTGATGAAGTGGTTGTCTGGGGAAAACTGGTGCGCAAGACGAGCCGTTGTGGGCTTGGGGGCACATCGCCTAAACCGATTCTAACGACACTAGAAAAGTTCCCTGAAATATATCAAGAAAAATTGGTAAAGCAGAATGGTCCACTATTGCCTTCATTTGATTTGAATGAAAGCCGCAGGGGATACCTGGAAGCGATCTCGAACCTGAACGATAGGAGAACTCAATCGTGATTCAAATCAAAATTGATGGAAAAAACATAAACGCCCGGAAAGGCGCGAATCTGGTCGATGTCGCCTTGGAAAACGGCATTTACATTCCAACTCTTTGCTATATGAAAGGTCAACCCTGTCTGGGCACCTGTCGAGTTTGTTCGGTGAAAGTGGGAGGAACAATTGCCGCCGCCTGTACCGTTCCTGTCGCTCACGGCATGGAAGTCGAGGTCAATGAGCCTGAAGTCAAGGATATGCGCAAAGCGTTAGTTGAAAGTCTGTTTGCCGAAGGCACTCATAACTGTCCAAGCTGTGAAAAAAGTGGGCGCTGTGATTTACAGGCAGTGGGCTATGAGGTTGAGATGATGGTGTCTCGTTTCGAGTATCGATTCACACCACGGCAAAAAGACTATGGATCCGAAAAGATTCTACTCGAACGCGATCGTTGTATTTTTTGTCAGCGTTGCGTGGAATTTGTTCGTGATGAAGAAACAGGCAAAAAAATCTTCAGTATTAGCGGCCGTGGTGCTAACTCACGCATTGAAATTAATGCTGAACTCGCCAATAAAATGACTGATGAGCAAGTTACTCGTGCGGTTGATCTTTGTCCGGTCGGCACAATTATTGAAAAAAAGGTTGGCTTCAATGATCCGATCGGGAAACGAAAATTCGATATTAAGTCGGTACGTGAACGCGCATTAGAGGGAGGCGATAAATGAGCAATCATTCTGTGAAAGAAGTTAATCCTGCTGACAACGTAATGTTCAGTCACGATTTACCTAAAACACCAGTGGATGCTGCGTTTCTGGCAAGCCAGGAAGGAAAAATCAACGTATCCATGATTGCCCTTGTGGGATGCTGGGGCTGTACTCTGTCATTTCTCGATATGGATGAACGAATTTTGGGCCTTTTGGATAAGGTCACTATTTTGCGTTCATCGCTGACCGACATTAAACGCATTCCAGAACGTTGTGTAATTGGCTTTATTGAAGGCGGTGTGGCCAGTGAAGAAAACATCGAGACATTGGAGCATTATCGCGAAAACTGCGACATCCTGATCTCGGTCGGCGCCTGTGCGGTCTGGGGCGGCATACCGTCCTTGCGGAATCTATTGCCACTCACCGAATGTCTTAAGGAAGCCTATATCAATTCTCCCACAGCCGTATCCGGTGTCATTCCCATTATTCCTAATCATCCTGATCTCACAAAGATAACGACCAAAGTTTATCCATGCCATGAAGTGGTCAAGATAGATTACTTTATTCCCGGCTGCCCACCTGATGGTGATGCTATTTTCAAGGTGCTGGATGACCTTGTAAATGGACGCGAAGTGAATCTACCCACATCTATAAATCGATACGATTAAAAGGAAAATTATTATGAGCAGGAAATTGATTATCGACCCTGTAACACGTATCGAAGGTCACGGGAAAGTCACTATCCAGCTGGATGATGACAATAAGGTGGTTGATGCGAAATTGTTGGTGGTTGAATTTCGTGGCTTTGAGAAATTCATTCAGGGGCATCCGTACTGGGAAGCGCCGATGCTTTTGCAACGTATTTGTGGAATCTGTTTTGTCAGCCACCATCTGTGCGGGGCCAAAGCACTGGATGATATGGTAGGTGTCGGGTATTCCACACATAATCTGATTACCCCCACTGCAGAGAAAATGCGTAGATTAGGGCATTACGCACAGCAGCTGCAGTCTCACGCGACGGCTTATTTTTACCTGATCGTGCCGGAAATGTTATTTGGCATGGATGCAGCGCCCGAGCAGCGCAATGTGCTGGGTTTGGCGGTCGCTAATCCGGAACTGGTTAAACGGGTTGTCATGCTGCGCAAATGGGGACAGGAACTTATTCAGGCGGTACTAGGCAAGAAAATGCATGGCATCAGCTCCATTCCTGGTGGCGTGAATAACAATCTCACGGCTGAAGTACGAGATAGATTTATCAAAGGTGACGCTACCATTCCGAGTATTGATCAAATGCTCGAATATGCGATGGAAGGCCTGCAACTGTTTTATGACTTCCATGAGAAGAACAGGGCTATGGTGGATACCTTCGGGGATGCACCAGCATTGGACATGTGTCTGGTTGATGATAATGGCGACGTCGATTATTACCACGGCAAGATGCGCATTATCGATAACGACAAGAACGTGGTTCGCGAATTGGATTATCACGATTATCTTGGCCATTTCTCTGAAGCGACAGAAGAATGGAGTTATATGAAGTTCCCATTCTTGAAGGAGCTCGGCAGAGAAAAAGGTTCGGTGCGAGTTGGTCCATTGGCGCGTGTGAATGTCACAAAATCGTATTCAACGCCACTTTCACAAGCTGCGCTGGAAAAGTTCCATGCCTATAACAAAGGCAAGTCCAGCAACAAAGCTTTGCATACCAACTGGGCCAGAGCAATAGAAATACTCCATTCAGCCGAACTCATTAAAGAGTTGCTGAGCGATCCTGATTTGCAAAAAGAGCAACTAGTCGTTACCTCAACGGATGCCATGTGGACAGGAGAAGGCGTCGGCGTGGTGGAAGCACCGCGCGGCACATTGCTGCATCACTACAAAGCAAACAAGGAAGGCAATATTACCTTCGCCAACCTGGTAGTTGCCACGACACAAAATAATCAGGTAATGAATCGCACCGTGCGTAGTGTGGCCGAAGAATACCTCGGTGGGCAGGCCGAAATCACCGAAGGCATGATGAATGCGATTGAAGTGGGTATTCGTGCGTTTGATCCCTGCCTAAGTTGTGCGACCCATGCACTTGGTGAAATGCCTCTGGAAGTGACGCTTTTTGACGCTAAAGGAAATCAAATTGATGAACGCAGAAAGTAATCTCACGCTGGATTATTTTGATGATGACTCAGCCCTGATTTACGGCATAGGCAATATTGGCCGTCAGGATGATGGCCTTGGCTGGGAATTTATTGATTGGCTGGAAACATCCTCTGCCTGCGCAAAGGCGGAGAAAGTAAGGTTTTATCAGCTCAATCTGGAAGATGCAGATTTAATCAGCCATAAACAGCGGGTGCTATTTGTCGATGCCTCGAAGGACACGACGGTTGACAGCTTTCGCCTGTATAAAGCTGAGCCAAAAATGGATTTCAGTTTTACCTCGCATGCCATGTCCATAGAAACCATTATGGCAACTTGTCGGCAGTGTTTTGGAAAGATACCTGAAGTCTATGTGCTGGCCATCAGAGGCTATGAATGGGAACTGCAAATCGGCTTGACAGAGCAGGCTAAAAACAATCTTCATTTGGCGACCAGTCACATTTATCGTGCTGCAACGGCGCCGTCTCCAAAGCCTGATTATCAGTTGCATAAGCCAATACCGGCTCGTAATTACGTACCTATATTTTGAAATATCTGGAGAGAAATAATGAAAACAAATACGGAAGAAATCGCAGCATTAATCTACAACGCACCTATTGGAAAATACATTGGTGAAAATGGGGCAAAGATACTTGCGGAACGGGCGGCACAGAAACTTGATTTGGAAGACGATGAAGTGCTGTGTGAAAAAGGCATTTCAACGAACAGCTTTTATATTGTGACTAAAGGCCGTTTAGCGATCACCAGTGAAGTGAAGGATAAACAGACTCCTGCCATTTTGCACGTTCTCGAAAAAGGTGATCTGGTCGGAGAACTGAGTTTTATTGATGGTTCTGCACACGCTGATACGGTGCGCTCGTTGGGGAGTTCCTGTGTTATTAGTTTTAACAAGGCTGACATCGACCCATTAATCAATGACAACCCGGAGCTCGTGTTCAATTTTATGCGAGCAGTCATCAAACGTGTTCACAGTACCTTAACAGCAATTAATCGTCAGCAAAACGAACTGCTTACCTATATCCAGACTGGCGGCAGAGGGCGGGTGTAATAAATCACTCTATTCTTAGCCCAAATATTCAGGGTAATAGTTTTGCCTAAAATAGTATGAGTCTAAAGCAACGCTGAACAAGTAACTAACTTTCAAGAATCCTTCGACCATATTTGGTCGATCTTGAAAAATGACAAGTTCAGCGTTGTTTGTTTGACTCATTTTGGTCTTTTAACGGGCTTTTGGTCCGTTATTCGCCCACTACGGACGCAGCGCCTGTGTGACATGACAAGTAGATATTGGCTAACGCTAGCGCCGTAAATGCACGCACGCATTCTTGGACAGACCCCGGTAACGGTCTTTCGTAAAGCCCCACAAGCGTTTTACCACCTCAAAGACGTGCTCCACCCGGAGCATGAATCTTTGACTGGCTGCGATTCTTGCTGCGTTTGGCTTTATCGACCTCTCCACTTGGCTCGCGTGTTCGATAGTTTGTGAATTTTTTGGCCCTGTTACGCCAATGGTATTCGTCACGTTCTGCCGCTGAAATTTTAACCAAATCGGGTTGCAGCCCTACTATAACCCAATCGCCCCCCGCTTCAGCCTTCAGGCTGACACTCTGATCTTCGCAACAATCTCAATAATTTTCAATCGTTTGCATTTTCCAATCTGAGAATTTCTTTTGCACTGCAACATGCTTGAAGCTGGTTAGTAGCCTTCCATTTTGTACTGCGTACTGATTAGATTGATCGTCACACTTAGGCGTGAAAAGCGATTTCCCGCACGCAAGGGGCAACACTGCACCCTTTTTCCTTATTTTTTCGTTCCTTGTTGCTGTGGCACGAAAGTTGCCCATCAATAGGAACCCTGTCAGATGGTTGTGCGGTTGCAGCATCCGTTGAAACAATTGACTGGAATACGACAAACTAAAAATACAGTGGATACCGGAGGAGATTTCGAATGATTGAAACTTTTTATGAGGTCATGCGGCGTCAAGGCATTTCACGTCGCAGTTTTCTGAAATATTGTTCACTGACAGCTACCTCATTGGGTCTTGGACCCTCATTTGTGCCGCAAATAGCACATGCAATGGAAACAAAACCCCGCATACCGGTGTTATGGCTGCATGGCTTGGAATGCACCTGTTGCTCGGAATCATTTATCCGTTCCGCACATCCGCTCGCCAAGGATGTCGTGCTATCGATGATTTCGCTCGATTACGACGACACGCTGATGTCCGCTGCCGGTCACCAGGCCGAAGCCATTCTCGAAGAAATTATTACGAAGTACAAGGGCAACTATATCCTCGCAGTGGAAGGAAATCCACCGCTTAATCAGGATGGTATGAGCTGCATCATCGGCGGCAGGCCATTCATTGAGCAGTTGCGTCATGTCGCCAAGGATGCAAAAGCGATCATCTCGTGGGGTTCGTGCGCCTCCTGGGGTTGTGTGCAGGCCGCCAAGCCGAATCCGACGCAGGCCACTCCCATCCATAAAGTAATCCTCGACAAGCCCATCATCAAGGTGCCCGGTTGTCCGCCGATTGCCGAAGTGATGACTGGTGTTATCACTTATATGCTGACGTTCGACAAAATGCCAGAACTTGATCGCCAAGGGCGGCCAAAAATGTTTTACAGCCAGCGCATTCATGATAAGTGCTATCGCCGCCCGCACTTCGATGCCGGTCAGTTTGTTGAATCCTGGGATGATGACGCGGCGCGTAAAGGCTATTGTCTTTACAAGGTTGGCTGCAAGGGCCCGACTACCTACAACGCCTGTTCTACGACGCGCTGGAATGAGGGTACCAGCTTCCCGATCCAATCCGGTCATGGATGCATCGGCTGTTCGGAAGACGGCTTCTGGGACAAGGGTTCCTTTTATAACCGCCTAACCGATATCCACCAGTTCGGCATTGAAGCCAATGCGGATCAAATCGGCGCTACGGCGGCAGGCGTTGTCGGAGCTGCGGCGGCTGCGCATGCAGCGGTGTCGGCCATCAAGCGCGCGACTCAGAAAAACGATTCTGCCGACGCAGGCCAATAAAAACGTCAGTACAGCTCCATAGCCAGAACGCGAAAAAGGACAGATTATGCCAAATTACGAAACTCAGGGTTACAAACTAAATAATATCGGTCGGCGCATTGTGGTAGACCCAGTCACACGTATTGAAGGACACATGCGGGTTGAAGTCAATCTCGACGCCAATAACGTAATCCGCAACGCTGTCTCGACCGGCACCATGTGGCGCGGACTCGAGGTGATTTTGAAAGGACGCGATCCGCGCGACGCATGGGCTTTCGTCGAACGGATCTGCGGTGTCTGCACAGGCTGTCATGCGCTCGCTTCGGTACGCGCTGTGGAAGATGCGCTTGGCATCAAGGTGCCAAAAAATGCACACCTGATCCGCGAAATCATGGCGAAGACGTTGCAGGTACATGACCATGTCGTGCACTTTTACCATCTGCACGCGCTTGATTGGGTGGACATACTGTCGGCACTCAAAGCCGATCCAAAGCGTACCTCGGAACTTCAACAAACGGTGTCGCCGTCCCACCCGATGTCGTCGCCAGGCTACTTCCGCGACATTCAGAACCGCATCAAGAAATTCGTGGAAAGTGGCCAGCTTGGCCCGTTCAAGAATGGTTATTGGGGCAACGCTGCGTACAAGTTACCGCCAGAAGCAAATCTGATGGCGCTTTCCCATTATCTGGAAGCCTTGGATCTGCAAAAGGAATGGGTGAAAATCCATACCATTTTCGGCGGGAAAAATCCGCATCCGAACTATCTGGTGGGTGGTGTTCCCTGTGCGATTAACCTTGACGGCAACGGCGCCGCCGGTGCGCCACTAAATATGGAGCGTCTCAATTTTGTGAGGGCGCGCATTGAGGAGGCTATCGATTTTTGCAGGAATGTCTACATTCCTGACGTGCTGGCTATCGGAACCATCTACAAGGATGCGGGCTGGCTCTATGGTGGTGGTTTGTCGGCTACCAATGTCATGGATTACGGCGCCTATCCGAAGGTGAATTACGATGACAGCACCAACCAGATGCCTGGAGGCGCTATTCTTAACGGAAACTGGGATGAGATTTTCCCGGTCGATCCGCGTGATCCTCAGCAAGTCCAGGAGTTCGTTTCACATTCCTGGTACAAGTACGCTGACGAAACAAAAGGGCTCCATCCGTGGGATGGTGTCACCGATCCGAATTACGAGCTTGGCCCCAAGACAAAGGGCACACGGACTGCCATCGAGCAAATCGATGAAGAGGCGAAATATTCGTGGGTCAAAGCGCCGCGCTGGCGTGGCCATGCGATGGAAGTTGGACCGCTTGCGCGCTACATACTTGGTTATGCCCATGCGGTTAAAAATCCAAATCATGCCGGCGCAGGTTATATCAAGAATCAGATTGTTACTTCTGCTCAGGCGATCAATGTTGATATTCCGAAAGCACTCGGTCTGAAGGAGACCAATTACACGGCCAAGCAATTGCTGCCTACGACGATCGGCCGCACACTGACGCGGGCGTTGGAATCCATCAATTGCGCCGAAATGATGTTGGCCGACTTCAATGAAATGATAGCTAACATCAAGGCAGGCGATTCATCCACCGCAAATGTCGAAAAATGGGACCCGAGTACGTGGCCGAAGGAGGCTCACGGCGTCGGAACAGTCGCAGCCCCGCGCGGTGCCTTAGGGCACTGGATCAAGATCAAGGATGGCAAGATCGAGAATTATCAGTGTGTGGTTCCCAGTACATGGAATGCTGGTCCACGGGACAGCAAAGGGCAGATTGGAGCCTTTGAGGCCGCGTTGATGAATACGCCGATGGTTAATCCAGATCAGCCGGTCGAGATCCTGCGAACACTGCATTCGTTCGATCCCTGCATGGCATGTTCGACTCATATCATGAGTCCAGATGGTCAGGAACTCACTAACATTACAGTACGCTAAACACCGTACGATGGAGACAACATGGCTACGCATACCACTTCAGAACATCTGCCGGATGCAACCGGCACAGACGAGAACGCCGTTGCGCACGGTGCCTCAGTTAAATCAGTCTATGTCTATGAAGCGCCGGTCAGGATCTGGCACTGGATTAATGTATTGGCCATTACCGTACTCGCAGTAACAGGCTATTTTATCGGCAGTCCGCTACCGACGCAGCCTGGTGAGGCAAGTGCGAATTTTTTAATGGGATATATCCGTTTTGCCCATTTTACGGCGGCTTATATATTTACGGTTGGCATGCTGGGTCGCATCTATTGGGCTTGCGCTGGCAATCACCATGCACGCGAGATGTTCTGGGTGCCAATTTTCACAGCTGCTTACTGGCGTGAAGTGTGGACGATGATGAAGTGGTATGCCTTCATAGTGGCACAACCCAGTCGTTACGTGGGACATAACCCGCTAGCACGCTTCGCCATGTTTTTTGTTTTCCTCATGACATCGGTATTCATGATTTTTACCGGTTTTGCGATGTATGGGGAGGGACTGCAACGCGGCTCATGGGCTGATCGGCTATTCGGATGGGTGATTCCGCTGATGGGTCAGTCGCAGGATGTGCATACCTGGCATCACGTCGGCATGTGGGCAATCATCGTATTTATCATTGTGCATGTTTATGCAGCCATACGGGAAGACATCATGGGACGCACAAGTGTCGTCAGCACCATGATCTCCGGTTACCGGACCTTTAAACACTGAGGTTGAAAATGATGTCACAAACCATGGGCGATGCGCCAACCATTATCGTGCTCGGGATTGGCAATGTGTTATGGGCCGACGAAGGTTTTGGTGTGCGTTGTGCCGAAATCCTGCAGCAGCGTTATGAGTTTGCATCGGGCGTGCAATTGATCGACGGCGGCACTCAGGGACTGTACTTGATCCAGCATGTGCAATGTGCCGATTACTTGCTGATCTTTGATGCGATCGATTATGGTCTGGCTCCCGGCGAGATGAAGGTGGTAGAGGGTGAAGATGTACCAAAGTATCTCGGCGCAAAAAAAATGAGCTTGCACCAGACAGGTTTTCAAGAGGTGCTGGCGTTGGCGCATCTTACCGGTAGATATCCTAAAGAGGTGGTGTTGATCGGTTGTCAGCCGGAAGAAATCGAGGATTACGGGGGCAGTCTGCGTCCGCTGCTGAAGGCAGCGATCGAACCGGCCCTGCAACACGCGTTGGTCCGGCTGAGAAATTGGGGCGCGGTGCCGATTGCTCGAACTATACCGCTGGCGCCGGAGGAAGCTATTACGCTGCCGCATCTGGCGCTCGATCGGTATGAATCGGAGCGGCCAGCAGAGAACATCGCCTGCCGTATAGGCGACGAGCGCTTTATGCCAGCCAACGATTGAGAGGGAAATATGTGTATTGGTATTCCCATGCAGGTCAGGACGGTCGAACCAGGGTTTGCTTATTGCCATGGCCGCGGCGAGAGCCGGCGTATTTCAACATTGCTGGTGGGCGATTGTGTTCAGGGGGACTGGTTGTTGGCCTTTCTTGACGACGCGCGCGAAAGGATAGAAGCCTCACGTGCTGCGGAAATAAATGATGTGTTGGATATGCTGCAAGCCGTGCTCAGTGGTCGGTCCGATGATATAGCTGTGCCGGATTTCGCTTTGCCTTCGAGCATGAGTGAAGCCGACATTGCAGTATTTGCACATCAAAGTCAGCGCTACGAAGTGCCGTTATGAGCATTCTTGCCGAACCCTCTATTTGAAAGATACTTTATGACTACCGAAACCGCCATGCTGGAAACTCCCGCCCCGCACACCTTGCCGAGCACGCCAGCGTTAATGCAGCGCTTAGTGTCGGAGTTCGGTGCAGCGTGGGTGAAAGACGAGCAGCAAAATGCATGCATCTCGAAGACGGGAGATTGCGTGCTATTCATCGCCGGCGATCCAGTTCGTTTTCCCGAGTGTCTGGATGTGGCTGTCGTACTGCCTGAATTGCAACGTCACTTTTCATCACGTTTTCGGATTGCTGTCGCTGAACGCGACAGTGAAGATGGACTGGCCAAGCGTTATGGCGCGACGCGTAGACCTGCTCTGGTGTTCCTGCGTGATGGACAGTATGTGACTACGGTGGCCGGAATGCTCGATTGGGATGACTATCTCAGAGAGGTGGCGCAAGCGCTGGCCATGCCTCCTTCGCGCGTGCCCGGAATCGGGATTCCACTCGTATCGTCAATCGCTGTCAGTGCTTGTCACTGAAGCCGCCGCACTCACATGAGAAATTGAATATGAATCCCTTTCCGATCCCCGTCGTATCGATAGGCCCTGGCAGTCAGATTGAGGAAGTGGAACTCGATTACATGACAATGCCGCAGGGCATGCAAACCTATACCACGCCCATCTTGCCGGAGCCGGAGGAGATGGCCAATCTGAAGGAGGCGCATCGGGTGCTGCGTGACATTTTGACTGCGCTTGAGGTAACAGCCGGTGGCGGGGAGGCCGAGCCGATCGATCTCTGCGTGTTGGATGCGAACAATCTCAGGTTGATCAATCAGGTGCTGGGCGAAGGGGAGGTGAGCGCCCGCGTTGAAGGCGAATCTTCGATCCGGATTCAGGAGGCGATCTTTGCAGGCGTCTGGCGTACAGTCATCAGCCAGGGCGGCCGTGTTGTGGCTGATCAGATCGACATCGGGCCTGTGCCGCAAGTGCTGATCAGCGCGGCGCGCAACGGTGCACGCGATGTGCTGGCGATCGCGGTGCCATCCCATTTGCCGCCCCAGGTGATGAATGCACCGTCGATCATCGCCGAACTCAATGAGCAAATATTAACCTGGCGGACGGGGATGCCAGCGCACGTGGTCAATCTGACCTTGCTGCCGTTGTCGCCAGAAGATGTGTCCTTTCTCGAAGAGCGCCTGGTCGGCGGGAGCGTGTTGATCCTATCGCGCGGGTACGGCAATTGCCGCATTATTAGCACTCTGGTACCGAATTGCTGGCGCGTGACGTATTACAACTCGTCCGATACGATCATTCTGAACACGGTGGAAATTATTAATATACCGGAAGTCGCGTGCGCGGCGCGGGAGGACTTGCAAGATTCTTGCGTGCGCTTGACGGAAGTGTTGAAGTGGGTGGAGGGTGCATGAGTTCCGGTTTTGGAGGCGGTGTGCATTTCGAGGGAAGTTACTTGGGCGACGCGACCAAGCTCGCAGCCGGCACCAGTCTTGAATGCAAAATCTGCTGGTGGGTCTATGATCCGGCCGAGGGTGACCCCGTTTGGCAAATTCCACCTGGTACGCCATTTTCCCAGTTGCCATCGCATTGGCGTTGCCCCAATTGCGACGGCGCAGCAGAACAGTTCATGGTGCTGCATACGGACCCGTAAATGACAAACCTCTCAGTTCTCAAGTGTATAACAGTTGCACCTGTGTTAACAGAGCAGGCGGCATTGCCGTATGTCGATCTGGCGGCGCAGGCAGCCGCACTCACACGTGTATTCAGCGTGATTGGCAACACACGCATGCAGGGTGTGCCGGTGCTGCATTCAGGTTTGATTGTGGAGGCTGTTGGTTTTGAAGCCTACACCGATATAGACGGCACGCTGGCAGCTCTCGGGATATTGATGACACCTTGGTTCATGAACCTGATTTGGCTGCCGCTGCAAGGACAGGTAGCCATGCCGATAGGACAGGTATGCGAGCGCAATTTTGGTGGCGAACATTTTGAATTCATTGGCGCGCACGAGGCATCTTTTGGGGCTTATGAGATGTGCTCGCTATTCTCGCCTATGTTTGAGTTTGCTGATCAGGCGGCGGCACACGCGACTGCCCAGGAAGTGCTAGGTCTGTTACGCAAAGCGCCGATCGCACAGGCAGCACTGGCATCCGCACCGATACCTGGCCGGCGAGCTTTTCTTTTGGGACGCGTGGGGCCTCGTATTGGAGAAAAGGCATGACAGCGCAATTACAGGTCGGGCAGCTGACCTTCCGTCCGGGCCAGACATTGCCGACTATCAGTAGCAATCGTGCAGCGTTGGCTGGTGTGTTGTTGCGCGGCAAGTCCGCTCAGGCTGCGTCGCAACAATTACCGCGCTTGTATGCATTGTGCGGCGAAGCACATCGCTTGACTGCCCAACTGGCGATCGATGCCGCCTGCGGTCTGCGAACTCACGCCACGACGCAGGAGCTCTCCAGCCTAGCTGCAGAAACGGCGCGTGAGCATGTACGGCGTATCTGGATCGACTGGCCGCGCCTGATTGGTCGATCTGACAAAAATTCTACTATTGCCGCATTGCAGTCACTGCGGGACTGTCCCCTGTTTGGGGAGAATATTTCCGAAAGTTCTCCAGTAGCTTCGGTTGCATTCCGTGCGTGGGTCGAAACTGAGGTGCTCGGTGAGTCTGTTCCAGAATGGCTGGCGCGTTGGCAGACTAATCCTAATGAATGTATGCTTACTTGGGTAACGCGCGCTATAACCTTTCCAGCGAAATTACTACGCGATATTGAAGACGATGCCATCCAGATACAAACATTTGAGACGCCATTATTGCCGCATGCCGATAGGGACGCACTGTATGCGTTGGCACAGAACATCGCGAAATTCGATGATTTTGACCGAGCGCCGACCAGTGAAGGGAATGTATGCGAAACAGGTATCGGGACAAGAGTAGCCGGGATAGACGGTAATCGTTCTTCTACCTCCAACGCCTGGTTGCGTTTGGGTGCGAGAATTGCGGAACTGGCCTTGTTGAGCGGCGAAGCGCTGGACAATTTGGCACTCGGCTCCTTAATGCTGGCTCCCGGAGAAGCACTGGCGTGGAGTGAAATGGCGCGAGGATTATTGCTGCATTGGGTGCGGCTGGAGCAAGCTGCGCCGCTGGCGAATATTGTGGATTATCGGATCGTGGCACCCACTGAATGGAATTTTCATCCATCTGGCGTGGTGGCAAAGGCATTGGCGGCGATGCCGACTGCAGCGTGCGCGTTGTGCCAGGCACAGGCCGTACGCCACATCGGCATTCTGGCTGCCGCGTTTGATCCTTGCGTTACTTATAAGATTGAGTTTGAACATGCATGAAGTGAGCTTGGCTGGGGGTATTTTAAAGATTGTCGAGGACGCGGCAAAGCGCGAGCGTTTTGCGCGTGTCACGCTGCTACGACTGGAGGCTGGAGCGTTGTCAGGTGTGGAGGTGCGCGCATTACGTTTTGCACTGGAAGTGATGGCGCACGATACATGCCTGCAGAATGCGCGCATCGAAATCGATACACCACCCGGTCAAGCTTGGTGTATGCAATGTAGCGCAACGGTCAATATTATGGCGCGCGGCGATCCTTGTGTGCACTGTGGAAATTACCAGCTGCAGCCTACCAGCGGTACCGAATTACGAGTAACCGAGATGATGGTTGAAGATAACTAAAACAGACGATCCTGCCAGACGGCAGGATAAAACAGGAGATGAATTATGTGTGTTGTATGCGGATGCGCCAACGAAGAAAAAGCTGACCAATCGGAAATCGCCCACAAGGAACATCATGCGCATGACCACAGTCATATGCATGATCACGGACATGTGCAAACGCACGATGACCATGCGCACAGTCATTCACCTGATCATGTTGCGGTCGATTCAGCTACCGGGGATCTGCATTACGGTGCTGGCCTAGCCAACTTGTCCGTACCAGGGATGAGTCAGGCGCGTGCGATTCGTCTGGAGCAAGATGTACTGGGGGAAAACAATCGTCACGCTACCCACAACCGCGAGCACTTCGCCGGACATGGCATACTGGCACTCAATCTTGTATCCAGTCCTGGCTCCGGCAAGACGACGCTGCTGTGCGCCACCATTGAAGCATTGAAGCAGCGCGCAAGCGGCCTGTCGGTTGGGGTGATCGAAGGTGACCAGCAGACCAGCAATGATGCCGACCGCATCCGCGCCACGGGTGCGCCGGCAATCCAGATCAACACCGGCAAAGGCTGCCATCTGGATGCGCAAATGGTCAGCGATGCTTTCTCGCGCCTGCCCTTGCATCATCACCATCACGAAGTGCTTGCTGACGCGGATACTGACCATGCCGACGGCGATCATCACGGCGGCATCCTGTTTATTGAAAACGTTGGCAACCTGGTGTGTCCAGCGATGTGGGACTTGGGCGAGACCGCGAAGGTCGTCATTCTGTCGGTGACGGAAGGCGAGGACAAACCGCTCAAATACCCTGACATGTTTGCCGCCGCGCGTTTGATGGTTCTCAATAAGACCGATTTGTTGCCTTATCTGCAGTTTGATGTAACGCGCTGCATCGAGTACGCCCGGCGCGTCAATCCGCAGATTGAGGTGTTGCAACTGTCCGCCACCAGCGGGGAGGGCATGGCAGCATGGCTCGACTGGATTCAGGTGGGTCATCGCATGTTGAATGGCTCGCAAGAACACATGCAGCCGAATCTGTTAAGCGACCGCATCACCGCTCTCGAAGCCGAGTTGGCTGCACTTAAGACTCAAGTTAGGAGCGATTGAACATGTTGCTGCATCCCTTGCCCGCAAATGTAAAGGTGCCATCAAGGACGATACTGGCCTGTGGCGCCTGGCTCAAGAATGCTGCGTGTCTGCTGCAGGGCGATGGTGTGCGTTGGTCGGAGGTGCATGGTGATCTGGGTGATCCCGCCAACTGTATTGCGCTGGAGCATTCTGTGGAAACTCTGGTGGAGGATGCAGACGGTGCGATTGAAGCTGTGGCGCATGATTTGCATCCTGATTTTTTCAGCACCCGCCTGGCACAGCGGGTAGCCGACAGTCTGGGTGTTCCCGCAATTGCTGTACAGCATCACCATGCGCATATTGGTGTGTCGATGGCCGAATATGGATTACAGGAGCCGGTAATTGGCTTGGCGCTGGATGGCATTGGACTTGGCACTGATGGTTTGGCATGGGGCGGTGAGTTGCTATGGGTCGAGGGGGCATCATGGCGACGTCTTGGACATTTGCAGGCACTGGCTTTGCCTGGTGGAGATGCCGCAGCCCGCGAACCGTGGCGCATGGCTGCCGCAGCATTGCATGCACTGGAGCGAGGCGATGATATTACGCAACGGTTTTCTCCGGACGTAGGGAAAATGGCTGCGCAAACCGTGCAGGCTATGTTGAAACGCGGAACCAATTGCCCGCTGACTTCCGGAGCAGGCCGTTGGTTCGATGCAGCGGCGGGGGCACTTGGTATCAGCATCAAACAGAGGTTTGAAGCTGAAGCGGCAATCGCACTGGAAAAAATGGCGGAAGGCTATTTGGCGCTTTATGGAGAACCTGAACAAACGGGAGATTATGTGCTGCATTCCAACGGCATATTGGACTTGCGACCATTGTTGGCAACAATGTTCGCGCTGGCCGATAGTGGCGATCCGCAAGCAATCGCGCGCGGCGCGGCGTTATTCCATCTAACTTTGGTGACTGCTTTGGTGGAATGGGTAGATCAAGCCGCCAGACTTCACAACACGCACACGATTGCGCTCGGCGGTGGATGTTTTCTTAACCGCATTATGACCGGGCGCTTGAGCGCTGAATTGACACGACGGGGACTGAGTGTGTTGTTGCCGCAGACGGTTTCTTGCGGCGATGCCGGATTGGCACTCGGTCAGGCATGGGTGGCCCGTCAGCAATTGTAAGCTGCACGTGCATGCACTTTCCTAAAATATTTTTAAATGAGGTTGTCCTATGTGTTTAGCAATCCCTGTCAAAGTGGTAGAAGTGCTCCCCAACCAGCAGGCCGTAATTGACCTGTCCGGCGTGCGCAAGGTAATTTCCACAGCGCTGCTTGATACAGTGCAAGTCGGCGATTATGTGATCCTGCATGTCGGCTATGCGATCGGGAAGTTGGACACTGACGAGGCGCTACGTACGCTGGACTTATTTGGCGAACTGGCAATGATCGAATCGACCCCTGTGGAGGCAATCCCATCATGAAATACATCGATGAATTTCGCGATGGCGATGTCGCGCAGAAAATCGCCGACCGTATTCGCGTTGAAGCCGATTCTGCGCGCAACTACAGTTTCATGGAGTTCTGTGGTGGTCACACACATGCGATTTCGCGTTACGGCGTGAGTGAGTTGCTGCCGGGCAATGTGCGCATGATCCACGGTCCAGGCTGCCCGGTATGTGTTCTGCCGATCGGCCGCATCGACCACGCATTGACACTGGCGCTGGAACGCAATGTGATTGTCTGTACATATGGTGACACCATGCGCGTACCGGCCTCCGGCGGTATGTCGCTGATCAAGGCCAAGGCGCGCGGCGGTGATATCCGCATGGTGTATTCGGCCACCGATGCGCTCCGGATCGCGCAAGAGAATCCGGATCGTGAAGTGGTCTTCTTTGCCATCGGTTTCGAAACCACCACGCCGCCGACGGCATTGGTGATCCGCGATGCCCACGCGCGCGGCCTCGATAATTTCAGTGTCTTGTGCTGCCATGTGCTGACGCCGTCGGCCATCACGCATATCCTCGAGTCGCCGGAAGTGCGCGATTACGGCACTGTACCGATCGACGGCTTCATCGGTCCGGCGCATGTAAGCATCGTGATTGGTTCTGAACCTTATGTGCATTTTGCCGAGGAATACCGCAAGCCAGTGGTGATCGCCGGCTTCGAGCCGCTCGATGTGATGCAGGCGATCCTGATGCTGATTCGCCAAGTCAATGAAGGCCGTTGCGAAGTGGAAAACGAATTCGCACGTGCGGTGAGTGCTCATGGCAACTTGACCGCGCAGGCTTTGGTGTCCGAGGTGTTTGAGCTGCGACCGACATTCGAATGGCGCGGCTTGGGTGAAGTGCCATACAGCGCATTACGCATCCGGTCTAATTATGCACGGTTCGATGCGGAGCGGCGCTACGACCTTGCTTACAAACCTGTGCCCGATAACAAGGCTTGTGAATGCGGCGCGATCCTGCGTGGGGTGAAGAAACCTACCGATTGCAAGATATTTGGTACCGTCTGCACGCCTGAAAATCCGATGGGATCGTGCATGGTGT
Source organism: Oxalobacteraceae bacterium (assembly GCA_030698225.1). Classification (GTDB taxonomy): domain Bacteria; phylum Pseudomonadota; class Gammaproteobacteria; order Burkholderiales; family Burkholderiaceae_D; genus AVCC01. The sequence continues at coordinate 15,775 of JAUYNR010000053.1, read as the reverse complement.
CAAGCGAAGGTGCTTGCGCGGCGCATTATTCCTACGGCCGATTCAAGGACATCGCGGTGGTGACAGCATGAACGGTATAGTTAAAAAAGGCTATGTCCGTTCACTCGACTTCAAAAAAGGTTGCATCGACATGGGCCACGGCGCCGGCGGACGTGCTTCGGCGCAACTGATCGAAGAATTGTTTCTCGCCGCGTTCGATAATGAGTGGTTGCGTCAAGGCAATGACCAGGCCAGTTTTGCTGCACCCCCCGGCCGCATGGTGATGGCAACCGATGCCCACGTGGTGTCGCCGTTATTCTTCCCTGGCGGCGATATCGGTTGTCTGTCGGTGCATGGCACCATCAATGATGTGGCGATGTCCGGTGCCCAACCGCTGTATTTGGCTGCCAGTTTCATTATCGAGGAAGGCTTTGCGCTGGCGGAACTGAAACGCATAGTCGAATCGATGGCGCAGGCGTCGCGCGAGGCCGGCGTGCCGATCATTACCGGCGATACCAAGGTGGTTGAGCGTGGCAAGGGCGACGGGGTGTTTATCATGACCACCGGCGTTGGCGTAGTGCCGCCTGGCATCGTCATCGACGGTGCCGGCGCCCGTCGCGGTGACGCGATTCTGGTATCCGGCACGATCGGCGACCATGGTGTGGCGATCATGTCGAAGCGCGAATCTCTCGACTTCGAGACCGAAATCAAGTCGGACACCGCCGCGTTGCACGGCTTGGTGGCGCACATGCTAGCTGCGGTATCAGGTGTACGCGTGTTGCGCGATCCGACGCGTGGCGGGCTGGCCACCACGCTCAACGAAATCGCCAAACAGTCCGGTGTCGGGATGCTACTGGAAGAAGCGGCGATTCCGGTATCGCCACAAGTCGATGCGGCCTGCGAATTTCTCGGACTCGATCCGCTGTATGTCGCCAACGAAGGCAAGCTGATCGCGATCTGTGCACCAGAAGACGCCGAGCTGCTGCTGGCGACCATGCGCACGCATCCGCTGGGCGCAAATGCCGCGCGCATCGGCGCGGTAACCGATGATCCGCATGGCTTCGTGCAGATGCGTACCCGTTTCGGCGGACGACGCGTGGTCGACTGGCTGTCTGGCGAGCAACTGCCGCGTATCTGCTGATCATGCGCATACTTTTTCTCACACATAGTTTTAACAGTCTGACACAACGGCTGTTCGTGGCGTTGCGCGGGTGCGGGCATCAGGTGTCCGTCGAGCTCGATATCGCAGATTCGGTCAGTGAGGAAGCTGTCACATTGTTCAAACCTGATCTCATCGTCGCGCCTTTTTTGAAACGCGCAATCCCTGCATCTATTTGGCAGCGGCATGTGTGCCTGGTGGTGCATCCTGGTATCGTCGGCGATCGCGGCCCGTCGGCGCTTGATTGGGCCATCATCAACCGCGAGTCAAAATGGGGCGTAACGGTATTGCAGGCCAATGCCGAAATGGACGCGGGTGATATCTGGGCTCAAGCATCCTTTCCGATGCGGATTGCAAAAAAAAGCAGCCTGTACCGCAATGAAGTGACTGACGCTGCTGTAAGGGCCGTGCTCGAAGCTGTAGAAAAATTTGGCAACGGCAAGCGACCTGTGCCGTTGGCAGATGCTGTCGAAGCATGTGGCACCTTGCGTCCGTTGCTGCAGCAGTCACAGCGCTGCATTGACTGGCAGCACGATGATAGTGCTGTCGTGCTGTCAAAAATTAATAGTGCGGATAGTTTCCCCGGGGTGATGGATAGTTTGTTTGATATACCATGCTACCTATACGATGCCCATCCTGCTACTTCCGCAGCATTGGATGCCATTGCAGGTGTATCTGGCGACATCGTAGCCCGACGCGATCATGCAGTATTGCGTCTTACAATCGATGGCGGCGTCTGGATCGGCCATGCACGGCCGGTGCAAACGGCCGACGATGCCGACAAACCGTTCAAGTTACCGGTTAAGGACTGGTTCGAGGTGCAAGTTGCGCAATTGCCGGAATTGCGGGCAGCGCTGATGCGGCCAGTTAATGAGTGGGGCGAATTGCGCTACTGGGAAGAAGGGGCGGTGGGTTTCCTATCGTTCGATTTTTACAATGGCGCGATGTCCACCGGGCAATGTCAGCGTTTGCGTGCTGCTGTGCAATACGCCAAACGCCAGCCGACGCGTGTACTGGTATTGTTGGGCGGCGAGGATTTTTTCAGCAATGGTATACACTTGAACCGCATTGAAGCGAGTGCGCATCGCCCCTCCGAAAGTGCGGCTGACGAATCATGGAATAACATCAACGCAATGGATGACCTGGCATTGGAAATTCTCACTGCTACTGATCACCTCACGGTTTCGGCTTTACGTGGCAATGCGGGCGCGGGCGGCGCTTTTCTGGCGCTAGCTGCCGATATTGTCTGGGCACACGAGAATGTTTTGTTAAATCCCCATTATAAAAACATGGGCAATTTATATGGTTCGGAGTATTGGACTTATCTGTTGCCGCAGCGCGTAGGAACTGAAGCTGCGCGCGGCTTAATGCAGAATCGGCACCCACTGGCGGCATCGGACGCAGTCAGCATGGGATTGATCGATGCCGCATTTGGGCATGATGCGCGTGCATTTTCCACCGAGGCAGGCATTCGCGCAGTGGCCTTGGCGCAGTCCCGCGATTTTGACGAGCGACTTGCGGCTAAGCGTGTCCGGCGCGAACGGGATGAAGCTGCCAAACCCTTGCATTCCTACCGGGAAGGAGAGTTAGTAAAAATGCATCGCAATTTTTATGGGTTCGACCCCAGTTATCATGTTGCGCGCTACCATTTTGTGCATAAAATGCCGCATGCTTGGACCCCGCGCCATCTGGCTGTCCATCGCAACAATTTTTTGAGAGATACTGACCCATCGCCATGAACATTCCTGACGCAACCAGCTTGTCGACCGTTCTCGTTGTGGATGACGAAACGGGCTCGCAGGATGCGATTCGGCGTACCCTTGAAGAAGATTTCAATGTTTTGACGGCGAGTTCGGCTGACGAGGCAAGGGTCTTGATGGAACGCCAGGAGCCAGCCGTAATACTGTGCGACCAGCGTATGCCAGGAACGAGTGGCGTGCAGTTTCTCAAGGAGGTGCGTGAACGCTGGCCGGATGTCGTGCGTATCGTAATTTCCGGTTATACCGATTCCGAAGATATCATTGCCGGCATCAATGATGCCGGCATTTATCAATACGTTCTCAAACCGTGGATGCCAGATCATTTGCTCGACTGTGTGCGCGGGGCGGTCGAGGCGCGCAGCTTGCAACTCGATATGCATCGTTTGCATCTGGAGCTGCGAACCAGTACCTCGGTGCTGCGGGTGCGGACTGCGGAAAAGCAGACTCGGCTGAAGAGCACGTTTGACTTCGCCCGTATCATACGTGTTGTCGGCAGTCCAATGGATGGGATTTGTGAACTGGCCGCCCGCGTTGCGCGTTACGATCTGTCGGTACTTGTGCTAGGTGAATCGGGTAGCGGGAAAGAGTTGCTGGCGCGCGCGATACACTATGCCAGTCCACGCGCCGAGCGTGTGTTTGTGATGGAAAACTGCGGAGCAATATCGGATAGCCTACTCGAATCTGAATTATTTGGGCATAAACGTGGTTCATTTACCGGTGCCTATGAAGACCATATAGGGATTTTCCAGCGCGCCGATGGCGGCACCGTATTTCTGGATGAAATCGGTGATACCTCGTTTGCGTTTCAGGTCAAACTGTTGCGCGTGTTGCAGGAAGGTGAAATCCGTCCGGTAGGTGCGACGCGAGCGGTTCCGGTCAATGTACGGGTTATCGCCGCCACCCACAGGGATCTGGAGCAGGAAGTTCATGCAGGTCGTTTCCGGCAGGATTTATACTATCGTCTGGCCGGTATGACATTGACGATGCCACCACTGCGCGAGCGTCCAAGCGATATTGTGCCGATTGCCGAGGCGTTGCTGGCACAGGCATCACAGGAGATGGGCTTGTCGGCACGATGCTTTGCGCCCGATGCCATGGCGAGCCTGATAACGTATCCTTGGCCTGGAAATATTCGCGAACTTCGTAACGAAATTTATCGGGCGGTGGCATTGACGCTGACTGAAAACACCCAAATCAGTGCGCAGGCATTCTCCAGCAAAGTGCTGCAAGGCCAGCCTGGTACGGCGGCCGGGGTGAATGGTGCAACAGCCCTGATCAGCATACGACACACCGGCACCTTGCAGGAACGGTTAGAGGTGATTGAAGCGGCCATTCTGAAAGAGACGCTGCTGCGGTTTCGTTGGAACAAGACGCACACCGCCAAGGAACTGGGGCTGTCGCGGGTCGGTTTGCGGAACAAAATGGTGCGTTTGGGACTGGAGAAAAAATGATGTCCTCTGATGTGTCTTATATTAAAAAAGCTGGTTTCAACGTGTTGTGGCTGCAGTCTGGCGGCTGCGGCGGCTGCAGTATGTCCCTGCTGTGTGCTGATACCTCGGATTTTTTTGGTGCGCTCAGCGATGCTGATATCAACATGTTGTGGCATCCCTCCCTGTCGATTGAAAGCGGTGCCGATGCGTTGCGCATCCTGCGTGCGTGCATTGACGGCGAGATTCCATTGCATGCGCTATGCGTGGAAGGATCGATGTTGCGCGGGCCGCACGGTACTGGCCGTTTTCACATGTTGGCCGGCAGCGGCAAACCGATGATCGAATGGGTGCAGGCACTGGCCGCTGTGGCCGGCTACACTGTGGCGGTAGGCACTTGTGCTGCGTATGGCGGCATTACGGCCGCTGGTGGTAATCCGACCGATGCATGCGGACTGCAATATGAGGGTGATCAGATTGGCGGGCTGCTGGGTGCAGCCTACCGCTCACGTTCTGGTCTGCCGGTGATTAATGTCGCAGGGTGTCCGACCCACCCGAACTGGGTGCTTGAAACACTGATGGCGCTCGCGTCCGATCTGTTTGATGCGACCCAAATGGATGCACTCGGACGGCCGCGATTTTATGCCGATCACTTGGTGCATCATGGCTGCACTCGCAATGAGTTTTATGAGTTTAAGGCCAGCGCGGAAAAGCCATCCGATCTTGGCTGCATGATGGAACACATGGGCTGCAAGGGCACACAGGTGCATGCTGACTGCAATACGCGACTGTGGAATGGTGATGGCTCATGCACGCGCGGCGGTTATGCTTGCATCAGTTGCACCGAGCCAGGTTTTGAAGAGCCCGGTCATTCGTTTCATGTCACGCCTAAGATCGCCGGTATACCTATCGGCCTGCCGACCGACATGCCGAAAGCATGGTTTGTCGCTCTGGCATCGCTTTCAAAGTCCGCGACGCCTAAGCGCGTGCGAGAAAACGCAACAGCGGATCATCTGGTGATCGTGCCGGCTATTCGCAAGACCCGATTGAAATGAGAATGCCATGACACGTATGATTGTCGGTCCGTTTAATCGGGTTGAAGGGGATCTGGAAGTACGTCTGGAAGTTGTCGATGGCCGGGTGCAAAGCGCACATGTCAATTCACCGATGTATCGAGGGTTTGAGCAGATTTTACTGAAAAAGCGGCCGCTGGATGCGCTGATCTATGTGCCGCGCATCTGCGGTATTTGCTCGGTCTCACAATCGGTAGCGGCGGCGCGCGCGCTGGCCGATGCTATGGGTGTGACGCCGCCGCCGAATGGACTGCTGGTCACCAATCTGATGCTGGCTACAGAAAACATGGCTGATCACCTGACGCATTTTTACCTGTTCTTCATGCCAGATTTTGCACGAGCTGCTTACGCGCAGCAGCCTTGGCATGCGACCGTACAGGGCCGCTTCACCGCACAACAGGGACAGCACGCACGGTTGGCGCTTGCGGCACGCCAGCGTTGGTTTACGCTGCTAGGTACCTTGGGCGGGAAATGGCCACATACGCAATCGATCCAGCCGGCCGGCTCGTCCCGCGCGATCGAAGCTGCTGAGCGGATACGCTTGCTGGCGCGTATCCGTGAATTTCGTGCATTTCTCGAACAGACGCTATTCGGCGCACAGTTGGAACGCATCGCCGCAATCGACAGCGAAGCCGCGCTACGCGCATGGCATGCCGCTGCCGCACCCGACAACGGAGACCTGCGCCTGTTTTTGACACTGGCATGGCAGATCGGACTTGATCGTATGGGTCCAGGTCCTGGGCTGTACATGTCGAATGGTTCGTATCCATTATCCGATGGCGAACTGACTTTTGCGAGCGGCGTATGGGATGCCACGCACGGAGAGGTACAGGCGCTAGATCCCGCCGCGATCAGCGAAGACGCCACCCATACTTGGTTGTCTGATGCCTGCGGACCGCGTCATCCTTCCCACGGTCTAACCTTGCCGGATCTCGATAAGCCAGATGCCTATACATGGAACAAGGCACCCCGGTTAGAAGGACGGGTGCTTGAGACCGGTGCGTTGGCACGGCAACTGGTGAACGGACATCCGCTGGTGCGAGATACAGTGATGCGCTGCGGCGGTACCGTTTATACCCGCGTGCTCGCACGACTGCTTGAGCTGGCATTGGTAGTGCCGGCAATGGAACAATGGATCAAGGCCTTGCGCACAGATGAGCCCTACTTTGTGTCGGAATCATTGCCCGACGATGCCGACGGTATGGGACTTACGGAGGCCGCGCGCGGCAGCCTGGGGCACTGGGTGGCGATCCGTAATGGAAAAATCGAAAATTATCAGATTATTGCCCCTACATCCTGGAACTTCTCGCCACGTGATGCCCAGGGTGTCCCTGGCGCATTGGAAGCGGCATTGGTTGGTGCGCCGGTGCTACCGGGAGAAGAGCCGGTGGCGGTGCAGCATATCGTGCGTTCGTTTGATCCATGTATGGTATGTACCGTGCATTGATCGGTTCTCAAAACTGGATGGATGATGGAGCGTTTCACGATTTCACTTGATGCGGGTTTGGCCGAAGAGTTCGATCGCTTAATCCATGCCCGTGGCTATCAAAACCGCTCGGAAGCCATGCGCGATATCTTACGGAAGCACATCGAGCAGGAGCGACTGAGGACGGAGCAGGCTCCGAATTGCGTAGCCAGCGTCAGTTATGTCTATAGCCATCATGAGCGCGCACTGGCAGAACGTGTGGTGAATTTGCAGCATCATTACCATGACCTGACCATCGCCAGCATGCATGCGCATCTGGATCACGACCAGTGCATTGAGTGTCTTTTGCTCAAAGGACCGACTGAAAAGGTTCGTGCATGTGCCGAACGCTTGATGGCAGAACGTGGCGTACGCCATGGCGCACTCAATCTGGTGCCGGTCGATGAGGTGCGATATCCCCATTCCCATGACGAGGGTTCAGAACACGCACACTCACACGCATTGCCGCATCGGCATACGCGACCCAAATCCTAAAATTACCTTTTCGAAATTAGTATGCCTCGCCGCAAATCCATTTCCGCAGAATCTGCACCCGACAGCCCAATTGCACTGCCTAGCCTGCTGCAGGTGGAAGGCATCGACGAGGCTATGTGGATGGATGTGATCCAGAAAATGGATGAGGTCTATTCTCAATTGGTGAGTGACGAGATCGTACTGGAGAAAAAAAACGAGCAACTTGAAAGTTCGCAGCAGTTCATCTTTAGCGTGCTGTCGGCCATGTCGGATGTGCTGGTCGCGTGCAATCGGGTTGGCAACATTGAAGAAACCAATACCGCCCTGCGTGAACTTGTCGGTTTGGATGAAGACGCGCTGCGTGGCATGTCGATCTATAAGTTGCTGGCCGATTCTGCCAGTATTGACCGCCTTCGACGGGTCATCGAGAAAACTACACCGCAGGGTGCCAGTGAGGTGGTTGAACTCAACTTGATCCATCCGATGCACAGAGCTGTACCGGTCGATGTGAACTGTACGCAGCGACTGGATGGCACAGGAAAACGTGCAGGTTATGTGTTTGTGGGACGCCCGATGGGCGAGCTGAAGCGTGCTTATCGGGAACTGAGTGAAACCCACGAGGCACTCAAGCGTACCCAACAGCAACTGCTCCATTCGGAAAAAATGGCATCCCTCGGCCGTCTGGTCGCTGGCGTCGCGCACGAATTAAACAATCCCATCAGTTTCGTACTTGGTAACGTCCATGCGCTCAAACGGTACAGCGAACGTCTGGCGTCGTACGTAGGGGTGCTACATGAGAGTGCGTCGAAAGAGGCATCAGCTGCCTTGCGTGAGAAGCTGCGCATCGATCATATCCTGCACGATTTACCATCTCTTATCGAGGGCACGCTTGAAGGCGCCCAACGTACCACCGACATCGTCAATGGGCTAAAACGCTTTTCCGCCGTTGATCGTGAAGAACGGATTAGGGTCGATCTCAACGGCGTCATTGAACGGGCCATTCATTGGGTCAGCAAGGGCGCGGCACCCACATTTACAGTGCATTGGACGCCAGGTGCGGCATTGAACGTGATGGGTAACGCAGGGAAGTTGTTGCAAGTGTTGATGAACCTGATTGAAAATGCCTACGATGCGGCCTCGGCTGTCAGCATTGCCACGCCCCAACTATGGATTACGGCGCAGACTGATGGCCACGTCGTGTCCCTATTCCTGCGTGATAATGGCACTGGTATTTCGCCAAATAATCTATCACACATATTCGATCCGTTTTTCACTACGAAACCGGTTGGTAAAGGAACTGGACTAGGGCTTTCCATCAGCTACGGCATCATCGAACAACACTCGGGCAAGCTATACGCGCGTAACCATGCGGAGGGTGGCGCGGAGTTCGTGATTGAACTCCCGCTGATGACGCCAACATGAATCAACGGTAATGGAATAAATCGAACTATCTTGCGATTTTAGTCAAAAATATCCTAACACTCTCTATAGCCTTTCAGAACCTGTTCAAGATCTTTTCAGCAATAAAGTGAGGAAAGCTAAAGATACAAACTGAAGACTGGTATTAAGCTTTCTCTCGCAGTTTTTCCATAGTTGCCTACATTTTTCCAGCCAGGCAAAAGAGCGCTCTACTACCCAGCGCTTAGGTATAACGGTGGCCTACCCAGTCGATTACCGAAACTTAGGCTCTCTTATGACCACATTTGCTGAGGTTCACCGTTTCCGTGGACAGTTGAGCAGTCAAATTCCAATCTCCAAATTATCCAGACGTAGAATTATCCACGGTGCCGGCGCCAGCCCCTTCTCAGGCTGGAGGCGGCGCGGTGGATAATTCGTGTTTCTTGGAAAGATGTTTCCGTTCATAGTCGATCGGTGACAAATAGCCGATGCCAGAATGCAGCCTCTGGGTGTTATACCAGCCCTCGATAAATTCAAATACCGCGCGCTCTGCCTCCTCACGTGTTTGAAAGCGATGTCGCGCCAGGAGTTCGCATTCCAAGGTTGCGAAAAAGCTTTCGCACATGGCGTTGTCGAAACAATCTCCGACCGATCCCATCGATGGACGCACACCCATGTCGCGGCAGCGACGGCCGAAGGCCAGTGACGTGTACTGGCTGCCTTGGTCAGAGTGGTGGATAACGCCCTGTGGTCGGCGCTGCAGGAGCGCCATGTCGAGTGCAGCAAGCATCAACTCCGTGGCCAGATGGCAGCGCATGGCCCAACCGACGATACGGCGGCTAAACACGTCGAGCACGACTGCCAAGTACAGAAAGCCGGCCAAAGTTGGAATGTAAGTCGCATCCGCAACCCATAGCCGATTGGGCTGGTCGGCATGGAATTGTCGCTGTACCAGATCAGGCGCGGGCCGCGCGCGTGGATTGCGTTGCGTGGTGCAAATCCAGCGCCGTCGGCTCGCGCCGCGCAGGCCGGCTTCCTGCAGCAGGCGCGCAACCCGTTTGGCGCTCACGTGAATGCCCTCCGCGGCCAGCGCGGCGTGAATGCGCGGACTGCCATACGTGCCTTTGGAGGTGGCATGAATTTGCCGGATGCGCGCCAATAGCTGCAAGTCGGCTTGGCTGCGCTCCGAAGGCGGACGTTCCACCCATGCGTAAAATCCGCTGGCGGAGACCTCCAGCAGACGGCACATGGTATGCACCGGATAGATGGCCTGATTCGTTTTCACGAATGCGTATCCCGTTTGGGCAGCGTCTCGGTCTCCCGAGCAAACCAGGCCGCGGCTTTTGAGAGGATGTCCCGCTCCAGTTTCAATTGCCGGTTCTCCCGCTTCAGACGGGTGAGTTCCTGGCGCTCGGCGCTGGTGAGCCCATCGTGACGTTTGCCCGCATCGCGCTCGGCTTGCTCCACCCACTTGCGTATCGTCTGCACTGTGGGCTCAAATTCCTTGGACAGTTCTTCCGGCGTGCGCCCGGCTTGAACCAATTCAACTATTTTCCAACGGAAATCCGGCGGATAAGCATCTCTGTGTCGTTGCATGATGAACACCTCCTTCTCTACAGGATAGGTGTCCACGAAACCGGGTCAACTTCATGCCGTGAAGTCACATCCGGTCAGGATGGCGGAAAACGCAACTGAGAAAAGTTACGTCCGTTGAGAATGGCTTTGCGCTCGACTTCTGCCGCCGACTCAAGCCAACCCTTTTGTTCCAGAAACAGCAGAAAAGCCCGGGTACTCACTTTGCGGCAATTATCTGGCAACAAAAAACTGGTACGGGCGATCCTGTGATCTTCAAACAGAAATACACCGGTGGGCGGCGGGTCGATCAGCGCGAAATCGTTCATCGCCTCTTGTATGGCGAGTTCACCGAGGTTCGACTTTCTCGGAGTCGCCACGCCGGTGGCCTGCACTCGTTGGAAGTGCTTGAGTGTTTTGGTAGGCAGGACATGCAACTTGTTCGCCTTGACCCATGCCGCGATAGCTTGGCTCGTCGGTGTCTGATTGCGCGTGACCTCATGCAGCACCATGTCCACGATTTGCACTGACCATCCAGGCCTGAACAGCACATCAAGCGCGTCCGCGTAAGCCAGCGTAATCAGTGGTCCCGCATCCGGCAATAGGAGGATTGTTGTGTCGGCCTTCATGCGCTGGCCCACTTACGGCGCTAATGCGTGAAGACTGTCCACCATGCTTTGCGTTGTCGATTCCGGCAAGCGTGGCATAGGAAGGTGTGCCTGCGCCATCAACAAAAACAAATCTTCCTGACTGTCGATGCCCAAGGCAGCCATTGCGACATGATCTTCTACACGTCCCAGTGAGAAATCCAGCAGCGTCTTGAAATTCTGATTATCTGACGCCTCTGCCGCTTCAAACGTTTCCACCAGATAACGTAGTTCAGCATTAAATAGCGCGTTGATCGAGGTATCTGACTTGGCGGCAATGATCTTGGCACGCTTGAGCAACTCGCGGTCCACTGCGCCGGTAAAATTAACGGTTCCTGCCATGACGGTCTCCCAGTATAAAATACACATAAATAAGTGTAGCACATAATTACGTGTAAATTATTACATCAAGTCAGGCTGAACTCATCGCGCGCAAGTCCCCCATTACAGTTTACAAAGCTTGTGGCTGGGTCACGAAATTCCGGCATCTGGATCAAACGCATCGACGCCAGCAATCACCCAATATCACTCTTGAGTGGTGACGTCAAAAACGTAACGCATTTCAACGCACTTTGATTTAAAAATGTAGAGCAAACAAGAAGAAGCAGGAAGTAAAAAATAATGCAACTCATTGATTTTATTGAGTTACTTTATTTCTAGTGATTCTATGTTGTTTCAATTCACTATTTCGTAATCAGGCGGTAGGTTCGAGTCCTACGGCCGGCACCACTGGTACTCGTGGTGTAGGCCGCACATATTTATGTTAACCGGGTGGAGGTTAGTTCCAACCGGTAGGAATCAAATTAAAAACGCCTCTTTATACCTACAGCAGGCAGAACCGCTTTATTTGACGATAGTTTTCCGATGGCCTTAACCTGGTGTGAAAGCTTAGAATGTTTAATCGAAGCTGATGTGATGGGTTTCTTCGGTAAATGACGCTCCACGGATGGTGGGATCAAACCGGTCTCTATCATCCATGGTGGTGCAGATTTGATTGCCCGCTTTGGCGACAGTACCCTTCTCAAAGAAATTGCGGTGCCGATTAGTTGGTTAGGGCAATGCATATCAATACCAAGCTTACGAAAATCCGCCATGTGCCGTTGAAGTGTTCTTTTTTCATAAATCATCGCTAAGTCTTGGCCTGCTTTATGTGAGGCAAGCACAGGACGTAGTCGACTTGGTAAATTCACAAGCTCCTCAGCATTAACGACACCTGAAGTGACCGATAATAACTTTAATCGAGACATGTATTTTTTAAATGCCTTTTGTGCTGAGCCCTCATCCCAGGCGCTAACCTTGTTGAGGCCGAGCATACGCAAAGCGCTTGCTTGCAATCGTATTTCAACGCGAAGGATAGTCTCGCACTCTTTGAGGAGCTTATCTTGCTCCGGAAGATTATCGAACCGTTTTAATCGACGCATCTGTGGTCCTTTTGCGTAGAATGAAATAGAATATTCTTTGCCGTCTCTGGGTACCCAATAGATAGTGGTCCCTGAGGTTCGCGTCGTTCCTCCCTGTTCTTCCAGTTGGCGTCGAATTTGTTTAGCGACCGACACTACGTCTGCTTCTGATTTCATCTGGAAATTCACGGCAATGTCCACCCGCTTAAGATCGATGTCCCCCTTCATCCACCGTTTTCGCAATTCTATTAACGGTTTAAATCAAAATTTATTGCAAACATGCTTCAAGGTCTTAATACAGCCCTTTGACAGATTTGATGAAGTAAAGATATTTTGGCCATATAAAAAGGCGAATGGTGATCCCTCAACCGTGAGTTGTTTTCCAAAATGTATGGTTCGTACTTGTAAGCTGTGGCTTTCAAATCTCCCTGGTATCGATATTCTATTTTGATAACTATCAAGTATTTCACCGTCATCGTTGGTTAAATGAGCGGTCTTCGTTCCAGGGATATGGAAATCCATTCCTTCCACGCTATACTCAACTGTATCGATATTAACTGTGTAATCTGTTTTCATGTTCGTTCCGCAATAGTGTTAGTTGTAATGATGTCAATTTGATATAGGGCATCATGTGTTACATGGAATGCTTGGCTAGTGGTTAAATACGTCATTCAGTTACTTTTCAACGTCAATTTGTCGTATATTTTTGGATACCTAGTGACAAATTGACGTTGTAGCGAATTGATAGCCTTTGCTGAGCTAGACCGATATTGACAATTGGTATTGGTTAATTTGTCAATAAGGCGCGATTCAGTAACCATGCGTCGATTTCTGCCTCATCCCAGCCAATCGCTTGGCTCGATAACTTAATGTGTTTCGGAAATTTTGCTTCCTTCTCCAATCGCCAAACAGTTGTCCGAGACAACCCAATTTTTTCAAATAATTTTTTTGGACGGATAATGATTTTCATACCAAGCCTCATACATTTAAATTGCAGATGAGACGTGTCATACACATCTCGCTCTTGCAACTGCGCTGCACGTCAAATTGACGTTGTTCGCTTGTTGCGCTTGGTATTCACAGTTTTGTAAAATGCGATACTATTTGTGAGATAAATTAATTTTAAATATTTCTTAACTCATTGAATTACATCATTAATAATTATTAATAGAATGTAAAAAATTAAATGAAAAACGCTGAAATTGATGAGGAATTTGCAGCCAAAGTGAAAGCGCAGCGAAAATTAATTTCGCTGCGCGGCAAAGTCCTAAATGCTCGTAAACGTTGGGAGAAGAGTGTTCAAGAAAATATTTTTGGAAAGTACAGCGTTAAGGGTGATTCAGCGCGTAGTCCAATAAAAAAACTGTACTTTGCGCGATCTGGGAAGTGGTGTGAAGAAGTACAGATAGAAATTAGTAATCTAGAACGTGCAATAACTAATGCGGGATATGTAGGAAGGGGAAAACCGCGAACCTTATGGATACCTGTAGTTATAAAAAATGCGATAAGAATTACGCTTACAATCTATTCTGCTAAATCGGTAAGAAATATTTCTTTAGCACAAGCAAGGGCATTTGCAAAAAAAGCAGGATTTGAATTAAAGCAAAGTAATGACCAATATTCAGTTCATTCACAAACTGGGCGCTATTATGCATTAAGAGTTAAAAGAAAAGATGGGATAGAAGTTTTTCCTTTCACCGATTGGGCAGTCTGTCTTTATCGGGAAGCATCTCGGAAACCAAAGTTTAATAGATCAGATAAACAACATGATCTCCTGAATCAACAGCATACTAAATCAATTGCATCTGAAATTGATTTAGACGAACCAATATGCAGATATAAAAATAGTGCGCTATATATTAGGCGTACAGTATTGGCTGACTTGGCGGATAACTTAGGAACTCAAGATGTTGTGTCAAGGAGCGATGATGATGAAGATGAGTGGAATGACGAGGAGTGGGATACTGAAGGGAATTAAGTAGTGGTATCAAAATTTCTATAAATTGTAATTTGTATCTCAATTGCATTATTTTAACTATACTGATTAGTTGTGGTTATAATGATATAATCAGGCCAATTTGTAGAATAATAATAATTAATATTATCGCGCTATCGGTTGAAAATTTTGACTGTACATAAGATTGATAGATGTGAATTGCTGATTTTCACCGTAAATAATGATATATATATATATATTTACCCACATTACTCTTAAAACTGGTTTTCAATCCACTCAAAAGGATTTTATATCGGAGTAAGGGTGGCCGCCAATTTTAATATTCAGTAAAGTGAGGTTTTATTTTGAATTTATACGATCTAAGAATTGATGCGCGATCATGCATTACATTTCGTGATATTGGCGCCGACAACAAATTTGCTTAAACTAAAGCGATACTTCGAATTGATCGGCAATCTTCATACTTTCGTTAAAACAGAGCAGATGGAAGCGATCTTATTGACACTAAAAGACATTTTCTAATTTGATTGAGAATTCAGCTGTGGATGCGGGATGGTTTTTGCGACGACGCAGTAATAGTGACAGATAATGCACTACATCAATAATCCTACTTTCCTCAGTTGAACACATGCAATTTGCTGCAAAATGAGCACCCATGCTGGTTTTCAGCGGATTGAGGGTTTCACCAAATGGATGAGCCAAAAACTAGCGCAAGGAGGTCGCTGTCGTGGCCAAACAAGTGCTGGATAATCCGGCAAATGGCGCTATTCCGATAAGCGTTGTCAAACCGGCGGCCGCATCCAAGTGCGCTGGGACACGCGCGAGAATGCGACAGCGATGGGACAGTTGGCTTTTTTTAGAGTTTCTTGAAATGGCAGGATCGTTTGAACGCTGGGTGCAGTAATGCCCTTTGCATTACAGCAGTCCCAACGCGCCCAAAGTGAGCAATGTCCTGGGAACCTGGTTGCTATCGATTCTTGACGGGCACCGCCGTTACGCGCATGTTGCAAGCTTAAGAGGAGACGCAGTCGCTCCGCAGATATTGGGGATGAACAGCGTCATTTGCGATGAAAGCTTGCGCCGCCGCGGTTGGCACAGATTGCCCCGGCGCCCAAGGTCGCCCACAGCGACAGCCAGCAAAAACTCCACAAGAGCAACTTCGTCTAGCAGAGCAATGGATGAAGCAATCCTTGCTGGACAGCGTGCAGCAAGCCCTGGGCACCCGAGTTCGACAGTTCGCGCCCAATTTCCGCGTTTTTGCTGTTGAGCGCTCCATAAGAATCAAACACTTACGGTAATTTTTCAGTCAATTTCTGAAAATTTGTGTAATGGCACGTTTCTTAAAAAATGTTATTTATTGACATCCTGTTACCGTGTATTTAAAGTAACGGCATGTTCACCAGAGTTCGACAGTTGAGCGCGTAAGTTATTGATTTATATAGGGGCGACGTTGAATTGTGCCAC
>JAUYNR010000052.1 GCA_030698225.1 Oxalobacteraceae bacterium | reverse complement strand
GACAAAAGAGCTTTACAACCCGAAGGCCTTCTTCACTCACGCGGCATTGCTGGATCAGGGTTGCCCCCATTGTCCAAAATTCCCCACTGCTGCCTCCCGTAGGAGTCTGGACCGTGTCTCAGTTCCAGTGTGGCTGGTCGTCCTCTCAGACCAGCTACTGATCGATGCCTTGGTAGGCTTTTACCCTACCAACTAGCTAATCAGATATCGGCCGCTCCACGAGCATGAGGTCTTGCGAGCCCCCACTTTCATCCGTAGATCGTATGCGGTATTAGCTAATCTTTCGACTAGTTATCCCCCACTCCAGGGTACGTTCCGATATATTACTCACCCGTTCGCCACTCGCCACCAGGGTTGCCCCCGTGCTGCCGTTCGACTTGCATGTGTAAGGCATGCCGCCAGCGTTCAATCTGAGCCAGGATCAAACTCTTCAGTTTAATCTCTGTTTTATGTCATTGCTGACATGGTCCGCTTAAGTTTTACCCCAGCCGGACCGGTCGCTCACTCAAAATACTGACAGGCTCTTCTTAAAGTTGCCTCTAAAAAGATCCTATTTTTCTTCTGTGCGAGCATTTGATATTTTAAGTTCGCGCAGTCCGCTTTCGCTTCTTGCGCGGCGCCTTCATCAAGTGCCCACACTTATCGACTGTTAATTGTTAAAGATCTTTTTCTTCCTGGACAATCCGGTATTTCCTACCGGACTAACCGGGCTGCAAAGCGTTTTGTTTGCAGCACCGAAGAGATGAGATTATGCAGCGTTTTACTTGCCTGGTCAACTTTTCTTTTCGCTCCGCAGCGCCTGTTTCAACTCCCTGCGCACCGCTTCGCGTCGACTTCCGCTTGTCCCGCTGCTCCCTGCTTTTGCCCCGTCTTGCAACGGGAGCCGAACTATAGCAAACGTTGCCGAACTTTGGCAAGCGCTTTTCCAAAAATGCTGCCATCCCTTCCTTTTGGTCCGCGGTGGCGAACCGTACTGAACTGGGTGGCTAATTTGACTGAAATACAAAGTCAGTGAGAAATACTTCTTTCAGACCATTTTTTCCCAGTGATGCATTACCGGCTTTCTTGAGCGACTGTTGCAGCAACTGCAAGCCGGACGGATCGCGTAGGCTCTTCGGATTGGTGTTGACCAGGGCTTGTTGTAACACTGCAATGAGCGCATTTTTATGCTGCGACGCCCACTTCGCATCTTTGGCGCTGGTTTGCACCGACAGGCTGGCTGAAAATGCATAATCCTGCGTGTTGACCAGCAGTGGGCCGAGTGCGACATACGCTACCTGGACCTGTGCCTTATCATTTGGCCGCTGATATAACCATGCAAAGCCGAAGCCAAGCGCCAGGCAGCTGAGTGCGGCGCATACGATGATGATTGTGAGGTTATCCTTTACTTTTGACATGGCAGGCTTGCTTGAATAGTGTTGATATGTGGCAATACAGTATACCGGACGGCAAATTCGATGCTTAACTGGGGCCTTTTATGCATTCAGTGATTTGGCGTCATGCCAGTTATCGCGTACCCTGTATATAGGGCGGTAGAATCTGCAGTGTTGACCGCCCCCTAATTTCAACATAGACCCGGGACTCTCCATTGGCCAAGCCTAACTACCAATTCGAAAAGCGTCAAAAGGACCTTGCAAAAAAACGCAAGAAGGAAGAAAAATTGCAGCGTAAGTCTGTACCGAAGACCGATGCCCCAGATGAGGAAACTTCCGGCGAAGGCGAAGTGCAGCCAAGCGACGACGCCAATCCGGCGCCCGGTCAGTAATAAACCATTACACACGATCTTGCGCGCCCGAAGCATCTGCTGACGTATCGGGCGGCAATGCGCTCAGATCACGTACTTGCAAAGCAGTTGTATAGGCACCGGATTGATGTCCGCGGGCTGTTTTCCTGAATTAATTTGCAGTAGCGAGTCTACAACCGCGTTCAGCAGGGTCGGAATGTGCTGCGTAATCAGATAATCGATCACCTCTTCCTTGAGCAATTTGCTGCTGACGGGGTCAAGTTCGTGCGCAATATAGAGCAGCTTGCTGTGGCCGCAATCCTGTACGGCCTTGGCCAGACTGCGGTTGTCGCCACTCAAATCGTAGAGCGCGCTGATATCGGGGCGACTCAACAGCACGTCGCACAGCGCCTGATAGGTCATCTCGGCATCATCGTCGCCTTTGACGATCTCAAAAAGATTTATCTGCGGGTAGCGTTGGCGCAATAAGGCGCGGCAACCGATTTCCCTGTCCTCATGACTGCGGTAAGAGACGCCATTCACCACCAGCGCCACATTGGCGACCTGCAAGTGCCTCAGGTGATTGCCCAGCAACAAGGCGGCTGTTTGCCCGGCGGCGCGGTTATCCATCCCAACATGGCAGTGACGCGCATCGGCATCGACATCGGTGGTGAAACTTACCACCGATATCTGGCGACGCATGAGTGCGCGCAAACGATTACCGACCGCTTCGGTATTTCTGGCAGAGATCGCCACACCATCGCATTTTTCTCCGATAGTCGCCAGGTAACTGCTCAATTTATCATCTTCATTGGCCGCAAAACGCGCCAAGCCAAGCTTGCAACCACGTAAGCGGAATATCTCAGTGGAACTGGCCAGCGCCGTTTCCAGCACGTCGGCAAATGCATTACTTCCTTGTATGCAGATCTGAAAATGCTTGCTTGCAAAAGGTGCAGCGGGGCCGGGCGCGCTAGCTGCTGTTTTTTCCAGCTCGGCCACGATCCGGGCGACCAGGTCGCGGGTGCGCGGATGAACGCCGGGGCGGTTGTTGATCACGCGGTCGACCGTCGCGCGGCTGAGTCCGGAAGCTTCCACGATTTCATTGAGCGTTGCACGTCTTTGCATCATTTTGATCATTTCTTATTCTGCCGACGCATTTCAACCCATCGGAATTACACTGGACCGCCAGTTTACCCACTTCAAGGCTGCTTGCAAAGCGGCAGCTGCTGGAAGTGACCTGCGTGGCAATCTCTGCAAACAAGTTTCGGGCGCATATAAACACACGATTTCTGTGACGTTTGGCAGTTAAATGATTCAATTTAGATACTTTTACATCAAAATATAAGTCAAATTAGCATTTTAAAATTTAATATTTATTTTTAGCAAAGTAATTTTGATGTTATCGGAAATCATTCTTAACGATTGCAATTTCCAGAAACTGCAATTTCAGTCAAATAAATTTATGAAATATTGATTTGACAGCAAAAAAACTCATTTTTAATCATATTGATCTGATTGCCTGATTTTTTCGCAGATAGCTCGGAAGGATTCCCTGAACGCGGCTGCCCAACCACATTTGCACGTTTTTTACGCAAGACGAATTGCCACACATGCCAGGTCTGATCCGGAACCAGAGCAACAACGCGTTACAATCGTAGATGGAACGGGGCAACGCAGCTGCATCACAAGCATTTCCGGCTTTTGTTCGGGCATCTGTCACGGCCCCTGACAGGAATACGTACTACATCCTGTATTTTTACTATCGCTTTAAATATATGCGGTAAATGCATATTTATTACCTATACTCCGTCTATTTTTCAAATGTTGAACTGCCTTAGCACGCAACCGATCGCTCCCGGCACCGTCGTTTTTCACCACTTTCGCGGATATGGGGTGCTGACCGCAGTAAACCTGCTGTCGGGCTGGGTGTCGGTGCGCTTCGGGCAGGAAGCGCACACGCTGGATCTGTGCCTGTCGTCCGACCAGTTGCAGCATGCAAATGGCGAACCGATTCTGTTTCGCCGCCACCCGCCCGAACGGATGCCGCATGCACGCCTGATGGCGATGGTGCGCGCCTTGCACGACGGCGGTTATCAGCGGCTATACCTGTATTCGTGGCCGAAACCGTCCGGCTTGCACTGGCATTGGCACCTGTTTGCCGGTCCGCGCAACTGGAGCGCGCGGCCGTTGCGCGCGGGCTGGTTCGGCTCCGGTGCCGATTACATCTTTAATCCGGTGCTGGGCTGGGGCGATGCGCCCGGCGCATCGACTGCGGAATTGATTCAGGCTCTGGCAAAATTCGACCCTGAAGGACTGTCGCATGCGCTCGGCCGCGATGCCGACCACAGTGCATGGTTTGCCGCCACCTGTGACGTGTTGCTGCCGGGGTACGCATACAGCTTCGGCTGGGAAGCGCCGAATGTAAGCGCCGCAACCGCCGCATCCGCCACGCCGGCCGGTGCGGCGCTGCAGGTGATGCCGGTGCGCCAGGGCTTGCCTGCGTACGGCGGTGCGCCGTTGCCGCTGGCGCCAGGCTTGCAGCATCTGGATCGAACGCGCAGTATTTTTCCGTCGCTCAAAAGCGGCGCCGAGTGCCTGTTGCGCGGCGCCTGATATCCGTTGTTGCTGCGTTTGTTGCTGCGCCGGATTTTCATCGCAGCCGCATATATCACGATCTGCGATTCTGTGCGTTAATGTCGGATTTTCCTTGCCGGAACCGCTTTGAATGAATTCCGGCCCCCATTCCGATCGCGCCCTCGCCATGAATACCGCTGCCATTATTCCTCCCGCCCTGCCCCCGACCCATAGCCTGTTTGAAGATATTCTGGCACTGGTGATCGGCGCCTTGTTTGTCTCGCTCGGCATCGCGATGTTCAACCAGGCCGGATTGCTCACCGGCGGCACCGCCGGCCTGGCGTTTCTGATCCATTACTCCAGCGGAATCCCGTTTGGCACGGTATTTTTTGTCATCAATCTGCCGTTCTACCTCCTGGCAGTGCGGCGCATGGGCTGGCGTTTCACCATCAAGACGTTCTGTGCGGTGGCATTGGTGTCGGTATTTTCCGGCCTGCATCCGCAGTTCGTGCAGTTCGGCGCGCTGACTCCGTTGTATGTCGCCGTCATCGGCGGCTTCCTGATGGGAACCGGATTCATCGTGCTGTTTCGCCATCAGGCCAGCCTGGGTGGCGTCAACATCCTGTCGCTCTACCTGCAAGACAAATACGGCATTCGCGCCGGCAAACTGCAGATGGGAATCGATGTCGTGATCGTGCTGGCGTCGCTGCTGGTGGTCGACCTGACTGCCTTGCTGGCGTCGATGCTGGGTGCGGTGGCACTGAATCTGGTCATCATGCTGAACCATAGACCCGGGCGCTACATGGCGGTATGAAGCACCGGATCGGCGCAAGCTAAAATTTGACAGGGGCGGCGGCAGCGCATATATTCCAGACTCTTGATCAGGAGAGGGTAGCCACGCGCTGCCGCCGAAGGGGCACCGCCCAAAAACTCTCAGGCAAAAGGACTGATCGGGATGGAGGGCATGTCCTTCCAAACTCTGGAGAGCGGCAGTTGCCAAACGGCAGACTGCCCACCGAAGGGGCGCGCGGGATCAGCTCCCGTAATCTCTCAGGTACCAAGGACAGAGGGGTCTGCGACGATTAGCGCGGGACGGGCGAGTGCGCCTGCTCCGTTGACCCCTTTCTATTGGTAACGAGGTTTCCATGACGCTTCAAGCGACTCCACTCAACGCCGCTCACCGTGCCGCAGGCGCACGCATGGTCGATTTCGGCGGTTGGGACATGCCGGTCAACTACGGCTCGCAAATCGAGGAGCACCTCGCGGTGCGCAACGATTGCGGCATGTTCGACGTTTCACACATGTGCGTAGTCGACCTGCAGGGGGCCAATGTGCGCACCTTCCTGCGCGGCCTGGTGGCCAACAATGTCGACAAATTGCAGAGTCCGGGCAAAGCGCTGTATTCCTGCATGCTCAATGCCGACGGCTTTGTGATCGACGACCTGATCATTTATTTCTTCAGCGAAAACTGGTTCCGGCTGGTGGTCAATGCCGGCACCGCCGAAAAAGACATCGGCTGGATTTCGGCCCAGAACGACAAAACCGGCAGCGGCCTCGTCATCACCCAGCGCCGCAGCGGTCCTGACGCGCTGGCGCTGATCGCGGTGCAGGGGCCGAATGCGCGCGCCAGGGTGTGGCAAGTGCTGCCGCAAACCCAAGCCGCCAGCGAACCATTGAAACCGTTCAATGCGGTGCTGGTACCCGACACGCAGTTCGGTGAAGTGATGCTGGCGCGCACCGGCTACACCGGCGAAGACGGCTTCGAAATCGCGTTCCCGGCCGCCCGGGCCGAAGCGCTATGGAATGCATTGCTGGAGGCCGGCGTCAAGCCTGCCGGTCTGGGCGCGCGCGACACGCTGCGGCTGGAAGCCGGCATGAATCTGTACGGCCAGGACATGGATGAAACCGTCAATCCGCTCGACGCCGGTCTGGCCTGGACCATCGATCTGGTCAGCGAACGCGATTTCGTCGGCAAGGCGGCGCTGCTGGCCGCTGGCCAGCAGGTGCAATTTCTCGGCCTGATCCTGCGCGAAAAAGGCGGCGTGCTGCGCGCGCACCAGAAAGTCGCAAGCGCCCACGGCGAGGGCGAAATCACCAGCGGCACCTTCAGCCCGACCATGCAGCAGGCGATTGCACTGGCGCGCCTGCCGCTCGGCGTGGCGGTCGGCGACACTGTCCAAGTGGAAATCCGCGACAAGAAGCTGGCGGCGACCGTGGTCAAGCTGCCATTCGTGCGCCACGGCAAGATTCTGGTTTCCTGATTTCTACGCTTTTTTAGTAATGCCGGCACGCAGCCGGCATTCCCGAACCCTCTTATCTCCGGAGTCCATTATGAACATCCCTGCAGAACTGAAATACACCGAATCCCACGAATGGGCGCGCACCGAAGCCGATGGCACGGTCAGCGTCGGCATCACCGAATACGCGCAGGATGCGCTGGGCGACATCGTGTTTGTCGAATTGCCGGAAATCGGCCAGGTACTGGCCGCCGGCAAGGATTGCGCGGTGGTCGAATCGGTCAAGGCGGCCAGCGATATCTATGCGCCGATCGGCGGCGAAGTGGTGGCGGTCAACGAATCGCTGGCCGATGCTCCCGAGAAAATCAACCAGAACGCCTACGATGCCTGGCTGTTCAAGCTGAAGCCGGCCAATCTCGACGACCTCGGCAGCCTGCTCGACGCGGCCGCCTACGGCAAGAATATCGACGCCTGATTTCGATATTCTCGACCGCCCTCACCCCCGAGACCCCTCTCCCGCCTGCGGGAGAGGGCAGCGAAGCGAGTCGCTACGCGACTTTCACATTAATTCAGGGCGTCGGCAGCACAGTGTTGCCGGCGCCCGTGCCACGACCTTCGATAACTCCAGATCATGACCCGTTCCAGCCTTTCCCAACTTGAAGCACGCGATGCGTTCATTGCCCGCCATATCGGCCCGTCCGATTCCGAACAACAGGCGATGCTGGCCGTGCTCGGCTATCCGAGCCGCAGCGCGCTGATCGACGCCATCGTGCCGGCCAACATCCGCCGCAAGGATGCGCTGCCGCTCGGCCAGTTTTCCCAGCCGCTGCCGGAGCAGGCGGCGCTGGCCAAGCTGAAAGGTCTTGCCAGCAAGAACCGCGTGTTCAAGTCGATGATAGGCCAAGGCTATTACAACACTTTCACGCCGGGCGTCATCCTGCGCAACCTGTTCGAAAACCCGGCCTGGTACACCGCGTACACCCCGTATCAGCCGGAAATCTCGCAGGGCCGGCTGGAAGCGATCCTGAACTTCCAGCAAATGATCACCGACATGACCGGAATGGCGATCGCCAACGCGTCGATGCTGGACGAAGGCACCGCCGCGGCCGAGGCGATGACGCTGATCCAGCGCGTCGGCAAGTCGGATTCCAAGGTGTTTTACGTGGCCGACGACGTGCTGCCGCAAACCCGCGAAGTCATCGAAACCCGCGCCAGGCCGCTCGGGATCGAAGTGCGCACCTGCAGCGGCGACGAAGCCATCAACAACGACTGTTTCGGCGTACTGCTGCAATATCCGGGCGTGAATGGCGAAGTGCGCGATTACCGCGAATACGTGACGGCGCTGCACGCCAAGGGCGCGCTGGTGATCGCAGCCGCCGACCTGCTGGCGCTGGCGCTGCTGGCGCCGCCGGGCGAGTGGGGCGCCGATGTGGTGGTCGGCAACAGCCAGCGCTTCGGCGTGCCGCTCGGCTTCGGCGGCCCGCACGCCGGCTATCTGGCCACCCGCGATGCATTCAAGCGCAGCATGTCGGGCCGCCTGGTCGGCGTCACCGTCGATGCGCAGGGCAACAAGGCGTACCGGCTGGCGCTGCAAACCCGCGAACAGCATATCCGGCGCGAAAAAGCCACCTCCAACATCTGCACCGCGCAAGTGCTGCTGGCGGTGATGGCGTCGATGTATGCGGTGTATCACGGCCCGGACGGGCTGCGCCGGATTGCGCAGCGGGTGCATCGCTGCACCGGCGTGCTGGCGGCCGGCTTGCGCCAGCTCGGTTACGGCATCGCCAATGCAGCGTTTTTCGACACGCTGACCGTGCAGGTCAAGCTGGCCGACAAGCTGCACGCGGCAGCCGAGGCGCAGGGCATCAATCTGCGCCGGATCGACGACCATCATGTCGGCATCTCGCTCGATGAAACCAGCGGCCGCGACGACATCGCCTTGCTGTGGACCATCTTTGCAGCGGAAGGGCAGGGTCAAACCGCGGCGCTGGATTTCGACGCGATCGAAGCCGCGGTCGGCGATGCATTTCCCGCTGCGCTGGCGCGCAGCAGCGGCTTTCTGACCCATCCGGTGTTCAACCGCTACCACGCCGAACACGAAATGCTGCGCTACCTGCGCAGCCTGGCCGACAAGGATCTGGCGCTCGACCGCACGATGATCCCGCTCGGCTCCTGCACGATGAAACTCAACGCGACTTCCGAAATGCTGCCGGTCAGCTGGCCCGAGTTCGCCAATATCCATCCGTATGCACCGAACGGCCAGACCATCGGCTACCGCGAAATGATCGACCAGCTGGAAGAAATGCTCTGCGCGGCCACCGGTTACGCGGCGGTATCGTTGCAGCCGAACGCCGGCTCGCAGGGCGAATACACCGGCCTCTTGGTGATCCAGGCCTACCACGCGTCGCGCGGCGACGCGCATCGCAACGTCTGCCTGATTCCATCCTCGGCGCACGGCACCAATCCGGCCTCGGCCAGCATGGTCGGGATGCAGGTGGTGGTGGTGGCCTGCGACGCGCGCGGCAATGTCGACCTGGCCGACCTGCAAGCCAAGGCTGAGCTGCACGGCAAGAACCTGGCCGCGGCGATGGTGACCTATCCGTCGACCCACGGCGTGTTCGAGGAAGGCGTGCAGCAACTGTGCGAAATCGTCCACGCGCACGGCGGCCAGGTCTACATCGACGGCGCCAACATGAATGCCTTGGTCGGCGTCGCGGCGCCGGGCCAGTTCGGCGGCGACGTCAGCCACCTGAACTTGCACAAGACTTTCTGCATCCCGCACGGCGGCGGCGGCCCCGGCGTCGGTCCGGTTGCGGTCGGCGCCCATCTGGCGAAGTTCCTGCCGAATCTGCGCAGCGCCGGTTATCAGCGCGACGCCGCCGGCATCGGCGCGATCAGTGCGGCCCCGTTCGGTTCGGCCAGCATCCTGCCGATTTCGTGGATGTACATCGCGATGATGGGCGCGGAAGGTCTCACCGCCGCCACCGAAGTCGCGATCCTGGCCGCCAACTACATCGCCCGCCGCCTGTCGCCGCACTATCCGGTGCTGTATTCGGGCCATGACGGACTGGTCGCGCACGAATGCATCCTCGACCTGCGCCCGCTGACGGCCGCCACCGGCATCAGCAACGAGGATGTCGCCAAGCGCCTGATGGATTTCGGCTTCCACGCGCCGACCATGAGTTTCCCGGTGCCGGGCACGCTGATGATCGAACCGACCGAAAGCGAATCGCAAGCCGAGATGGACCGTTTCATCGACGCGATGATCGCGATCCGGGCAGAGATCGCGAAAGTCGAAAGCGGCG
This sequence comes from Oxalobacteraceae bacterium, assembly GCA_030698225.1. Taxonomy (GTDB): domain Bacteria; phylum Pseudomonadota; class Gammaproteobacteria; order Burkholderiales; family Burkholderiaceae_D; genus AVCC01. The sequence goes on along the minus strand of JAUYNR010000052.1, from coordinate 37,405 downwards.
AATTCGACCGCGCCGACAACCCATTGAAGCACGCGCCGCACACCGCGCAGGTGGTCACTGCCGACGCCTGGGATCACCAGTACAGCCGCAGCGTGGCCGCCTATCCGGTGGCGTCGCTGCGCCAGCAGAAATACTGGCCGGCGGTCGGGCGCGCCGACAACGTCTACGGCGACCGCAACCTATTTTGCGGATGCGTGCCGATCGGCGAGTACGAGTGAGGACAAGCGGCGGGGCCGGCTTGCCGAACCCGCCGGCTGTCTCTGATAAATGCGGGGGTATGCACAATAACCATGCATTTCCCGCAATAAAAATAAGCGTTATAAATAATACAACGTGTAGTATTTTTTACTGCCGGTGGCCGGAAACGGGCGGCAGTCAGGTATCGATGACCTTGCGCGCAAACAATTCCAGATAATCCATCAGCGCTTCGGCGCCGCAGATTGCGGCCTCGGCGTCGCCGTCGGCAATGGCGCTGGCCAGCATCAAATGGCAATTGGCGCCGGCCTCGACATCGCCTTCGTGCCGGAATGCATACCAGAAACGGCGGCATTTGATCACTTGCGGGATCACCGCAGCCACCGCGGACGGATTGCGGCAGGCTTGGTGGATCACATGGTCGAGCCCCTGATCGGCCTGCATGTAGGCTTTCAGGTCATTCCTTTTGGCGGCGGCGACCATCTTCTTCGCATAAATCAGAATATCCTTGCGCTGCTGCGGCGTCGCGCGCCGTGCGGCGCTGGCGGCGATCAGGCGCTCCAGCACGCGGCGGGTCTCGATCAGCGTCAAATGCTCGGCCAGCTCGATGTCGCTGACGATCAGGCCGCGCCGCGGCAGCTGGACGACCAGGCCATTGGTCGACATCCGCATCAGCGCCTCGCGCAGCGGCGTGCGCCCGAGGCCGGTCGCCTCCACCAGTTCGGCTTCGACTATCGGCGTACCCGGCTTGAGCTGCAACGTGACGATCATGCTTTCCAGCATGTCGTAGGCGACATCGGCCGCGCGCTGCCTGGGCGCGGCCGGCTTGCCGCCTGAAAGTGTTGCTGGATCCGCTGCGGTCATTGCGTCCGTTGCCTGCTTGATGTTGTATGTTGCGTTGATGGATTTTCCAGGTCTTGGTCGATTATTCAAAATTGCCTTGCCGCTTGAACTGGTCGGTGGCCGCCACCAGCGCACTGGCGATGCCGGGCTCGAAGGCCGCATGGCCGGCGTCCTCGATCATCTGAAAGCGCGCTTGCGGCCATGCCTGGTGCAGGCGATAGGCCGACAGCGGCGGACAGACCATGTCGTAGCGGCCGTGGACGATGACGGCCGGCAGGTGACGGATGCGGCCGACGTCGCGGATCAGCTGGTCGTCTTCCAGGAATGCGTGATGGCGGAAATAGTGCGCTTCCAGCCGCCCGACGCCGAGGCCGACCGCTTCCGAACCGAATTCGTCGGCCACTTCCGGGTGCGGCAGCAAGTGCAGGCAGCTGCCTTCATAACGGCTCCAGCTGCGCGCCGCCTCGGAGCACACGGCCGGGTCATCGCAGAACAGGCGCTTTCCATACGCCTGCAGCAGATCGCCGCGCTCGGACTCGGGAATCGGCGCGGTGAACTGCGCATGTTGCTGCGGGAAAAACCATTTGATGCCGTTCAGGAACCAGTCGATTTCGGCATCGGTGCACAGGAATATGCCGCGCAGCACGAAGCCGGTACAGCATTCCGGATGGGCTTCGCCGTAGGCCAGCGCCAGCGTCGAGCCCCAGGAACCGCCGAATACCAGCCATTGCCCGATGCCCAGCATCTGCCGGATGCGCTCGACGTCGGCGATCAGCAGCTGCGTCGTGTTGTTGCGGTATTCGCCCAGCGGGGTCGATTTGCCGGCGCCGCGCTGGTCGAACAGCACGATGCGGTAATACGCCGGATCGAAGAACTGGCGATGCCTGGGCGACAGGCCGGCGCCCGGCCCGCCGTGCAGGAACAGCACCGGCACGCCGTCGGGATTGCCGCATTCTTCCCAGTACAGCGTGTGCATTGCATCGACCGCCAGCATGCCGCTGCGGTTGGGTTCGATCGGCGGATAGAGCGCCGGCTGGAGCATCGGCTCCGACATCGGTTCTGACATGGAATGGCTCGTCGCTGTAAAAAAATCGTGGTGGGAATTGTGCGCGGTATTTTGCCGCACATTGGCAAGAATGGAGCAATCCGGATTGCTCCATTCTTCCCAGGCGCTTACTTATTCTTCAGATTAATAACTGGCGAGCGGGGACGGCACGCCATTCTTGAAGGTGTAGACGGTTACCGGCGATTGCTTCATGTTGCCCTTGTCATCGTAGGAGTAGGTGCCGGCCACGCCTTTGTACGACATTTTGTACAATTCTGCCCCGACCTTGGCCGGCTCAACCGATTTGGCTTTTTGCATCGCTTCGCCGATGAACATCAACTGGTCGTAAAACGACGCCGCATACGCATCCGGGTCCTGGTTGAAGCGCTTCTTGTACTTGGCCTTGAAAGCCGGGCCGCTGCTGACCTTGTCGAGCACCGTGCCGCCTTGCGCGCACAACACGTTTTCACCCACCGCATCACCGCCGAGCTTGCCCATTTCCGGGCTGCACAAGGTGTCGCCGCCCATCAGCTTGACGTTCATGCCGAGCTGCTTCATCTGACGCGCCATCGGCGCGCCTTGCGGCGCATAACCGCCGAAGAAGATCACATCGACCTTCTTGCCCTTCAGGCTGGTCAAAATCGAATTGAAGTCGGTTGCCTTGTCGGTGGTGAACTCTTGTCCCAGCACCTTCATGCCGGATTTCTTGGCGACCTTGATGAATTCTTCCGCCAGACCCTGGCCGAACGCGGTGCGATCGTCGATCACGCCCACGGTCTTGGCTTTCAGTACATTGGCCGCATACACCGCCATGCCGGAGCCGAGTTGCGAATCGCTGGCGATGATCCGGTACAGGTTCTTGTAGCCGCTTTGCGTGACCTTCGGATTGGTGCCCACGGTCGACATCATCACGCCGGCTTCGCTGTACACGCGCGAAGCCGGAATCGCGACGCCGGAGCAGTACGGTCCCATCACAAACTTGACGCCGGCATCGACAAACTTCTGCGCGACGTTGACCCCGGATTTGGGGTCGCACTGATCGTCTTCCGACAACAGTTCGAACTTGATCTGCTTGCCGCCTATCGTCAGTTTTTTGGCGTTCAATTCTTCCACCGCCAGGCGCACCCCGTTTTCATTGTCCTTGCCGGCAAACGCATTGGCACCCGAGAGCGGTCCGGTGTGGCCGATCTTGACCACCTGCTCCTGGGCGTAAGCGCTGCCGGCCCACGCAAATGCGATCGCGCCCGCGATTGGAATCATTTTTAGTGTGAATTGCATATTGTCATCCTATTAAGAATTGAACAGCAGGTTTTACCCGATTGACTTGCCATACGCTACGGTCTGCGCCGTCTGTTGCTTCAGCCATGGAACTGATTCATGGAGGTTCGTTTATACCTTATGCAACGCACCGCATCAACCTGCAGCGCGGATGCCTGGATGCCGGCGCCAGGCGGTTTTGAAAAGCCAGAATATCATCCTGCTAATATATCTGCAATATATCCAAAGCATTTTTTGAGTGCTATATTGGCCGTTCACGCGCAAGCGGAAGCGCTTCATCATTCTTTTAAAAAAGGAGATTTTTCATGCAGACTCAAGGTGTTTTCGTCCCCATCGTCACGCCGTTCGATGCCGACAATAGGGTAAATCTCGCTGCCCTTGAACAGCTGGTCGAGCGCTGCATCGAGCAGGGCGTGGCCGGCATCGTGGCCTGCGGCACCACCGGCGAGTATTACGCGCTGAACGACGACGAGCGCGAGCAGGTGCTGCGCTGCGTGGCGCGGGTCGGCAAGGGCCGCATCGCGCTGGTGGCCGGCGCCAACGCGCTGTCGACCCAGGGCGCAATCGAACGCGCGCAGCAGGCTGCCGCACTCGGTTATCAGGCGCTGATGCTGTCGGCGCCCGCATACAGCCTGCCGAACCAGGCCGAGGTGGTCGCGCACTTCCGCACGGTGGCCCAGGCCAGCGCATTGCCTATCATCCTGTACAACTTCCCGGCCCGCATCGGCGTCGAAATCGGCTTCGATGCGGTGGTCGAACTGAGCAAGCTGCCGAAGATCATCGGCATCAAGGAAAGCAGCGGCAACTTCAGCCGCGCGCTGGCGCTGATCAAGGCCGGGCTGCCGGATTTCGACGTGATCTGCGGCTGCGACGACCAGGCGGCGGACTTCCTGTTCTGGGGCGTGCGCGGCTGGATCAGCGGCGGCGCCAACCTGTTCCCGGGTGAGCAGGCGGCAATGATCAGGGCCGCCGATGCCGGCGACTGGGACCGGGTCAAGTCGCTGATGAGCGCGATGCTGCCGGTGATCCAGGCGATGGAGTCGGGCGACTACAACCAGAAAGCCAAACTCGGCTGCCGCCGTCACGGCATCGATGCCGGCCCGGTGCGCCAGCCGCTGCTGCCGCTGGGCGCCGCGGATGCGCAGGCTTTCAATGCGCTGGTGGAGCAGTTCGATCAATCCAAGCGTTAAGAAAACCGCCATGACCGTCAGCAAGACACGCCGCTGGACGAGATCGTCAGCGATCTGCTGGCGGCCGCGTTCTGGAACATGGGCGAAAACTGCCGCTGCGGTTGCGCTGCATGCGGGGATCGAGTGTCATCTGACACTCGATCGCTTCTCGCACGCAGTGAACATACTGGATTATGTATATTCATATCACGCAATTAAAATGTGCGGCAAATGCCATGTTTTTTAAATTTAACGTGGAGTATATGTAATACAAGGTCTATTGCTAGAATCAGGCCCACTTCAGAGCGTAGGCATATCCATGCATCCAGACCCCGAAGCGGCGCGGCAACTGCTGTCGCTGCAGATCGATAACGTGTTTTTTGCCGAAGCGCTGTTCGATGCGCTGCCGGACGTGGTTTTTTTCGTCAAGGATGCGCAGGGCCGCTATGTCGTGGTGAACCAGACGCTGGTGCGGCGCTGCGGCCTGAAGCAGAAATCGGCGCTGGCAGGCCGCACTGCGGCGCAGGTATTCCCCGCAGCGTTCGGCAGCCTGTATCAGGAGCAGGACCAGCAGGTGCTGGCCGGCGGCGGCGAGATCTGCGATCGGCTGGAACTGCACCTGTATCCGGACCGCGATCCCGGCTGGTGCCTGACCCACAAGATCGCGCTGCGCGACAAACAGCGCAATATCATCGGCCTGGCCGGGATCTCGCGCGATCTGGCGATGCCGGACAATGCGCATCCGGTGTATGCCCGCATCGCGGCGGCTGCGCATTTCATTCATGCGCATTACGAGCAGACTATCGGGCTGGCCGACCTGGCGCGCATCAGCGGCCTGTCGGCGTCCCAGATCGAGCGCTATTTCCACAAGATTTTTTACCTGACGCCGCGCCAGATGATCATCAAGGCCAGGCTCGATGCCGCGTCCGCGATGCTGGCCGGCAGCGCCAGCGTGACCGCGATCGCGCTGGCCTGCGGCTACCACGATCACAGCGCATTCACGCGCCAGTTCAAGGCCACGGTGGGGATGACGCCGAGCGCATACCGCGCCACGATTAAAAAGTAGTGCAGGCCTCCGTGCCTGCATTGGTTGCAGGCACGGAGGCCTGCACTACTGAAATCAGGCTGCCGATGCGCGCCGGCGTCAGCGGGACCCGCACCGAATCCTGGGTCCAGCCGTACAGGAAATCGGTCGCGCCGCCGCAGACGCGGCCCTGGCACGGCCCCATCCCGCAGCGGGTGTGCAGCTTGGCGCTGCGCCAGCCGGCCTGCTGCAGCAAGTCGCGATGCCTGACGTCCTCGCAGCGGCAGACGATGGTATCAAGATCGGCCAGCTGCCGCAGTTCCTCGCGCAGCGCGAACGCACGCGCCAGCCGGGCGGCAAACGCTTGCCAGCGCCGGCGTCCGGCGACAAGTGATGCCGCCTGCGCCAGATCACCCAGTGCCGCCAGTCCGGCAATGCGGCCTTCGACCAGCGCCAGATCGACGCCGCCGATGCCGGTGCTTTCACCTGCGCTATACACATCCGCAACCGAGGTTTGCTGCCAGCGGTCGACCTGTACCGCGCCATCGGCGATGCTGCAGCCGAGCGCGTTAGCAGTCTCGGTATTCGGGATCAGGCCGAAACCGCAGGCCAGATAATCGCAGGCTATCGTCCGTTGCCTCGATCCGATCTGCAATAGCACCTGCGTCAAATGTTCGTCGCCTTCGGCGCGCAGCACATGGCTATGCATGTGATACGGAATCCCGGCCAGCTGGCGGCGCAAACGCAGCGCCTGCAGCAGCTTGCCCGGGGTCGCCGGCAACGCGAGCGCGAAGCGCGCCACCCGCGGCAACGGCGCCTGCTCGACGATCGCGAGCACCTGTGCGCCGCGTTCTTTAAGTGTCGCGGCAACCGCCAGCAGCAAGGGACCGGAGCCGGCCACCACGATGCGCTTGCCGGCGACCGGGAAACCGCCCTTGGCCAGCGCCTGGATGCCGCCGGCGCCGAACACGCCGGGCAGGGTCCAGCCGGGAAACGGCAGCAGGCGTTCGCGCGCGCCGGTGGCCAGAATCAGTTTGCCGTAATGCAGCGTGAAGGCGGCGTCCGCAGTTTCGACCAGCAGTGCGCCGGGAGCCGATGGCAGCAGCACCCTTGCGCTGTTGAAAAAGCGCAGGTTCTTGGTTTGGCTCAGAGTGGTCCACAGTCGTGCGGCGCGCTTGTCGCCGCTGTGTTGCGGTCCGCCGCGCCAGATCTGGCCGCCGGCCTGCGGATTGTCGTCGATCACGGCAATGGTCGCACCACTGGCGGCGGCGGCCTGCGCGGCAGCCAGACCGGCCGGACCGGCGCCGACGATCACGATATCGAATTGCAGCTTCATGCGAGCTCCTTGCAAAGCGCTGTCAGTACGCGCATTTGCGGCGTGCACAGGGTCTGGCACGCCAGCTGGTGCGGCTGGCCGTCGATGGTGACGCGGCATTCGTGGCAGATGCCGATCCCGCACAGCGGCGCGCGCAGCATGCCGGAAACCGACAGCCGCGTGACCGGATTGCAGGCCAGCGCAATCGCGGCGGCCACGCTGGTGCCGGCCGCGACCGTGAGCGGGCGGTCGTTGATGAAGAGGGTGATTGTTTCAGAAGTAATTGCGTCAGGCATCGCTGGCCGCCGTTTTCAGGATTGCAGGAAAGCGCGCCGGCAGATAAGGCGCGATATCGATTGCCGCCGCTTGTCCGGTGATCTGCGCGGCCAGCAGTTTGGCTGTCGCCAGCGCGGTGGTGATGCCGAGGCCTTCGTGGCCGGCGGCAAGCCAGACATTGCTACGGCTCGGATGCGGTCCGATCAGCGGCAAACCGTCCGGACTGGCGGCCCGCAAGCCGGTCCAGCAGCGAATCGCTTTCAGTTGCGCCAGCTGCGGCACGAACTGCGTCGCGTGCGCCAGCATGCGCGCAACCAGCGCGATGTCGACCGCCTTGTCGCTGCGCTCGAACTGGCGCGAGGAGCCGATCAGCAATTGTCCGGTCGGACGCGGCTGCAGATTGAACGCGACCGAATCGCCGCTGGCCGCATGGGCGCTCTTGATGTAGCCCAGCTCGACCAGCTGGTGCCGGATGAAGTCCGGATAGCGCTCGGTGACGACGACATGGCCTTTCTTCGGGCGGACCGGCAGTTCCGGCAGCAATTGCGCGCAGGCCACGCCATTGGCGACCAGCACCAGCCCGGCATCGAGACGGCCGCCGCCGGCCAGCGTCACGCCCTGTGCATCGATCGCAAGCACTTCGTCGATCAGCAGTCGTGCGCCGCGTTGCCGGGCCTGCGCCAGCAGCAGCGCGGCGCTCTTGGGTGGATACACGATCGCGTCGCCGGCCACCCTTAAGCCACCCGCGAGGCCAGCGCGCAGGTGCGGCTCGTGGCGATACAAGTCTGCGGCATCCAGCAGTTCACAGCCTATCCCGTGCGCCGCCAGGGTCGCCTGCTTGGCGGCGGCGGCGGCCATTTCCTCGTCGTCGGCGGCAACCCAGAGAGTGCCGCAAGGGCTGAATTCGTTTTGCTGCTGGCGGCCATCGACAAATTCGCGCCACAATTCAAGCGAATAAGACGTCAGCGCCAGTTCGGCCGGATTGTCGTCCATCACCACCAGATGGCCCATGCCGGCCGCGGTGGCACCGCCGCCGACCGTATCCCGCTCGATGATCGTCACCGTCAGGCCGCAGGCCGCCAGTGCATGCGCGCAGGCGGCGCCGACGATGCCGGCGCCGATCACGATGGCATCCGGCTTGCGCTTCATTTCATTCAACGAATGCCCCAGACGAAAGGGTCGCTGTCGTCCAGCAACAGCGTGGCTTCCGCATTCACATAAGCGCGGCCACGGATGCTGGGCAGGATCTGCCCGTTTTCAAGCCGGTAGCTGGCATCGAACACGCTGCCGATGATGCTTTCCTGGTGCCATATGTCGCCTTCGGCCAGCTTGCCGTCGGCTGCCAGGCAGGCAATCTTGGCGCTGGTGCCGGTGCCGCACGGCGAGCGGTCGTAAGCCTTGCCCGGACACAGCACGAAGTTGCGGCTGTCGATGCCGGGGGCGGCCGACGGCGCGAACAGCTCGATATGGTCGATCGCTGCGCCGTCATCGCCGCTAATGCCGGCACGTTCCAGCGCTTGGCGCACGCGCCAGGAAAAATCGGTCAGCGCCTCGATATTCTGCGGCACTAGTTGCAAGCCATGCTCGCTGACCAGGAAAAACCAGTTGCCGCCCCATGCGACGTCGCCGACCACGCGGCCATGCCCTGCCACCTCGATGGCGACGGCCTTCTGCGCGCGATAGGCGGGGACGTTGTGCACGGTGACGCTGCCGTCGGCGTGCAGTTCAGCATCGACCACGCCGACCGGGGTCTCGATCCGGTGGCGGCCGGGCCGGATGCGCCCCAGATGCGCGAGCGACACGATGCAGCCGATCATGCCGTGGCCGCACATGCCGAGATAACCGACGTTATTGAAAAAAATCACCCCCGCCGCGCAACTGCGGTCGTGCGGTTCGCACAGCAACGCGCCGACCAGCACGTCCGAGCCGCGCGGCTCGCATACCACCGCGCTGCGCAACCGGTCATGCTCGCTTTGGAAGCGCGCCAGACGTTCGGACAAGGGACCGGTACCCAGCTCGGGACCGCCTGCCAGCACCAGGCGGGTGGGTTCACCGCCGGTGTGGGAATCAATGATCAAGATTTTTTTCATGACGCCAGATTAGCGCGATGGAAGACTCTCGTCTTGCCGGAAACGCGCCGATATGATGACGAATTCAGCATACATCAGCGCTGCTGCAGCGCTTGCGGATTGAGCAGGTTGTTCGGCTGGCCCCGGGCGAAATCCACTACGTTCTGGAACGCGGCACGGAAGTACAGTTCATAGCTGTTCTGTTCGACATAACCGAGATGCGGCGTGGCCAGAACGTTTTCCATCCGCAGCAACGGAGAATCGGGCGGCAGCGGTTCGTTCTCGAACACGTCCAGTGCAGCCGCGCCGGGCCGCCCGGCCTGCAAGGCCGCCAGCAAAGCACCGGGCGCGACCAGTTCGGCGCGGCTGCTGTTGACGAATAGCGCGTCGGGCTTCATCAGCGCCAGGTCGGCCCCGGCGACACAGGATGCGCTTGCATCATTCAAGCGCAGATGCAGGCTGACGACGTCGGATGAGGAAAAAAAAGCCGCTTTTGATTCGGCCGCCAGACAGCCGTCCCGGACCGCGGCCAGCCGGCTGTCGGCACTGCCCCAAATCTGCACGGTCATCCCGAAAGCCTTGCCGTAGGCGGCGATCCGGCGTCCGATCTTGCCGTAGCCCCAGATGCCCAGAGTCTGTCCCTGCAACAACTTTCCGAGCTGATTATGTTGCGGCGCCAGCGCTGCGGCCTGCCATCTGCCGGCCTTCAGATGGGATGCGTATTGCACGATCTTGCGCCGCGCCGCCATGATCAAGGCCCAGGTCAGCTCGGCCGGTGCGCTCGGATCGCCGGTGCCTTCCGCGATGGCGATGCCGCGCGCGGTAGCGGCGGCGACGTCGATATGGCCGCTGACCTTGCCGGTTTGCGAGATCAGCTTCAGGTTCGGCAAGCGGGTCAGCAACGCTGCGTTCAATCCGGTGCGTTCGCGAATCAGCACCAGCGCATCGAAGGGCGCCAGACGCAGCGCCAGTTGTCCGGTGCCGCGCGCACTGTTGCAAAACACCTTGACTGCATGGCCGGCCAGCAATCCGAAGCAATCGAGGCTGCGCACACAATCCTGATAATCATCGAGAATGGCAATTTTCATCAAAGTTCGCCTTTTTTAACGTGAGTTTCGTAACAAATTAACGCATTATCGAAAATGGAAAATAGCCTACTACATTGCTCTACTATATTTATTGCCATTTACTACATTTTCATTGAGATGGGGCATACCGGAGTGTAGAATCAAAAATATGTTTCTGCATTCACTTCACCCAGTGAGTCCCGCCAGCCCGGATATTGCTTGATTTCATGGGTTTGATGGCCATACCAGCGGCCTTCTTCGCACGGGCGTCGACGCGCGGTCGCCTTCGAGTGATCCAGCGCAAGCCACAAGCTAATGACACCCCCAATGCGCCGAAACGCGGCAATAATTCTATTAACTCTTTGGAGGATGTTTTCATGAACCAACCCACGATGAAAGGCGTAACCGCAGTCAATGCGCCCGCCTTTGTGCAGCAGCAAAAACTCATAAACTGGGTGGCCGAAGTCGCCGCCCTGACCAAGCCTGCCGGCATCGTCTGGTGCGACGGCTCGCAGCAAGAGTACGACCGCCTGTGCGCCGAAATGGTCGCCAGCGGCACCATGAAAAAGCTGAACCAGGCCAAACGCCCGAACAGCTATCTGGCCTGCTCCGACCCGTCCGACGTGGCGCGGGTGGAAGACCGCACCTTCATCTGCTCGGCCAGCAAGGAAGATGCCGGCCCGACCAACAACTGGATGGCGCCGGCCGAGATGCGCAGCACGCTGTCCGGCCTGTTCGACGGTTGCATGCAGGGCCGCACCATGTATGTGGTGCCATTCTCGATGGGTCCGCTGGGCTCGCCGATCGCCCATATCGGCGTCGAATTGACCGATTCGCCGTATGTGGTGGCCAACATGCGCATCATGACCCGCATGGGTCGCGCGGTGTATGACGTGCTCGGCACCGATGGCAATTTCGTGCCTTGCGTGCACAGCGTCGGCGCACCGCTGGCGGCCGGCCAGCAAGACGTGGCCTGGCCCTGCAACAAGACCAAATACATCGTCCACTTTCCGGAAAGCCGCGAAATCTGGTCCTACGGTTCCGGTTACGGCGGCAATGCGCTGCTCGGCAAGAAATGTTTCGCGCTGCGCATCGCGTCCACCATGGGCCGCGAGCAGGGCTGGCTGGCCGAACACATGCTGATCCTGGGCGTCGAATCGCCTGAGGGCAAGAAACACTATGTGGCAGCGGCTTTCCCGTCGGCTTGCGGCAAGACCAACTTCTCGATGATGATTCCGCCGCTCGCCTTCAAGGGCTGGAAAGTCACCACCATCGGCGACGACATCGCCTGGATCAAGCCGCAGGTTGACGAAAAAACCGGCGACGTCCGCCTGTACGCGATCAATCCGGAAGCCGGTTATTTCGGCGTGGCGCCGGGCACCAACACCAAGACCAACGCCAATTGCATGGCGTGCCTGACCTCCAACACGATTTTCACCAACGTTGGGCTGACCGACGACGGCGACGTCTGGTGGGAAGGCATGACCAAGGAGCCGCCGGCGCACCTGATCGACTGGCAGGGCAAGGACTGGACACCGGCCATCGCCAGCGAGACCGGCGCCAAGGCCGCGCATCCGAACTCGCGTTTCACCGTCGCCGCAACCCAAAATCCGGTAATCGATGCCGCCTGGGACGATCCGGCCGGGGTACCGATTTCCGCCTTCATCTTCGGCGGCCGGCGCTCGACTACGGTGCCGCTGGTGACCGAAGCGCGCAACTGGGTCGAAGGCGTGTACATGGCCGCCACCATGGGCTCCGAAACCACTGCCGCCGCAGTCGGGCAAATGGGCGTGGTGCGCCGCGACCCGTTCGCGATGCTGCCGTTCACCGGTTACAACGTGAGCGACTACTTCCAGCACTGGTTGAATATGGGCAAAATGATTGCCTCGTCGCCGTCCGCATTGCCGAAAATCTACTGCGTTAACTGGTTCCGCACCGACGCCGACGGCAAGTTCGTCTGGCCCGGCTTCGGCGACAATATGCGGGTGCTGAAGTGGATGCTGGAGCGCATTGAAGGCCAGACCGGCGGCGTCGAACACTTGTTCGGCACCACCCCCGCCTTTGGCGACCTGGAATGGGATGGCCTCGACTTTACCCAAGCCCAGTTCGACACCATTACCTCGATCGACCACAACGCCTGGCGCGAGGAGCTCAAGCTGCACGCGGAACTGTTCGAAAAGCTGCAGCACCATTTGCCGCCGGAACTGGAGGCAAACCGGGTCGCGCTGGAACGGGCCTTGTCAGCCTGATTTTAATTTGACGCTAAAAAAGCGGCCCATCATGGGCCGCTTTTTTTACGCCGCAACCTGTAAAAAAACCCCGCCGGCAGTGCCGGCGGGGGTCAGGCGGGACGCGATCGACTCAGCGCTTATGCGTCAGGCAAGCCTGCGCCCGGCGGCGCTGTGCGCGCAGACCGTTTATCGCAGTGGCGTTCGCCGATGCATCGGCAATCTGTGCCAGCGACAGGCTGGCGGCGCGGCCGGCTTCCAGAGTGACTGCCGGTGCCGCCACCAGCGCCGCCAGTCGGAAAACCGGCGCACTCAGCAAATAGGCAAACGGAAATACTATCGGCCAGGAAGTCAGCCAGGCTTCCATCCAGGCGGCATAGAAGTCGGCGGAAAATCCGACCCAGACCAGGCGCAGGACCGCCGCCATCACCAGCGTGATCAGACCCGTCATCAACAGGGATGGCAGCATCGATGCCAGGCTGTTCGAACCGAGCGGCGCGCGGCGCCCGGCGCTATGCGCACCGGAATAGGCCGCAACCGGCGCGCCGCCGAGGTAGTAAGCTGCCGCAGGGTACATCTGCTTGCCGTAGCTGCTGGTGGTGTTATACATGATGGTCGTTACCGTTGATAAACTGCTGGTTATTTCTGTGATCGGATCAGCCGCGGCCGGACAGCGCGCGCAATTCGGCCGCCAGGTTAGGCGGCAGCGCGTCGCTCGCGCTGGACATCGAATGCAAGGTCATCGCATTGCGATAATAAGCGCGGGCAAGACGTTGCTCCTTACTCATGCTAGGCTTGAGCAGCAATTTCAGCGCACGGAAGGAGCCGGTCAGCAAAGGCTTGAACAGGATTGCCAGCGTGGCTAGAAGACCGAAACCGAGCACTGCTTGCAGTGGGGAAGCGATGGACATGATGGACATGATTTACTCCGGATCAACAATATAGAATTATTTTCTTGAGGTCACTATATTGCGGTGCAATATATAAATCAAATTTCAAATTCTCATATCAGTTATACTTATCGTGAATATTTAATCGATTTTTCAACTACAAATTTAATAACAATCAGGTGCAGCACCACGGCGTTTAATAGACAACCGCCAGCCGGACACCGGAGCCTTTCATCCGGCCGATTCACTTAAGGTACATTTTAAAATCATGCGTTTTCTCTCCCTGGACCTGAATTTGTTGCGCGTCTTCGATGCGGTGATGACCGAACAGAACCTGACCCGCGCCGCCGGCCGCTTGTCGGTCACGCAACCGGCGGTGTCGAATGCCCTCAAACGCCTGCGCGACACGGTCGGCGACGATTTGCTGATTCGCACCGCGTACGGCGTCAAGCCGACCCCGCGCGCCGAAGCGCTGTGGCCGGCGGTGCGGCGCGCTTTATCGGACCTGGAGGCAGCGCTGATTCCGGAAGCATTCGACGTCAAGACCGCGCATCAGATTTTTCACATGGCGATGGCCGATTCGACCGCGGCGCTCTGGCTGCCGTCGCTGGTGCGTTCGTTCGAGCGCGAAGCGCCCGGCCTGGAAGCCCGCATGGTGCCGCTGACGACGCGCGAACCGCGCCCGATGCTGATGCGCGGCGATATCGACCTGGCGGTCGGATTCTTCCCCGGGGTGGTGGCGCAAATGGTGGGCGGGCAGGGCGGCGACTCACCGATCCTGCACGAGCGCCTGTATTCCGGCAAATACGTCGGCGTGATGCGGCGCGACCATCCGCTGGCAAAATCCGAACTGACGCTGGATGCTTACTGTGCGGCCGAGCACTTGCTGGTGAGTTTTTCCGGCCGCGCGCATGGCCTGGTCGATGAAGCGCTGACCAAACTGGGCCGCAAACGGCATATCCTGCTGACGGTAAACCAGTTTTTCACCGCCGGCCGTATCGTCGCCAATTCCGACCTGATCACGGTGCTGCCGCGCCACCTGATCGTATCGACCGGCATGGGCGATGAACTGATCAACAAGGAATTGCCGTTCGAAACCCCCGAGGTGCATGTCGATATGCTGTGGCACGAGCGCGATGCGCGCAATCTGGCGCATAAATGGCTGCGTGAACATTTATCCACGATGAGCCGGCATGAATTCAATTACGGCAAGCTGAAGTGATGCCAAATATCATACTAGTGATTAGTATGCTGTAAAAATCATTATTTTCCGCAATGATTCAGTGCGATATGAAAAATACTCCCTATTTTATCGGAAGCTTGGTGGAATTCTTGACTTCTTCCATGACCGCGTAAGTGTGGGTTTCGCGCACGCCCTTGAGCTGCAATAACGATTTGCCGAGAAATTCGCGGTAGGCGCTCATGTCCTTGACGCGCGCCTTGACCAGGTAGTCGAAACCGCCGGCGACCATATGGCATTCCTGCACTTCCGGTATCACCTGCACCCCGCGCTTGAAGGCGTCGAACACGTCCGGCGTGGTGCGGTCCAGCACCACTTCAATGAATACCAGCAGCGCCACATCGAGCAATTCTGGGTTCAGTTGCGCGGTGTAGCCGAGGATGTAGCCGGTTTCCTGCAGCTTGCGCACCCGCTCCAGGCAGGCTGCCGGCGACAGGTTGACGCGCGAAGCCAGCTCGACATTGCTGATGCGGCCGTCATTTTGCAATTCCGATAGGATTCTTTTACTGATCTTGTCGAGCATATGCATCCAGATATAAATTTTATTTGGTGTAATTTTCCCACCAAATAGAAAATTTTGATAGCGACCACAATTACCAGAATTAATGCGCGTCAATCCCTCCTACAATCGAATCATCTTCCGTATCCGTGACAAGCGGCTGACGGCTTTCCTCATTTCCTCACCCGAGTGCGCCAGAACATGACCGATTCCACCACTTCCGCTGCCGCTGCTATGCCATTTTCCGCATTGCAGAATGAAATTCTGCGCGACCCGACCCCGCTGCGCGCCGCCATCACCGCCGCTTACCGCCGCGATGAAAGCGAAGCGGTGCAATGGCTGCTGTCGCAGGTAAGCATAGACGGCGCGACCCAGGCCGGGGTGCAGACGCTGGCGCGCAAGCTGGTGCAGTCGGTGCGCGAAAAACGCACCCGCGCCTCCGGCGTGGATGCGCTGATGCATGAATTCTCGCTGTCGTCGGAAGAGGGCGTGGCGCTGATGTGCCTGGCCGAGGCGCTGTTGCGGATTCCGGACAGCCAGACCGCCGACCGCCTGATCGCCGACAAGATCAGCAAGGGCGACTGGCGCCGCCACCTGGGCGAATCGCCGTCGCTGTTCGTCAATGCGGCCACCTGGGGCTTGCTGGTGACCGGCAAGCTGGTCGGCACCAGCAGCGAACAGGGTCTCGGTTCGGCCCTGACCAAGCTGATCACCAAGGGCGGCGAACCGCTGATCCGCAAGGGCGTCGATCTGGCGATGCGCATGCTGGGCAACCAGTTCGTCACCGGCCAAACGATAGCCGAAGCACTGAAGAACGGCCGCGACAATGAAAAGCGCGGCTACAGCTATTCGTACGACATGCTGGGCGAAGCGGCCTTGACCGAAAAAGACGCTGCCAATTATTACGCGTCCTACGAAACCGCGATCCACGCGATCGGCCGCGCCTCGAACGGGCGCGGCATCAAGGACGGCCCCGGCATCTCGGTCAAGCTGTCGGCGCTGCATCCGCGCTATGCGCGCGCGCAGCGCGCGCGCACGATGACCGAATTGTTGCCGCGCCTGAAAAGCCTGCTGCTGCTGGCCAAGCAATACGATATCGGCCTGAACCTCGACGCCGAAGAGGCCGACCGGCTGGAACTGTCGCTGGACTTGATGGAAGCACTCGCTTTTGATCCTGACTTGGCCGGGTTCGACGGTCTCGGCTTCGTGGTGCAAGCCTATCTGAAGCGGTGCCCGTTCGTGATCGATTACCTGGTCGATCTGGCGCGCCGCAGCGGCCGCAAATTCATGGTGCGGCTGGTCAAGGGCGCGTACTGGGATGCGGAAATCAAGCGCGCCCAAGTCGACGGCATGCCCGGTTATCCGGTCTACACCCGCAAGGTGTATACCGACGTTTCCTATCTGGTCTGCGCACAGCGCCTGCTGGCGGCGACCGACGTGATTTATCCGCAATTCGCGACCCACAATGCGCTGTCGCTGGCGACCATCTACACCTGGGCCCAGCAACAAAACGTTACCGATTATGAGTTCCAGTGCCTGCACGGGATGGGCGAAACGCTGTACGACCAGGTGGTCGGCAAGGACAATCTGGACCGGCCCTGCCGCATCTACGCGCCGGTAGGATCGCACGAAACCCTGCTCGCGTACCTGGTCCGCCGCCTGCTGGAAAACGGCGCCAATTCGTCTTTCGTCAATCAGATCATGGACGAAAACGTGTCGATCGATTCGCTGATTGGCGATCCGCTGGCGCTGTCGAAACAGTTGGCCGGCGCACCGCATCCGAATATCGTGCTGCCGCTGGAGTTGTTCGGCGCCGAACGCAGAAATTCCGCCGGCGTCGATTTCAGCAATGAAAGCGTGCTGCGCGAGATCGGCACCACACTGGGCCGATTCGGCAACCATCAATGGCAGGCGGCGCCGCTATTGGCCGGCACTGTTACCGCAACGCAGGCGCAGGCGATCCTGAATCCGGCCGATCACAGGGACCTGGTCGGCAGCGTGATCGAAGCCAACGGCATTGACGTCGAAACCGCACTGGCGGCAGCCAGCGCGTTTGCGATGGACTGGCAAACCACGCCGCCATCGGAGCGCGCCGCAGCGTTGCGGCGCGCCGCCGATCTGCTGGAAACCCATCAGCTGGAGCTGATGGCGCTGGCGATCCGCGAAGCGGGAAAATCACTGCCGAACGCGATTGCCGAAGTGCGCGAAGCGGTCGATTTCCTGCGCTATTACGGCGCCCAGGTTGCCACCGGCGTGAATAGCCTGGCGCTCGGGCCGGTGGTCTGCATCAGCCCGTGGAATTTCCCATTGGCAATTTTTGTCGGCGAAGTCAGCGCCGCCTTGGCGGCCGGCAACGTTGTATTGGCGAAACCGGCCGAACAGACGCCGCTGATCGCGCAGCGCGCGGTCCAACTGCTGCATGAAGCCGGTGTTCCACGTGGAGCATTGCAATTCCTGCCGGGCCGCGGCGAAATAGTCGGTGCCGCACTGACCGCCGATGTGCGCAGCCGCGGCGTGATTTTTACCGGATCCACCGAAGTCGCGCACATCATCAACCGCACGCTGGCGCAGCGGGCGGTGGCCGAATCCTGCGATATTCCATTGATCGCGGAAACCGGCGGCCAGAATGCGTTGATCGTCGATTCCTCGGCGCTGCCGGAACAGGTGGTGCAGGACGCGATCGCGTCGGCCTTCGACAGCGCCGGCCAGCGCTGTTCGGCACTGCGGGTACTGTGCCTGCAAGCCGACATCGCCGACAAGACGATCGCGATGCTGAAGGGCGCGATGCAGGAATTGCGTATCGGCAATCCGGATCGGCTGGCAACCGACATCGGCCCGGTGATCGATCCCGAAGCGCAGCAAAACCTGCTGGCGCACATCGCGAAAATGAAAGCCGGCGCGAAAGATTTTTATCAATTGCCGTTGCCGTCGGAATGCCAGCACGGCACCTTCGTCGCCCCGACCATGATCGAAATTGCTTCGCTGTCGGAATTGCAGCGCGAAGTGTTCGGGCCGGTCCTGCACGTACTGCGCTACCAGCGCAGCGCGCTGCCGCTGTTGATCGATGCGATCAACGCCACCGGCTACGGCCTGACCCTGGGGGTTCATTCGCGCATCGATGAGACCATCGATTTCATCGCCAGCCGGGCCCATGTGGGCAATATCTACGTCAACCGCAATATCGTCGGCGCCGTGGTCGGCGTGCAGCCGTTCGGCGGCGAAGGCAAGTCCGGCACCGGCCCCAAGGCCGGCGGACCGCTGTACATCAAGCGCTTGCAGCGCAACCCGGACGGCGCACTGGGCGCCCACACGATCCATGAACCGGCCGCAATGGTGGCCACCGAAGCCTTCAACAGCCTGCTGGGCTGGGCCAGGACCCACGGCCACGAACGCATCGCCGCACTGGGCGAACAATATGCGCACAGCACGCCGCTGGGCACCACGCTGGTGTTGCCGGGCCCGACCGGCGAGCGCAATACGCTGAGCTTCGCACCGCGCGGCGGCGTGCTGTGCGCAGCCTCCGGCACCAGCGCTTTGCTGAACCAGATCGCTGCTGCGCTGGTCACCGGGAATACGGTGGTGGTCGCCTCCGAATCCGAGAGCCTGATTCCATCCGGCTTGCCAAAGCAAGTGCGCCAGCATATCCGTGTCAGCAAAAACCTGACGCAGGATGTCGGAATCGCGATTGCGCTGGTCGAGGGCGCACAAATGGCAACCGTCCTGCCGCTGCTGGCCGCGCACAGGGGCGCATTGATTCCCACCGTGGAAAGCAGCGAAACCGGCGCGATTGCGTTGTGGCGGCTGGTGGCCGAACGGGCACTCTGCATCAACACCACGGCGGCCGGCGGCAATGCCAGCCTGATGACACTGGAAGGCTGATTGTTGGGCTGATGCGGACAGTTTTCCGTTAAAAAACCACCGGATTGCATCCAATCCGGTGGTTTTTTCGCGTTGAATTTTCTGTTTTTTCAAGAAAAAACATTAAATTAAACGACGTTAATGATATTTAAACGATTTAACGACTATTTTGCATGCATAATCCGGCGCACATCCTTTTCACGATATTGAACGCGTAACGCTGCGCGACCCGCTCCAGAAAACTGTTGAAGTCGATGCCGGCGCTTTCATTCGCGTTGTCCGAAATAGTGCGGATCACCGCAAACGGGATCCCGAATTCGAAGCAGACCTGCGCTACTGCCGCGCCTTCCATCTCGACTGCCAGCACCTCTGGCAGCGCCAGATTCAAAGCGAAAATTTTATCGGCGCTGGTGATGAATTCATCGCCGCTGGCAACCAGGCCGCGATGCAGGCGCGGCATCTTCAGCCTGAAAGCGAGCTGGTCCCGGCTTTCAATCGCGTCGATCCAGTCCTGAGCCAGGAAATCGTGCGCCGCTTGCCCTAGCACAGCGCTCAGGCTGGCATCGGCGGCAAAGGTGCTGATGCCGGTCAGCGGAATTTCGAAACGCGGCGCCAGCGGCCTCGCATCCATATCGTGCTGGACCAGATTGTCAGCCAGCACGATATCGCCGACCCGCACTTGCTGCGCCGCGCTGCCGGCCACGCCGGTAAACACGATATGCGTGACGTCAAAACGCTCGATCAGCGTGGCTACTGTTGCCGCTGCTGCAACTTTTCCCATTCTGGACAGCACGCATACGCAATCTATTCCCCACAAGGAACCGGCGCTGTAGTCGCGCATCCCGCGCCGGATGCTGTTTTTGCGCTGCATTTGCTCGATCAAGCCGGTTTGCTCTTCTTGCAAGGCACTGATCAGCCCCAAACGGATCTTCTTGTCTGTCATTTTCTGCCTTTGTTTCACTGCCGGCCGTTTGCCGGTTCTTTAATACTTTCTTTATATATATAGATAGTAATAGTAGTTAACAGTCGCCCATATCTGTGGATAAGTACATAAAATCGAATGATTTCAAGCGCTTGGCGATTTCATAACGCCTGCATAAGGCGCGTATGTTTACAGGATGGATTCTGGACAAGATTTTAACCGCAACGGCATTCGGCGCTTATGCACAAAGATCCCCTGTGGATATCCCTAAGGTTATCCACAGGCAAATTGTTGAAAACGCGCTTTTAGATGCATTTTCGACCGACTTATCCACATTTTCAATTTTCATCTGGCTTGCAAAAGCATTTTCCAGCCTGCTGGTGCGTTTTTAAAAAATTTTAGCCTCGCTGCGTGCCAAATATTCTTTCAGCGCCGTCAGCGGTCGATTCAAGCCTTTCTGGCGGTATTTTCGGATGGTGACTGCCCTGCGGCCGTCATATCGCCGGAAATTTGATGAAAAGCGATTTTTTCAGCCGGAAGTTTCAAAAAAGGCTTTCCATACCGTATTTGCGAAAAACGGACTGTTGCGATTAGCGATTTTTTAAAAATTAGGGCAGGGCAACGCTATGCCGGATAAGCAGCGGGTTTTGATTTTTTGGTTTTACTTAATTAGTTATATATATTAATAGTAATAATAGTTAACAGTGGCTTGCATCTGTGGATAAGTGCATAAAAGCGAATGATTTCAAGCAACTGGCGATTTCATAAAGCCTGCATAAGCCGCGTATGTTTACAGGATGGATTCTGGATAAGAAAAATGCCGATTGCACCGGATGCAGTTGCCCACAATGAATGGACAGGATATCCACAGGCTTGTCCACAATTGGACGAAAAACATGCTGTTTTTATACTGGGACTATGTATTTTTTAAGTCGCTTTATTTCATTGCGCTAGGTAATATGTTTTTTGGCATACTGCATTGTATTTTGAATTTTCCAGGTTTCCTGGAAAAATGCGAAGGTTGCTGCGGCGAGCGCTTTCTGGTTGTTTTGAGGCCGCTGAGGCATCGCTGCCTGGACTGCGCTGCGACGCTGTCCGGCGACCCGCAGGCGTTACCTTGAAAAAATTATTTTTATGGGAGTATGCTGTAAATATCTGGTATTTACGCATTATTAGTAAGTGGTATTAAAATATACAACATCCAGTATTACGGAGAACGGCATGGAGTTTGCGGGTAAATACGATTACATCATCATCGGCGCCGGCTCGGCCGGCTGCGTGCTGGCCAACCGACTCAGTGCCGACGGCAAGGCGTCGGTGCTGCTGATCGAGGCCGGCGGCAAGGATGATTATCTGTGGATTCATATTCCGGTCGGCTACCTGTACTGCATCAATAATCCGCGCACCGATTGGCTGTACCGTACCGAGCCGGACGCCGGCCTGAACGGACGCAGCCTGATATATCCGCGCGGCAAGGTGCTGGGCGGCTGTTCGTCGATCAACGGCATGATTTACATGCGAGGTCAGGCACGCGATTACGACCGGTGGGCGGATTTGACCGGCGACGACAGCTGGCGCTGGGACAATGTGTTGCCGTACTTCAGGCAGAGCGAAGACCATTACCAGGGCGCTGACCAGATGCACGGCGCCGGCGGCGAATGGCGGGTCGAGCGGCAGCGCCTGTCGTGGGAAATCCTGGATGCGTTTCGCGCCGCGGCCTTGCAGTGCGGGATTCCGAACACCGACGATTTCAACCGCGGCGACAACGCAGGCTGCGGGTATTTCGACGTCAATCAGAAACGCGGGGTGCGCTGGAATACCTCGAAGGCATTCCTGAGGCCGGCCGCCGGCCGGCCGAATCTGGAGATCATGACCGGTTGCGAAGTGCGCCATTTGCGCACCACGAGCGGGCCGCAGGGTGTGGCCTGCAACGGGGTGGAATTCGTCGGCGGCGGCAGCGCATGGTTTGCCGAATCGGCGTGCGAAACGATCCTGGCCGCAGGCGCCATCGGCAGTCCGCAAATCCTGCAATTGTCCGGCATCGGCCCGGCGGCCTTGTTGCGCCAGCACGACGTACCGCTGGTGCTGGACGCGCCGGGAGTCGGTGAAAACCTGCAAGACCATTTGCAGATCCGTACCGTGTTCAAGATACAGGGTGCGAAGACGCTCAACACGATGACCGGAAGCTGGTTCGGCAAGATGAAAATCGGTCTCGAATACGCGCTGTTGCAGAGCGGCCCGATGTCGATGGCGCCGTCGCAACTGGGCGCGTTTACCAAGTCCGACCCAAGCCAGGCCAGCGCGAATCTGGAATACCATGTGCAGCCGCTGTCGCTGGAGAAATTCGGCGAACCGCTGCATCCATTCCCGGCATTCACCGCCAGCGTGTGCAATCTGCGGCCGACGTCGCGCGGCCATGTGCGCATCGGCTCCGGCCTGGTATCGGCCGCGCCGAAAATTTCTCCAAACTATCTGAGTACGCCGGAAGACCGCAGCATAGCGGCAAGTTCGCTGACGCTGACGCGCACCATAGTATCCGCGCCGGCGCTGCAGAAATACGCGCCGCAGGAATTAAAGCCTGGCGCCCAGTTCCGCAGCGAACAGGAACTGGCGCGCGCCGCCGGCGACATCGGCACCACCATCTTCCATCCGGTCGGCACCTGCAAGATGGGGCGCGACGACGATCCGCTGGCGGTGCTCGACAGCCAGCTGCGGGTGCGGGGCGTAGCCGGCTTGCGCGTGGTGGATGCCTCGGTGATGCCGACCATCACTTCCGGCAACACCAATTCGCCGACCATCATGATTGCCGAAAGGGTGGCCGCATGGATACTCGCCAGCCGCAATGTCTGAAGTCGGAACAGCGAGCGCATTCGACCGTCACTGTCAGTTTGATCCAAATACAGACACGCACATTGTGTTCCACGTGAAACACTGGATCGATCAGCACTCAAGCCGAAAATAGATAGTTCCACGTGAAACGGGGTGTGCAATTTCCCCGGGGATTTAAATGCGGCAAGGATGCTGACGGAAAAAACCTTATAATCCTGCTTCGTTCACGTCGCCCTGAGGCGCATTATGTATTTTCCCAAAGAATTTGATGTCATTGTCGTCGGCGGCGGCCATGCCGGCACCGAGGCGGCGCTGGCCGCCGCCCGCATGGGGCAAAACACGCTGTTGCTAACGCATAACATTGAAACCCTGGGCCAGATGTCTTGCAATCCGTCGATTGGCGGCATCGGCAAGGGGCATCTGGTGCGCGAAATCGATGCGATGGGCGGCGCGATGGCGATCGCCACTGACGAGGCCGGCATCCAGTTCCGCATCCTGAATTCCTCCAAAGGGCCGGCGGTTCGGGCCACCCGCGCGCAAGCGGACCGGATTCTGTACAAGCAGGCGATCCGCTCCAGGCTGGAGAATCAGCCGAATCTGTGGCTGTTCCAGCAGGCGGTCGATGACCTGATGGTGGAGGGCGATCGGGTGGTCGGCGCAGTCACGCAGATCGGGATCCGCTTTCGCAGCCGGACGGTGGTGCTGACTGCAGGCACTTTTCTGGATGGGAAAATTCATGTTGGGCTGAATAATTATGCGGCCGGACGCGCCGGCGATCCGCCGGCCATTTCGCTGTCGGCTAGGCTGAAGGAACTGAAGCTGCCGCAAGGGCGGCTGAAAACCGGCACGCCGCCGCGCATCGACGGCCGCACCATCGATTTTTCCGCGATGCAGGAGCAGGGCGGCGATCTGGATCCGATTCCGGTGTTTTCGGTGATGGGCAGCGTCGCCATGCATCCGGCCCAGCTGCCGTGCTGGATTACCCACACTAACGAACGCACGCACGACATCATTCGTGCCGGACTGGATCGCAGCCCGATGTACACCGGGGTTATCGAAGGCGTCGGGCCCCGTTATTGTCCGTCGATCGAGGACAAGATCCATCGCTTTGCCGACAAGGCGTCGCATCAGATCTTCCTGGAGCCGGAAGGGCTGACCACCAACGAATATTACCCGAACGGGATTTCGACCAGCCTGCCATTCGATGTCCAGCTGGCGCTGGTGCAATCGATGCGCGGACTGGAAAACGCCCACATCCTGCGTCCCGGTTATGCGATCGAATACGATTATTTCGACCCGCGCGGCCTGAAGGCTTCGCTGGAAACCAAGCTGATCCAGGGCTTGTTCTTTGCCGGCCAGATCAATGGTACCACCGGCTACGAGGAGGCGGCGGCGCAGGGCATGCTGGCCGGCCTGAACGCCGCGCTGCAGGTGCAAGAGAAGGCTGCCTGGACTCCGGGCCGCGATCAAGCCTATCTGGGGGTTCTGGTGGACGACCTGATCACCAAGGGCGTGCAGGAACCGTACCGGATGTTTACCAGTCGCGCCGAATATCGGCTCAGTTTGCGCGAGGACAACGCCGACATGCGCTTGACCGAGATCGGCCGCACACTGGGTTGCGTCGGCGATGTCCAGTGGGCCCGGTTCGAGCAAAAGCGCGAAGCGATCGCGCTCGAATTGCAGCGGCTCAAGTCGACCTGGGTCAGCCCGCGCATGCTGGCCGACGCTGAGGCGCTGCGGGTCATCGGCAAGGTGATAGAGCGCGAATATTCGCTGGCCGACCTGCTGCGCCGGCCTGACGTCAGCTACGACCGGCTGATGACGCTGACCGGACTGGAAGGGCAGGGCCTGGCTGCGCTTGGGGCACTGCAGGAAGATCAGACCGAGCTTAAGGAACAGGTTGAAATCCAGCTCAAGTATGCCGGCTATATCGAACGCCAGGCCAAGGAAGTGACGCGTCATGCGTATTTCGAGCATTTGATATTGCCGCCCCAGTTCGATTATCTGGAAGTCAACGGCCTGTCGATTGAAGTCAGGCAAAAGCTCAACGCGCAGCGGCCGGAAACGCTGGGCCAGGCTTCGCGGATTTCCGGCATCACGCCGGCGGCCATGTCGCTGTTGCTGGTGCATCTGAAAAAGCGCGGCTACAATCAGTTCGCAACAGTGACGACAGAACCCCAACCAAAGGCTTGAACGCACATGCAAGGATTCGATCGTACTGCCCTGACACGCACGCTGGCCGACGGAGCGGCGGCGCTGCAACTCGACCTGAGCCAGCGGCAAATTGACTTGCTGATCGATTATCTGGCGCTGTTAGCCAAATGGAATGCGGTCTATAACCTGACTGCGGTGCGCGACCCGGCCCAGATGGTGATCCAGCATGTGCTCGATTCGCTGGCTGCGGTTGCGGCTTTCGATCGCGTAAAAAATGTTCTGGATGTCGGTGCCGGCGGCGGCCTGCCGGGCATGGTGCTGGCAATCGCGCGCCCCGAGATGCAGGTCGCGATGATCGATACGGTGCACAAGAAAACCGCTTTTTTAACCCAGGTCAAGGCGGAGCTCGGCTTGGCGAATGTGACTGTCCATACCACGCGGGTCGAGCAATTGCAGGCGGCGCAGCCGTTCGACGCAATCACTTCGCGCGCCTTTGCGGAACTGGCCGACTTCATCAACTGGTCGGGCCATTTGCTGGCGCCGGGCGGGCGCTTCATCGCGATGAAGGGGATCAACCCGGAACAGGAATTGTCGCGCCTGCCGGCCGGCTGGGTGGTGCGGGAAGTGCGCGCGCTGACGGTGCCCGGATTGCAGGCGCAGCGGCACCTGATATTCATCGAGCGCATTGCGCACTGAACGGCAACCCTGCGAGCTTCCGAAAACCCTGGATGAAAGAGCGCTATGTCCGGCATCACGCGTTACCCGAGTATTATCCTGACGATCCTGTTTCCGATCGGTTTCGTCCCCAAATTGACGATTAACTAAGGCGGTCCATGGCAAAAATTTTCTGTATCGCCAATCAAAAGGGCGGGGTCGGTAAAACCACCACCACCGTCAACCTGTCTGCCGGCCTGGCAAAAATCGGCCAGCGCGTGCTGCTGGTCGACCTCGACCCGCAGGGCAATGCCACCATGGGCGCCGGCATCAACAAGGCCAAGCTGCACGCCTCGGTCTATGAAGTGCTGCTCGGGATGTCCGAGGTGGCGAGCGCGCGGCTGGTTTCCGAAAACGGGAAGTTCGACGTGCTGCCGGCCAACCGGGAGCTGGCCGGCGCCGAAGTGGAAATGGTCGAACTGGAAAACCGCGAAAAACGCTTGAAGGACGCGCTGGCGCAAGTCGCGGCGGAATACGATTTCATCCTGATCGATTGCCCGCCGGCTTTGTCGATGCTGACTCTGAACGGACTGTGCGCCGCGCATGGCGTGATCATCCCGATGCAGTGCGAATACTATGCGCTGGAGGGATTGTCGGATTTGGTCAATACGATCAAGAAAGTGCACGCGAAGATGAATCCGGACCTCAGCATCATCGGTTTGTTGCGGGTGATGTTCGATCCGCGCATGACCTTGTCGCAACAAGTCTCGACTCAGCTTGAGCAGCATTTCGGCGACAAGGTTTTCAAAAGCATCATCCCGCGCAACGTGCGGCTGGCGGAAGCGCCGTCCTACGGCATACCGGGGGTCAATTTCGATCCTGCCTCGAAAGGGGCGCAAGCCTACATCGCCTTCGGCGCCGAGCTGGTTGAACGTATCAAATCAATGTAAAGAAAAATTATGGCGACGAAAAAACAAAAAGGCCTGGGACGCGGGCTAGATGCCCTGCTGGGCGGCTTGAACGACCCGGACGCGCAATCCTCAGCGACCGGAGTCATTTCCACCTTATCGGTGACGCAATTGCAGGCCGGAAAATATCAGCCGCGCACCCGCATCGACGAGGGTGCGCTGGATGAGCTGGCCGCCTCGATCAGGGAGCAGGGCTTGCTGCAGCCGATTCTGGTGCGTCCGGTCGGGCGCGAAAACGGTGCCGAAAAATTTGAAATCATCGCCGGCGAACGGCGTTTCCGCGCGGTCCAGCTGGCCGGGCTCGACACCATCCCGGTACTGATCAAGGAAGTCGACGATCAGGCCGCCGCCGCCATGGCGCTGATCGAAAACATCCAGCGCGAAGACCTCAACCCGCTGGAAGAGGCGCAAGGGATCCATCGGCTGATTAGCGAATTCGATTTCACCCATGAGCAGGCGGCCGGTGCGGTCGGGCGCTCACGCAGTGCGGTATCAAATTTGCTGCGCCTGATGAATCTGGCGCAACCGACCCAAACCATGCTGATGGCTGGGGATATCGACATGGGCCATGCACGCGCATTGCTGGCAGTCGACGCCGCCACCCAGATCACGCTGGCAAACACCATCGTGGCCAAGCGCATGTCGGTGCGGGAAGCGGAAAAGCTGGTGCAGCGCACGGTATTGGCGCAATCCGAAGCACCGCACGGGAATGGAAAAAGCCGGGAAAAATCGCGTGACATTATCCGTCTGGAAGAGGAGTTATCCGATTTGCTGGCGATGGCGGTTACTATCAAGAGCAGCGCTAAAAACCGCGGCCAGCTCATTATAGATTTTGCCGATCTGGATGTGCTCGACAGCTTGCTGGCACGCTTGCGCAACTGAACCGGCGAGCGCGATAGCCAGCTTCGGCATTATTTCAGCTGCGCATACTGCACATTGTATTTACAGAAGATGATTAAATTATTGCGGTAAAATCACGGTTTTTCAGCATACCCCAGCTATTTATAATGCCCAAAAAGGCTTTGAATATATTTGCATTGCTTGCGTGGGGAATGGTCCATTTTAAAAAAATAAATATCCGAATAATCCTGCTTAAAGCATTCGATAATCAGAAATATATTAAATATTAATGCTGTGAATAAAGCATTATTCGCCAAACTAATATGAAGCCAAATTGTAATTTTGGCCGATCAAAGTTTGACGTGCTACGTAGTAGCACTTATAATTCCGTGGCTTTGAAAGGCATGACATCGACAAGCAATTGCGCCCAACCGTTTCACTGCCCCGGCATTGTGGCAAATGCATAAGTGAAGGCAGGATCTAGGTGAATATGGCGCGCATTGTGATGCTGCAGATAGTGGCAACAGCTCTGGTCGCTTTGGTCGCGGGCTTGCTGGGCGGTATCGCCGCCGCTGTTTCCGCGCTATTGGGTGGTCTCTGCTGTGTGGTTCCAAACGGTTTGTTTGCAGTGCGCCTGTTCATGGCGGCGCGCAGACCCGGTGGGACAGATCCGATGGCGTTTTTCTTCGGTGAATTTATCAAGATTGCTTCAACGATGGCGCTGTTTGGCGCCATCGTCTGGTTGTACCGTGATGTCAATTGGCCCGCTTTTGTAGGTGGCTTCATCGTGGTGCTTAAAAGTTACTTTATCCTACTATTTAGACATCGACCATGAGCGTAGCAGAACAAGCAGGGCATGCGCCTACCGCATCGGAATACATCGTTCACCATCTGGGTCACTTCTCCACGCAGCATCAGGACAAGATCGTAGATTTCTCGATCATCAACATGGACACGCTGTTCTGGTCCGTGTTTGCCGGCGTGGTCGGCAGTCTTTTCATGTACCTGGCCGCACGCAAGGCCCATTCCGGCGTGCCGGGACGGTTCCAGGCCTTCGTCGAAATGGTGGTCGAGATGGTCGACGATCAGGCCAAGGGCATCGTGCACGGCGACCGCTCCTTCATCGCCCCGCTGGCCCTGACGGTATTCGTCTGGGTCTTCCTGATGAATTCGCTCGATTTCCTGCCGGTTGATCTGTTCTCCAGCCTGTTCAAGCTGGTCGGCCTCGATAACGTGATTCCCTACCACCGGGTAGTGCCAACCGCGGACCTGAACGGCACCATGGGCATTGCGCTCGGCGTGCTGGCATTGATGATTTTTTACGGTGTGAAAATCAAGGGCCTGGGTGGCTTCATTCACGAATTGTTTACTGCGCCGTTCGGTATCTGGCTGGCACCGTTCAATCTGTTGCTGAACCTGATCGAGTTCGCCGCCAAAACCGTTTCGCTGGGCATGCGATTGTTCGGCAACATGTATGCCGGCGAATTGCTGTTCCTGCTGATTGCACTGCTGGGTTCGATGGCGACTACGTTCGGCTTCGTCGGGCACGTGATTGCCGGTTCGATGTGGGCAATTTTCCATATTCTGATTGTTCTGTTGCAGGCTTTCATTTTCATGATGCTGACGCTGGTGTATATCGGCCAGGCGCATGAAGGGCATTAAAGATTGTTGTAATGAGTAGGTCCGTTTTTCCGCTTTGAAAATTTTGAATTAACTTTAACTTTGAAGGAATTGTCATGACTGACGTCGCTTTCGTTGCACTGGCTTGCGGTTTGATCATTGGTTTGGGTGCTATCGGCGCCTGTATCGGTATTGCAATCATGGGTGGTAAATATCTGGAAGCATCTGCTCGCCAACCTGAGCTGATGAATACCCTGCAAACCAAAATGTTCCTGCTGGCTGGTCTTATCGATGCTGCGTTCCTGATCGGTGTTGGTATCGCCATGTTGTTCGCTTTCGCAAATCCGTTCGTTAAATAAGCGACGTCCTTTTCCTGCCGGCAGCATGATGCTGTCGGAAAGAATCATTTAGAAAGGGATTAACCGTGAACCTTAATGCAACATTGTTTGCTCAGTTCGTGGTTTTCTTCATCCTGTCGTTCTTCACGATGAAATTCGTGTGGCCGCCACTGATGAAAGCGCTCGATGAGCGCGCAAAGAAAATCGCGGACGGCTTGGCAGCCGCCGAGCGCGGCAGGGCTGAGATGCAAGCGGCAGAAAAGCATGTGCAGGTGGAGCTTTCTGCCGCACGTGATGAAGGCCAAAAACGCATTTCCGAAGCAGAAAAACGTGCGCAACTGATCATCGAAGAAGCCAAGAAGATCGCCTCTGACGAAGCTGCACGGATTATCGCAGCGGCCAGGGCTGATGCTGAACAGCAAGCCACAAAAGCACGCGAAGAATTGCGCGGCCAGGTTGCGACCCTAGCGGTCCATGGCGCCGAGCAAATCCTCAAGCGCGAGGTGAATGCCGCAGCACACGCTGATTTGTTGAACCAACTGAAAACCGAGCTGTAATCATGGCCGAACTCGCAACCATCGCTCGTCCTTACGCAGTGGCGCTGTTTCGCGTCGCGAAAGACGGCAATCTGTCAGCCTGGTCGGAGCTCGTTTCCGAGATGGCGCAAGTTGCCGCTCTCGCGGATGTTCAGTCTCTTGCGCACAATCCGAATGTGTCGGCAAAACAAATCGCTGCCACATTTTTGTCCGTGCTGAAATCTCCGGTCAACCAGGAAGCCACCAATTTTATCGGCGCATTGACCGATAACGGCCGCCTGACGCTGTTGCCGGAAATCGCAGCCCAATTCCACGACCTCAAAAATGCCAATGAAGGCACGGCCGATGTCGAAATCACCAGTGCGTTCGAATTGACGGATGACCAGGTGCGGGAATTGACTGCGACGCTGGAGAAGAAGTTCGGCCGCAAGCTGCACCCGACCGTCACGGTGGATTCATCGTTGATCGGCGGCGTGCGGGTGATGGTCGGAGACGAAGTGCTGGACACCTCGGTACGCGCAAAGCTGCAGCAGATGCAAGTCGCCTTGACCGCCTGATCGCGGCCTGAGCCAGAGAGTAGCCGCAACCAAGCAGCAAGAACATAATTAGGAGTTAGTATGCAACTCAACCCGTCTGAAATCAGCGAACTGATCAAGAGCCGCATTCAAGGGCTTGGCGACAGCGCTGAGATTCGCAATCAAGGTACGGTTATTTCCGTCAGCGACGGTATCTGCCGCATTCACGGTCTGTCCGACGCGATGCAAGGCGAGATGCTGGAATTCCCCGGTAACACCTTCGGCCTCGCGCTGAACCTCGAGCGTGACTCGGTCGGCTCAGTGATCCTGGGTGACTTCGAGCACATCTCCGAAGGCGATACGGTCAAGTGCACCGGCCGCATCCTGGAAGTGCCGATCGGCCCGGAACTCAAGGGTCGTGTGGTCAACGCACTCGGTCAGCCGATCGATGGCAAAGGACCGATCAACGCCAAGCTTACCGCTCCGATCGAAAAGATCGCACCCGGCGTTATCGCCCGTCAATCCGTTTCACAGCCGATGCAAACCGGCCTGAAGTCGATTGATTCGATGGTGCCGATCGGTCGCGGTCAGCGCGAACTGATCATTGGCGATCGCCAAACCGGCAAGACTGCAGTCGCGATTGACGCCATCATCAATCAAAAAGGTCAGGGCGTTACCTGTATCTATGTGGCGATCGGCCAAAAAGCCTCGTCCATCAAGAACATCGTGCGCTCGCTCGAAGAGCATGGCGCGATGGAATACACGATCGTGGTTGCCGCTTCCGCATCCGAATCCGCCGCGATGCAGTATGTGTCGGCTTATTCCGGTTGTGCGATGGGCGAATATTTCCGCGACCGTGGCGAAGATGCGCTGATCGTCTACGACGATTTGTCCAAGCAGGCAGTGGCGTATCGTCAGGTATCCTTGCTGCTGCGCCGTCCGCCAGGCCGTGAAGCGTATCCAGGCGACGTGTTCTACCTGCACTCCCGCTTGCTCGAACGTGCGGCGCGCGTCAACATCGATTACGTCGAGAAGTTCACCAATGGCGCAGTCACCGGCAAAACCGGTTCGCTGACAGCCTTGCCGATCATCGAAACCCAGGCCGGCGACGTTTCCGCCTTCGTGCCGACTAACGTGATTTCGATCACCGATGGTCAAATCTTCCTGGAAACTTCATTGTTCAACGCCGGTATCCGTCCAGCGATCAACGCCGGTATTTCGGTGTCGCGGGTTGGTGGTGCGGCGCAGACCAAGGTCATCAAGAACCTGTCCGGCGGTATTCGTACCGATCTGGCGCAGTATCGTGAATTGGCAGCGTTTGCGCAGTTTGCCTCCGACCTCGACGAAACCACCCGCAAGCAACTCGATCGCGGTGCACGCGTGACCGAACTGCTGAAGCAGGCGCAATATTCGCCGCAGCCGATTTCCCTGATGGCAGTGACCCTGTTTGCAGTCAACAAGGGTTACCTCGACGATGTCGAGGTCAAGAAGGTATTGCCATTCGAAGCCGGCCTGCATAACTTCATGAAGACCAGCCATGCAGCGCTGCTCGCCAAGATTGAAGAAACCAAGCAACTCGACAAAGACGGCGAAACTGCGCTGTCAGCCGCAGTTGCTGATTTCAAAAAATCCGGCGCGTACTGATCCTAACTGGAGCTGAATACTCATGGCCTCAGGTAAAGAGATACGTGGCAAGATCAAGAGCGTAGAGAATACGAAAAAGATCACCAAGGCGATGGAAATGGTCGCCGCCTCCAAAATGCGCAAAGCGCAGGAGCGGATGCGGTCGGCCCGTCCCTACAGTGACAAGATTCGTAATATCGCAGCTAATTTGTCGCAAGCCAATCCGGAATACACGCACCCGTTCCTGATCAAGACCCATGCCGCCCGCAAGGTTGGCGTCATCGTGGTCACTACCGACAAGGGTTTGTGCGGCGGACTCAACACCAACATACTGCGTGCGGTTACCACCAAGCTCAAGGAATTTGAGGCGCAGGGTGTAGGTATCGAGGCCACGGCGATCGGCAACAAGGGTTTTGGTTTCCTCAACCGCATCGGCACCAAGGTGGTGTCGCACGCGGTGCAGCTTGGCGATACGCCGCATCTGGAAAAGCTGATCGGCCCGGTCAAGGTGCTGCTCGACGCATACCAGGACGGCAAGCTCGATGCGGTCTACCTGTGCTACACCAAGTTCATCAACACGATGAAGCAGGAGCCGACGATCGAGCAGTTGTTGCCGCTATCGGCTGACAAGCTTGAGAGCGATAAGGATGCCCATTCGTGGGATTACATCTACGAGCCGGAAGCCATGACCGTGATCGATGAATTGCTGGTGCGTTATGTCGAGGCGCTGATTTATCAGGCGGTGGCCGAAAACATCGCTTCCGAGCAGTCGGCCCGGATGGTGGCGATGAAGTCGGCCAGCGACAACGCAGGTAACGTGATTGGCGAACTGAAGCTGGTCTACAACAAGACCCGCCAGGCTGCAATTACCAAAGAACTCTCCGAGATCGTCGCCGGTGCGGCTGCGGTTTAATTGCGCGCAAGCGTGAAATGAATTTAACTATTTGAAGGAACGAAAATGGCTGATGGCAAAATCGTTCAGTGTATCGGCGCGGTGGTAGACGTAGAGTTTGCTCGCAACGCGATGCCCAAGATTTATGACGCCTTGACGATGGAAGGCACTGCGCTGACTCTGGAAGTGCAGCAGCAGCTTGGCGACGGCATTGTCCGTACCATTGCGCTGGGAACTTCCGACGGCCTGCGGCGCGGCATGATGGTGCAAAACACTGGCAAGCCGATCATGGTGCCGGTCGGTAAGGCAACGCTGGGCCGCATCATGGACGTGCTCGGCAACCCGATCGATGAATGCGGTCCGGTGAGTCGTGAAAAGACCGCATCGATCCATCGCAAGGCACCTGCCTACGACGAATTGTCCCCATCGCAAGACTTGCTCGAAACCGGTATCAAGGTGATCGATCTGGTCTGTCCGTTCGCCAAGGGCGGTAAAGTCGGCCTGTTCGGCGGCGCCGGTGTGGGCAAGACCGTCAACATGATGGAACTGATCAACAACATCGCAAAAGCGCATAGCGGCTTGTCCGTGTTTGCCGGCGTCGGTGAGCGTACTCGCGAGGGTAACGACTTCTACCACGAGATGGCCGATGCCAAGGTGGTTGATCTGGAACATCCGGAGCAATCCAAAGTGGCAATGGTGTACGGTCAGATGAACGAACCGCCGGGCAACCGGCTGCGCGTCGCGCTGACCGGTTTGACGATTGCCGAAGGCTTCCGCGATGAAGGCAAGGACGTGCTGTTCTTCGTCGATAACATTTACCGCTACACGCTGGCCGGTACCGAAGTGTCCGCGCTGCTGGGCCGTATGCCTTCCGCAGTGGGTTACCAGCCGACTCTGGCCGAAGAGATGGGCCGTCTGCAAGAGCGTATTACCTCAACCAAAACCGGGTCGATCACCTCGATCCAGGCCGTGTACGTGCCCGCCGATGATTTGACCGATCCTTCTCCGGCAACTACCTTTGCCCATCTGGATTCGACCGTGGTGTTGTCGCGTGATATCGCATCCCTGGGTATTTATCCGGCGGTTGATCCACTCGATTCGACCTCGCGTCAACTGTCGCCGCTGGTGGTTGGTCAGGAACACTACGACACCGCCCGTGCAGTACAGGGTACCTTGCAGCGTTACACGGAATTGCGCGACATTATCGCGATTCTGGGGATGGATGAACTGGCGCCGGAAGACAAGCAACTGGTGGCGCGCGCGCGCAAGATGCAGCGTTTCCTGTCGCAGCCGTTCCACGTCGCCGAAGTGTTTACCGGCTCCCCGGGTAAGTACGTTTCGCTCAAGGATACGATCAAGGGCTTCAAGATGATCGCATCCGGCGAACTCGATCACCTGCCGGAACAAGCGTTCTACATGGTTGGCACTATCGAAGAAGCGATCGAAAAAGCGAAAAAGATGAGCTAATCGCCTGGCAGTGCGGTATCTGTGACCGAAGTCGAATTGCAATCACAGACCGCCTGCCATCTATCGGTCTTTGAGGAATGAGAAGGTTCAAACATGGCACACACAATTCACGTTGACGTTGTTTCCGCCGAAGAGTCGATCTTCTCCGGCGAAGCAGAATTCGTCGCGTTGCCGGGCGAAGCGGGCGAGTTGGGCATTTATCCCAAACATGCTCCGCTGATTACCCGTATCAAACCGGGTGCGGTGCGCATCAAGGTGGCCGGCCAATCCGAAGAAGTATTCGTCTTCGTGGCTGGCGGCATCCTGGAAGTGCAGCCGAATACGGTCACGGTACTGGCCGACACCGCGATTCGGGGCGCCGACCTGGATGAAGCCAAGGCAACGGAAGCGAAGAAGCTGGCAGAAGAAGCGCTGGTCAATAGGGAATCCAAAATTGACTACGCAAAGGCCCAGATCGAACTCGCCACCGCAATTGCCCAGTTGGCAGCAATCCAGAAATTGCGTAACCGGCGCTAGTCGCCAGTGGTTGCACTAGCAGTACAATAAAAGGCAGCCTAGGCTGCCTTTTTTCTTGTGCGACAGCCTTTTGCTGGCACGCCAAGCGCAAGTTGATACAGGATAAACCGCCATGCATGCTCCCGAACCCGCAGCAACAGAGATCGATTTCCGGCAACTGTTCGTCCGGAATCGCACCATCGCGGTGGTCGGACTGTCCGCCAGGACCAGCCGCCCGAGTCACGAAGTCGCCGCCGCGATGCAGGCTTACGGCTACCGGATCATTCCAGTCAATCCAACGTCAGCGGGTACTCGCATACTGGGAGAGCATTGTTACGCAACGCTGACAGAGGCTGCGGCTGCGTTGCGGCTGGAAGAAACCGGCATCGATATCGTCGACTGTTTCCGAAAATCTGCCGATATTGCGCCGATCGCAGAGGAAGCCATCGCGATCGGCGCCCGCGTGTTGTGGATGCAGATGGGAATCGTCAACCAGCCGGCCGCAGCCCGCGCGCGGGCGGCCGGACTGCAGGTAGTGATGGACCGCTGCATCAAGCTGGACGCTGCAATTTTCTTGAATCGGAATCCGTTATGAAAGTTTGTGAATTGTTTCGTGCCAAGAAAAAATTGGACCTGCATGATGACGATGCCGCCGGCAAGCCACTGGCGTCGGCAGGCAATGACAAGTCCGATGACAAGCTGCGGGTACTCGAGTTGGCCGGGCGCATCGCCGGTTATCAGGATGTGCTGTATGCGGCTCGGCAGCACAAATTGCTGGTCGTGCTGCAAGGCATGGATACCTCGGGCAAGGACGGCACCGTGCGCGGTGTGTTCGGGCAGATCGACCCGCTCGGGATCCGCAGCGTCGCGTTCAGGGCGCCGACCCAGAACGAGCGCGAGCACGATTATCTGTGGCGCGTCCACCAGCAGGTGCCGGGGCAGGGCGAGATCGTGATATTCAATCGCAGCCATTATGAGGATGTGCTGATTACCCGCGTGCATGGCTGGATCGACGACAAGGAATGCCGGCGCCGTTATGCGCAGATCCGGGATTTCGAACGGATGCTGGCCGAAAGCGGGACGGTGCTGCTGAAATTCTTTTTGCATATATCGAAACAAGAGCAAAAGCAGCGGCTGCAGGCGCGCATCGACGATCCCGAAAAACACTGGAAGTTCGACCCCCAGGATCTGGCGGAACGGCAACACTGGGCCGATTACCAGCAAGCCTACCAGCAGGCGATCCAGGAAACCGATACCGATCATGCACCCTGGTACGTGATCCCGGCCGATAGCAAGACCCAGCGCAACCTGGCAATCGCCAGCATAGTAGTGGAAGTGCTGGATAAAATGCGACTGCGCTATCCGCCGGCCAATCCGGACTACGCCAAGCTCATGGTGGAATGATTCCTTGTATATACTGCATATTGTATTATTTTAAAGTGCCAAAAATAATGCGGTAAATTCTAACTTTTAAGCAATACTCCCTATAATGTTATTTTGTCCGCGATTGCGCAGAGTTTGTGCGACTTCAGCAATGGCTGACGCACATCAATAAGATGTCTGCAGGGCGGGGTAAAGTATTTATTGTCGGGCCTTCGCGGGCGCTTGTCTGTGCGCACATTTTCTCTACCGCAGAGGGCGTCGGTTTTGTCGCGCGGATGGATGAAGAATCAACTGC
The DNA here is from genome assembly GCA_030698225.1 of Oxalobacteraceae bacterium. Taxonomy (GTDB): domain Bacteria; phylum Pseudomonadota; class Gammaproteobacteria; order Burkholderiales; family Burkholderiaceae_D; genus AVCC01. The sequence continues at coordinate 878 of JAUYNR010000052.1, read as the reverse complement.
ATAACCGCTGTCGAGGAGAAAGTGATGAACAACCGTGAAGAGCTGATCCAGAAGATGAAGGCCCAACTGGATCAGTGGGGCATTGAAATCGACCGGCTTTCGGCCCGGGCCGAGGCCGCGCAGGCGGAAGCAAAACTCAAGTACCGGGCGCAGATTGAAGCGCTCAAGCAGCAGCGTGAAGCGGCCAAACTGAAGCTGCACGAGCTGCAGGCTTCCAGCGAAGACGCCTGGGATTCCGTGCGCGAAAGCATGGAGTCAGGTTGGGAGTCGATCACCAAGGCCATCAAGGATGCAATGTCCCGTTTTAAATAACGTCCGGTCGCGACCTGCGGCCGGACTAGCGCCGCCGCATCGCAATAAAACGCATCGTACGGTTTGACCACGACTACTTATGCACAATCGGCTACCGTGGCGCTTATCGAGCATTGCAGAATGGATTTCTGGAATGAATTCCGATCCAAGTAATTGATTGCAATCAATTAAAAACATCCACCAGCACCATCAAAGCCGTGAGCGTGCGCGCTGCAGACGTCGTTTGGCAATCTTCGGACTGCAATATCCACAAAGTTATCCACAGCCTCCGGCACAGGCAGGAAAATCTCAGGAAGCCGCTGCCTGGCAGAATTTGCAGAAAATCATTCGGGATTTTTGGACGATTGCAGTATTTGTACGCTGCGGTTGCGAACCTGCGGTGCGGCGCCGGTACCGATAATCCGCATGGAATTGATGCTGCAAGGGCAGGGCAATCGCGCTATGGCATCTTTACTTCCCGTGTCCTGAAGAGTAGCGCTTCCCGATATGGCAAATCGGAAAGCGAGCGCATCTTACGGCGCCGGATGCTCCACTTGTTGGAGGTGTCCTGTTGCAGCAAATTGAGC
>JAUYNR010000045.1 GCA_030698225.1 Oxalobacteraceae bacterium | reverse complement strand
TCGTTAACGTCGCCGCCTCTTCACTAGTGAGAACGATTTCGGGTGCTACTCGCACGATAATCCTCCAGTATTTACATGGAAAAACATACTGAAGTGTCGCAGCTTTTATAAGCTCCATCAAGAGCGCTGCACTACACTAGTTAAACATTTCGTACAGAACCTCGATGCCGGAATCGGCAACTTCATTGAAAAATTGCGTGATCAACTGGCACCAGCCGACCCAGCGGTTAAACAGTTGGCGGCTGAAATGAACTGGCTTATGTTGCTCTGCCCTAGCAACACGCTTGCGCCCAAGAAGCGAGAGATAGTCAATGAAATTTGGCGCTGGTCCAAAGAGTCGATGCCAGACTCGGCGGCGGACATGTTAAGTGACGAAGTTCTCCGCGGCATAGGTAGCGGTGGCCCAGGCTTCAATAACTATCGGTGGAAAGAGCTGATTTTTTGCATCAACATGGCACTGGCATTCAAACGGCTGGCAGTTGTGGATCAGCAAAAACTGCTAAATGATGGCTGGCAATTTGGGGAATGGTTACAGACTGTGCCTGATGCCGCTGCCAGGCAATTTCGCCATATGTTGTTGTTCTTATTATTCCCTGACAATTTCGAACGCATCTTTGGACAAAGTGACAGGCAGGTGATCGCCATGGCATTTTCCGGCCTCAGTGGCCAGGTCATTCGAGGGCAAAGCGCACTGGAACTGGACCGTACACTTCGGAAAATGCGTACTGACCTCGAAACCGAGTACGGCACGCAACAACTTGACTACTACGTCCCGCCATTAAGAGATCGGTGGGCACGGCCGGCGCCCAAGCCCAAGACTCCTAAGCCGGGTGCGAACCCTGCACCAAGTGGCGCCATGGTAGCGATGGAGTCGGTGGCGGAGTATGGGCAGGCGAACAACGAACTCGATGATGAAGCCCCATACTCGCTGGACGATGCCCTTGAAGGACTCTTCATTGACCGCGACAAATTTGGCGCCATCGTGGAACGGCTGCGCGCGAAGAAAAATATTATTCTGCAAGGCCCACCGGGCGTGGGGAAGACGTTTTTCGCCCGCCGGGTGGCATTTGCACTGATGAGCAGCCAAGCAATTGACCGCGTGGGTATGATTCAGTTTCACCCATCCTATGCCTACGAAGATTTCGTGCAGGGTTATCGACCGAGCGGCGCTGGATTCAGTCGCAAGGATGGCGTGTTTTACGATTTTTGCCGTTTGGCACAGAGTCGTCCGGATGAAGACTTTATATTTATCATCGATGAAATCAATCGTAGCAACTTGAGTAAAGTTTTTGGCGAATTGATGATGCTGATTGAAGCGGACAAGCGTGGGCCTGAGTGGGCGATCCCTTTGGCCTATGCAACGGGCTCGGAAGACAAGTTTTCGGTGCCAAAAAATCTACATTTGCTCGGCCTGATGAATACAGCAGATCGATCGTTGGCCATGGTGGACTACGCTCTGCGGAGGCGGTTTGCGTTTGTCGATATTGGGCCGGGATTTGAGACACCGCAGTTTGCAGCATTCATGAACAAGAAAGGAGCAACCGAAGAACTCGTTAGCCGGATAGTGAGCGATATGACGGTGCTCAACCTTGAGATAGCAAACGACCGAGCCAATCTAGGCCCGGGGTTTTGTGTGGGTCATAGCTTCTTTTGTACAGGCATTGGCGATGTGGGGGCGACACCCGAGTGGTATCGCGATGTCATTTCTTCGGAAATCATGCCGCTGCTGAGGGAATACTGGTTTGACGACGCTACAAAGGTAAAGGATTGGGAAACTCGCTTGTTACGTGATTTGTGATGGAAGCGCCCCGCATTCCGATTCGCAATCTGTACTACCTGCTTTGTTATTCGTGGAATCAACTTAAGCAGGGTGAATTGGTTGATGTATCCAAGGTACCAACTACAGAGCTAGTGGATTTGTTTGCGTTTGTCTTGTGTGACGGCATTCAACATCTGGCCCGTCGTGGACTGGAACAGGGATACGAAACTCAGGATGAAGAGATCGCCGGGGTGCGTGGGCGCATGGACGTACTAGGCTCCGCCCGGCGCTTTTTGCCAGCACACGGGCGTGCAGCGTGCAGCTTCGATGAGCTCACGGCCAATACCTTGGCCAACCAGATACTGAAAAGCACATTGCGCCAATTGGGACGTGCGCAAGGTCTGAATGCAGAATTGCGTAAGCGCGTACAAATCCTCCGTCGCGATTTGCGCGGGATTGATGAGATTGCAGTAACGAGCCAGTCATTCAGAAGAGTGCAACTGCATGCCAACAACCGCTTTTATCGGTTCTTGCTCAATGTGTGTGAACTGATACAGGGTTCATGGCTAGCGGATCAAAAGGCGGGCATCTACCGGTTTCGAGACTTTGTGCGTGACGAGCGCGCCATGGCTAGGGTGTTTCAGAATTTCTTGTTCAATTTTATTCGGACGGAGATTGCAAGTTGGCAGATAAGGCGTGAACACATCGAATGGTGTGCCACAAGCGCCCTCGATCCCGGCTTGACGTTGCTGCCGCGTATGGAAACCGACATTTCGTTGCAACGCGGTACCCAGCACCTGATCATCGACGCCAAGTACTACCAAGACACACTGACACAGCGCTACGACGCTGCAAAAGTGCACAGCGACAATCTCTACCAGTTGATGAGCTATCTGACCAATGCCAAGCGCCCTGAAGGTGAGACCTTGCAGGGCATGTTGATTTATCCCCGTGTAGACCGGACTCTGCGCGAACAGTACAAAATTCAAGGCTACGGCGTAATGGTGGCCACCGTGGATCTGAATCGTGACTGGAAGGATGTGAAGGGTGAAATTATTGAGTTGATAGGATAACTGTTGCGTCGAGATGGGCATCGACAAGCGGGAGCGTCTCGGAGTGAAGAGGGAATCTGTTTTGGTCGTGTTATATGTGACAAACTTGGGCTAAGCGTTGCCATCCCGTGTGGCGACCGCGTGATCATCTGCGACCCCACCTTAGTGCCGATCACGACGGATGCGGACGTAACTTTGGGTATATTGGAGAGGCCAACGAATTTTTGCGGTTTTTTTTGATACCCTTGATATGAATTGGCCTAATCCTACCGAGCGCCTACCAAAGCTGCCAAAGCAAAAAAGGGTTAGTGCCTACTATGGCTCTAACCCTTCATTTACTTGGTGGCCCGGGGCGGAATCGAACCACCGACACAAGGATTTTCAATCCTCTGCTCTACCGACTGAGCTACCAGGCCAAGGAGCCGAATTATAGCAAAAGAATTTTCAATAAGCAAAGCGGTTCGCTAATTTTATTTTTCAGGCAGCCGTTATAATTCGCCCATGAATATTTCATCTTCATTTCCAGTGGCTGCTTCGTCCACGCCCCCGGTGCAAAGCGACGTTTGCGTTGTCGGCAATGGCGTCATCGGCAAAGTGACTGCATTGGGTTTTGCCCAGGCCGGTTTGAGCGTTACGCTGCTTAGTCCTGCGGCAGCGCCATCTCGGGATGCCTCTGCCTTGGTGCAGGGTTGGGATGCGCGGGTGTATGCGTTGAACCATGTTGCACATGCGTTGCTGTCTTCGGTCAAGGTGTGGGATGCGCTGGATGCATCGCGTATCGCGACTGTGGATGAAATGGTGGTGCAGGGCGATGGCGGCAAATATTCCGGCTTGCTCGGCTTCGATGCATATGGCGCGCATGTCGGCGCGCTGGCGTGGATCGTCGAAGATCGCAATCTGAATGCGGCGCTGGATACCGCGCTGAAATTCGCGCCCAGGGTGCGCGCGGTGCAGGGTCGTGCGACAACGTTGCGCAGCGATAGCGAGGCTGCCGCGATTACGCTGGAAAATGGCGGGACGCTGCGTGCATCGCTGGTGGTGGGCGCGGACGGCGGCCAGTCCTGGGTGCGCAGCCAGTGCGACATCGGGATCGATTACCGCTCGTATGAGCAGAGCGGCGTGGTGACTAATTTCGAGTGTGACAAGCCGCATCACGGGGTTGCTTATCAGTGGTTTACCGCCACCGAAGGAATTGTGGCCTTGTTGCCGCTGCCGGGTCAGCGCGTGTCGCTGGTCTGGTCGGCGCCGGAGGCGCTGGCGCTCACGCTGATGCGCGAGACCCCGGCCCAGATCGCGGCGCGCTTGAACGTGTTTTGCGGCGACAAGCTGGGCTTGTTGCGCCCGGTGCTGCCGGAGGACGTGAAGGCATTTCCGCTGGCCTTGATTCGCCCCCATGCGATTGTCGCGCCACGCGTGGCATTGGTGGGCGACGCCGCACATGTGGTGCATCCGCTGGCCGGGCATGGGATGAATCTGGGTTTTGCGGATGTCGCCGGACTGCTCGAAGCGGTCGCAACGCGCGAAGCGTACCGCGACTGCGGCGATGCGCGCGTGCTGATGCGGTATGCGCGCAGCCGCAAGGAAGACATTCTGCTGATGCAGTTGGCGACCGATAGTCTGGCGCGACTTTTTGCGATCGATTTCGAGCCGGTTCGCATGGCACTGAATGCCGGATTGAACTTGATCGACAAATTTCCTGTCGTAAAGCGGTACCTGATTTCGCATGCTTTAGGCAGCAAATAATAAATTCAGATATCCAGGCGGCGGTCCTGCCGTAACACAATCAATCCGGAGTAGAGAAATGCATAAATTGGCACTCGCAGCGATGTTGGTACTGTCCTCGGCATCGGCAGTGGCCGAGACCGCGCAGGAACTGGCAGTGAAGAAAATGATCGAGCCGCGCTTGGGGCAGGGTGCGAAAATTGATTCGGTGGCCAAGACGCCGTATTCCGGTTTATATGAAGTCCGAGTCGGCAGCGATATCCTGTATACGGATGAGAAGGCCAAATATCTTTTCATCGGCCGCATTCTGGATACCCAGACCTATCAGGATTATACGAAGGCCCGGGTCGACGAACTGAGCAAGATCAAGTTCTCCGATCTTCCGCTGGCTTCTGCGATGAAGGTCGTCAAGGGCAATGGCAAGCGCGTGATCGCGGTGTTCGAGGACCCCAATTGCGGCTATTGCAAACGCTTCGACAAAACCTTGCAGGAAATCGGCAACATAACCATATACACTTTCCTGTACAACATCCTGTCGGAAGATTCCGTCACAAAAGCACGCGATATCTGGTGCAGTGCCGATCGCTCCAAGGCGTGGGATAACTGGATGCTCAATGGCAAAGCGGCTGCCGCAGCGGCGGCTGGCTGCACCACCCCGCACGAGAAAGTTCTTGCACTGGGCAAGAAGCTGAAGGTGACCGGCACGCCGACCATTTTCTTTACCGACGGCACGCGCATTCCTGGCGCCATCGATGCGCAGGGACTGGAAGCCAAGCTGGCCACAATCAAGTAAGTCATGGTTGATGTGCGCCGCTGCTGCAACGCCGGCGCACTTTTGTTTTTTATAAGCAATTCCCGTTACACTATCGGCCTGACCAACTCGCTCAATCTGGCGCCGGCCCGGCATCGCGCCGGCGCATCCCGACTCCATCCATGAATACCCATTTTCTGAATAAGCGCTTTGCGCATGTGCTCGGTTTTGCCGGCTTGATTCCTTTCGTGCTGCTGATGCTGGCCAGCTGGAACGTGCCGCCGGACTGGATCGGGGTGTTCATGCGCGGACAACTGGCATACAGCATTGCGATTCTGTCCTTTCTCGGCGGCATCCACTGGGGCGGCGCGCTGGTTTCCGACCATCTGTCGATCGAGCAGACCAAGAAGGTACTGTTGTGGGGCGTGGTGCCGGCGCTCATTTCGCTGTTTGCCACCACCGTCAGCGGTTTCGGCTTTGCGGTGCTGATGGCCGGTTTCATCGGCGCCTATCAGGTCGATAAGCGCGTGTTCTCCTGGTATGGCTTGCCGCAATGGTTCCTGCGCATGCGCTTCATCCTGACCTGCGCGGTGGTGGTGCTACTGGCATTGACGGTCATTGCCGGCAACGTGAAGGGATGATATGAAAATCGACGCGAAGGCTGAAATGCAGAACGCGATCAGTTACCGGATTGTGCCGGGCGACCCGGTCGCACACCTGTTTTCCGTCGTGCTGACGGTGCCGGTACCGGATGCGCAGGGGCAGGTGCTGACCTTGCCGGCCTGGATTCCGGGCAGTTACATGCTGCGCGAGTTCGCCCGCAACATCGTGCAGATCCGGGTCGAAGCCGGCGGCAAGAAGCTGGCGCTGCGCAAACTGGACAAGCACAGCTGGCAAGCGGCGGCCTGCCACGGCCCGTTGACCGTGCATTACGAAATCTACGCGTGGGATCTGTCGGTGCGCGCGGCCCATCTGGACCAGACCCATGGCTTCTTCAACGGCAGCAGCGTGTTCCTGCGCGTGGTCGGGCAGGAGGGCGCGCTGCACATCGTCGAGATCCAGCGTCCGGACGGCGATGATTATGCCGGCTGGCGGGTGGCGACCAGCTTGCCGGAACTGAAAGCGCAGCGTTACGGCTTCGGCAGCTATGCGGCCGACGATTACGATGCGCTGATCGATCATCCGGTCGAGATCGGGATTTTCGCGCTGGCGAGTTTCAAGGCGCACGGGGTGCCGCACGATATCGTCATCAGCGGCCAGGTGCCGAACCTGGATCTGGCGCGCCTGGCCGCCGACCTGAAGAAAATCTGCGCCGCGCAGATTGCGCTGTTCGACCCCGAGCGCCGCCGCGCACCGATGCCGCGTTATGTGTTCCTGACGACGGCGGTCGGCGATGGCTATGGCGGCCTCGAGCATCGTGCGTCGACTGCGCTGATCTGCGCCCGTGCCGACCTGCCGAGCACTGCGGCGCCGCATGAAATGAGCGACGGTTACCGCGCTTTCCTGGGCTTGTGCAGCCACGAATACTTCCATACCTGGAACGTCAAGCGCATCAAGCCGGCGGCGTTCGCGCCCTATGATTTGCAGGTGGAAAACTATACGTCGTTGCTGTGGCTGTTCGAGGGTTTCACCAGTTATTACGATGACCTGATGCTGCTGCGTAGCGGTGTGATCGACGAAGCGGCATACCTCAAGCTGGTGGCGAAGACGCTCAACAATGCGTTGCGCGGCAGCGGTCGCAGCAAGCAAAGCGTGGCGGAATCGAGCTTCGACGCCTGGATCAAGTATTACCGGCAGGACGAAAACGCACCGAATGCGATCGTCAGTTATTACACCAAGGGCGCATTGGTGGCGTTGGCACTGGATTTGACGATCCGAACTGAGACCAGCGGCAAAAAATCGCTGGACGACGTGATGCGTGCGCTGTGGCTGCGTTACGGACAGGATTTTTATGCGCACGGCAAACATGCCGGCAAGCTGACCGGGATTACCGAACAGGAAGCCGAAGCGCTGTTCGACGAAGTCGGCGGCCTCAAGCTGAAGCGCTTTTTCGACCGCTATGTGCGCGGCACCGAGGATCTGCCGCTGGCAAAACTGCTGGCGCCGTTCGGCCTGAGTTTGTCGGACGGGCGGCAGAAGGGCAAGCCGGACCTCGGCCTGCGCGGCGTGCGCAACGGCAGTTTCTGCAAGGTCGCGAACGTGTATGAAGGCGGCGCCGCGCACCGGGGCGGCGTGTCGGCCGGAGATCTGCTGGTGGCGCTGGACGACTTGCGGGTGACCGCGAGCAATCTTGATGCGCTGCTGTCGCGCTACCGTGTCGGCGATGCGGTGGCGCTGCATGCGTACCGGGGCGATGTGCTGATGGCATTCGATGTCACGCTGGCCAGCGATTCGGTACCGCAGTGGTCTTTGCGCGCCGAGTCGAAGCCGCTGGCAATCGCGCGCAAACGTGCGGCATGGCTGCAGCCAGTTCTTGTTAAGTAGTGCAGGCCTCCGTGCCTGCATCGGGTTGCAGGCACGGAGGCCTGCACTACTTGATGTCCCGCGAATTATACAGGGGTATTTTTAAAGTCGCACTGTTTGCATGCGGACAATGCATGATTTATTGGCATACTGCCACTTTACTGTGGCCCGGCCAGCGTCCGCAGTTGGAACTTGTAATCGGCATTGAACAGGAAGGTTTCGGAGAACTCCAGCACCTTGCTGCCGGAGCGCAGCAGCCGGGCCGGTTTCGGGTAAGTGCCAATGCGCCTGAGGCTGGCCAAGGCGACCCGGGAGGCTTCCTGATTGCGCGAGCGCTGCACCACCGCCTTGCTCAACTGGCCATCGGCGTCGATGCCGATGTTGACGACCACGATGGCAGGCAGCATCGGTGGCAATTGGCCGCTGAAAATGGTGTCGGTGTTGCCGGCCAAAATGCGTTGCGCGACGTCGATCTTGTAAGCGTCCAGATGACTGGCCTGGGACTCGCCCAGCGTCGGGCTTGCGCTGGCGATCGGCGGCGGTGCGACCGACGGTTGCGGTTTCAGCAGTGGCAGCGAATCGCAGCCAAATAGCAAAGCTAGGCTACTAGCGATCAGTGCATTTTTCATGGTGCGCATGGCGGCTCCCGGCGCTGGGTTGCGCTCGCTGAACTGGGGTGTTTTTAAGCGAACAGACGCCTTAATTCTACGCCCGGCTCAGGGGCCCGCATGAAGGCTTCGCCGACCAAAAATGCATGAACGTTGACATCGCGCATACGTTTCACATCATCCGCCGTATGGATCGCGGATTCGGTAATCACCAGTTTTCCGGGCGGAATCCGCGGCAACAGGTCGAGCGTGGTTTGCAGCGAGGTCTCGAAAGTGCGCAGGTTGCGGTTGTTGATCCCGAGCAGCCTGGTTTTGAGCTTGAGCGCCGCATCCAGCTCGATTGCGTTGTGGACTTCCACCAGCACGTCCATCCCGAGTTCCATCGCGCACGCTTCCAGTTCCGCCATCAAACCGTGATCGAGCGCCGCCACAATCAGCAAGATCGCATCGGCGCCCCAAGAACGTGCCTCATAAACCTGGTACGGGTCGATCATGAAATCCTTGCGCAAGGCCGGCAGCGTGCAGGCCCCGCGCGCGGCTTTCAGGTAATCGGGCGCACCCTGAAAGAATTGCACGTCGGTCAGCACCGACAGGCAGGCCGCACCATGGGCGGCGTAACTGGCGGCAATCTGGTCCGGATGGAAATCGGGCCGGATCACGCCTTTGGATGGCGAGGCTTTCTTGACTTCGGCGATCACGGCGGCATCGCCGGCGTCGATCTTCGCGCGCAGGCTTGCTTCGAAGCCGCGCAAATCGTTGCGTGCTGCGGTATCGGATTCGACTTCGCGCCGCAGGCTAGAAAGTGCACGGTATTTCTTGGCGGCTGCGACTTCATCGGCTTTGACCGCCAGGATTTTGTTCAGGATGTCGGACATGATGGTTTTGGTCGTTTTGGCTGTTGTCTTGAAACTGTGATATTTATTGGAGTATGGTCAAAAATAGCTAATCTGCCGCATGTTTACATGTGGCACCATAAAATACCTAATGCAGTATATCTATCGCAGGCCCGGCCGTGTTTTATGCGGCGGCACCCAGTTGCTGCGTCACGGCGACGAACTGGTCCAGTTTCTTGCGTGCCGCACCGGACGCCATCGCGGCGCGCGCCAGTTGCAGGCCGTCACCGATCGATCCGGCAATCCCGGCCGCATACAGCGCGGTACCGGCGTTCAGCGCGACGATGTCGGCCACCGCGCCGGGCTGATTCTCCAGCGCATCGAAGATTTTCTGCTTCGATTCGGCCGCGTTGGCTACTTTCAGGTTGCGGCTGGCGACCATCTGCAGGCCGAAGTCTTCCGGATGGATTTCGTATTCGCGAATTTCGCCGGCTATCAGTTCACCCACCATGGTGGCTGCGCCGAGCGACACTTCATCCATGTTGTCGCGGCCCCAGACCACAATCGCGCGTTGCGTGCCCAGGCGCTGCAGCACCCGCAGCTGAATTCCGACCAGGTCCGGATGGAATACGCCCATCAGGATATTCGGTGCGCCGGCCGGGTTGGTCAGCGGGCCGAGGATGTTGAAAATCGTCCGCACCCCCAGTTCGCGGCGCACCGGCGCCGCATGCTTCATCGCCGCGTGATGGTTCGGAGCAAACATGAAGCCGATGCCGGTTTGCGCGATCGATTGCGCGATCTGCTCTGGTTGCAGGTTGATGTTTGCGCCCAGCGCTTCCAGCACGTCGGCGCTGCCGGAAGACGACGATACGCTGCGCCCGCCATGCTTGGCCACGCGTGCGCCGGCGGCTGCAGCGACGAACATCGCGGCGGTCGAGATATTGAAGGTGTGCGCGCCATCGCCGCCGGTGCCGACGATGTCGAGCAAATTGGTGGTGTCGGCCATCGGCACCTTGGTCGAGAATTCGCGCATCACCTGGGCGGCGGCGGTGATTTCGCCGATGCTTTCCTTCTTCACGCGCAAGCCTATCGTCAGCGCCGCAATCATCACCGGCGACATCTCGCCGCGCATGATCTGGCGGAACAGCGACAGCATTTCGTCGTGGAAAATCTCGCGGTGTTCGATGCAGCGCAGCAGCGCTTCCTGTGGGGTGATAGGCATTACGCTTTCCCTTGGATGAAGTTGCGCAGCAGCGCGTGGCCGTGCTCGGACAGGATGGATTCGGGGTGGAACTGGACGCCCTGGATCGCGCAGGCCTTGTGACGCACTCCCATGATTTCGCCGTCGTCGGTCCAGGCGGTGACTTCCAGGCAGTCCGGCAGCGAAGCGCGTTCGATCGCCAGCGAGTGATAGCGGGTCACCGTGTACGGGCTGGGCAGGCCGTGGAACACGCCGACGCCGGTGTGCGCGATCAGCGAAGTCTTGCCGTGCATGACCTGTTTGGCCCGCACTACCTTGCCGCCGAACGCGGCGCCGATGCTCTGGTGGCCGAGGCAGACGCCGAGAATCGGCAACTTGCCGGCAAAGTGCTGCAGCAGCGGCACCGAAATCCCCGCTTCCGCCGGCGTGCACGGCCCCGGCGAGATGCAGATGCGGTCCGGTTGCAGCGCGGTGATCTGGTCCAGCGTGATTTCATCGTTGCGGAAGGTGCGCACATCCTCGCCCAGTTCGCCGAAATACTGCACCAGGTTGTAGGTGAATGAATCGTAATTGTCGATCATCAGCAGCATGTCAAATCTCCCCGTCCAGGCCGTCCTGCACTTGTTCGGCGGCGCGCATGATCGCGCGCGCCTTGTTTTCGGTTTCCTGCCATTCGGATTCCGGCACCGAATCGGCGACGATGCCGGCGCCGGCTTGCGCATACAGCATGCCGTCCTTCAGGATGCCGGTGCGAATCGCGATCGCAACATCCATTTCGCCGCTGAAACTCAGGTAACCGCAGGCGCCGCCGTAGATGCCGCGCTTGACCGGCTCCAGTTCGTCGATGATTTCCATCGCTCGCACTTTCGGCGCACCGGACAGGGTGCCGGCGGGGAAGGTCGCTTTCAGCACGTCCAGATTCGACAGTCCGGGTTTGAGCAATCCTTCGACGTTCGAGACGATGTGCTGCACATGCGAATATTTTTCGATCGCCAGCTTGTCGGTGACGTTGACGCTGCCGATTTCGGCAATGCGGCCGATATCGTTGCGCGCCAGGTCGATCAGCATCACGTGTTCAGCGATTTCTTTCGGGTCGGCCAGCAATTCTTTCGCCAGTGCCGCATCCTGCTCCGGCGTGGCGCCGCGCGGGCGGGTGCCGGCCAGCGGGCGAATCGTGATTTTCTGCAGATTGGTGCTGAGATTTTCGTTGCGCACCAGGATTTCCGGCGACGAGCCGATGATTTGCATGTCGCCGAAGTTGTAGAAATACATGTAAGGCGATGGATTCAAAGCGCGCAACGCACGGTACAAAGACAACGGCGAATCGACATAGGGTCTTTTCAGGCGCTGGCCGATCACCACCTGCATGCAATCGCCGGCCGCGATGTATTCCTTGCATTTGAGCACCGCATTGCAGAAATCCTGCCGGCTGAATTCGCGGATGGTTTCGGTGCGTACGCTGCTGCTGGTGACGGGCGCATCGACTGGGCGACGCAGCAGGCTGCGCAAATCCTTGAGCCGCTGGCGCGCCCGGCTATACGCTTCGGGTCTGGCCGGGTCCGCATACACGATCAGATACAGTTTGCCGGACAGGTTGTCGATCACTGCCAGTTCTTCGGTCAGCAGTAACTGGATGTCCGGCAGACCGAGGTCGTCTTTCGGCGTGCTGTGCGCCAGGCGCGGCTCCATGTAGCGCACCGCATCGTAGCCAAAATACCCGGCCAGGCCGCCACAAAAACGCGGCATGCCGGGCCGCAACGCAACCTTGAAGCGCGATTGGAATTGCGCGATGAAGTCGAGCGGATTGCCGTCATGGGTTTCGATGACGGCGCCATCTTTGAGCAATTCCGTGTGCATGCCGGTTACGCGCAACAGCGTATTGGCCGGCAAGCCGATAAAGGAATAGCGCCCGAAACGCTCGCCACCAACTACGGATTCGAGCAGGAACGAATTCTTGCCGACATCCTTTTGTTGCGCAAGCTTGAGATACAGCGATAGCGGCGTTTCCAGATCGGCCAGTGCTTCGGCAATCAGCGGGATACGGTTGTAGCCTTGGGCGGCCAGTGAATTGAATTCAAGTTCGGTCATGTTGAATCTCCAGCGCGCTATCGGAGAATGGCGCGCCCATAAATTGTCTATACAACGTGGCTGCCCGCAGTGGTGCGGACAGCGGCAGATCGGGAATTATGCAGTCCAGGATTGCCAGCGTCGCCAAAGCCAAGCCTCAATTTGGCCTGTTTGGATGACGGTACGTTGATTGACGAGAAACATGACGTTATGGAGTGGTTGCAGTTGAAAGTTGGTGTGCTGCATGTTGTGCTGAAATCAGCTGTGCTGCTTGCAGCAGCGTTTCGACTATACCATCCGAATCGACGTCTTGTATAGGCTGCCCGTGATTGTAGCCATACGGCACATTCAAGACCCGGCAACCGGCCGCACGCGCGGCTTGCGCATCATTGGAAGAGTCGCCTATGGCCACCACCTGCTGCGGCGCAACGCAGAAATCGGCGAAAACCTGCAACAACGGCATCGGGTCGGGTTTCTTTCTGGCAAAAGAATCGCCACCGTAAATCACTTCAAAATAGCCATGCAGACGGGTTCTCTCCAGCAATGGCAAAGCGAAGGCAAGCGGCTTATTGGTTACGCAAGCCAGGCGTATGCCATCGGATCGCAATTTGTCCAGGCCGGCGACAACATCCTGGTACAGGCTGCTGTAATCGCCATTAATCGCCAGGTAATGGTCTAGATAGGATGCCATTGCAGGTTCGAAGTGGCGCTCTGCCGCAGGCTCGTCGAAATCGACCGCCAGTACCCGCCGGATCAGGTTTTCCGTACCCTTGCCGACGAATTCCTTGATGCTGCCGATACCGAGCGGCGCCAGCGCGAGTTCGGCGCGCATCCGGTTGATGGCGACATGAAAGTCCGGTGCGGTATCGAGCATGGTGCCGTCGAGGTCGATGATGGCAGCACGGATATCCCCAAACAGGGAGGGAATTACTGCTTTCATGCGGTAGCCAGTTCGCGCCGCATCGCATCAATCACGGCCTTGTAGTCGGTTTGGCTGAAGATGGCCGAGCCGGCGACAAAGGTATCCGCGCCAGCTTTGGCCGCAGCGGCGATATTGTCAACCTTGATGCCGCCATCGACTTCGAGCAGGATTTCACGTCCAGGGTTGCCTGCCAGGTAGGCATCGATGCGGCGGCGAACGTCGGCAATTTTTTGCAGCGCTTCCGGGATGAAGGATTGGCCACCGAAGCCGGGGTTGACCGACATGATTAAAATGATGTCGATCTTGTCCATCAGATGATCCAGATAATGCAAAGGCGTGGCCGGATTGAATACCAGGCCAGCCTTGCAGCCGTTATCGCGGATCAGTTGCAAGGTGCGATCAATATGTTCGGATGCCTCGGGGTGAAACGTGATGATGTTTGCACCCGCTTTGGCAAAATCGGGCACGATACGGTCCACCGGTTTAACCATCAGGTGCACGTCGATCATTGCTGTCACATGCGGGCGAATCGCCTGGCAGACCAGTGGGCCGATGGTCAGATTGGGAACGTAATGATTGTCCATCACGTCGAAGTGAATGATGTCTGCACCGGAAGCGATGACGTTGCGTACTTCTTCACCTAATCGGGCGAAGTCGGCGGAAAGGATGCTCGGAGCGATACGGTAAGTAGGCATGACGATATATTTTAGAAAAGACCCGCCATTTTACTCCTTGGCATTGCGGCACGCCTTGCGCCGCAGTCTGTTTTGGTGTGCAATGGACTATTGGCAACCGCCTGATTGCACTGGTTATACAAGTACTTACCGATTATATTCAAGGAATTAATATGGCAGCTTATGAATTCACGGTCTCAGTTAATACCCAGTATCTTGCAGAGCAGTCAGAGCCGGATCGCGCCAATTATGTGTTTGCCTATGCTATTACCATCAAGAATACGGGCCAGGTAGCAGCGCAACTGATTTCGCGGCATTGGGTCATCACCGATGGAAATAATCATATTGAACAAGTGCGTGGCCTCGGGGTGATTGGTCACCAACCGTTTCTGGCGCCGGGGGAGCAGTTCGAATATACCAGCGGCACCACGCTTGCCACTCCACAGGGTTCGATGACCGGTGAATACTTCTGTGTGGCCGAAGACGGTGAGCAGTTCGAGGTCAAGATACCCGAATTCGTGCTGTCCTTGCCCCGCACACTGCATTGATCCTGGATCCGTGAGGGGAAATAAATAATATCCTTTAAAATCAAATGGTTAAATAACATATTCACACCCTCTGCTGGGTGAGTGGATAAGTGGCGTAGCACGTTGATTCAGAAGGACATTTCGAAATCACATCACGGATT